>NZ_AP022842.1:705500-1396000 GCF_011398925.1 Bacillus sp. KH172YL63
ATTCATGGTCGGGCTGATGATCCCGATCCACTCATCGATCATTCCGTTGTTCAGTATGTTCCTGAATGTCAATTTAATTGATAATCCATGGTCGATCGTCATTACATATACTGCCTATAACCTGCCGATTACGATGATGATCCTGCTTGGCTTTTATTATACGCTTCCCCGTGAAATAGAGGAGGCTGCGATCATGGATGGATGCTCTGTGCACAGGATGTTCTTTAAGATCATCCTGCCGATGACGATGCCGGTTATGTCCACAACGGTCATCATTAACATGATTTATAATTGGAACGAATTTGTCTTCGTCAATACGTTCGTCAGCTCAGATGAATATAAGACCCTGACAGTCGGGATCCAGAATTTCATCGGACAATATATGACCGATTGGGGCGCAATCGGCGCAACCCTTATCATCAGTGTACTGCCCATCCTGCTTGCATTCTTCTTCTTTAGCAATAAAGTGGTGGAAGGGATTTCTTCAAGTGCAGTGAAAGGGTAGGGGTTATATTCATGTTTAGTTTAAGAGTTTAATAGAAAAAGGTATACATGCATGAGTGAAAGCATGCTTAGGTGAGTAAAGCGGAAAGTGAGCACCTGCAGACCCAATGAATATCCAACCAAAAGAGATCGTCCTCTATTTATTAGGAGACGATCTCTTCGTCATGCTACCTCATATTCATCGTGCCTGCTTTCGTTGAAGCCGGTCAAATGCGTTCAGGGAAATCCACATGGTCACAAAGGCAGATGTGCTTCCGCCAAAGAATACCGCCAAAGCCGGGAATAGAAACATGATGTAAAAAAATGAGCCTAGACCAATCAGGATTGCGAGCGTATGTAATGGATGAATGATCATGATGAGGAGTGCTTGTTTCATGACGCCTGCCACCCCCAGCTGGTAATGAACATAAACAGGAAAGAGATAAAACAGGATGAATAGAAAAAACAGTGTGAACGAGAATAGTAGAATATGGGCACCTGATATGAGCTCATCCATCTTCAATTGGAAATAGCGGATATCAAGGACGAGCAGAAAAAGGGCGAAAAAAATGGAGAAGCCCATCCGATTGCTTTTCCAGAACTCTTTTTTATAATATCCGAAAAAGGAAGGGAAAAGGGGGGACACGGGACCGTTTCTTATCCATCCCCTTATGACGGCAAACATGGCCACCGTGGCTGGGAAAAAACCGAATAGCACGCCACCTGCCAATGTAAAGCCGATCCATAATAAATTGAGATATGCGAAGCGGGTGATCCACTCGATCATGTTGTGCAAGACGTTATTCAATCTTAGAACCTCCCATATGGTTAGCAGGTATTTGTGATTATTATAAAGCATTTGAATGGATATTACAGTAGTTTAGAAACTTTGTTTATTCAATAGACAAACTAACCATGTGTTGCTATAATGTTCTTGTAAGCATTTACATTCCATATATAAACAGCACTGTTCGAGCAGCGGGTTTGACCGCACCGACTGCGGTGTCTCGCATGACTAAGCAGTGTGCTACATTACATTTTAGGAGGAACGATCAATGGCATATTTTCAACACATCGACAAAATCAAATTTGAAGGTTCGAATTCTACCAATCCGTTTGCGTTTAAATTTTATAATCCAAAGGAAGAAATCGGCGATAAAACGATGGAGGAGATCCTGCGCTTTGGAGTAGCCTATTGGCACACCTTCACGATGGACGGTTCTGATCCGTTCGGTAGCGGCACGATGATACGCCCTTGGGATAAGTTCACTGGAATGGATTTAGCGAAAGCGAGGGTGGAAGCAGCTTTTGAATTCTTTGAGAAGCTGGATGTCCCGTTCTTCTGTTTTCATGATATAGATATCGCACCAGAAGGAAGCAATCTGAGAGAGACGAATCAAAATCTTGATACCATCGTCAGTATGATTAAGGAATATATGAAAGATAGCAAAACGAAGCTGCTGTGGAATACGGCCAATAATTTCACACATCCACGATTCATTCATGGTGCGGCGACGTCGAATAGCGCAGACACGTTTGCTTACTCGGCAGCGAAGATCAAGAAGGGCCTAGAGGTCGGGAAAGAGTTGGGTGCAGAAAACTATGTGTTCTGGGGAGGCCGTGAAGGATACGAAACACTCCTTAATACGAATATGCAGCTTGAGATGGATAACCTGGGACGTTTCCTTCATATGGCGGTTGATTATGCGAAAGAAATCGGCTTCGATGCCCAATTCCTGATTGAGCCGAAACCGAAAGAGCCTACGACCCATCAATATGATTTCGATGTGGCGACAGGCTATGCATTCTTGCAACATTACGGTCTGCAGGATCACTTCAAGTTCAATATTGAAGCGAACCATGCGACATTGGCAGGACATACATTCGAGCATGAGTTACGCTATGCCCGGGTAAACAATATGCTGGGATCGGTGGATGCGAATCAGGGAGATCCACTATTGGGATGGGATACAGATGAGTTTCCGACTGACTTGTATTCTACGACACTCGCAATGTATGAAATTCTGAAAAACGGTGGTCTTGGTCGGGGCGGATTGAACTTCGATGCGAAAGTCAGAAGGGGTTCATTCGAGCCGGAAGATCTATTCCATGCACATATCGCCGGGATGGACAGTTTCGCAGTCGGTTTAAAGGTTGCTCATAAGCTGATTGAAGATCATGTATTGGACGGTGTAGTGGAGAATCGTTATAAGAGTTATACAGATGGCATCGGTCTTGATATCGTCGAAGGCAGAGCCGATTTCCATAAGCTCGAGGAGCATGCGCTCGGATTAACTGAGATCAAGCATCAATCAGGGCGTCTGGAAAACATCAAGGCAACGATCAACCAGTATTTGTTGAAGGCTTATGCAGGAGAATGAAGAAGCTGGGGGTGCGGACATGAAATGCGTCATTGGGATTGATCTCGGAACAAGTGCAGTGAAACTCTTGCTCATGAATCAAAAAGGAAAGATCATCGATGAAGTATCGAAGAGTTATCCTGTGATTCAGGAGAAAGCAGGATACAGCGAACAGGATCCTCAATCTTGGGTAGAGCAAACGGCAGCCGGGCTTTCGGACCTTTTACGAAATTTCAAGGGGAACCCGGAGGACATCGAGGGCATCAGTTTCTCTGGACAGATGCACGGCCTTGTCCTGCTGGATGAAAACAATGAAGTGCTGCGTCCGGCGATCCTGTGGAATGATACGAGAACGACAGAAGAGTGCAGGGATATTTATGAGGCACTGGGAGAAGAGCGCCTGCTTGCAATCACTAAAAATCCGGCATTGGAAGGGTTCACCCTGCCGAAGTTATTATGGGTAAAAAAACATGAACCGAAAATCTATGAGAAGGCAAAGACGTTTGTCCTTCCGAAAGATTATGTGCGCTATAAACTGACAGGTGAATTGCATATGGACTACTCTGATGCTGCCGGGACGCTGCTTATGGATATCAGTAAAAAAGAGTGGAGCAAGGAGATCTGTGACATCCTCGGAATCGATGAGAAACTTTGCCCTCCACTGGTCGCTTCTTATGAGAAGGTAGGAAACGTCACCTCTGAAATGGCGATTTCAACTGGCCTTTCAGCATCCACGGCCGTCATTGCCGGAGGGGCAGACAATGCATGCGGGGCGATTGGTTCCGGCATCCTTGAAGATGGCAAGACATTATGCAGTATCGGGACGTCTGGTGTCGTATTATCTTATGAATCAAGCGACGATAAAGACTTTCAAGGGAGAGTGCATTATTTCAACCACGGTACGCCGGATGGCTATTATACGATGGGGGTCACACTTGCTGCCGGAGACAGCTTGAGCTGGTTCAAAGAAGTGTCCGGTAAGGATGAATCGTTTGAGGAATGGATGAGTGACGTCGGGCGTGTTCCTGCAGGAAGCAATGGACTCCTTTTCACTCCTTATGTGTCAGGCGAAAGGACGCCTCATGCTGATGCTGCTATACGGGCAAGCTTCATCGGGATGGATCGCTCACATGAAAGAAAAGATTTCATCCGTGCTGTCATGGAAGGAATCACATTCTCATTGAATGAATCACTCGCCATCTTTCGCGGGAACGGCAAGGAAATCAACACCATCGTATCGATAGGCGGAGGAACGAAGAACGAAGAGTGGCTTCAAATGCAGGCAGACATTTTCAATGCGAAGATTGTCAAGCTTGCAAGTGAACAAGGTCCGGGAGTAGGGGCAGCCATGCTTGGCGCTTACGGTTGCGGCTGGTTCCCTTCATTAAAAGAATGTGCAGCCGAATTCATTTCCGTAGAAAAAGAATTCCTGCCTGATCCTGAGAAGGTTAAAGTGTATAAAGCGTTGTTTGAGGTGTATCAAGACGTTTATCAAGCTACCAAGTCAATGAACGATAAGTTGGTCAAATTCCGAAAGTAAATCCACAAGGTCAAGGCAGGCTGTCTCAACATCACGCTGATTCACTGGAGCATGATCGGGACGGCCTTCCCTGTTTGACAGGACAAATCATGAGGAAGGTTGGGAAAACACGATGAAATATAATCGGTTAGGGAATACAGATCTGAAGGTAAGTGAATTGAGTTTTGGCACATGGGCAATCGGAGGGTCATGGGGAAAGGTCAATGACCGTGAAGCGTTAGACGCATTGGACCGGGCCATGGACGAAGGGGTGAACTTCTTTGATACTGCCGACGTTTACGGGGACGGACATAGTGAAGAATTATTGGCGAAGGCGACAAAGGGAAAGGAATCGTCGGTGCATGTGGCGACTAAATTTTGCCGGAGCGGAGACATCCATGATCCGGAGACGTATTCAATGGACCGGGTAAGAGCTTTTTGTGAAAACAGCTTGAGACGCTTGAATCGGGAATCGATCGACCTTTACCAGATTCATTGTCCGCCGATGGAAATACTGAAAGATGGCAGGGTATTCGAGGTACTGGAGA
Organism: Bacillus sp. KH172YL63; assembly: GCF_011398925.1. Lineage (NCBI taxonomy): Bacteria > Bacillati > Bacillota > Bacilli > Caryophanales > Bacillaceae > Bacillus > Bacillus sp. KH172YL63. The sequence goes on from NZ_AP022842.1 coordinate 710,411, forward strand.
AATTAAAGGATGAAGGGAAAATACGCCATTATGGTGTCAGCGTAGAAACGATAGAGGAAGGTATTTTCTGCCTCGAACAGACACAGGTCAGTTCATTGCAGGTGATTTTCAACCTGTTAAGGCAGAAGCCGCTTGAGAAGCTGTTCCCGATGGCAGCTGACAGGAATGTCGGGATCCTTGCCCGCGTCCCATTGGCCAGTGGGCTTTTAACTGGTAAGTTTACGAAGAATTCAACGTTTGAGCAGGATGATCACCGTCACTTTAACCGCAACGGGGACGCATTCAATGTCGGGGAAACATTCGGCGGCCTGGCGTTTCAAACCGGCGTTGAACTGAGCGATGAACTGGATTGGATTGGTCATGAAAGAGGAAACCGGACAAGGGCTGCCATCAAATGGATCCTTCAACAAGAAGAGGTGACCACTGTAATCCCAGGCTTCCGCAATGTAAAGCAGGTAGAGGATAACCTCGCCGCCCTGCATGTAAAAGACTTCAGTCAGGAAGAAATGCAGAAACTTCACGACTTTTATAAGCAAAGGGTGCATCCTCATATCAGGGGTGCCTATTGAGTCTTAAAAAGTAATAGAACAGCCAGGAATGCATTATACATCCGCATCCCTGGCTTTTTTTGTTGGATCAGTCTGTCGAAAATCGAAACACGGTACGCTGTTTATAAGTATCTTCTGGACGTAGAATGATCCCGGGCAAACCGTCATGGTGGAGGGAAGCGGGAGAGCCCTGGGCCTCGAAGCATACCCCTCCATAGGGAGAAGAAGGTCCTTCAGAAAGTGGAAGATCATCCGGCAGATTATTTCCTGTATAAAGAATGAAGCCAGGCTGGTCGGTTTTAACGGTCATCACCCGGCCAGATGTGTCATCTTTTACAACAATGCTCTGATCACATTCATGATCCAATAAGAAATAGTGATCAAATCCATTGCCGGCAATGACCGTTTGTTCGAGCCCGGCTGTCATCCCTTCGCGCAAGGTCCGTCCCTCACGGTAATCAAAAGGTGAGCCGTTGGTGTCTATGATGGTGCCGGTCGGGATGAGGTCGGCGTCCAACTGGAGGATTTGATGGCTGTCGATTGAAACGGTGTGCTGGTGGATGGTATCCTTCCTATCTCCGTGTAGGTTGAAGTACGTATGATTCGTCATCGTCAGAGGGGTGGTGTGAGAAGTTTGGGCTTCGTAGTCGATGATGAATTCATTGGCATCAGTAAGGGTGTAGGTAACTGAAACGTTAAGTGTACCTGGATAACCACCTTCCAAATCGGAGCGGCAATGAGTCAGTCGGATCCCTGCCCTATCTTCTCCGTGAAAGGGTTCTGATTGCCAAAGAACCTTATGGAATCCGTTCGATCCCCCGTGGAGATGATTCACACCGTCATTTGCTTCAAGGTGATAGGGCGTTCCTTCAATTTCGAAAGAAGCTCCTTGTATTCTCCCGGCAACAGGTCCGATCACTGCTCCGAGAAATGCGGGATCGTTACGATAATCCTGTATATCCTTGTAACCGAGGACGATATTTTCCACCTTGCCTTCACGATCAGGCACCATCCATTTCGTGATGATTCCCCCGTAGTTTAATAGACTGACAGACATGTCTTCATGACTTAATGTATATTCTGTCCAACCGTTTTCCAAATCGTATGTTTCAATTTTCATAGTGATTCACCTCTTCGTATGGATTCAAGAAAAAGGAGCATCTGTATCTGAACAGATGCCCCGATGTACGGTTATACCGCTTTTGATTTCTTCGGGACTGGCGCTTTCCACAGATCTTCCATTTGTTCGAGCGATTTCCCTTTCGTTTCAGGCACCATCTTCCAGACGAATATTGCTGAAAGGATACTCATTACTCCGTAGATGCCGTATGTCAATCCACCGCTGTACTCCATCATCATAGGATAAGTGGAGGAAACAAGGTAGTTCGCAGCCCATTGAACAGCGACGGCGATAGCCACTGCCTGCCCGCGAATCCGGTTCGGGAAGATTTCAGAAATCAACACCCAGCAAATCGGTCCCCAGGACATCATGAAAGAAGCGGTATATACAATGATGAACAGCAGGGTACTGATACCGATAATGTTAGCAAAGGCAAGTCCGGATACACCGAACATCCCGATGGCCATCCCGATCGATCCAATGATCAATAATGGTTTCCGCCCCCATTTGTCGACGGTCATGATGGCGATCACGGTGAAGATGACGTTGATCAAACCCATGACTATCGTTTGCAGCATCGAAGCATCCTTGGCAGCCCCCATGCTTTCAAAAATCCGTGGCGCGTAATAAAGGGCGACATTGATCCCGACGAATTGTTGGAAGAGGGAGAGCAGGATCCCAATGATGATCACGGTCTTACCGTATGCAAATGTTGACAGCTTTTCAGTTGAAACATTCACCGATTGTTTAATATCACTCAGGATTGATTTAGCGACTGCAGCTCCGTTGATTTTCGTTAAGATCTGAAGTGCGTGATCATCTTTATTTTTCAAAGATAGATATCGTGGTGTCTCCGGGACGAAAAATAGGAATACACAGAATAAAAGGGCAGGGATGGCTTCAGAGGCAAACATGTATCTCCAGCCGACATCATTGATCCAAGCGAGTGATTGCCCGTTTGCGATGCCCCAGTTAACGAAGTAGACGACGAGCATACCGAAAATGATGGCGAATTGGTTATACGAAACGAGCCGCCCCCGAATGGCGGCAGGTGCGATTTCTCCGATATACATAGGAACGATGGCAGAAGCCAATCCTACCCCGATTCCCCCTATAATCCGGTAGAAGTTAAAAGCAAACAGCAAGCCCATCGTCGGTTCACCCTTCGTGAAAAAGAAGATTTCAGGATAAGCAGATCCGAGGGCCGATAGAAGAAACAAAATCGAAGCGATGATAAGGGATCTTTTGCGTCCGAAAGCAGAAGAGAAGTAACCGGAAAGAATCCCGCCGATGATACATCCGATAAGCGCAGAGGAAATCGTCGCGCCGTGTAAAAAAGAACTCAAGCCCAAGCCTTGGATAAGATAGGCTTCAACTGATTTTTCTGCACCGGAAATGACAGCCGTATCATAACCAAAGAGCAAGCCTCCAAGAGTGGCAACCAATGTAATGGACAAAATGTACAGCGAACCTTTTTGTTTCGTCATAATGATTGAAGACAGATGTGTCTCATGAACCGGATGGATAACGCTTTCATTTCAACGTAAAAAAATAAAGCGTTTCCAAAAAGAGTCATGATCTGCCTCTTCCCCCTTTTCCTTTTTAAATTGTTTAATGATTAACTGAATTATATCAAAAGTAAATTAGTTTGTCTAATGGATAAACTAAGTTTTTTGCATGAATGAAAGAATGATTGCGATTGTCAGATTCATCAAAAGGTCCGCCCCCAGGGACGGACCTTTTGATAGGTATTCGCTTACTCAATGCTCTTCTTGGTGTTCTCATATATTTCTTCGACAGCCTGGTCGATTTCATCCCTCGACATTTTCATCGCATGTGCAGACCTGCCATATCCGATTTCTGTTTTACCTGCCTCCAGATCTTGAAAGATGCTGTCAGCAAATTCATCAACCGGTGCACCGAATGTATGAAGGCCGACTCCACCAAGATCTGTATTCACAGCCGGCGGGGCTACTTCGATCACTTCTATTCCTGTATCCGACAGTTGCAGCCTGATGCTTGTTGAGAAAGAGTGAAGTGCTGCTTTGGTCGCTGAATAGATCGGGGCAATCGCCATCGGTGTGTAGGCAAGACCAGACGTTACATTAACGATTGCGGCATAAGGTTTGTTTTTGAAAAAGGGAGCAAACAAGAAAGCGAAATGCATCGGTGCCTCGATGTTGGCGGTGATTTCCTTGTTGTAGTAGCGCCAATCCTCTTTAACGTCGGTGTTGAGAACATGGTACCGCTGTTGGATCCCTGCATTGTTCACAAGTACATTCACTTCAGGATGATGAGTAGTGACCCAGTCAAACAACTCAATCCGTTCTGTTTCCTCGGTTATATCGCATACTTTTGTAACGATGCCCGGATGTTTTTCCCTGGCTGCCTCAAGTTTTTGTTCATTTCTACCACAAATGATGACCCGGTTTCCCTTCTGTATGAAACGTTCTGCGAAAGCGTAGCCGATACCGGAGGCTCCCCCGGTAATTAAAATCGTGTTTCCGGTCAATTTCATCCTTCAACCCTCATTTCTTAATAGCTGTTTTTTACTTATCATCCATTTTAAAGGGAGGTGGGGAAGAATGCGAATGATAGGATTGTGATGTGAGTGTGGGTTGTTTTATAAACTTTATGTTAATTAGTTTGTAAAAAAACAAACATAATTAAAAAGTGTTTGTTTTTATTTTGTTTAAATAGTATGATGGAAACAATCAATCATGACGGAGGGCAATTATGAACAATTATTTTAATCAGGACCTTTCCATTGAAGTATTGGAGAAGGGGTATACGGAAGACGAAAGAGGTTTCGCTTGTATATTTTGTGTAGAGAAAGCGGCCAAAGGCAGGATTTATCAGGTGGAGGGACAATTGTATGAAGCGTGGTACTATATGGAGCTTCATATTAAGGAAGCGCACGGGGATGTATTTGATGTGCTCCTTTCAGGAGGAAAGGACCATACAGGCCTGACGGAACAGCAGTCCAAGATGCTGAAGCTGATCTATCAAGGGAAAGATGATGGGGAAATCCAGAAAGAGTTGAACATCGGGAGTCTGTCGACAGTCCGGAATCATCGTTTTGTGCTTCGGAAAAAGGAGCGACAGGCGAAAGTGATGGGCGCATTGATGTCGCTGTTGAATAAACAGATGGGCGTGCCGCAGGATATTGGCGCCGACGAGATCGAAAAGCCGATTGAACCGTCAGATGAGATCTCACGTTTATTCTCAGAAGAAGACGGCCGCCTGAAAACCTATCAGATCAAGGAGTACGAGAAGGAGAAAGTTTTATCCGAGATCATGGGCCTGTTCCATTACGGGAAGAAATACTCTGAGAACGAAGTCAATCAGATATTAAGTGAGGTTTACGAAGATTATGCACTGTTGAGGCGGGAGCTTGTAGACAGAGGACTCCTGTCCCGTCATGATGACGGCAGCCAATATGAAGTGGTGCATCCAAAAGAGGGAGAGGGAATGAAAGTGGACAGTAAAAAGGAAATGAAGCTGAAAGCAAAAGAAGAAAAGCCGGAGAGCGGTGTATATCAGCTGGTCAATAAAGAAAATGGAAAACGGTTTGTCGGGAGTTCCCCAAACCTTAAATCCTTGAACGGCCTGAGATTCGAGCTGAACCTCGGGAGTCATCAGAATAAAGAGCTTCAGCAGGACTGGAAACAATACGGGGAAGACGCATTCGAATTCGACATCCTCGAACGCATCAAAGAAAAAGACCTCCAAACCAATAACAAAAAGAAACTGCTCGAAGACCTCAAAGAAAAATGGCTCACCAAACTCCAGCCATACCAGGAAAAAGGCTACAACCGTCCTAAGAAAGATTAAAGAAGAGGGACGGACCTCTGTTTTTAGGCAGGAATCCCCATATGGCGGGATTCTTAGCTGGAATTTGAGGTCCGTCCCTCTTGTATTGGACGTTTCTTGATGATGATGACAAAGAGGCTTGCGAGTGCACAGAATATGCCGGCCATGAGGAAGGCCCAGGTGTATGAGCTGAGTCTGTTGAATATGACTCCGGCACCAAAGGCGGCAACGGCAGCGCCTGCTTGATGGGCGGCGAAGATCCAGCCATAGATGATACCGCTTTTGGAAACGCCAAAGATCTGCCTCGAGATGTTAATCGTAGGTGGAACGGTGGCAATCCAATCGAGTCCATAGAAAATGGAGAAAATCATCAGCAAAGTCACCGAACCTTCAGATAAGGCAAGGGGCAATAGAATAAGGGAGCCTCCCCTTAAGGCATAATACCAAAACAGGAGCCACCGGCTGTCAAAGCGATCAGACAGCCAACCGGATAAAGTAGTACCGACAAGGTCGAAAATCCCCATAAAGGAAAGCAATGAAGCAGCCGTCACTAAAGGAATTCCGTAACTTAAACAATAAGAGACAAAATGAGTTCCGATAAGTCCACTGGTGGAAAGGCCGCAAATGAAAAAACTTCCCGCCAGCAGCCAAAATTCTTTCACCTTAATAGCTGTCGTCAATCCATTGAATGCGATGATGATCGGATTCTTTTTTGTACTTTCTTCGTTTTCTTTATCGTTCTCTTCACTACCGTATGGTTGAATGCCGATATCACTTGGAGAGCTTTTCATAAAAAGGATGATGATGACGAGCATGACGATACTTAGGCTGGAAATGAGGCTGATGGCTCCCCTCCAGGAATAATGGTCAATGATGATGGCCAGTATGGGTAGAAGTATTAACTGTCCGGTTGCGGTGCTCGCAGTTAAGATTCCTACTGCAAGGCCCCTTCGTTTCACGAACCAGCGATTGGCGACATAGGGGCTAAGAACTGTCAGGAAAAGTGAGGACCCGAGGCCAATGACGATTCCCCAAATAATAATGAGCTGCCAAGGCTCATTCATGACGAAAGTAAAGAGTGTTCCAAAAAACAAGGTCCCCATCGACAGGAGCATGATTTTCTTTAAACCGAGCACTTCTATTAGTGCTGCCATAAAGGGACCTGAAATTCCGTATAAAAAAAGACCCACAGCAAAGGCGAGGGAAATGACAGACCGGTCCCATCCAAATTCGTTCTCGAAAGGCTCGATAAAGACACCTGAGGAAGAGCGGACAATTCCGGCAACGATAATCGAGAAGAAACAAATGACTAAAATAATCCAACTGTAATGAAGACGCTTCACACCTATCACCCGCCATTATCTTATGATAAAATTATTATAATGAACAAATTGTTTATTATATTGATTTCATTGTACACTATGGAAACGATCCCGTTCAATAGGAGGTTTTACATTTGGAAAATATTCAAGGCATCATTTCAGAAAACCTGACAACGATCCGAAAGAAACGAAAGATGAGTTTAGATGAGCTGGCGTCAGTGACAGGTGTAAGTAAAAGCCTGCTCCGGCAAATTGAAAAAGATGAATCCAACCCAACGATCTCTACGCTGTGGAAAATTGCCAACGGATTAAAGATTCCCTTTACGTCACTGATGAAATACGAACTTCCCGATACAGAACTCGTAAGGAAAAATGACATATCCCCCCTTACTGAGCAGGATGGAGCATACCGGCTGTTTCCTTCTTTTACATACGAAGATCGAAAGCCTTTTGAAATGTATGAGGTGGAAGTGGATCCGGATGCAAGACTAGAAGCAGCCCCACACAGCCCTGGGACGATTGAGTGTGTGACTGTCTTCAGCGGAACACTTAGATTAACCGTTCAAGGGAAGGAACATATGTTAGAAACGGGCGATTCGATTAAGTTCAAGGCGGATTATGCTCATACATATTTAAATCCGGGCAGCGAATTGACCCGTTTGAGCATGGTGATTTATTATCCTGAAGAGTAAGATATAGGTAAAGATAACATTTCGTCACGAAGGAGTGAAAAGAGTGAACACCGACTTTGACCTGGTCCACTTCATCTCTTCCCATCAACTGCATTCAAGGTTCATCCTAGGAATAGACGGCTTAAGCCGTTCAGGGAAGACTACACTTGTAAATGAGTTGAAAACGGCCTTAACCAAGGAAGCATTGCCGTTTCGCATCTTTCATATTGACGATCACATTGTGGAGCGTGCCCGCAGGTATGGTACCGGCCATGAGGAATGGTATGAGTATTATCAATTACAGTGGGATACGGAGTGGCTGCGAGGAAATTTCTTTGATGGATTGAAGGATCGTGATGAACTCCATCTGCCTTATTATAATAGCGAAAGTGATACTCAACAGTTTAAACGCATCACTCTTCCGAAAAAGTGCGTCGTCATCGTGGAAGGCGTGTTCCTGCAACGCAAAGAATGGAAAGAATATTTTGATACGATCATCTACCTTGACTGTCCGAGGGAAAAGCGTTACGCACGTGAATCCGAATCCACTCAACAGAACCTGTGGAAATTCGAGAACAGGTATTGGAAGGCGGAAGACCATTATGTGAAAACGTGCGACCCGATTGGCCGTGCTGATTTTGTCATACATTATTAAAAAGAAACCAGGAAGCTCATTTTGTATTCAATGTGCTTCCTTTTTTTGTGAAATAAAGGATTGAGTTGTTTGGAATATTTTGAAATAATTGATAGTGGCTATCGGGAACATTTGAATGTCAGTCGACATAATAGAGAGAGGCCGATAAGGAAGGGGAACATCATGAAATTTTACCTTGCTTCAAGCTTCGCCAATAAACAACAGGTACGTGAAATAAGTGAACGGCTGAAGCAATCGGGCTGGAAGCATACATATGATTGGACAAGAAATGAAAAGGCAGTGACACTTGAAGACCTCATGGAAATCGGACAAAAAGAAAAGGATGGGATTGCCGAATCTGATATTGTCATCCTTATCCTGCCGGGTGGGAAAGGGAGCCATGTAGAACTGGGACTGGCGCTCGGACTCAATAAACGGGTGATCATCTACTCACCAAACGATGAAGTAAGCGACTTCTCACAAACGACGACTTTTTATCATTTGCCTGAAGTGGAAACATGCACTGGGAGCATAGAAGATTTACTGAATAAAGTGACGGAAAATCAGAATCAAACAGTGAAAGATTCAAATATGAAATTTGTATTACTCTTCGGTCCTCAGGCTGTCGGGAAGATGACGGTCGGACGTGAGCTTGAGAGAATCACTGGATTGAAGCTGTTTCACAACCATATGACCATTGATTTACTGGAGCCCTTCTTCGGATTCGGGCCTGAAATGTGGAAATTATCAGGATTGTTTCGGCAGGAAGTATTCAACACTTTCGCAGCCGGTGACCAGAAAGGGATGATCTTCACGTTTGTATGGGCATTTAATGAAGAAAGTGACTGGAAAGCGGTCGGGAAAATGTGCGATACATTCAGGTCGAAAGGCGCGGACATCTATTTTGTCGAGCTGGAAGCGGGAGTTGAAGAAAGGCTGAAACGAAACCGGACGCCTTACCGTCTCCAGGAAAAACCGACGAAGAGAAATATTGAGCAGTCGGAACAGCATCTCTTAAGCACGATGGATACACTCCGTTTGAACTCTGTAGAAGGGGAAATCAAAGAGAAGCACTATTTGCGGATCAACAATGAGAACCTTGAGCCCTCGCAAGTGGCAGAAATGATTAAGCAGACATTCAACTTTTAGACGTGAGGAGGAAACACCATTGGACAAGAAAATAGAGTTGCCCCTTCCTGAGGATGCAAGGGTAATCGTGGTTTCGGACATTCACGGGGAACTGGAGCTTTTCAAAAACCTGCTCGAAAAAGTGGATGTAGGGGAAGAAGACTACCTGATCATTAACGGGGATCTTTGTGAAAAAGGTGAAAACAGCAAAGGCGTTGTCGAATTTGTCATGGAGCTTGAAGCAAGCCACCCCCATGTGTATGTGATTGAGGGCAACTGTGACACGTTGGTGGAAGACCTGCTTGAGGAGAATCCTAAGTTGATGGGTTATTTACATGCAAGGAAGCATACTCTTATTGCTGAGTGGCTTGAAGAAGTCGGCTTTGTCATGGATCATGCTACCACCGTCCAGGAAATCAAGGAGATCCTGACGAGGCATTATATGGATGAAATCAATTGGCTCATGGAGCTGCCTACTTTGATTGATACGGAAGACTATGTGTTTGTCCATGCAGGGATTGAAAATCGAGAAGATTGGAAGGAAACGGACCGGCTCGCTGCCATCACCATGCCTTCATTCCTCGATCGATCCCACCAGGCTGACAAATATGTCATAGTCGGGCACTGGCCGGTCGTGAATTACGCTACCCATATTCCTTCAAACAATCCCATTGTTGACCATGAGAAGAAAATCATTGCCATCGACGGAGGGAATGTCATTAAACACACAGGTCAGTTGAATGCATTCATCATTCATAGAGCCGCGACGGGGGATACGTTTTCTTATACGTATGTAGACAAATTCCCGGAATACGAAGTGGAAAATGATTTCGAACCCGATCGGCAAATGAACGGTGCACTTACCTATCCTTATTATGAGCTCAAGCGGATCCAGGAATATGAGCACTTTACACTGTGCGAGCAGCCGGATACCCATACGCGGCTTCTTGTGAAAAATGAGTATATCCAACAAAGAGAAGATGGACAATTTCAAGGGAAGACTGGTGTTTCTTGTGGTCAGATCACTGTTGAAAGAGGGGACATCGTTTCTGTTTTAGACAGCAGCTGCACAGGCTATGATCTGGTCAAAAAAGATGGGGTGGAGGGATGGATAGAAAAAGGCAACCTCCTTCGATTAAACCCGTATATGAAAAACACAGAAACAATGAATGTCTGAAAAGGTGGTGGCAGAAATCTATCATCAAGTTCAAGTACACCACAATAAATTAGAGGTGCTTCTTAAAGGGAATACCGGACCATACGTTGTCATTCTAACCGGTATGGGGTGCTCATTTGATGAATGGCATGAAGTGACTGAGGTGTTAGGCGTGACAAACCGGGTTCTCATGTATCACCGGCCCGGACTTGGCGAAAGTGAGCTTGGAGTTCGGAAGAGGAATACAGAAGCGACTGTTCAAGAGCTGTATGAACTGCTTGCCTATTATGAAATAAATGAACCTGTGTATCTGGTAGGTCATTCTTATGGTGGGTTAAGTGCGCAACACTTTGCCAGACTATTCCCGGATAAGGTAGCAGGCATGGTCCTTGTTGATTCCACGTCTACGGATCTGGCCCGTTTAGACGAATTGGATCTGCCGATGTTAGATGAAGAATCTGACGAGAAATGGATAGAGAAATGTTTACGATACGCTGCAATGGACCAGGAGCAATTAAGAAAAATCATAAAGCCTTCTTTAACTGATCAACAAAAGAAGTTTCCAAAGACTCTGCAAAATAGACTGATTGATTTTCAAGTAAATCCCCTTCTTTACAAAGCGATGGCATCAGAAATTCAGTGCTGGAAACAAGATGCGAAAGTGATACAAGGACTTGGGGAGTTCCCTGATGTTCCGTTAATCGTCATGGGACGTGATAAAGAGTGGAGCATTCAGTCCCAATTGCAGTCAGGGATTCCGGAATGGGAGTTAAGGTGTTTTGAAGAAATGTGGGAAGATTTAATAACGAAACAGGCGGAACTTTCTACTTGTAGTGAATTGATCTTTACTGAGCGCGCGGGACACTCTGTTTATCTAGACCGTGCTGACTGTGTTATTGAGTGGATCTACAAGGTAATGCGACAGAAAGTAAACCTGCAATAATGGAATAATAGACGCTTGTTGAATGGAGGAACCCATATGAAAACCAATCTGCAAAACATCCTGAAAATCATCAAGCTCGCGGAAAAGCTGAAAAGCGAATTGAGACACAGCTGGCTGTCAGATGGGAGGCAGGAAAGTGTCGCCGAGCATACGTGGCGGGTATCATTGATGGCTGTGCTGGTCGAACCGTATTTAACAGACAGAGTCGATATAACGAAACTATTGAAAATGATCATCATTCACGACCTGGTCGAAGCAGAGGCTAGAGATATTCCTGCCTTTTATACAATGGATAATGAGGAGAGGAAAAAAGAAAAACAGGCCAATGAATTAAAAGCGATCGACCGGATCAGGGACACGCTGTCAGGGGCTATCGGGGAAGATATCCATGCTTTGTGGATAGAGTTCGAACGGAAAGAATCCTATGAAGCGAAGGTTGCCAATGCCCTGGATAAACTTGAAGTCCAAATCCAGCATAACGAGGCAGACATTGATACGTGGCTTGATGTTGAATACGGGATGAGCTTTATGATGGGGAAACACACCGATTTTGACCCGGTTCTTTCCGAATTGAAAAGGCTGATCGAAGAAGAAGCGGAAATGAAGATGCGAAGTGCAGGTATTCAGGTTGATGAAATCAAGCATGCATGAAGCAAGGTTTAAAGATTACAAGGAAAGGAGACATCATGATATGAAAAAAGGTATGGTGTTTGTGCTATCAGGATTGGCATGTCTATTAGTATCATTGCTGGTCGTACTGCCAACCCCTATATTTGCAACAGTTCTGGGAGTCAGCATCCTCTTCAATGTATATGGTACTGTCCTGCTGATCGGGTTCATAAGAGGTACTGAGAAAATGAATCCAGAATGAGAAGAAGCATCATTCTATCTGTCATCATCCTGGCATTGATCTTCTATTATTTATACGCAGGGATAAGGGTCCCCTATGAAGATATAACGTTAGAAAATGCGCCATCCTCCATCCGGGAAAAGATAGAGGGAAATGAGGACCATATTGGATATCAACTCATTCAAACCGGTACCTCTACCTATATTTATTACCGAGCCAATGATGATCCGAATGATTATATCACCACAAGTGTGGATGTCAGGTCCAAGTTTGATCAGGTAGTCGTGACTGCGACGGTGATGTATGCCAGTAATGATGGATATGTCAGTGACTACAAATTAATAAAGCTCGATAAAGTGTCAGAAGATCGATTATTCTTTAAGGAATACAATAAAGCAAACTAAGAAGGGGGCTTAACATGAAAGAGTATGTGATGAGTATAGCCGTATTTTCGCTGGCCATTGCAATTGTCATAGGAAGCTGGCTGATTGCAGATGGAATGAAACAAGAAGAAACAGCGGCAAAAGAAGAAGTGAAGACCGAGATCGTGCTGCAAGAGAAAAAATTATTAACGCCGGGGGAGCTGAAGGAGTATCTCGGCATTACAGATGAAGAGTTGGCAATCATCATGCCGAGAGATGGTGGAGACGGGACAACAAGCAGTCAAATCCCGAATATCAGAATCGGAAACAGTTATTATTTTCCCCGGGCTGCAGTTGATAGCTGGCTGCTTGAGATGGAGATGGTCGGGTTTTATAGATAAGTGTACGCGATGAACTAAAAGCATGTTAGAACACAACACCAATGAAAAGGAGAACCTTTCATGTTAAGACTTTTCATCATGACCGTAGGAAAAACCCACAGCGGCAAAACAACATTCGCAAAGAAGTTGGAAAAACAATTGATGAATTCGGTTGTGATTGATCAGGACAATCATGCTGCATTCATCAACACCCATTATAAGCATATCCTTCCATCAGAAGGCCCGAATACTTTGAAATATGCCATCAGTCAAGCAGTGGTGGACTATGCGATTCAGGAAACCTCCCATCATATGATTCTGTGTAATTCAAACCTTAGCAAAAGTGGAAGGGCAGCCCGTTTGAAACAATTCCGAGAAAACGGTTTTCACACCATACTTGTCCATTGCGACACCCCGGAAGAGGTCCTTAAAGAACGGGTGGCAAACAGTGAGCGGAGCAAGTCCATCTTCAGGAGTGAGACGTCCTTCGAAGAAGTATTGAGAAGGCAACAGTCTCATTCCTATTTTAAGGACACTGGGGATCCGGTTGAAGGAGAAGCAGATCGATTGTTTGTCATTCAGAGTGAGGGTGAAGTGGAAGGGGTTATCCGGGAGATTGTGGGGATTTTGGTGTGAAAGGTGAGAGTGTTACTCCAAAGGATGGTTTCTAGGTGATGATGTTGAACCCTTTGAAAAGGATATGACGGACGCACTATCAGGAATGAGCGAATCTGGCGTATTTAAAGAGAAGATGAATCTGACTATGCTCGGCACCAAGGCGGCAAACATGTGAAGGAGGTTCACGTATGGCACGATGCACCCGATGTGACGGTAAGCTCTCATGGCATAAAATGTTTTCAGCGTTGATGATCAAGAAGCGGCATGCTTTTGACTGTCAGCACTGCGGTCAGGAACTATATTTCACCCCTGGATCGGTAAAATGGATATTCGGGGTGACGGCACTCATTCCCATAAGCTTTGCTTTGTCTATGATTCTGAAACCGACAGCGTCTTCCTTCGTCTTTCACGTTATAGTGGTATTCTTATACGTTTTGATTGTCCCGTTCTGCGTAAGGGTGACGCATAAGGAGGAGCCACTATTTTAGCTCATCAGGAGGTGATCATGCTGAAGATAAACAGAATGACAGAGGTGGCTGGCTGTTATTAATCGCTTTTTGGATGGTACGAAGCTTGTATGGTTTGATACAGCATATAAAAGAGCAGGACAAGAAGTTCGCCATAATCGAATGCTTTTTGTTGACGTTACGGTTGGTGTGCTGTACTGGCAGGGGGTCATCACTATAACCTGATATGTATTTGGCGTGAATAAGAGGCCCCCTATACCATCCTTATCTTAAGAAGGGGAATCCTCCAGAAGGCAGCTGCAATTGGATGTCTATATTAAAAATTTTTCTTTCGATCTGCTTTTCTTCTAAAATAGCTTATTGTGATTCCGATGATGCCTGCAATGACTAATAGAGGAATGATAAAATAAACAATCGCTCCTGTAGTTCCAATCATGGTTGTTCCTCCTCTCGATTGATTCATAGCCATATTCCCCTTTTTTAAGGTTTTGAAACGGGTGGGTGTGTTGAGAATAAGGATGTGGCCAATATAGATAATAAAGAGGATTATCGTCATTAAAAATAACAAAAATAAACCGTACGAGCGTGACGGATTGTAGGAGGCCCACAAATGAAACGACTCAAAAACAAACCATACTGGATCCTCATGCCCCCATTTCTCATATTATCCTTCATCTTGATCTACAACCTTCCTCCGGAAAATCAGCACTATGCCTATATTCCGGTCATCGTCTTTTGGATCGTCTATTATAGTTGGAACCTCTATTCAGGAAAGAAAAATAGAAATAGATAAAGAGAAGGAGCCGTGCCCCAAGTACGGCTCCTTCTTTCGTTTATCACACCACGGGGCGCACCCACAGCTTTGAAAAATCCACGTATCCAAAATGTTTGATTTCGATGTTCATGATATCGGTGGTAAAGGGGATGAACCTTTTTTCGTAATAGAGTGGGATCATGATCGATTCTTCCATGAGCATTCTTTCCACTTTCATGTTCAGTTCTGTCCATTGTGCAAAAGGTGTGTGGGGGTAAGCGGCCAGCGCGCCCTTCAGCTTTTCACTTTTTTCTACGATGTGGTGCAGCGGGGAAAAGCCGTTCATCATGAAATGGTAAAATGAAAAGTTTTGGCTGGATTCGAAAATCTCTCCGTGAATGAATAGGTCCACTTCAAGTGTTTTCGGGTGCTTGATGAGCGTATCTTTGAATGAAAACCACTGAAGGTCCACCGGAATGTTTTCTTTTTCGAAGACGTCAACGAGCCACTGTGTTGTCCTTGCTGTATGTTTGGCACCACGGATTACGATGGGGGCAGTGAAGGACGGTCTTCGAGCTTCCCTGATATGCATGTGTTGATCCTGTCCTGCCAATGTGCTTTTGTCATTCGTTGCGGCACGGGGTTCGTAATCTGAAATGCTGTGACGGTATTTCGCGATGATCCAGTGGAGAAAGTCCCTCACTTCTTTCCGCCGGATGTCTGAGTCCCGTGTCGGGTCCATGACAACGATTCCGAAGCCTGAGTCGCTTTCCACTTCAACCGAATCCCCATCATGTTGTTCGTGATGTGACTGGTACATCCCTTTAAAATCATGGGGAACCTGGACGAATTCCACGGCATCAAGAAGGGGCCTTTCCCTGAAATGATTTTTAAAGGCGGCAAGCGTCGTCTTTTCATCCTTGTTTTCTTCAATGGAGAAGCTGCCGGTACCAAGGACGCGTCCCTTATTTTCTTTATAAATGCTTGCATACATCATACTGAGCATCGGGAGTACGTAGCTGCATCCGCTTGGGTGGTGAAGATCGATGACGTGTGGCGCTTTGACTTCGATCTTTTCGACCGGCGTCCATAGTCCTTTGTAATGGGGATCATGTCGGACTCTGTCCAAGCAGTCGACCACGTCCTTTGCCGTCAGGGAGGACCCGTCATGAAATGTAATGTCTTTCCGTAAATAAAGACGAGCTTTCTCTGGCGACACATCCCAGCTGTGGGCGAGTTCCGGGAGGATGTCTCCATTTTCAGTGATGGAGACAAGCCTGTTGAACACATTCGCGACGAGATGGGCACTGAGGACATCGGCTGCCTTCAGCGGGTGGATGGAGAAAAAGGGGTGCCTTTTCGGGACGATCAGCTTGTCCGCAGACTCCCTGATGAATCCAAGCTTCGTATGAAATTGATTCATCAACCGCAGCTTCGTATCGGTGGACCATTCGTACATCAGATATTTACTGCTTTCTGCGACAGATTTCTGTTCGATCTCCTTCATGGCTACTTCTTCAAACGCTTCTTCCACATCCTTTTTCCAGGAAAGCTTCGAAACATTGCCACGGCCGCGACCCGGTGTAAAGACCATCCATCCTTCTTCATTCCATTTTTTTAAGTAGCGGGTCGTCTGCTTCAGGCTCAATTGAAGGGTTTCAGAGATTTCCTCGACTCGGATATTTCCAGAAGGATAGTACCTCCAAAGGGTGAGTAATTTATTCTCCATCGTGTGTTTCCTCCTAAAAGGGGACATGAATATATAAAGTGTCTATTTTTATAATATTTCGTCTAGTTTAATATACAGTAAACAAGGGGAGGGAACAACATGAAGTGGAAAGAATTACCTCAGAATATTAAAGTGAGGATGATCACCTCATTTTTTAATCGTGCCGTATCATCAGCCGTCATGCCATTTATGGCCCTGTTTTTTGCACAGGAACTGAACAAGATTTGGGCGGGGGCATTCCTGATCACAACAGTGGTGATCGGATTTTTCATCAATTTGGTAGGCGGTTATATATCAGATCGCTTTCCCCGGAAGAAAGTGCTGCTGACCACATCCTGGCTGAACGCTTTCTTCTTCCTGATCATGACGGTCAGCTTATTGCCGGCAGAGAATCTTATCTGGCTGTTTGCAGGTGCATACATAGGTTTCATCATTACGAGCAGTCTGGGCCGCCCGGCTATGCACGCCATCATCATCGATTCCACGACGCCTGAAAACCGGAAGGCCGTTTATGCCCTGGATTACTGGCTCGTCAACTTGTCGATGGCAATCGGGGCGGCACTTGGAGGATTACTCTACATCAATCATCAAACAGAATTATTCATGATGCTCACATTCACGTCGACGATGATTCCGATCGCATATGGAATCTGGCTGCAGGATCATTTTAAAGATCAGCTTCAAAAGAAGCATCAAAATGTCTTTGTGGATCTTATCAGCAATTATCGTGTTGCCTTTCGTGATTCTGCTTTCGTGAAAGTGGTTTTCGGCTCCACCTTCATTTTTGCGGCAGAATTCTCTTTGAACAGCTATATCGGCATCAGGCTCGCTGAAACATTCGACGCCGTAAGTGTGGGGAGTTTTGAAATCGTAGGGGTGAGGATGCTGAGTATCCTGAACATCCAGAACATGCTCCTTGTCGTATGCTTTACATTCATCATCAACCGGTTTACGGACCGAATGAACAAGAAGCATGCGTTGTTAGTCGGGCTGCTTCTGTACGGAATAGGCTATATGACCATTACTTCTGCAAATACGTGGTACGTGTTGGTTGCATTCAACCTGATTGCGACAATGGGTGAACTGATTTACTCACCGATCCGAAACGCGGAACAGGCCAACATGATCCCGAGCGACAAACGGGGATCATACTCAGCCTTTTCAAACCTTTCCTTTAGCGGGGCCGACATGATTGCCCGGTCCACCATCATCATCGGCGCCTTCCTCATACCGACCATGATGAGTGTCTATATCGGGTCGATCGTCATGATCGGTACGTTCTTCATCTATACCGGATTATTTGTCCGGAGCTGGACTTCAGGGAAAGTCCTTGATGAGGGTGTGACGGCAGGAGGAAAGTAACGATAAAAAGGAGTGTAAGAAGCTTATCCTGTGGAGATAAGCTTCTTTTTTAATGGTTCTTTTCACATAGACTGTTGCTGTTATTAGACTTTAATGTAAGTATCTACGGTAATTTGATGCTGAGGAGTAAAAAATGGTTATAGCAATGGATCAAGGGAAATGTACTTGAATTACGCTAATCACTACTATTCAGAAGAAGAACAAGTAGTTAATCCAGTGAATTTTTGGTTTTTATCCTCGATAGTTGATTGGAGCGGAAGATGCTCGACTCCTGCGGGAACTGATGGACAGGTGAGACCCCGCAGGACGAAGTCCGAGGAGGCTCACCGCCATCCCCGCGGAAAGCGAGCATCTGGAGCGGAAATCAACCGCACCTGACTTGTTTAAAAGTCACAATATTTACGAAAACAGCCTTTTTAATAATTTTCGTTGAAGTATTCTAAGTATTTTGAAATAATTGATAGGAAGAAAATGTTAATGTATATCATTGGATACTGTTAAGAAAGCGGGATATCCCAATATGAAAAAAATGAATCATCATGACTACGTTAAAATAAAAAACCTCATACAAGCAGACTCGATCGCTGTGCCAACCTTTGTGAATTCCGTTCTCGACGGGGTGATAGACGGCATTGTTTATGCTGACTCATCGGTGCCGGAAACATTTTTCATCGGTACGGGTAATGGCATTTATTTTGCCGGGGGGAGACCTGAAGGCAATCTTGCAGAAATATTGAACGGAATCTATCGAGATAGGAAAAATCAATCACTGCGATTCACTTTGTTCACCTCATCATCAGATTGGTATCACCTGATCAATAGACATCTCAACGGTGAGGTGAAGTCAATGAGAAGATATCAATTTGCCTATATCGGAGGGACGGACCTCTCCAAGAAGGACACGCTGCCAGAAGGCTATTCCATTTCACAGATCAATCCTTCTCTCATAGAACGAAGTGAAGCGTTCGGGCCCAGATATTATGAAGAATATTGGGGAGGGACGGATCCGTTTATTCACAATGGTTTCGGATTCTGTCTCTTACATAACGGAAACATTGTGAGTGAGTGCACGTCGATCTTTGCTTCGAAACACTATGCGGAAATCGACATTGAGACGATGACTGAGTATCAGGGAAAAGGGTTGGCGAAAGTTTTGACGGCCAGGTTCATCTCTGAATGTGACAGAAGGGGGCTCCAACCACGCTGGGACTGCGGTGTGGAGAATGGGGCGTCCATTCGGCTCGCAGAAAGAGCAGGATTTCGCATGGAGAATGAGTACAGTATTTTGGTGTAAAGGGAGAGGAATTCTGTGATGGGAAAGAAAGCGTTGGTTCTTGTAGATGTGCAGGAAGCGTTCAAGGACAGCAAGTGGGGAGAACGGAACAACCCCGATGCGGAGTTGAATATTCAAAGGATCCTCCACCTTTGGCGTGAAAAGGGATATGAAGTGATTTATATTCAGCACGAATCGGATCAGCCATCGTCCCTGTTCTACCCTGGGAATAAAGGGTACGAGTTGAATCCGCTCGTAACGCCTAAGGAGAAGGAGGTCATTTTTTCAAAGAAAGTAAACAGCAGCTTCATCGGGACCGGTCTGGAATCATATTTGAAAGAGAACGGGATATGCGAACTGGTCATAACCGGATTGACCACCCCTCATTGTGTATCCACGACTGCCAGGATGAGTGGAAATCTTGGGTTCACAACATATCTTATTTCCGATGCGACGGCAGCATTTGGCCTGACTGATCACAAAGGGGTGTATCATCGTCCCGAAGTGATACATGAAATCACTTTAGCCACCCTGCATGATGAGTTTGCCACCATTCTCACCACCGATGAAATGATGAAGGAGTTTGACCTGGTATGAGGGGATTGGTCATCAAGTCTCCTTGGGTCGACCTTATTCTGGATGGGAAGAAGGTGTGGGAAATCAGGGGCTCAAATACGAAGATCAGAGGTACGGTCGGCTTGATTAAAAGTGGGTCAGGTACCGTTGTAGGGACGGTGAAGATCGTCGATAGCCAAGAGCTGACCCTTTCACAGTATAGGAACGGGTCAGCACGGCATGGTGTCGAAAGTGAAGCGAGTCTTCAGCTGCCATACAAAAGGACGTATGCCTGGGTGCTGGAGGACCCCGTGATCTATCAAACCCCTCGTCCTTATAAACATCCAATGGGAGCCGTCATATGGGTGGATCTTTCAAAAGCGATGGAGGGAAAATTAAAATGAATCGTCATGTGTTCACTGCACCGCCGATACTTGAGAACGAAAAGATAAGGCTTGAACCGATGACAGAAAGTCATGCCCAGGATCTTTACAAACTGAATACGCCAGATATTTGGACGTATATGCTCAGGGAAATCGTGACGCTTGAAGAAATGCAGGCCTGGATGGGAGAAGCGATACAGCTCCGTGAGAAAAAGTTAGCCCTTCCATTCATCGTCAGGGTGAAAGGGACGAATAAGATAGCGGGGACGACAAGGCTCTTTGACATCAACCCCATTCACAGGTCATGCGAGCTCGGCTCTACCTGGTATGGCCGGGAATATCAGAGGACGTTCGTGAATTCTGCCTGCAAAGCCATGCTCTTAGGTTATTGTTTCGAAACATTAGGGATGATCAGGGTCCAGTTCAAGACAGATGAGCGAAACGAGAGATCGCAAAAGGCGATTGAGCGTTTGGGCGCCGTGAAAGAAGGCGTCCTCCGGAATGAAAGAATCTTATCCAATGGATATATCCGGAACGCCGTGGTTTACTCTATCACCAACGAGGAGTGGCCGGCTGTGAAAGAACAGTTTGGGAAAAGGGAGAAACGATATTAAAGGAGGAGTGCACATGTACCAGTATTTCAACGGTCTTACCATTCGGGAGGGGACAGAAAGTGTGCCTGCTGATGCGGTCGAAGCTCTCTTTCAAGATGCAGGATGGGCACGGAACACCCCTGACTGGCAAAAAGAAAAGTTCTCCCTAATCTTCACGAATTCAACCTGGGCATTTACCGTATGGGACGGGAACGACATGATCGGGATGATCCGGGTGATTTCAGACAGAATCATGGCAGCCAACATCATGGACCTGGTCGTTCTGACAGGATACCGTGGCCGGGGGATAGGGAAGAAGCTTGTTGAATTATGTGTTCAAAAGCTGCCTCACGGAGATTGGTTCGCCCACACATCTGCAAACAACTTCCCTTTCTACAAAACATGCGGATTCGAAGTGAAGAACCTGGCTGAGAACGGCACTTGTGCATATTACGGGTATATTCAGGCGAGGAAAGATGGGCACAGGTGAGAAACGGCCGGAAAATGAAATCACAGCCATGATGTCACCGTTAGAACAAAGGATGAAAGATAAAAAGTGGAAGCTTGTGAATAAAGAGAGGATTCACGGTGCCCATGCCGGTCAAATTTTCAGGGTTCTTGTAGATGAAGGGGATAACCGGAAAGACTCTTATGTTTATAAAGAATTTGCCGATGGTCGTGAGAATGAAGTGGAACTTTATTTGAAGATACCGGTCCAGATGAATAGGTTCGGTGTGATCGAAGATGTCTGGGATGAGAAGCCTAAGGCGATGTTAATGAAGGATCTGGCTTCCCCTCTGAAGGGCAGCTTTTCACTTCTATCATTCAAAGAAAAAAAGAACGTGCTGCAGGAAATTTTACAAAGACTCTCTGACTTACATACTTCAGATTTGCCTGAAAAGGACATGGAAATCCATACGCTATCTTTTGAATGGAAAACATGGTGTGTGGAGGAATTAACCAAAATATGTGAGAGATATCAGTGGGCATCCCGGCAATGGATAGACGTGATAGAAGAAATAGACAAAGGGCGGTCTGCTGGAAAGAAACGATTGAAATGTCCGCTTGTGTTGACACATGGAGATCCTCACATGGAAAATGTTTTCCGCTATAAAGGTGAAATTTGCTTCATCGACTGGGAGTGGGCAGCCCTCGGATCACCGTTGAGGGACCTCACCATTCTGATGCAGGACCTTTATGATGTTGAGTTGATCCAATACGCTACACAAGGCTATCGAAGCATGTTGAAGTCAAAGAATCTTTTTATTGAAAAAGAAGACTACCAATCCGACTTCACTCTCCTTTATCTCGCCCACACGACCATGATGCTTGCCTGGGAGATACATAAATTCTTTAAAGGCTATCTGACAGAAGCGGACATTCAAAGAATCATAGAGTTTAAGATAGGAGAAATCAGGCGTGTTGCAAGTGAGCGGCCAGACGATACGGATCCGAAAGAATAGAAGATGTGATTTTTAGTGTGAAGGAGGTGCAGTGTGTTTGACAACGATTGGATTTATAAGGCATGGCATCACTGAGTGGAACATTCTTGGCAGAGCCCAGGGTACGTCTGATATCCCTTTAAATAAAGAGGGAAGAAGACAAGCTTCCCTCATGGGAGAAAGACTGCTGAATGAAGCAGATTGGGATGTGATGATTGCAAGTGACTTATCGAGGGCGATCGAAACAGCCGGCATCATAGGAAACAAAATCAATATGCCCATCCATCACTATGAAACGAGAATCAGAGAAATAAACTGCGGGGAAATAGAAGGAACGACGGAAGAAGCCAGGCTAATGCGGTGGGGCAGTAACTGGCGTAATCTGGACCTTGGGATGGAGAGATTTGAAGACGTAGGCGAAAGAGGGAAAGAAGTAGCAGAGGAGTTAGTCCAACTTTATAACGGGAAGCGGATATTAATCGTGAGCCACGGTGCCCTGATTGGGTTGACCCTCAAAGCATTGCTTCCTGCAGCGTTTGAGCGTACATATATCGATAATGCTTCCATGACCATACTCAGACAATCTGAAGGCGGATGGAAGTGTGAGTTATACAATTGTACGGAGCACTTGACCCGAAACACTTCAACCTCCGTCATTCAACAAAACTAAATGAAGAGAGGGATTGAACCATGCAACTGAAATTAAAAGATGACATGCTCATCACTGTGAGAAAATATGAATCTAATGATTTTGATAAAATCAATGAGCTGAATGCAGAGGAACAATGGAACAACCTGGTGAACAAGAAAGAAGATACGAAAGACGCATGGAACCAGTCGAATATCGCGTATGTTGCGATTCATGACGGGCAGCTGCTCGGTTATATCCGTGGAATGACTGATGGAGCGATCACAACCTTTATTTGTGAATTATTGATCCACCAGGATTTCCGGGGATTCGGTATGGGGGATGCACTTCTCCAATATGTCCATGGACTGTATCCGAAGACAAGGGTCGAAATGCTCGCGAGCTCTACTTCTCATACATACTATGAGCAGAAGGGGTACAGGCCGTTCTATGGATTCCGGAAGACGTATGAGGAGCAGGCAGTTGTTAGGAAGTAATCATCATTCAGTGGATATTGGGGATGGTCCCTTAAATAGGTAAGTTGATAATAAATAGGTAGAAGTCGATAATATAACCGGAAAGTCGATAATATGTGGGTGAGAACTCGATAATATATTTGAAAACTCGATAATATATGAGGAGAAGTCGATAATATCACGCCAAACCAGGCCGATTTATGGGTTTCGGAAGACGCTTCAGACGTAACTGACTGTTAGAAATCAGCAAAACACTTGAATTCAATAACAGGAGTGATCACCATTAAAAGAATATACATGCTGCACGGGTTCATGGGGACCGCGCATACACATTTTTCTCACCAGATTTCTTACTTCGGGGAGAGCTATGAGCTGATTACGCTCGATTTACCGGGACATGGACATGCAACGGTGGCATCGTCGCCTGACTATATAGAGGATACAATCACATATCTCATTCATCAGCTAAGAAGTACGGGACCCGGCTTATTGATGGGTTTATCTCTCGGTGCATCCCTGGCCATACATACTGCCTTAAGGGCACCGGAGCAAGTGGAAGGGGTTGTGCTGACAGGGTACTCTCCTTTTATACCTGAGGAGCTGAAAGGGATCATGGAAAAACAGCACGAATTCTTTCTGAATATCGAAGAACATGATGAGGAGGCGGCCCGTCATTTTCACGACCTGCACGGGGAGAAATGGAAGGAAACGATTCAGCACGTTCTCCACACGATGACCTTTCATTATCCTGCCGTCACAAAGGAAGATCTGCTTTCTATCAAGACTCCCGTGCTCCTGCTGAACGGCAGCCATGATGTGCATGAAGTAGAAGCCGTGTCTTTTGTTAATAAGTCAAACCCTGAAATAGAAGTCGGCCTCATCCCTGATGCCGGTCATACCGCCAATATTGATCAGCCGGAAATATTTAATAGAGTAGTAGGAAGTTTCCTGAACAGGCATTCTCACTAGAAAATCATCAAAGAAAGGACAATCATATGATAGAGACAATAGGATATATCATCATTTGTGCAGCAGGATTAACACTGTATTTCGGAGGACGGTCCAGAGAGAAGGAAAAAGTGAAAGGAATCGGGATCGGTCTCCTGATTTGCTTAGTCTTGTTTCTCGCACCGGACTTTTTTCGAGGGTTTGTTGATGGATTTATAGAGGGATTTGTTGAGTGATGAAGGGAATGGATTCTTGAGGGAATCCATTTTCTTTGTGAGGAAAACCTTTCCTGATGTTGTTTCGTCTATTCATATGGGAGGGAAGAGCGTGGAAGAATTATCAAGAACAAAGTTTGAAGAGGCGGCTGTGACGATCGAGGATGTTGTAGACCAGTATGGGGAAGACGTATGGAAGCTTGTATTTTCGTATGTACGTCATGAACAAACGGCAGACGATCTGACACAGGAAATCTTCATTAAGATTTATAAAAAAATAGATACATTCGCCGGCCATTCCACCATGCGCACATGGATATGGAGAGTGGCGATCAATCACTGCAAGGATTACTTGAACAGCTGGTATAAACGGAGAGTATCTCCAGAGGAAGATCGCCGTTTTGAAAGGATGCGTTCAACGAGCTGTGTTGAAGGAGATGTTGTTCAGCGGGATGAAGACCGTGAATTGGAAGCAGTTGTGATGGGACTTCCTTTGAAATACAGGGAAATCATCTATCTATATTACTATGAAGAATGCCCGATAAAGGAAGTGTCTTCTCTTCTCGGTGTAAAGGAAAATACAGTGAAAACGAGATTAAGAAAGGCAAAACAGTTGATGAAAGAAAGGCTGGTGAACGGATGATGGAAGATCGGTTTAAAAATCTGAAGAGAGCAATGGATGGCGGAAGCTTCCGGGACATGCCCTTTACCGAAGAGAAAAAGCAGATGATCAAACATACCATCAATACCTCCAGGGAGAGTGATGATGATATCCAGGTGCATATTCTGCAGTTGCTTCTCAAGGAAAAAACAGGTCATGAATTACATGTCTATCTTCGTGCCAGAGGAATCAAGAAATATGAGGAAAGACAAGGTTTCCTATATACGGTCCTTCACAAATTGGAGCAGGAAAGGATACTGGAATCGATATGGAGTGACGGAGAGAAGCGATATGTCATTTCAAAGCGGGGAAGGAAACTCCTTCAACAAATAGAAGAAGGAAATGTGAGACAAAGACTATCCTTCAAAGGCTTGCTGGAGGGGGAATGACACATGGGTACAAAGCGAAATGAATACTTGGACAAAGTCATAGGTTATGTAAGAAATAAAGAAGCAAAGCACTTTGTGGCAAGGGAACTCCAACATCATCTGGATCAAGAGAAGAAATACTTGAAGGATAGCGGGCTGGAAGACAGTGCTGCAGAAGAAAAAGCGATCCTTCAAATGGGCAGTGCTGAGCGGCTGGGCCATGAAATGAACAAACTGCACCGTCCAAAAGTGGATTGGATCATGATCGGACTGGTTTTGGTGATTTCGTTGATTGGGATTCTTCCGATACTCCATATGGAAGAAGCATATTACAAGGGTGACGAATTTTTAGTTAGGAAAGTTTTTTATCTAGCTGTTGGCGCGGTTATTAGTCTTTCCTTAATGTTATTTAATTACAAACATTTGCAAAAGTTAAAGTGGTGGATTTATTGTCTTACATCTCTAATTCTGATTGCTGTAGCGATCTTTCCTAATCAATATATCAATGGAGAAGGTTATTTCGTTATATTAAGTTTCCCGATAGATAGTACAGTTGCTTTGACTTCATTAGTTCTCTGTTGGGTTATATTCTTAGGGGGAACTAGAAAAAAAATTTGGTGGACACTTCCTTTTCTATTTGTCAGTATTTCTTCGTTGTTCATAATTCCTAGCATAACAGCGGCATTTGTATTTGTATTGACAATAACAGTATTACTCTGGTTTAGATACAAAGAAAATAGAAAGCATATGGTGTTAGGTTATGGAATAATTACAATTATTGTAGGATTCATGCTGAGTACGGCCGATCTAAAGCCTTATCAATACGAAAGGATTTCAGCCTTCCTGCACCCTGATGAATATAAAAGAACGAGTGGTTACATGTACATTCGTAATCAAGAATTACTGTCTCGTGGAGGATGGTTTGGGAATAGTGGAGATGCTGAAGCAATAGCAGATGCCCATTCAGAGTATGCTTTGACTTTTATTACATATTTTTACGGGTGGATAGCAGGAGGCATACTAATCATAACTGGGCTTTTCATTATGTACAGGATGATTCGCAGTATAAAGAGCATCAAAGACCCCTTTGGCCGCATCATCATCATTGGCGGAGTCACCTTGTTTGCGACCCAATTTCTCTATAATATCGGTATGATTCTGGGCTTCCTGCCACTCACTGGAATGTCTCTGCCTTTTGTAAGTTATGGCTTGAATCCGACTATACAGGTTTCTGTGGTAGTTGGTTTATTTTTGAGTGTGTACAGAAGAAAGAATCTTGTGTATGTGGATGCTGAAAATGTTCATGTGAAAAATTGAATGAGCGTACAAGAAGGAGAGGGGCTCTGTGGAAAATCTAGAGAAGCAATACAAACTTCCAACGAACATCCAAACGAGGATTATCATTCATGAAAAACATAGTATGAATAAGCAAGAAACTGGTTTTCGGTGCAGCGAAATAAAAGATAAAATACCCAACGCCCTGTTTTAATAACGAGGCGTTTTTTTATATGTGAAATATTTATTCGACTTTAAGAATAATATTTGAAATAATTGGATAAAAAGAGGTGAACAACTTGAAAACAAAAATGTTCATCATCATTACCGCAGCCCTGATTGGATTGTTCATTTATTCTATTCTTTATAACGGGTTTTCCGGAGCAGAGAGCATGGTCATGCGCCAAACCGATGACCCGCCGGATATATCCTATGAAACAACGGATGAAAAGACCATCAAAACAGTAATGGGTATATTGAATCGTTCGAATAAAGTGACTAACACCCAGTATAAACTTGCGGTGACGGAAACTTTCACGTTAGAGCTTGCTGGGGAGGAAATCGAAAAGGAAACGTTATATTTTCACGAAGGATTTTCAAGGAACACAACGTTGATTTCGAGTAACGTGAGACATGCGTATTTTAAAATCAGTGAGAAAGAAACGGAGACAATTTTTAATCTTCTTAAAGGTAAGGGGGAAACAAGATGATGTGGTTTGTGGTTCTTATTGGCGGGACATTACTGTTTGCGCTGGGGATCGAGGTGAAGCGGAGAAGAAGAAGCAATGACTGGCATGTACCTGGCATCGATCCCGGGGAGAGGCCTGGGGAGGACAAAAATTATACAATGGGAGGCGGCCGTGATTCCGGGGGAGGGAGCGGTCAGTTATATGAAGTCCAGAGTGAAACGTTCTGGACTTTTTTTATTTTCTCCAGCAAGTGGAAGCGGATTTGCTAGATACGCGCACAATTTGAATAGAAATGAATGAAAGACCTATACGGATTTTTATTCGGTTCATATACTAGATTATCCCTTTATGAAAGGAGGGGAAAGTATGAGTAAATATAATGATTGTAACTGCAAGAAATGTAAAGAGGACAAGTATGATGATCATAGTGACCATCAGCAGGTAGATACGTGTAATTGCTGTGTCATAGGATTAGAGAAGACGATCAGAGATCACTTCCGTTGTGGAGATACGATTGGTATCACTTTGTTCGGGGAAGCAGGAGCCGGGATTTTCATTGGAAGATTCAGAGGTTTGAAGTACAGTGTACTTGAAATTGATGACCTGCTTGTTCCAGGGACAACCAGTTTTGTTCCATTATGCGAAGTGAATAGTGTTGAAAGAGGCATTCCGTTCCAAGAGCAGCCGCTGCAAGTAGAAAAAAAATAATAGAGTTGGATCAAGAGCTCAGAGTGGCATACTCTGAGCTCTCTTGTACTATTTTTGAATAAATCCCAATCACTTTACTAGATTCAGCATATGAATAATAGTGTAATACTATTTTCAAAGCGAAGGGGGGAATTGACTTGGCACTACAATTAATGAAAATACAAGCGAGTGCGAGTTCGACGATTTCAGTGGCACCGTCTGCTACTAAATTCTTCAATGTCACCAGTGCTGAAACGGCTGCAGGGGCTACTTTGTCTATCGATGCTGCCGATTTCTTCGATGATACAGGGGCTGCAGCAACGGCACTGCCGGCATTAGGTGCGAGTAATAGTTATGTAAATGTCTTTATCAACGGTGTTCTTCAAATGAGTGGAATTTACACATACACAGCAGGAGCAACTGGTGTAGGATCACTGGCCATTGATGTACCGGCAGGGGGAGACCCGATTATTCAGGATTCTTCGATTGTGCTGGAAGTCATCAACTATGTACCGACAGCTTCCACGACAGTCACCACTTAATGAATGAAGAGCGATGAGAGTTTTCATCGCTCTTTCTTATTCTTGATGGATGATGACGAATTGCAGGATGATCGGTGTACCAGCCGGCGGGATATCTGAAGAGGTGAGGGTGAGAACCCCTTCCCTGACAGAGTATAGGAAAGGCGGTTGGAGCATCGCGTTGATAAAGAGATTCATATATGACACATTGTCAGGTGAAAAGATTCCGGAAGTGCTGTATTCATTGGAGCCGTCCCCGTTGGTGAACATCCGCTTCAGTCCATCCGAGAATGCTACATACTGATATGTGCTGGTTTTTAATATAGAGGTAGTCTTTTCAGGCGTTAGGTACGGATAAATATTTTGACACCCTTTGGGAGGCAGTAGGGGAGCGTAGTTGATGCCATTTTGGATGAATCTGCTTTTTCTCACGTTCCTTCCTCCTTTATTCATAGCTCTTGATATATTTAATGTATGTGAATTGGAAGAGTATAGTGCTGTGTTGGAAGCCCTTTTTAATAGAGCACATAAAAAATAATTGAATTGACAGACGTGATTTGAAATAATTGGTAGATAGATAAGCGGATAGGGGGAGCAAGATATGAAATTAACACATACCCGTTTGCTGGTAGACGATTATAAAGCGTGTTTTATTTTCTACCGAGATGTTTTGGGGTTTGAGGTTTCCTGGGGAGATGAATCCTCCCTGTACGGTCAATTTAAGACTGGGGATACACAATTGGGGATATTCGAGCGTAAACAGATGGCCGATGCGCTTGGAGTGGAAGATCGTTCTGACGGGGAGCGGGACTCGGTTGCCCTGGTCTTTGAAGTGGAGAATGTAGAAAAGTCCTACACAGAGTTAAAAGAAAAAGTCAGCTTCATCACTGAGCCTGTGGAGAGAGGGGACTGGGGAATCAAGGTCGCTCATTTCCGGGATCCAGCTGGGAATCTCATTGAAATCTACGAAAGTATATAGGTGAAGACATGCTGATCAAAAGAATCAACTGCAGAGTGCAGGAAAATCAGAAGGAAGCTTTTCACGAGACACAGAAGCAGTGGAGTCGATTAAGCATGGTGAAAGGATTTATTGGTCAAATCGGCGGCTGGAGCCATGCCGATCCACTAACAGCGTGCATCTATGCATTTTGGGAGAGCCGAAAGGATTATGACAGCTTTATGGAGGATGTCCATGACGAAATCTTTGATGATTCAGGTCAAGGAAATACTTATACGTCCATCGATGTTCAACTATTTGATGGAGAGAGCGGAGAAAATGAAAAGGACCTGCTGGGTGTGTTGAAACACAGTGCGTTCATGCTCGCCATTTTATCAGAAGGTCTGAAAGGAAAGCCGGGAGAAAGTCTTGTTCCACAACCCTTCTTCAGATCAGGCGAAGCGGACGCTAAGTTAGTCGGAGTATCTTCATCTTTACATACAGCTAAAGCCTTCAAGCTTGTATTGACTGGTTGGACCGACGAAGCTTCATGGTTACAGGAAGTTGATGGGTGCGAACATTTTTCAGAAGGATGTCGGCTGGAGGAAGAGTGGCGGGTGTTGAGAAAGAGAGTATGATTGTTATTGAATATTGGGAAAATTTCTTTTATACTTCTCATAAGAGATGTGGACGGAAGGGGAAATCATGCAACATGTGGACTATTCTGTAATGATGAATCAGCTGAATGGACAATGAACCGGTCAATCCGACGGGAGAAGTCTGTTTACCCATCATACAGGAGGAGCGCCAGGTGGGATTGACAACCCGACACTTAGGTGGATACTTGTGTATCCGCTTTTTTTTATTTGTACAGGGATATATACATCTCTTCATGATGTCTGGTCGTGCCCTCATCTAAAACAGGAGGACGATAAAATGACAAACCTTACAGGAAAAGTAGCCATCGTGACAGGAGCGAGCCGTTCGAAAGGAATCGGGGCAGCGATTTGCCGCTCCCTCGCCCATGCAGGGGCTGATGTGTTCTTTACCCACTGGGCCCGGTTTGATGAAAGTAGTGGAAACGGTTTGGAGGAAGTATTTCCACAACGTTTATGTGAAGAGTTAAGAAGGAGCGGAGTCCGTGCCGGTCACATGGAAATGGACCTTAGCAAGGAAGCATCGCCGGTCAGGCTAATGGATCGGGTTGAGAAGATGCTCGGTACGCCCTGCATTCTGGTGAACAATGCCACCTTCGAATCCCCGTCCGATTGGCGAACGCTGAATAAAGAGATCCTGGACAGCCACTACAATGTGAATAACAGCGGGACCCTGCTTCTGACGATGGAATTTGCAAAGAGGTATGAAAGGACCTTTGGTGGAAGAAGGAATGGCCGGGTCATCAACCTGGTATCCAAAGGACCGGACCCGAATAATCTGGCATATATCGCTACAAAAGGGATGCTGATTGCCATCACAGAACCATTATCCGTAGGTCTCGCCCCAGTCGGGATCACCGTCAATTCAATAGATCCCGGTCCGACAGACACAGGCTGGATCAATGATGACCTCAAAAGACAATTGCTTCCGTTGTTCCCAACAGGACGATTGGGGAAGCCGGAAGATGCGGCAAAACTGGTGACATTTTTAGCTGGTGATGATTCAGGTTGGATTACCGGACAAACGATAAAGTCTGAAGGCGGCTTTTTGGGAAAATAGAATGAAAGACGGTGAGCAGACATGGGAGAAGTGTTTGGGGAGAAACACAGCGGGTGTTCTTACAGTGTGAGAAAGGGCGTCTATGCAGTGATTCTTGATAAAAAGAAAGAGAATGTATTGACTGTTCAAACAGGGATCCAGCATCATTTCCTTCCCGGTGGTGGGATGGAAGAAGGTGAAGGGAAGGAAGACTGTTTAAGGAGAGAATTATTAGAGGAAACAGGGTACCGAATCGAGTTGGCTGGCTTCATCGGTAACGCAATGAGATATTTCATAACCAGGAAAGGTGAATATCAGCTTAGTGATGGATATTTTTATAGAGCGGCATTACTCGAGCAGATTCAGGAACCTGTGGACGCCGATCATCGTTTGAAATGGATAGGGGTGGATGAGGCGGAAGCGAAGCTCTTTCATGAGCATCATATTTGGGCAGTGAAGAAGGTTAAATCAGCATACAGTTAGAGGAGTGAAGAGGATGATGGATTTAATGAAGCAGCTCCAGAAGCCAGAAAAATTCCAACAATCGGATAAGATGTTCTGGCAAGAGCCACACATTGCAAAGTATCTGCTGGAAGCCCATCTTGACCCGGATTTCGAGGGGGCAAGCAGGAATCATGTTTTTATTGATCAGTCTGTTTCTTTTATTACGGAAGTGGCAGCAAAAAAAGGTAATCTCAACTTCATTGATTTTGGTTGTGGGCCAGGGCTTTACTGTGAACGCTTAGCCTCTCGAGGTTATGATGTGACCGGCGTTGACTTTTCTATAAGTTCCATCCAATACGCCAGGAATAGTGCGGAAGATAAGAATCTCCTTATTACTTATCGCCATGAGGACTATTTACATGTGTCCGATGAGAATCAATATGATTTTGCCACGCTGATATATTGTGATTATGGAGCGCTTGCCCCTCCTGATCGCCAACGATTGTTAAGGAATATTAGCAAAAGCCTGAGAAAAGGCGGTAGGCTTCTTCTGGATGTATTTACAGAACAAAAATACAATGATTTCTCAGAAGGGAATCACTGGTCCCTTAAAGAAAACGGCGGGTTTTGGTCTCCTGAAGAACATATCGTACTGACACAAAATGTGAAGTACGATCATGCCTGTTCTCTTGAACAAACAACGGTCGTAACAAATCAAAAGATGGAAACCTACAATATCTGGCATCAATATTTTACAAAAGAAATGATTTTAGCTGAATTAGAAGGAGCAGGCTTTACTGTCATATCGGTATACGGTGATGTGACGGGTAAGGAGTATACGGTAGGAAATGATACGGTGGCCGTGTTGTTAGAGAAGTGACGGGGAGCGGGTATGTAATCGTTATGAAAAAAGGTCAGCGTAAAGTTAATGATATGTACAATTTATGACAACGGTAAAATCTCAGAGGTGTTTTTCCAATAATTGTAGAAAGGGTATCCATATAGAATGTGATAAGCAGGTGTTACTATCAGCCAACCTAACATTTCCTCAAAAATGAATTCGTATCTACTACTCTTTGGAATGGGCATTTCGAGTTTAGGGGATTTTATTTATCTTGTCGCCATCAACGTATTGGTTTTCAAACTAACAGGTTCAGCTGCGGCCGTGGCAGGCTTGTGGATTATAGGTCCGATCGCTTCTGTTTGTACGAAGTTTTGGTCTGGAAGTATAATCGACCGTCTCAATTTAAGAAGGATCATGATTGGAACAGATATCATCCGGGCATTATTAGTCGCGACCATTCCTTTTGCGGACTCTATATGGTTCATATATGCATGCCTGTTCCTGCTATCCTTTTCGAAAGCCTTCTTTGAACCTGCAGCAATCACTTATATAACATATGTTGTGCCGGGGAGTGAACGGAAACGGTTTAACTCTTTCAGAAGTTTGATTACCTCAAGCGCATTTTTGATCGGTCCTGCTATATCAGGGGTACTGCTGCTTATGACTTCTGTGAATATGGCGATTTGGATAAATGCCATTTCCTTTATTGTTTCAGCGATTATGTTGTATGTATTGCCAAATGTCACAACAGTGGTGGACCAGAAGGAAAGTAAGTTTAGTTTTACTATGCTGAGAAGTGACTGGAAAGAGGTGTTCCGTTTCAGTCAGCGTTATCGGTATGTTGTGAAAGTGTATTTCTTGGCTCAGCTGTTTATGATTGTTGCACTGGGGATGGATGCCCAGGAGGTTGTTTTCACTCAAAAGGTTTTACATCTATCCGAGACTGACTACGGTTTGCTCATCAGTATAACCGGGGTGGGTTCCATTTTAGGTGCAGCAGCTGTATCGCTCTTGGCTGACAAGTTATCGATAAAAGCGCTTATGTCCATTGGCTATTTAATGGTTTCCGCAGGCTATCTTGCATATGCTTTCTCGTTCTCTTTCTGGAGTGTAGCGGCTGGATTTATGGTACTTGGATTCTTTAACTCTTTTTCCGGAACAGGATTTATGACTTTTTATCAAAATAACGTACCAGTTCAGATGATGGGGAGGATTTCCAGTATATACGGAATCTTTCAAAGCATCCTTCAAATCCTCTTTATTTTATTGATTGGTTTCACCGGGGAAATCATTCCTGTAAGGGTTAGCATCATTGCTGCCTCTACACTTATGCTGGCGCTCAGTATTTTTCAGATTAAGCTGGTCTTTACGCCTGGGAGTGGGGAATTTTTTGAAGAAGAAACAGGGTTGAATAGTACGGCCTCACATTAAAATATGAAAAATCCCACCTAGTTGCGAGGTGGGATTTTCATATTCAATACACCTTCTTCAAAAGTTCAATAACTTCTTCCAACGTAAGCCCAAAAGACTTGTAGTAAGAAGTATCCTCGACCATTTGCTTGACGATCATGTCGTTTCGTTTTTGAAGGATTTCTTCAGGGGAAAGATCGACGACAAAGCATCCCTTACCGGTTACGGTATAAATCAACCCGCACCGTTCCAGTTCTTCCCACGCTTTCTTGATCGTGATGATGCTGACACGCAGTTCTTTAGATGCTTGCCGAATGGGTGGCAGGTTATAGCCTTTTTCGATTTCACCTTTAAGGATTTGTGCGCTGATTTGCTCAAAAAGCTGCTGATAGATCGGTTTATCAGACGTATTAGAAATGGCGATATTCATCAGATGTCCAATTTCTTAAACTGCTTGATGGCGATATGATAAGCAGCTATGGTACAAACAGCAAACAGCGCAATTCCTGCGAACAGGATGGATAGGTGAATCCCCATTTGATCGGCGCCGCTGCCTTTGAAGAGGTCAAACAGCGCAGCATTTTTTATTCCAAGCCATTCTGCACCTCCGGCAAATAACATTGCAGCTGTAATCGCAACGATTGACGGGGCACCGTATTTATAGGCTGTCTTGAAGTACATTGAGATGAAAATGAAGTTGAAGATGGCAAGCATCACAAAGCAAAGACCCCAGAAGCCTATCGTTGGTGCAAAGAACAGGTAGGTTAAGTCAGGATAAAGATGGGTAGTGATGATCCCGAAGATGACTGCAATGATGACATGCAATAATTCGAGGATCACAATGACGGCTATCTTTGCCTTTACATAGTCTTTCCTCGTGACAGGCAGCATGAATGAAAAGATTAAATCATTCTGTGCTTTATAGGTGGAAAACATATTTGGAATCGTAATCCAGCAGAAGTAGAGGATGACGATGAAGTATAGCCAGCCTGGTATGAGCATCAAAGCACCCGTCAATATGGGTAATACATAAAATATAGGACTTACGCCAAGTTTCAAGTCTTTCATCAGTAAGTTATACATACATATACTCCCTTTTTGAAAAGTAAATCATAATTTCTTCGAGATTTGGACGGGCAGACTTGATATCGGTGGATGGATCAAAATCTTCCGTGTGAATCAAGCCTGTGAAGCCAAAGGAATTGGTTTTGTAGGAAATCAAATGATCTTTCACCAGTTCGAGCTGACTTTCATCTCCATTCAACAATCGATAGTTGTCAATGAATTCATCTTTCTCCGCACTATTGATGATCTGGCCATTATTAATAAAGGTAATAAAGTCGGCACATTTTTCTAAATCGGAGGTGATATGGGTCGAGAACAGGATACTGATTTCACCGTCATGCACCAGCTCCTGAAACAGGTCCAATAAATTGTCCCGTGCGACCGGATCTAATCCACTTGTCGGTTCATCAAGGATAAGCAGCTTCGAGCCGTGTGATAACGCGAGGGCCAGATTGTATTTCACCTTCATCCCTGCCGATAATTCATTGATCTTCTTATTCTCATCGAGCTTGAACCTTTTTAAATAATTGTAGTAGGTCTCTTCCTCCCAATGCTCATAAAACGCCTTCACTACATTCGTGACCTGTTTGATCTTGTGCCGCGTATAAAAATCGATCCCCCCAAATGCATACCCGATGACTTGTTTTAATTCGAGCTCATTCTCCATGAACTTCTTGCCCAGCACACTGATTTCCCCGCTGTCTATATGGACCATGTTCAGGATCGATTTAATGGTTGTTGTCTTCCCGGCACCATTCGCGCCGATAAACCCCATGATATATCCTTTTTCTAATTGAAAGGAAACATCCTTTAACTGGAATCGCTCATATTTCTTATTCAGATTTTTCACATCCAAAGCCAACATATGAAAACCCCTCCTTTAAATTGTGTATATCGTATATACACACTATACTCTCGAGGCGAAGAAAATGTCAACCGGCTTTTGGGATTTATCTGATATTTCATTGGAGGGGGAGCTGGGATTGCCAACTTGGGATTGTTAAATATTCGCAGGTTTGAAATAATTGGTAGGATGAGGGTTTATTTTTAATAGAGGAAGGTAATGGAGCATGATATTAAATCTCTTAGAGGCACTGTTAATAGCATTTTCTTTGTATCTATTAATTGAGACAGAAAGACCCAAGGGGGATAAGGTAATTTTCTATTTGACTATCGCAATCATGTTGTTCTTGCTTTCGAGGGGATAGCATGTAAGGAGGAATGAGATGTATTTATTACTTTCAATTGTGCTTAGTATTGGTTTAGGCTTCATATTATGTATGATGGGCCCCTTAATTGGAGGGATCATCGCTTTTGGAATCATCGCAGGCTGCCTGTTTAGAGGGCTGTACTTGCTCAATGACATACATAAAAGAATATCGCACCAGCTGCCTAAAGAAGATAAGGTACAACAAGCATACAAAACCTATTTAGAAGAGAGGGGGTAGAATTGAAGCATGTGCTGAAAGAACATTTGTGCCGGTTTCATCGCGCTATCAGTTGGTTATTATCTGGGGGAAATGGTGCTTGGCGTCTTTTACAAGTAAGCCGGGAAGGGAGATTTCCGTTTGAAGAGAAGAATAAAAATAGTGCTGCTTATCTTCATACCACTTTTCGTAGGGGGAATGGCGTTCCTGACCAATCCATCCCCAACAGAATATCATCAATACATGAAACAATCAGCAGGGGAAGACAAGCCGACAGAGTTTCAAGTTGAGCATGTGAACTTTTATATGTTTTCCGCCTACACCCCGATTGCATATGGAGAGTACGGCATCACTCATATTGGGGTATTCGGCCGGTTCTTTCCAATCTCTGATGGGCAGTTTGATTATCCGGTTTGGCTGGAGCCCTTTCATTAGCATTCCGTTTTATACATCCTGAATCGCGGGAAAAGGAGGTGAGAAAGTGAAGTTAAACATGATTGTTCTTATGTTATCTTTAGTATTTTTACTGTCGGCATGTAATGGAAGCGATGACCCTGAAGGTTCACCTTCCCCGGAGGAAGCGTTAAAGAAGATTGGAAATGAAGAAAGAAACATGACTGTGTACGGAACATATAAAGTGAATGATGATCTCGTGCTGTTTGTTTTCAGAGGGGCAATGAATGAAAAGGACATCTGGATTGCTGATGTTCACCGGGAAGATGGGCGATGGACTGCACAAGGCATTGTCCAAATGAATGGACCGATTGAAGGGAATGGTGATAGGCAAACCGTCATTGTTAATGAAGAAGACGGGTATGAAGCAGGGTATATCACCAGTGCTGCATCTGACACGGAAGATTTGAAAATGATTGATATTGATGGGGTTGGGGATTGGAAGATTTGGTTTAAATAGAACCTAAAAATGAGGGGGGAGATTCTGATGAATATTAATAAGAAAAAACATGACAGGATCATCAAACCCCGTCATGTTTTTTAGTGTTAATATTTGAATCGATTTACAATGACCTGTAATTCTTCAGCTAAGTGAGAAAGAGAGGAAGCTGCGTTTGATATTTCCTCCATGGCACCCAATTGTTCCTGGGAGGCTCCGGCCATTTCTTCGGTGCTTGCTGATGTTTCCTTTGCACCGGTCGCTAGATTGACAATCGTATGCTGAATGACTTCGGCACTTGCCGTCAATTGCTGAGAGGCGGCAGCCACTTCCTGGATTTGGGTTGTGACTTGTTCCACAATGTTCAAGATTTCACTGAATTGAGTGGATGTTACATCCGCAAGATTTATTCCGGATACTACATTTTCCTGTACAGTGTTGATATTGGTTTCTGTGCCTTTTGATTCTTCTTGGATTGACGAGACCAACACTTTTATATGACCAGCTGACTTATTGGTTTCATCTGCAAGTTTGCGGACTTCTTCTGCCACAACGGCAAAGCCTTTTCCGTGCTCACCGGCACGCGCCGCTTCAATGGCTGCGTTCAGCGCCAATAGATTGGTTTGTTCTGATATGTCGGTGATGAGAGTGGAAATATTACTGATCTCTGTTGTACTTGTTACGAGTGCCTGTAATCCTGTGCCTGCTTCCTGGACAGAACGATGGATGATGCTCATCTGATCAGACATATTATTCATGGATGCTGAACCGATTTCAGCCTTTTCACCCAAGAAAGATGACTTTTCTGCGATGCTGCTTGTATTCACTGCGACACTTGAAAGGCTTTCTAAAATTTCAGTGATGGATTCAGAACTCTTCTCTGTCATGCTTTGCTGATTTGAGTTCGTCACTGCGATTTCTCCCATCGCAAGTGACATCTGTTCTGTTGTAGATTTAGATTGCTCTGCGGTAGCCGATAATTGCTCTGATGATGCTGCAACCTGCTCCGAAGAACTGCTGATTTGCTTAATGATCTTCGCAAGGGAGTGGAGGAAAGCGTTGAACGAAAGAGCGAGCTGTCCGAATTCATTTTTACTTTTTACCACGATTTCTTTTGTTAAATCCCCTTCTCCTTGAGCAATTTCTTCAAGCTGTTTGTTTAAGCTTTTAAGCGGAAGAAGAATTGAACGTAACAGGAGGATGCTTAACCAGATTCCAAGAGTGACGGATAGGATGGTGACAGCACCAATAATCCATTCACTCACTACACCGTACTGATGGATTTCATCCTTTAAACGGTTCACGTCATTATCTAAAAGGTCTACCAGTTCATTGACGGAAGGATCTAAAACATCCTTTCTTACTGACCTTTCTTCCCCGAAGTGAAGGGACTGGGCCTGGTCTGGGCTCGAGGCGGCCAGTGATATAACCTCCTGGTTCAAAGCCATATACTTGGTCACATTCTCTTTAATATCTTCTACATTTTTACTGTAGCTTTGTGTATGGATGATGGATTTGATTTCATCAAGGTCGGAGAAAATGTTCTCTGCTTTCTCATTGATTGACTCAATGAATTTCGGATCTCCTGTGATAAGAAATCCCCGCTCGTCATTGGATATGCCGGCAAGCTTAAATTGAATATCCTTAATATCATTTTCAAAAGCCATTTTATCTTTTAACACTTCGTTTTTATTAATCGTCGTTGTAATGATAAAAATCGATGCCACTCCAATTAAAAGTAGCGCACTGACTAAAATAGAGATAATGCTTAATAATTTTGTCCTGATCTTCAACTGTCATCTTCCTTTCTCCTGTGGGATTGGTGGAACGAAAAAAGGCCAATTAAACAATACAGTTCAATCAGCCGGTTGCGCTACTTGCTCCGGATTATCCAAGCGCCCATTTACAGATAATCGTTCATCGCATCCAATTATTCTATTTCAATAAATTTATCGACAAAATTAGACAAAGTTTGATGCTTTTTATAAAATATTTATGACTAAAGTATGAACAGGCCATTTCTTGTTCATAAGACCACTTATAATGGAGAAAATAGCATACTGTTAGGAGATTTTTTAAATATTTCTTAAGGGGAAATGATTTCTGGATGAATGATCAGCAATTGGAACTGTCTAATATACTTGAAGAATGTCAGGGGGAAATACGTTCGAGACTATACTTGGAATTACCGGCCGAAGAGTTGGCCAAAATGGTGACAGACAAAGTAACCGGTCTTCAGCTCAATCACATCCTGCAGGATATGTCCATCATTAAAAGGAGAGGCGG
Organism: Bacillus sp. KH172YL63; assembly: GCF_011398925.1. Taxonomy (NCBI): domain Bacteria; kingdom Bacillati; phylum Bacillota; class Bacilli; order Caryophanales; family Bacillaceae; genus Bacillus; species Bacillus sp. KH172YL63. Next base: position 749,982 of record NZ_AP022842.1, read on the forward strand.
GGAGCCCTGCCATTATGTCATCCGTCTGCTTTTGCCGTTCATTGAACGTGAACATGGAGAACTTAATTTATTTAAAAAAAGAAAACGCACTTGAAGAATCCTGTTGCTTTATGGAACAGGATTTTTTTATCAAAAAGATCCCTTCTTGACTAAGTACTTTGTTATACTATATACTGGTAGTGAGTGATACTAAGTACGATGATATCAATGAGCTCACGGGGGTGAACAATTGGAGAATAATACAGAATTACTCAAAGGGGTTCTCGAGGGGTGTGTGCTTGAAATCATCAGCCGGGGAGAAACGTATGGCTATGAAATCACCCAGCAGCTGAGAGAGCTGGGTTTTACCGATGTGGTGGAAGGCACAGTTTACACCATCACAATGCGCCTAGAGAAAAACAATCTGGTTGAAATCGAAAAGAAGCGATCGACAGTCGGACCGCCGAGGAAGTTTTACACACTGAACGAAGCTGGCAGGGAGAAGCTCCAGTCCTTTTGGAGAAAGTGGGATTTCCTCACAAGCAAAATGAATGAAATCAAAACGATGGAAATGAAAAGGAGAGATTAAGATGAAGTTTATTGAAAAAGTAATCGGAAGTTTTGCTGATAAGCGGGAATGGAGGGAAATGGAGGCCCGTTCGAAGAATCTTCCGAGTGAGTATCTTCACGCTTACAACGCGATCCAAAAGTATATGTGGACTGCTGGCGGCCCTGTTGACTGGAAAGAAACCAGCCGTATCTTTAACGGCATTCTTGATTTGTTCGAAGAAGGTGCGGCCGAAGGAAAGAAAGTGACTGACCTGACGGGAAAGGATGTTGCGGCTTTTTGTGATGAGCTTGTGAAGGACTCCGAAACATGGAAGGATCAGTATCGTAAGAAGTTGAATTCTACGATTGATCGGGGGGAGTAGAGCAGGAGCATTTCACACTGGCAGAAATTTTTTTTGCATCAGTAGTAAGTGATACTTATTAGTTAAATTTTTCCTTTATCTGGTTTATCTTATTTGCTATGATGTAAACAGAGATGAACGAAAGGGGAATCTATAGGGTACATGTGGAACTTGTCATGATTGGGTAACTGGATAAAGGCAGTTGCGTTCCTTTTTGGAGGAGGCGTTTATTTGTCTATCTAAAATCATTCAAGGGATACATGATGTGGCCAATGATCTCCCCATTGCCAGGCAGTTACCTCTGTGTAGCTGTTTTTATTTTTGGGAAAACAATCATCTCGATTGACGGATCATCATGTCCCTATTTTAGGGGGATTTTATATGAAAAACGAAATGGAAGAAAAGTTGTCAGGGGGAAATGTTTCAAGCGTCTATCGTTTGAGAGACACCGTTCGACGTGCAGTAAAACCTGAGAGTGGGAATATCCATCAGCTCCTGAAGCACTTGGAGAGGAAAGGATACAATCATGCGCCGAAATTTCTTGGAATTGATGAACGGGGCAGAGAAATATTATCCTTTATTGAGGGAGAGGGTGGTAACTATCCTTTGAAGGAATATATGTGGTCCGATGAGTCTTTAAGAGAAATTGCGAAAATGATGCGCCTTTACCACGATGCCGTCAGTGATTTCCCGGTGCCTGATGATTGGCAGCCGATGGACAACACGCCTGACCCGGTGGAAGTGATCTGCCATAATGACTTTGCCGTTTACAATATTATTTACCAAAATGAGAAACCGGCGGGGATCATTGATTTCGACGTTGCCGCACCTGGACCGAGGCTGTGGGATATCGCCTATACCCTTTACACGTGCATTCCGTTAAGCAGGCATTATCATAACGAAGCAGGCGAGGCCGTTCACTATGATGAAGGGAAAGATGCTGCAGGGAAAAAGCAAAGGATAGAAGTGTTCTTTGAAGCGTATGGGATGGAAGGAATCGAAAATGGTTTCGTAGAGATGGTCATTCGTCGGCTGGAAGGATTATGCCACTACATGAAACGAAAAGCAGCCGAAGGGGACAGTGCCTTTCAAAAGATGATCGAGGAAGGACATTACGATCATTATCAAAAAGATATAGCATTCATACGTCAAAACGGGAACGACTGGCGATAAAAGGAGAGGCGTGATCATCTACGATCACGCCTTTTCCTTATTCACGATTTTCTCCAAAATGTCTCACAATCTGCTTTTTCCGCGATGTTGAACTCAATCATCTTTTCGAGCAATGAGTAATCAACAGCTCGATCCCACGGGATACGCATCAACATTTTCGTATGATCATATCCACTCTTCACGATTTCATCGGAAAAATGAACGATGCCTTCCTTCTCAGGAGACACGGCCAAATGCTTCTTAGATATGCTAAATGCAATGATAAACGTGCCGTGATCGGTGAACATAGGCTGATTCCAAGCGATCTTCGGCACGAGGTTTGGGTATTTGTCTGCTACCCAGGTTAATACTTCTTTAGTGCGGGCTTGTTGGTGGGGATCTGGGATGTTGGATAGGTATTCGGTGAAGGCTTTCATGTTTGTTCCTCCTGGTTTAATTTATCCTTATTCAAGAAAACTGCTCACTCACAATATTATAGAATTTACAATTTTAACTATATAGTGTATAACTCAGGGAGTCAAAGACCCTTGTGGTATCGAATTTAAACAGTATAGTCAGATAATAAATTGTTCAAATAGAGAAATGGGAAACCATATGGAGACCGGTGATAGGTGAAGTATGCACCCGGTATTTATTACTCGTATAACAAAAGAACACCCGTAACCTGAAGAGAGGAAACGAGTGTTTTGAATACTTATGCTGCTTCTGTCTGTTTTTTGTTTTGGCTTGTCTTTGATTTAAAGCCTATGATAAACAATGCTGCTAAAATGAAGATAACAGCTGAGAATACTACAATATTTGAGCCAACAATATTTACTAAATTACCAAGAGCAATTCCTACTATACCAAAGTCTGCGTCTCCAAACGTCGTTCCTTGGAATCCAAGTGAGCCTAATACAGGTAGTAATAGGGCTGGAAGGAAACTGATCATCACGCCATTTGCCATAGAGCCTAAGACAGCACCTCTTCGTCCACCTGTTGCGTTGCCAAAGACACCGGCTGCTGCTCCTGTAAAGAAGTGAGGTACAAGTCCTGGTACGATTACTTTCAACCCTAATAAAGGGAGAAAAATCATACTCACCAGACCGGCAATAAAGCTGAATAAGAAACCGATGATGACTGCGTTTCCTGCAAAAGGGAAGATGGCCGGGCAATCAAGTGCGGGTTTAGCATTTGGGACGATTTTGTCAGCGATTCCTTTGAACGCTGGAACAATCTCTCCAAGTAGCATACGCACTCCTGCTAAGATGATATAAACACCTGCTGCAAATGTAATACCCTGCATAAATGCGAAGACAAGGAAATTCTGACCACCGCTCAATTCTCCCTCAACGAAGGAAGGTCCTGCTGCACCTGCCACGATGAAGAATAGGATGACCATTGTTAGCGAGACAGAAACGGATGTATCTCTTAGAAAACCGAGTGATTTCGGAACTTTGATTTCTTCTGTAGATTTTGACCCCTTTCCAACCACTTTACCGACAAGTGCGGAAGCCAAATAACCAATTGAGCCGAAATGACCTACAGCAAAATCATCAGAACCGGTGACTTTCTTTGTGAATGGCTGTAGCATCGCAGGAGATAATACCATGAGTGACCCTAGGATAATCGAACCGAGAATGATCAGCGGTATTCCGGAAAAACCTCCTGTGGTTAAGATAACAGCGATCAAGCAGGCCATGAACATGGTATGATGGCCGGTTAGGAATATATATTTAAAAGGACTGAAGCGGGCTATGAGAATGTTAACAATCATACCGAACAGCATGATCATCGCGGTTTCTGTTCCAAAGCTTTCCTGGGCAAGGGCCACAATGGCCTCATTGTTAGGTATAACACCGTCTACTTCAAAAGCTTTATTGAACATGCTGCTGAATTGACCTAGGGATTGAACGAGTACACCTGCCCCTGCTCCCAAAATCACAAAGCCCATGACCGTTTTAAGAGTTCCGGCAACGACATCCCCGGAATTCTTCCGTTGGACAAGTAGTCCGATCAAGGCGAATAGGCCGACAAGTATCGCAGGTGTACCTAAAATATCCTTCATTATAATATCAACCATGTATACTCCTCCTTTGTTTATCTAGGATTACATATTTTGTTCCAATGCTATACGGAGTTCGTTCTTGTCCATTAAATTTTTCAACTTCACCACATTTTTTCGTCCATCTTCCAGGCTTTCTACAATATCTTCTGAACCAATAAATAGATCTGCTTGTTCAGTCTTAGCTGTAGTTAAATCTGTGTGTGACACATCCGCTTCTTTCCCCATATCTTTAAGTGCCGCTTTTACATTCATTTCTACAATCATGCTGCTTCCTAAGCCGTTTCCGCATACTACTAATACTTTTTTCATTATTTTTCCTCCTCGAAATTATACTTCAACTGTTTGATTGATTAATTTGACTATAGTCTGAGCGTCGCTTGCTGAAACTAATCTTTCTACATTACCTTCACTGGATAACAATTCTGTTAGTTGTGCCAATGCTTTAAGGTGGGTTTGATTATCGATTGCCGCAAGAACAATGATTAGCTGTGCCCGGTGTTTCTCCTTTTTTGAGAAGTATACTGGCTCTTTAAGCCTCAAGAAGCTCATGCTAAGTTGTTCGACTCCAGTTTCTGGTCGTGCATGGGGAATGGCAATATTGGGAGCAATGACAATGTAAGGGCCTAAATCTTTCACATTTGAAATCATTGCGTCAACATATTCAGGGCGGATCGATTGTTTGTCTATTAAGGGCTGACTGGCCACTTTAATTGCTTCTTCCCAGCTGGTTACGCTGTCTTTGAGTTTTATAGTTTGTTCTGTCAATAGTTCATTGAGCATAGGCTTTCTGAGCTCCTTTACTCGTGGAGTAGTTTGTTCTAATAAGCTGACCAATTCTTTTCTTAATGAATCCTCATGGTGGATGGTCGCATATTGTTTAATTAATTCCATTAAGTGATCGGTGGTGCTTTTTTTAGGTGCCTTGGAGATAAAAAGCTTGTTCATCAATTGAATGACACGTTCTTTTTCTTGGTTAGTTAATATTGCCGGGACATGGACAACGGGTGTATTTTTCTCTTTGATATAATTTGTTGAAAATATGACGTCTACTTCATAATCATTTGTTCGATATTCCCTCATGGAAATCGTGTTGATAACATTTAAACCGGCAATCAAATTTTCTAATTGTGTACGAAGCATATTGGAAGTGCCTATCCCATTTTCGCAAACGATAAGTGCTTTGAACTTTGTCTCGATCTTCTTTTTCTCTTTCGTTAACCAGCCACCAAAGTGCAAGGTAATATAAGCTACTTCTTCATCAGGAATATTTTTACCGACATACAGCTCTAGATGTTTCATCACCTTTTTAGTCAAATGAAAGATATCAGGATAAGCATTCTGGATACTGTCTGCTAAATCGTTCACAATCTGAAGACCGTATTTAAGCCGATAATATGTTGGTTTGATATGAGATATCAGATTTTCTTTCAGTCCATGTCGGTCATCAAACACTACACAGGAGTAAAGTTGAAAATCATCAATCATCAGTTGAACGACTTTCTTCAGGCCGGCTAATTCTTTTTCTGTATAGCGATTAAAATTGTCATGCTGAACCTTTGAACCCAGCAGGTTCATAGTAATAAAAGAAACTTCATCATCAGGAAAAGAAATTTTTCTTGTCTCTTCAAGTTTTCTCGAAATATGCAAGGCAGCTTTAAATGCTTCAGTTTGTTTCAAGATATCTTTTTCTGTCTGTGGAACATGTATATATTGGTTAAGCTCCATTCGTTTTATAATCATCAAGATCTGTAAGGTGAGTATCTCTACCATTTCATCTGTCAACGTTAAGCCTAACTCAGTTTCAGCTTCAAAAAGAACCTCTCTTACCAAGTGTCTTTCGTCCGTTTCTTCAGACCAAGTAGCAGCTTCTGGTTGAATCATCTTATAAACTTCATTCCGAACATTTTGCCACTCTGGATTGGAGAAAATGGTTGCCAGGATGTTGGAAAGCATTGTTCTCTTTGCGTCTTCAGGTCCTTCCAATTGATAGCCTGTTCCTTTCTGGTAATAAAGTAGTAAGCCCGATTCATTGAAGTCTTGCTTAATCGATTTAATAACCTTTGAAATCGTGCCTCGGCTCAAACTTGTTAGATTCATAAACCTTTGCATAGAGGCGCCATCTTCTTCTAATAAGATGGCCGCCTTAATCAGGACTTCTCTTTCAGGCTTAGATAATAAATACTGCCAATCTTCAAAACTATGATCTTGGTAATGCAACAGCTTGGATTTAGATGTTGCTGGTAAAAATAGACCCTTTCCATGTCTACTCTCAATTGGTTCTAAGTTTTTTATTGTTAACCAGCTATTAATATGTTGAATGTCATAATAAATGGTTCTTTGGGATAAATTCATTTTGGCAACCAATTCTTTTGTAGGAATTGGTTCGGTCGAACGCTGAATGATGGATAATAAGTGTGCACGTCTTTTATCCAATACCATGAGGATCCTCCTTATTCATTTTCGTTAATTATTGTTTTTTGCAATATTGTACTGTTTGAATTTGATGATCATCATTTGAGATAAGTATAAGTGCTATTTGAACATAGTGAAAGGGGTTTCAATGTATAGAGTTTGTCTGTGGTATTTTTGCAAAAGTGAACAGTTGGGAATTCATATCGATACGGAGGGTTCTTAGGAAAAGGGAGAGTATCAATCTGATTGAAAAATATTTGTTATAGAACATACAAGATCTCATTTACAAAGACACAAAAAAATGCGACAATTAAGAAAATTTTGGAGGTGAAGTAAGTTTATGGAACCAACTAATTGCTGATTAATTTAATTTTAAATTAATACCGATTTTCTATTGAGCTTGAAAGGGCCTATTTGGATAGGTTTATTTGTTATGCTCTTTATGGAATCCGGGCAATTAGAAGGTAACTTACTTTACTGATATCGGATGATGCTTGTTATGGAGTGCCTGCAGACAGGGACACAGATGTGTTTCTTTAGCATGCTTTGCTTCATGAACAAGATGATACTGGGACTGTGAGGAGGAAACCCTTCTTGCGGTCTTTTTTTATTAATGAATAGAGTAAGCCTTCTTGATCCCGTCCATAAGCAGCGTAGCTACTAATATGGATGAAAGAAGGAACGCATATGTTGGAACTGAAAGTGAATGGGATGAAAAAATATATGGACGCTACGCTCGTTGTCGAAGATGTTTCGTTAGAAGTGTATCAGGGTGAAAAGATCGGCATCGTGGGTGCGAACGGGAGTGGAAAGAGTACGGTGCTAAAGTTGATTGCCGGTATTGAACCGATGCATTACTATCCGGGATATCCACAAACGTCCAGTCATGGGTACGATGAAGGTTTGATTCACATGTCCCCCGGGGCGACGACCGCTTATCTGGAGCAGGCTCCCCGGTATCCATATGGGATGAGCGTCAGGGAAGTACTGAATGGGGCGTTTGAGGAAATCGATCGACTGGAGTGCAAGATGCATGAGTTGGAAGAACAAATGAAGGTGTTACAGGGGGCAGAGCTTGAGAAAACGTTGAATCAATACAGTGAATTGACTCAATTGTTTGAGGTGAAGGGTGGATATGAAAGAGAAGAGAAAACAAATAAAGTGTGCACGGGACTTCGATTTACCGAGGGCTTCTTGGAGAGGGATTTCGATCAGTTAAGCGGAGGGGAGAAAACGACGGTCGTGCTCGGGAAGCTCCTGATACACCAGCCTGATATCCTGCTGCTGGATGAGCCGACGAACCATCTGGACATGGAAGCCATCCAGTGGCTGGAAGGTTTCTTGAAAAGTTACAAGGGGATGGTCATCGTCGTTTCCCACGACCGCTATTTCCTTGATCACGTCGTGACGAAGATTGTGGAAATCGAAGATAAGAAAGCAATCACTTATAAAGGGAACTATTCTTCATTTGTCCTTCAGAAGGAAGAGAACATGCGCATCCAATATGAGCATTTCAGGGAGCAGCAGAAGAAGATCCATCGTATGGAAAAGACGGTGATGAGTTTAAGGGACTGGGCGAAGAGAGCGGATAATACGAAGTTCTATAAGCGGGCGGCAAGTGTCCAGAAGAAGCTCGACAAAATGGATCATATTGATAAACCGATATTTGAGCGAAGGAATATGCGGCTGGATATAAAGTCTGTTGAGAGGTCAGGAAATGAGACGATCAAGGCATACGGCGTATCGAAATCCTTTGGCGACAGGATGATTTTTAACAACATGGATGTGATGATCCGGTTCGGGGAAAGAGTCGGTCTTCTCGGTCCGAATGGGAGCGGGAAAACGACTTTCCTCAAAATGCTCGTTGGTGAAGAAACGCCTGAGGATGGAAAAATTGAATTTGGCGCAAACGTAAAGGCGGCCTATCTTCCTCAACATATCACGTTCAACAGGGAAGAAAGCACCGTCCTCGACTGCTTCAGGGAAGACATTTCAATCGTAGAGGGTAAAGCCCGAGAATATCTTGCAAAGTTTATGTTCTATAAAGGGAGTGTCTTTAAGAAAGTAATGCATTTATCAGGGGGAGAGAGGATCCGATTAAAGCTTGCGATGCTGTTATTCCAGGACGTCAATTTGCTAATCCTTGATGAACCGACCAATCATCTTGATATCGACTCCATCGAGACCCTTGAGGAAGCGATAGAGGATTTTGAGGGAACGGTCTTCTTCATTTCCCACGATCGCTACTTCTTTAATCGTATGGCTGAAAGGATACTCGCTATAGAAGACTGTGGGATGAAAAGCTATGACGGCAATTACGACGACTACAAACGAGAAAAAGAAAAGCAGTCACCGCCGCAAAGAAATGCAACAAGTGAAAAACCAGCATTGAAGTCAGGGGATACCAGCATTGAAGCAGTTCGGGAAAGGGTATTGAAGAGAATCAGCCGCCTCGAACAAGAAGTGAGCGAACTGGATCTCACAATGGCTGAAGAACAGCTACCTTACGAAGAACTGAATCATTTGCATGGAAGGAAGCTTCATCTCGTACAGGAACTCGATGAAGCAATGATGTTATGGCTGAGCTATGAAGAATGACAAACAAGAGGTCCGTCCCCGAATCGGGGGGACGGACCTCTTGTATAATTTCATTATACCATTTTTAACCAAAGATTATCAGTCTATTCTTTTTACAGGAAATTGGTAATGTTAAAGGAGAAATGAACAGGGGGTTATAACATGGTTGATTATCGGGTGAAAACGGATCAGGGATTTACTGAAAGAATAGGAGAGCTTGTGTGGATGCTGGAGCATGCGAGGGGAGTGACGCTTGAAGAGGTCAAGGGGTTGAAGCAGGTTGAGCTGGACGGGAGAGTGGATGAAGATGCTAATACGATTGGGGCCCTGCTGATGCATATGGCTGCGATCGAGTATGTTCATCAGGTGATTTCCTTTGAAGGAAGAGATTTGACTGAAGCGGAACTTGGGAAATGGGGGCCAGCGCTGGCTTTGGGAGAAGAGGGAAGACGGACCATCAAACATCAGCCCGTTGAATATTATATCGATGAACTTGCAGAGGTGAGGGACCGTACGCTTTCCTGCCTGAAACAACGAAACGATCAATGGCTTTATGAAGAAGGGAAATGGGGCAACGGGGTTCCCTATAATCACTATTATCTTTGGTTTCATGTGATGGAAGACGAAATCAGTCACAGGGGGCAGATCCGGATGTTGAAGCGGGGTCTTTCTTCTGTGGAGTAGCTAAACAAAGCGTCGAACGGGTCGATATACTCTTTATACATAAAAAAACGAGGGACGAAGAAGGATTATCCGTATTTGGGCGCTTGGATAATGTGGAGTTAGTAGCGCAACCGACTAGTCAGACACTTGTGTTTGATTAGTTTTTTTATGTCAATTTTCGTGCAGAAAAGGGGACATAAAATGAAAAAACATAAAGTTTTGCTCTATTTGGGATTGTTTTCAGTACTTCTCTCGATCGGTACGCACGTATTGCACCGTTATTTCGGTTTTCTTGAAACATATATCAATATGAAGGGGATAACAGGAGCACTGACGCCTTCTTTATCACTCATGCAGAACGTCATCATGCTGCTTCCTGTCCTGTTTTTCATCGGGGCGCTGTATGTGTATAAAAAGGATGAAGGAGACAAGGGCGCGGTCTTATTAACCCTGGCGTTTACATTCAGCAGTATTTCAATCATTGCAGGCGGGGACGGATTAGTAGAATATCATTTTTCGATCTTTATGGTTGTCGCTTTTATCGCTTTCTTTGATTCTATAAAATTACTTGTCGTCAGCACCGTGATCTTTTCGGTTCATCATCTGCTTGGCTATTTTTTATTTCCGGAACTGATTTGCGGGACGAGTGACTATCGTTTTTCTTTATTGATGATTCACGCATTGTATTTAATCTTTACGAGTGGGGCCACGATTCTGTTGATCAACTCCAAGCAAAAGCAGACAAGAGTCCTTGAAGAAGAGAATCAGCTTCATCAACAGAACACCGAGCGTCTGCTCCGTCACTTGAATGAAACGGTGGCGGAAGTGAATGCATATAGCGATAACCTTGCTACCGGGGCAAAGGAATCGACGCTTGCCAGTCTTGAGGTTTCTTCATCCATGGATGAATTGACGTCAGGGGCCAGAAGCCAGCTGAGAAGCAGTGAACAAAGCGAACAGGTTTTCCAGGAAGTCAGCTCAGCGATCACGACGATCATTGATGCCTTTAAGTCAATCCAGGCATCATCGGAAATCACGACCAGGCAGGCGGATACAGGAAAGCGGTCGATGGATCACATTGTGGGGAAAATGAACGCCATTCATGGGTTGGTGAATGAAGTAAATGCTCTCATTGTCGGATTTAAAGAACAATCTGGGCGAATCGAGCAAATTTCGACGACGATTTCAGATATCTCAGGGCAGACGAAGATGCTTGCCCTCAATGCTTCCATTGAGGCAGCAAGGGCCGGGGAGCATGGAAGAGGCTTTGCAGTTGTAGCCGAAGAAGTCGGGAAATTGGCTGATGAGACAGAAGAATCCACCAAAGGAATCGGCGGCGTCGTTTCAAAGTTAAGGGAAGAGATGGAGAAAATGACGCAGGCCATCGCTGAAAATGCGAAAGAAGTGGAAAATGGCCTGGCTGCCGTTCAACAAGGAAATGAAGTCTTCCAGGGGATCATCGAAGCAAACAGCCGTGTGGAGAAACAAATCACCGATGTGGGGGAGACAGCGGAAAAGCTAAAGTCATCTTCACAGCAAATGATGAATAAAATCTCGGAAATGCACGGGTTCTCAGAAGAAACACTGTCCAATACAGAAAGAATCTCCACGTATTCGACTCAACAGGCTGCAACCGTATCGTCCGTTGACGAAATCGTGAATGCATTACAGGACAGAGTATCCTCACTGAAACAAGTCGTCGGGGAAATCACGAAGAATTGATAAGAGGGACGGACCTCCATTTGGAGGTCCGTCCCTCTCTCACTTTCCTTCAATGACGCTCACCAGTTCTTTTATGATGGAGACCAGGGCAGCGTCTTCCTGGTAGACGGCATAAAAGGGACGGTGGATGACGTATGGGTCGATGGGGACGAGCTTTCCTTGCTGCACTTCTTCTTTGACCATGGAGCTTGACAGGAAAGCGATGCCGAGGCCCCTGACGGCAAGCTGCTTGATTAAGTAATGACTGCTTGCCTGTAGGATTTCAGCGGGGATGATCCGTTCTGATCGCAAGAATTCATCGGCATATTCCCTTGTTCCTGATCCGATTTCCCTGAGGATCATGGGGGATGAGCGGAGATTCATCCGGCTGCTTGCGAAGAACCTGAGTTCATCACGGCTGATCACTTCGGCGTGAAACGGGTCCAGTCCCTTTGTTCCTTCCACAAGGGCAAGGTCAAGTTCCTGATCATGGAGTGCTTCTACAATCGTGTCATGGTTATGGATCATCAGCTGAAGGCGGACGTGTGGATAAAGGACCTTGATTTTTTTGACAAAGTCGGGAAGGAGTACATCGCTTACCGTGTGTGTGGATCCGATCCGTAATTGGACTTCCTCTGTTTTCTCTGTCACTTGTTCAATCGATCTCCACAGGTCGATCATCTGTTTCCCTTGTTCAAACACCTTCTCTCCTGCCGGCGTCAATTGAAAGAGCTGGTTGTTTGAGGTTCGGTGGATGAGCGCGACACCCAGATATTGCTCGAGCTTCTTTATATGGACGCTTACAGTCGGCTGAGACAAGTTCAAGAATTCACTTGTTTTTGTAAAATGCTGAAGCTGTGCGAGGGTGACAAAGCTCCTGATCCAATCCAGTTGCATAAATATCCTCCTCTATTAAGAAACGTAATCGTTTATATTATCATTATTCATTTCTATTATAAGTGAGCGGGATGTATAATGAAAGACGAAGGAAGTGAAACGACATGGAATGGATTTTATTTATGACAGGCGGTGCCGTCATCGGCATCATGTCAGGATTTTTTGGAATAGGAGGCGGGATTGTCCTGACACCGACCCTGCTCGTCCTTGGGTATGAACCGAGCCAGGCGATCACCTTATCCCTGATGCTTACATTGGGATCGACGGTGACAGGGACGCTGTCACATATCCGCTTGAAGAATGTAAATGTGAAATTAGCGATAATGCTGGGTGTTTCGGGAGTCGTCGGATCAGTCGTCACCGTCCCTTTTGTGAAATGGCTTGATGAAATCAACGGGGCATCCACTTTTATCTCGGTCGTATATATTGGTATATTGAGCTGGTTTGCGTATCAGTTCTTAAGTAAACGGCAACAGAATTCAAAAACAAAAGGAAAATCGGCTGTTCCGGTCATCGGCTTATCGACCGGGATCATTTCATCCCTGATGGGCGTCAGCGGTGGTTTTGTGATGACGCCATTACTGACAAAGTGGCTGAAGCTCAACCTGAACAAAGCGATCGGCACGAGTATTTCGGCCGCATCCATCATTGTTTTATCCGGTATCACGTCGTATATGTACTCGGGGGAAACACTGGATTACCGGCACGGGATCCTGCTCATCATCGGGGCCCTGATCGGAACGCCGATCGGCTCGATTCAGCTGAAGCGTTTCTCAGGAGACGTCGTCAAGCGGATGCTTGCTGTCCTCTACATTGTGGTGGCCGTCAGCGTTGTCCTTAAGATGTTCTCCATCACAACCGCTTCCCTCGGGTTGATCCTCGTATCGGTGCTCGTTTTCTTCGGAATGCTCGGGCGCGGGGACAGGACACGTGCCACGTCCTGATGGATAGAATTTGGAGCTTACCTTTAACGGGGTAAGCTCTTTTTTTGTATATGAGCACTTCGCTCCAATTTCCAATGCAAGCAGGAATCAAAGCACCGGGTCTAGAAACTAGTGAAACGGTGTAATGGGATGATTCAGGAGCAGGGAGGGAGGAAAGTATTTTTTTATGTTTATATTTCTGAATATTCCATCACTTTTGCCATCCTGTATGATAATCTTGCTCTTTCTTAGACACAGTGTCTAATGAAACCCGTGCTTTTTCAAATTAAACTTACTATAAGTCTATAAAAATTACATGACAAAGGGTGATTACATGTCAATCAATCGTGATCGATTAAAGCGTCATCTGGAGGAATTAGCGGAAATCGGAAAGATCGGGGAGACCGGAGTTTGCCGCCTGGCCCATTCAAAGGAAGACCGTCAGGGGGTCGAACTGGTGAAGGGATGGATGGAAGATGCCGGTTTGACTTCAAGGATCGATGGTTTTGGCAACTTAATCGGAAAAATAGAGGGGACAGACAAAGACAAACCGATACTGGTGCTTGGCTCACATATTGACTCTCAACCCTACGGCGGAAGGTTTGACGGGACAGCAGGGGCGTTGGGTGCCATCGAAGTCATCCACAGTATGAAGGATAACGGGATCAGCCCTGAACGGACAATCGAAGTGATCTGCTTTTCCGATGAAGAGGGGAGCCGTTTCAACAAAGGAATCTTTGGTGTCAGGGCACTGGCAGGGATGCTCGAGGAAGGGGAACTTGAACGGAAAGATAAATCGGGTGTCACGAGGCGGGAAGCACTGAAGGAATTCGGGGTCGAAACAGACCTGACGGCAAGTCCTGTCTACAAAAAAGGGGACATCGAGGCGTTCCTGGAGCTTCATATCGAACAGGGGCCGGTCCTTGAAGAGAAAGGGAAGCCTGTCGGGATTGTATCCGGGATTTCGGGACCGATTTGGTTGACCGTGACACTCGAGGGATTTGCCGGTCACTCAGGATCGGTGCCGATGACGATGAGGCAGGATGCCCTGCTCGGAGCGTCAGACATCATCAGGAAATTCGATGGATTGGTAAAGGCAGAAGGAACAGACACAACCGTCGGGACGGTTGGGAGCATGCAGGTTTTCCCGAATTCCAGAAATATCATCGCAGAAAAAGTGGAGTTCACCGTCGATCTCCGGGATATCGATCTTGAGGCACGGAACCACTTGGAACAAATGCTGTACAAAATCATTGAAGAATCGGCGGCAGCGTATGACCTTACATACGACATCAAAGAGGATACCCGGAGTGAGCCGAGGTATTGTGCCGACTGGATCAAAATGATCATGAAGGAGGAAGATGAAAAACTGGGATTCCAATCCCCGACATTGATGAGCGGGCCGTTTCATGACGCATTGATCATGTCTTATATCAGTGATTACGGTATGATTTTCGTCCGCTGTGAAAAAGGGATCAGCCATAATCCCCTGGAGTTTGCGGAAATGGATGACATTGAAAAAGGCGTGGAGCTTTTGTATGCGACGGCTTTGCGGATCAGTCAGGGAGAAGGGAGGAGTGTGCGGAGGAAGAACGATTCAGCAGTAGTGAATGAAAAATAAGCTGGCTTGACGGGACAGAAGGACAAACTTCTGTCCCGTCACCATAAGGAGGGTGTCCGATGAGTAAAAGTAAGTTCATAAAGATCTATTGTTTGTCTTTGATTGTGCCGTTTCTTTTATTGGTTTTTCCATTGTTTTCAATTGGAAACCGGGCAACACCGATTGTGATGGGGATGCCTTTTTCAGTGTTCTGGGTCATTTTCTGGATCATCATTACATTCCTGATCGTATTGTTTCTTTACCGGATTGATCCTGATAAAGATGAAGAGGAGGTACATTAATGGCGGATTGGCAGATTGCGATGATCATGATGATCGGCTACCTTGTGATTGCGCTGGTAGTTGGTGTGATGGCCGGAAGAGGCCATGATAAACATTCACTCGATGAGTTTACGGTTGCAGGCGGAGGTCTTGGGCTTATCGTCATGTGGTTCTTGATGGGAGGGGCTGTCTTCAGTGCATTCTCATTTCTCGGTGCGCCGGGTTGGGCATACTCCAAAGGTGCACCTGCACTTTATATTTTAACTTATACTGCTTTTGCGATTCTTCCATGGTATATCATCGGCCCTAAAATCGGAAAAATCGGCCGTAAATATAATATTTATACAGTTGCAGGATTTATGAAGAAAAGATACGGGGGGAAAACCCTTCCGATCCTGGTCGGGTTCATTGCGTTATTCGCCTCGATTCAATATCTGGCCACACAGATGAAAGGCATGGCCTATATCTTCAATATCATGACAGAAGGACGTATCCCGCTGTGGCTTGGTGCCCTTCTCGCATATGGGATCGTTGTTGTATATGTGGCAACCGGAGGCTTGAGGGCAGCGGCATGGTCTGATGTGTTTCAAGGGATATTGATGATCGTCATCTCCTGGGTTGTCGGTTTGGCGATTGTAAATAAACTCCACGACAACGTCGGTGGGATGTTTACAAATTTGGTACAGGACAATCCGACATTTTTTGAAATTGGAAGTCAAGGGTCTACCATGTCAGGAACAGCCTATACCACTACGATACTCGTATCCCTGATCGGTTTTCTTATGTGGCCGCATCTATTCTCAAAATCGTATGCGTCAAATGCCCGTACCATTAAGAAAACGGTATTGGTGTATCCTGTTTTCGCCCTGTTTCTGATTCCGTTATTATTTGTAGGGTTTGCCGCGGTGAATATCGTCAATCCGGCTGACATCGGTGCACCGGATGAAATCCTTCCATATTTGATCACGACGGTCCTTAGCCTGCCCGGCTGGGTGTATGGTCTGGTAGGCGCCGGTGCTCTCGCGGCAGCCATGTCTACGGCAGACGCCATCACACATAGTGCGTCACTTGAATTCACGGATGGGGTCATTAAGAATGCAAAGCCAGGCCTGTCCGATAAAACGACATTGCTGCTCATGAGAATCGGGGTGTTCGTTGTCGGTGGACTCGCCTATTTTATCACTGTGTTTGGCGGGCAGGGCCTCATCGCACTGTTGCTCGGTGCATATGGATCGATTGTGCAATTCGCACCTGGCGTATACGGTGCCCTTTATTCGAAAAAGGTCACGGGTCCCGCTGTCATCACCGGCCTGATTGTCGGTACAATTGTAAACTATTATTATCAGTTGATTGCAGAGACGACTCCGATGGACATTCATGCAGGGATTCTGGGTTTGATCTGTAATGTGGTGATTGTGGTGGCGATCAGTGCCTTCACCCAACAGAAAACCGTTCAGATCGCAGAAGAATATCGAAAAATCGGCTCATAGGGAGTGGAGAGAATGAGAGTGAAAACAGATACGGTACAGCTGGTGAAGGACCTCGTCCGGATTAACACAGAAAATCCGCTGACAGTAGAAAAGGAGTGCGGGGATTACGTATACAATTGGCTTAATAAGCTTGGAAATGTTGAAGTGAGCTATGAAGAAGTTTCTGAAGGCAGGCCGAATATCATCGCGAAGTATAAAGGGGTTTCCAGAGAGAAACCCATCGTATTGATCGCCCACATGGATACGGTGCCTGCAGGTGAAGGATGGGATATGGACCCGTTCGGAGGGGACATCATCGACGGAAAGATGTATGGACGGGGCTCCTGTGATATGAAAAGTGGCCTGGCGGTCGCGATGAAGGTAATGGAGAAAGTATCAGAGGAAAAGCTTACATTGAACCGTGATTTCTATGTATGTGTCACAGTGGATGAAGAAGGGCCTGAAATGGCCGGTGCAGTGGATCTTGTGAAGAAGGCACGCCTGCCGGACGACGCCATGATCATTGCGACAGAGCCGACAAGCAACCATATCGCCCCGGCTCATAAAGGCACCGTCTGGTTCGATGTCGAGGCGGCGGGCAAGAGTGCCCATGCCGGTTATGCTCATCTTGGGCTGGATGCGATCCATGCCGTGAGTGCTGTCATCATGTCTATCAAATCTCAAATCGATGCGCTCCCATACAATCATGAAACCCTTGGGAAAACGGCGGTTACCGTCGGGAAAATAGCGGGAGGGGAAAAGACCAATATGGTTCCCCGTTCTTGCCGGGCAGAACTGGATTTCCGGCTTGTCCCTCCAATGACGGTCGGGAACATTCAGGAGTTCCTGGAAGAAGCGGTGAAAGAGGGGGAGAAGCTAGTTCCGGGGGTAAGTGTGACGTTCAAACAAAAAGGACTTGCAAGGCCGCCTTTGGAAACACCTCTTGACAGCTACTTCTGCAGGGAACTCGCTCAAGCATACCTCACTGTAACAGGAGAAGATGTCCAGTACGAAGGATTCCCCGCTTATACCGATGCAGGGATTATTTCACTGCTATCTCCTTCTACAGAAGCAATGGTCTTCGGCCCTGGCAGCCTGACGAACGCCCACATAGTCAATGAATATGTCGAACTCTCTGAAATCGACATCTGTGAGAAAGTACTGTTCCAGCTCGTGAAGACGATATGAAAAGAGGGACGGACCTTCCCGAGGTCCGTCCCTCTCTCCTTATCCGCTTATCAGTTTATCGAGAAATGCCCGGATTCCCTCATATGCCTTTATTTCGTTCTGTTTCTTTAAGAAGCCGTGTCCCTCGTCTTCAAAGAGGAGGTATTCCACGTCGATTCCTTTCTTATTCAAATGGTGCATGATCTGTTCTGATTCCTCGGTTTTTACCCTCGGATCATTCTGGCCGTGAATGATGAACATGGGTGCATTCATCTGCTCGATATACGTGATCGGAGAATCTCTTACAAGCTTATCGTGATCCCTCTCCGGATTTCCGACCATTTGATCCATGAGTGTCCCCCAGCTTGGCGGTACATTGTTCAGGAAGGTGAATAAATTCGAAATGCCGAAGATATCCACAATCCCGCAGAAGTACTCAGGGTGCCTGCCAGCGAGGAGAAGGCTCATATATCCGCCGTAGCTTCCGCCGATTGAAATGATCCGTCCCTTTTCTGATATTCCTTCTTCAATGAGCCAATCCATTCCGGCGACGCAATCGAGACGAGGTCCGTCCCCCCAGTCACGTTCGACCATTTTTTCGAAGGATTTACCGTAGCATTGGCTTCCCCGGAAGTTGGGGGCGAAAAGGGTGTATCCCTGTTGGACGAGGCATTGGAAAAGAGGGCGGTATCTCATCCGTTCTGCCTTTTGTGGGCCGCCGTGGGGCCACAATATCGTATAGCCGTTTTCCTGTTTAGGACGGAAAAGCAATGCTTCAATTGAAAGGCCGTCAAAACTGTCGTATTGTACGATTTCCGGTTTGACCATGCGATCAACGCTTATGCCCGGCACTTTCGTATTGGTGAGCTGAATCCATTTCCCATCTGCTCCCCTCTTGTAAATCGTATCGGTTTTGTCTGAAGAAATCCCTAAAACATAGAGCGTCCCCGACTTTGTAACAACAATCTTCTTCATGAGCCCACATGGGGACTCCAGGGAAACCAGCTCCCCTGATAAAATGTCATATTCATAGAGTCGGTCGCATACCCCTTTTTCCGAGGAGATGACCAACTTGTTTGTGGCTTCACTCCACTTAATGTGTGTGAGTTCTTCATTTTTAAGCTTCAGAACAGGCCTGAATTCATGGGTTGATGGATTGAAAGTCGCGAGATAAGAAAATTCATCTTCATAATTGGTTGTAAAGAACACTGTCCCGTTGACGAACAGCACGTCCCGGATTGTATGGGGTGAGTCAGGATCTGGAACCATAGGAATCTTTCCTTTGTCACTCTGATAGAACGCGGCTGCGTGAGTGTTTGAGTATGTTTCAGTAAACACATAAGCTCCATCGGGAGATACGGCAGCCACCACAATAGGGACCGTCTCCCCCTTTTGGACAACGGTGGCCTTCTCATCGTTTAAATTTCTTTTATAGATATTCAGTAAAGGATTTTCATGATTGGATGAATAGTAGATTTCATGATTGTCCGAGAAGCACGCATGAAAACAAGTTGAGCCTGCTTCCCCCTCATCAAATGGAACCGGCTTGCCGCCTTCTATTGGAAGGTAATGAAGCTGCTGGTTTTCATCTCCGTCTTGTTCAAATGTGGCGATGAGGCATTCCGGGTGGAAATGGACGAGGCTGCTGATCTGATTGATGGTCGTCAATGGATAAGGGAACAGGTGGGGTAAATCCATTGCCCATACATTGTATTTGCCATTCAGGTTTGTACTGAACACAAGTTTATCTTCTGTTTCATTGACGCTGAACGTATTGATTTCTATCGTGTGATAATATTGTTCGATTTGCGGTGATGGCAGACGGATAGGACATTCCTCCTTAATGTTTATACAGGTATATTATTCCATTTTAGAGAGTGGTATTCAATATAAAATGAATATTGTCTACTGTTGCGTTCTGTCCCTCCTATCACTGTTAATCTTTTTTCTTTTCTTTATAGAAGAGTAATAGTACATTACTAATATAAGTGTAAAAATGATCAGTCTTTTTGGACTTTAACGTAAGATCACTTTATGGGAGTAGGTCGATTATGCAGGTAGCGGAAAAATTTTATGAATTTATGAGTGAGCGCACATGGCAATTGACGGAAAACTGGTACGATTCACTTGATAAAAGTGATCCTTCAGGGGTATATGCCTCCACTGATTCCAAAGTAATAGAAACGCTGAAGCGTCAAAACCACGAATTTCACGAACGGTTTTGTGTCCTCTTCAAGGAAGAAGGAAAGGACGCACTTTGTAATTTTGAACAATGGATAGAGGAAATCGCCCAAGATGAAGAACATTTAAAAACACCTACCCATTTTATCCTCAGGGAATTTTTTCGCACCCAGGATCAGTACCTGGACATTTTAAAGGAATTCATCGATCAATATGGAAGTGTCAACTCATCCGAGCAGATTGAGGATTTAAGAGATTTGATCATCAAAACGTTCAGTATCGTCATTTCAAAGTTCGCTGAAGAGAATTACGCGTATTCACAAAGACGTTTAAATTCTCAGCAGGAAATGATCCAGGAACTCAGCTCGCCGGTTATATTATTGAATAAAAAGAGCGGTGTCCTTCCTTTGATCGGGGATATTGATACGGCAAGAGCGCGGTATATTCTTGAAAATACGCTTGCTGCATGTGTCGACAAAGACCTGGAACATTTATTCATCGATTTATCCGGGGTCGTCATGGTTGATACGATGGTCGCACAACAATTATTTCAAATCATCGACAGCCTGAACCTGATCGGCGTGAAAAGCACCCTTTCAGGGATCCGTCCGGAAATTGCCCAGACCGCCGTCCAGTTAGGTGTTTCTTTTGAGAATATCTCAGTGACGTCGACACTTGAAAGAGCGTTAAATGAAAAAACGGTGAAATAAACTGGAAAAAGGGAGTTAGCGCAAACTCCCTTTTTCTTTTTTATAATAAAAGATAAGAAATTGTTTAATATCATACTATAGAGGGAAAACCCACCATTATAGTGTGTGCTTGGAAATGATGGCCCTAGAATATACATGCTGGAAGGAGGGGTGCTATGAACCTGGTAAAAGTAATCCGGTTCGACCCATTCGGCTTTACCTGCCACTCACCGGCATGGGATTGCAAGGAGGGAAGAAATTCGGTTTTCCTCAATCGCACTATCCATAATATCTTCCAAACGGACCAGTTGGTAGATACATCAGAAATGTTCTTTCCCGGCGAAAGAGGGGAGGACTGGAAGGGATGCTATTGTCATCTTGAGGAAGCGTCAGCTGAAGCTGCCGGACTGGCATTTCGCCATATTGGTTTTCTTCCGAGGAATCAAATGATTTGGGTGAAGAACCGGAGCCATCTTGAAGATGGAAGGCCATACTTCAGCCAATCGACCCATCTCCATGAAGAGGGCGATGCCGGGGAGATATGGGTGAAAATGTCTGTGGAGGATGCTTTGGAACGAAAGCGGAGATGGAAGGAAAATCATGCCGATATTCCTCAATGGATCACCGAATGTTACCTGATGGGTGAGCATGTCACGAAACTGGTCTTCCCTGAAAGTAAGGAGAAAGTCATGGAATTTTGGTTAAGCAAAACTTAACATTTTAGAACGTGTTGAATGCCCCGTCTTTTTGATATAATGGAATATAATAATCTTTCCGTATATCTATTCGTTCACTATCTATAGTAGAGGGGAATTCACTTGAAATTTGAAGATATCAATCCTGAACTCGTGATGTTATGCCAAGGGGCCGATCCTTATCATATGGCAGAGACGGTCATTGGCAGCCAACTAAGGGGGCTCGACATCCTTTCCTTGAAAGGGATCGAGCGCAAGACGGTTCTTCCAAAGGAAGTCGTCAACCTCCTGATCATCTATTTCTTCACAGAAGTGAAAGGAACGGTCTACCACCGGAATGCCTTGCCGAAGCTCTACAATCATTGGGTATCGAATGAAGTGCTGACTTTTTCAAAGGCTCAGAAGATGATTGAATTGGATATGAAATCACAGTTAGGTGAACTCGATTGATCGTAAAGAGTCCGGCTCCCATAAGGGAACCGGACTCTTTTTGAATCGTCAGTGACTCGGGCTGATGTGATAACCGAGACTTTTCAATGCGTGCATCAAGGAAGAATGAATGGTTAAATCCCCAAGGGGAATGCCTAATTGGACTGCTGTCTGCGCGATGGCAGGGCGGATACCTGTTATCAAGGCATGTACCCCGATGAGGGTCAGTGTGTTCATCAGTTCAAAGATCTTCTGCGCCACCATCGTGTCAATGACCGGTACAGCTGAAAGATCGACCACCAGGTGCTGAATTTCTTTTTCCATACATTTTTCCAGTGCGTGCTCGATGATATACTTGGCCCTTCGTTCATCAATGTCACCAACGAGGGGCAGAATCCCGATCGTGTCGGACAACAGGATGATAGGTGAACTTAATTCATTGATCAGTCCCATTTGCTCCTTCAATCGTTTTTCATAATGATTTTTGTACGACGTCACAAAGGTGTTGATGACTTCATCAAAGAGGTAATGATAATGTTCAATAAAATTGAAATGTGCTGTCTCCTTCAGGTCGAACTCATCCAGCAGCCATTCTTTCAGGTATTGAAAATAGATAAGCCTGAAGCGCTGAAACTGCTCCAACACTTTATCGATGCTCGTCCCATCGTGCACACGCTCCTTGGCAATCGTATGCGACCAGTCAAGCAATTCAGGAGTAATCTCCTCTGCATGGGATGCCAACGCCTCAGTTGTGAACCGGACGAACAATCCGGACTCTTCCATCAATTTCGCTTCAATATCTTTAGGTGCATTTAAGTCAAAAATCGAAAATGGATCGCCCTCCCTCGAATTGAGCCAATCGTCCACAATTTCATCCGTATGCAAGCGGAAATAATTGCTTAACGCATCTGTAGTCTTCATGTACACGCCTCTTTCATATCGACTTGTTGGTAAAAAAAGTATAGATGAGGGAGAAGAGATTCGTCAATTGAATTTTAAGAGTATGGTCAAATTATTCAGAAAATGATTGTGCGATAGTAAGAATTTTGAAATAATTGATAGGAGGAAAGTTGGAGATTTTGCAAAAGGAGGGATGACGATGGCACAGGTCGGAATCGATCCCATGATGGTCAGTGTGGATGCAGGCGGTGAGCTCGAATCTATCATCAACCGCATCGAAGGGGAGCGTCAGAAACTATATGCCCTTGCCCGTGTGTATATCGGGCGTGACGAGGACATAGAGGATGTGTTTTATCAATCCATCATTGAGTTGCACCGGCAGTCCGGTAAACGAAAGAGGAGAAAATCGATCGCTTCTGTTTTCCTGGAAAACTGCCGGCGGATAGCGGGACGCTCAGGGACCTCAGAAGGAGAGGATGCATTCTGGGTTCTCCGTCAATTGGATGAAGCGGATAAAGACGCGGTGGCATTGGTGTATCTGAAAGGTTGTACACAGGAAGAAACTGCAGATCTGTTGGATATCACGATCGATGAGGTGAAAGCAAGGCTCTACAGGGGGATCCGCAAACTGCGTGAAGACATGGGGTTTGGTACAGCATTCAAAGGCTGTGAACATTATCAAAAGCATTATGTCGATTACTTAGGAAGAACGATGGATCGACCTGAAAAGGTAGATTTCGAAATACATATTTATCATTGTTCCGACTGTCAGGATGATCTGGCATCTTACCAGGAAGTGACGTTCGCCTTAGATGATTTAATCCGAAACGCAGCGCTTCCTGCAGGATTCATGGAGCGTATCAGAAGCAGGCTGAACGAAAGGGAAGCGCGGAGGGAGAAAAGGAAGAAAAAGAGAAAATCCATCTGGCTTTCCGTTGCAGGTGTCTTCGCCCTGCTGATCTGTACAGGGTTCGTGACAGGAGGATTCGCCAAGCTTTACTACTCCTACACAGAAGAATTTGAACCGCTTCGTCCTTATCTTCAGCACAACCTGGCAGAGCGGCTTGATTTGGTGTCTGAAAGCGAAGGGGTGAAAATGACGATCAAAAGTGTGGTCGCCGATGACATGCAGACGCTCATCTTCTATGAAATCGAGGACACGAAGGAAGACAATCGCTATATCATGCAGGCCTATGAAGGTGTATATATCGAGAATGAATTGGATGTCATGAATATGGAGAGAAATCCCCAGGACTTTTCAATGCCCGTCGATCAGGACGAGATACATAATGAACAAAAAAATATATACAGGGGCACTATGAAATTGAGGCCGGTCGGTGTGGACAAAGGGACCATCAAGATGAATGTGGCAAGACTGATGAAATTGAATCAGGATCCCAGCCTAGGTGAAATGTATGCGAGGGGAGCGGTCTTTGCCGAAGGGGACTGGAGCTTCGAGATTCCTTTCGAAAAACAGTCATCACAAGAGCACAAAATCGATAAAGAAATCGACCTTGATGGCATCAAGGTCCGAATCGATAAACTCACCATTGCGCCTACCTCCACCGTCGTCCAATACAGCTTTCAAAATCAGCAGGGAAATACGAGGGTGGAATTCCTTCTCCTCGAATCCCTGTCGGACGGAGAGAATAAAGTGGTTGCAGATATGTACGGCAGCAATATTATGGATGTATTCAACACCCAGGAGAACTGGACGACACTTTCTACCAGCTTTGACTCTTTTTATTTCGACAAACCTGAAGAGCTGGACATAAAGTTCAATTCCCTTCACCTGTCAGTCGAGGATCAGCAGGATATCAAACTGCCGGACCCAAAAGAATTGCCGACCTCCTTTGAGTACGCAGGCAGCACCATTACCATCAATGAAATCACCGAAGGAAACCCTGCAAAGCTATCCCTGACCCTTGAGGTGACGGAAGACCGTATATTTGAACAATTAAATTACGGATTCCACCGTGACTATGAACAAAACGAAAGTATCTCATTTGGTATGAACGGAGAAGGTGTTTTGATGGACAAAGACGGAAACATCCATGAAATGGGCAGCTACGAATACAACCCATTGGATCGCCCCCGTTATTTTGAAAAAACACAGGAACTTACACTCCATAACGAATCATCAGATGCCGACGTCTCCATCAAAACGATCAATATCGACGGATACACTACGACGAAATATGTTGATGACCATGTGAAGGTGACATTGGATTAAGTACACAGACAACCTGCCGGGTATCGTCCCGGCAGGTTTCTTTGTGTAGGTGAATGGACGATGGATTGGAATATTACTGGTATTTTAGTTGAATTGGGTTTAGAATGGGAGGGTGTTGGATGGAAATGAGAGAAATTGATTTTTTGAAAAAGAGCGTTCGCCGTTAAAATCGTGATTTCGCCGATAAAAATGGAATTTCGCCGTTATATTTGAGATTTCGCCGATAAAATGAAAATATCGCCGTTATATCGGGAATATCGCAGATAAACGTTAGCCTGGCCAGTCGAAGGTACCTGCGTATTGGAGAAATGGTCTCCTGAAAAGGTGAAATCGCTCATTAAATAAGGAATATTCTTTAATAATAAGGCTCTTTTCGCATTGATTGTTGTTATTATCAGACGTTAATGTGAGCATCTTAGGTAATTTGAGACTGCGGAATGAAAAATTTACTATAGCAATGAATCAAAGTCAGCGTACTTGATAGACGGTGATCACTACTATTCTGAAGATGAGTCAGCAGTTAATACAGTGAATTTTTGGTTTTTATCTTCGATGGTTGATTGGAGCGGAAGATGCTCGACTCCTGCGGGAACTGATGGACAGGTGAGACCCCGCAGGGCAAAGCCCGAGGAGGCTCACCGCCAGCCCCGCGGAAAGCGAGCATCTGGAGCGGAAATCAACCGCATCTCGCTTGTCTAAAAGCCAAAATGTTTACGTAAACAGCCTATAATAAACAAAACCCCCCTTCAAAGCACGCATCCGAAAAACTACTCAACTCCCCTGCCACGAAATCCCCGCCAATCCCCCCTGAAACGACCGCCACCCCAAAGAATAACTTCCCAAAACAGAGAAACAATAGGTTTGTCGTCACAGGTGTGACAAAGTTAGCTTTCATCATCCTTGAATCAGCCACGTATGAGGGCCTATCATGAGAATGAAGTAATGATTCTTTATTTTTGAAAGGATGAGAGAAGTGGCTCAATCAAATATGAAAGTCGCTGTACAAAAGTTTGGTAACTTCCTCAGCTCGATGGTTTTACCGAATATAGGTGCATTTATCGCTTGGGGTTTAATCACAGCGTTGTTTATACCAACTGGGTTTTTCCCAAATGAAAGCCTTGCCAATCTGGTAGGGCCGATGGTTACGTACCTGTTGCCGTTATTGATCGGTTATACAGGTGGTAAGCTCGTACACGACCAGCGCGGTGGGGTCGTGGGTGCGATCGCGACGATGGGTGTCATTGTCGGAGCACCGGATACACCGATGTTCCTGGGTGCCATGGTAATGGGTCCTCTGGGTGCATATGTCATCAAGAAATTTGATGGAATGATAGAAGGGAAGATCAGAGCAGGCTTTGAAATGCTTGTGAACAACTTCTCAGCGGGTATCCTTGGAGGGATTCTTGCCATCCTGGCATTCCTTGGCGTGGGTCCTGCGGTACACTCGTTCACAGAGGTACTTGTGTCGGGTGTAGATTGGCTGATCGCAGCAGGATTGCTTCCGTTAACGAGTATCCTGATTGAACCTGCGAAAATTTTATTCTTAAATAATGCGATCAACCACGGTGTACTGTCACCGATCGGGTTGGAGCAAGTTCAACAGGGTGGAAAGTCGATTCTATTCCTATTAGAAGCGAATCCTGGACCAGGTCTTGGTGTGCTGCTAGCGTTCATGTTGTTCGGAAGAGGGACTGCGAAACAGTCTGCTCCAGGGGCAGCGATCATTCACTTCTTAGGTGGGATTCATGAGATTTACTTCCCATATGTATTGATGAAACCGATGCTGTTCATTTCCGTCATCCTTGGTGGAATGAGTGGCGTATTCACTCTCGTATTATTAGGTGGAGGACTGGTATCACCAGCGTCTCCAGGCAGTATCCTTGCGATTACGGCCGTTACTCCTCCAGATGGTATGGGGTATGTGGCGAACTTTGCAGCAGTATTTGTGGCAACAGCCGTATCATTCATTGTCTCTGCAATCGTGTTGAAATCCAGCAAGACATCAGATGAAGATATTGAAAATGCTACGAAGAAAATGCAAGAAATGAAAGGTAAGAAAAGTTCTGTTGCAGGTCATGTCGGCGGACAGGGAACAATGCCTGCAGAAGTGAACAAAGTTGTTTTTGCCTGTGATGCAGGTATGGGTTCAAGTGCGATGGGTGCGTCATTGCTCCGTAAAAAAATGAAGGAAGCGGATCTTGACGTTTATGTAACGAACACATCGATCAGCAACCTTCCAGCAGATGCCCAGGTTGTCATCACACAGGAAGAATTGACGCCTCGTGCGAAAAACAAGCTTCCGAATGTGTACCATATTTCTGTTGATAACTTCTTATCAAGTCCGGAATATGACAAGCTGATCTCAAGCCTAAAGGACGGGAACAGCGGTGTACAGGCAGAAGGTGTGGAAGAAGCGGAAACTGTGGAACCGAATACAGATCCAGAGGATTTACTTCTTGAGGAAAATATCTTCATGAATCAGTCTTTTGCAACAAAAGAGGACGCGATCCGATTCGCTGGAGAAGCGCTTGTCAAAGCAGGATGCGTGGAAGAAAGCTACGTAGATGCTATGATTGAAAGAGAAGGAATCACATCTACTTATATGGGTAACAACGTTGCGATTCCACACGGTACGGAAGATGCGAAGAAAGCGGTCATCAAGTCCGGCTTCACAGTCATCCAGGTTCCGGACGGAGTGGACTTCAACGGTGAAAAGGCGAAGATGATCTTCGGCATCGCCGGCAAAGACGGTACCCACCTTGAGATCCTTTCCGGCATCGCCGTAGTCTGCTCAGAGCAGGAGAACGTCGACAAGATGGTTCAGGCGAAGTCAGCGAAAGAATTGAAAGACATTATCAACAGCAACTAGACATCATCCAGAAAGGCGGGAATTCCTGCCTTTCTGTTCTCATTTGTATCGATAAAAGCTAATCTGAGGGAAAGAGTGGAGAGAATGTTTATTACATCAAGGGAAAAAGCGATTATTGAATTGATTGTAAAAACATCGGGTAAACATACCGTTTACTCTCTTTCTGCGTTCTTGAATGTTAGCGGAAGAACCATTCAACGGAACCTAAAATCCATTGAGAGCATGTTAAAGGAATACCATCTGGAATTGAAGCGCACCGCCAATGAAGGGCTCTTCATTGACGGGAAAAATGAACATATCTATCGTTTGATCCAGCATCTGGCGGAGGCGAATCCCACCGATGAAACCCCTGAAGAGCGAAAGCTGAATCTGCTCATCACCCTTCTTCATGAAGGTCCTTCTTTTAAAAAGCAGGTGCTTGCGAATCAGCTCGGTACAAGCGTCACCACCCTGTCTGCATATCTTGACGAGCTTGCCGACTGGCTCGGTAAATTCGGCATCACCCTTACAAGGAAAAGAGGGGTAGGGGTCGAACTTTTCGCCGATGAAGGGGAAAAACGACACGCCCTTGCAAGCTTCTTCCTCGTATATTTTTACGAAGAAATCATCGAGACCCTGTATGGGATGCAAAAGGGCAATCGGCAGTCAGAGCCGGTGCTTGGATATTTCAATCCTGACTATCTAGTGAAGGCAGATCAGGTGGTAAGTGACCGGCTGGCAGAAGAACAGATCACGTTGACAGACAGTGACTACATCGGACTTATCGTCCATATCTGCCTGACGATTCAGCGGACCGAAACAGGTTATGGGTTGCAAGGGTATGAATCGGATGAGGATTCGAATGAGCACCGCCTGATGGACAGGGTGTGCAGCGAGCTTGAACAGAGCTTGAATGTCCACATCCCCGACCCGGACCGGCAATTCCTGACGGTCATATTAAAGGGATCAAAGGTGCAGGAACCGGACGTTGTGTATTATGACAGCATTCTCCTAGGTCACCTGATCAAGAATTTGATCAGGGATGTATCGGAAGACCTCCATGTGGACCTGTCCGATGACTTTTCCCTGTTCCAGGGACTGCTTGCACATATGGGACCGTCCATCTTCAGGCTGCAGCAGGAACTCGAGCTCTTCAATCCACTGACAGACGAAATCAGGAAGAAATATCCCGTCTTGTTTTTGGCAGTGAAAAAGAGTCTGGAAAAAGAGTTCAAGGACATCACGTTTCCCGATGATGAAGTGGCCTTCATAGTCCTTCATTTCGGATCGGCCATGCTCATGAATGAAGAAAAAGTCAATATCCATGCGGTTGTCGTCTGCCCGACCGGGATCGGTACGTCAAAGATGCTCGCAAGCCGCATCCAGCGTGAACTCACGATGATCAATCGAGTGGAAATCCTGTCGATCAAGGATTTCCAAACCGCGGATCTCCTAGACTATGACATCGTGATTTCCACGGTCAGGCTCCCTTTCACGGAAGTGGAGTATATTCTGGTCAGTCCGCTGCTGAGCGAAAAGGACATCGGCTTCATCCAAAGCTATCTACAGAATAACGTAGAGAAGCTGACGAGGAAAAAGTATTTACGGCCGGCCCAGCGATCGAACGGGAGCACGGGAACCGGAGTCAGGACGCTCTTGCAGGAAATCAAAGACGTCCATTCAAGTATGGAAGCCATCCTCTCAAATTTCCGGGTGTACAGGAAAGGATGCGGTGACGGACACGTCTCCATCCTGGGAGAAATGGTGGAACAGGCAGAGAAAGACGGTCTCCTTGAGCATCCGGAAGGCGTCGTCAAGCATCTCCTTGAACGGGAGAAAAAGGGCGGACTCGGCATTCCGAACACCCCTATGGGGCTTTTCCACTGCCGGGACGTGAATGTGAAGAAGCTGATCTTTCAGGTTGCCCATCTCGATGAACCTTGCCGGATCAAGGGGATGGACGGCGGGGAGATGGAAATGAAAAGCCTTCTCCTCATGCTTGCCCCTGAAGAACTGAGCAGGCGGGAGCAGGAAATCCTCAGCTTGATCTCTACAAGTTTAATCGAAGATCAAATATCCATGATGATTTATTCATCCACGAACGAAGCCATCATCGTGAAGAAACTGGAAGAGCTATTCATGGACTACTTACAAACTAACTTGATAAAGGAATGATGATGATGAAACAAACCGTACATTTTGGAGCAGGTAATATTGGAAGAGGATTTATCGGAGCTTTGTTTGCCAAATCAGGCTATCATGTAACATTCGTAGACATCGCCGAACAGGTAATCAATAAGCTCAATGAAGAAGGACGCTACCAGGTGAAACTGGCGACTGAAACGATGGAAACCGAAACAATCGAGAACGTTTCAGGACTGAACAACCTTCATCAGGAAGGGGAAGTCATCGATACGATTGCAGCGTCAACGTATTTGACGACTGCCATCGGACCGAATATCCTTCCAAGGATCGCGCCACTGATTGCAAAAGGGATCGAAAAGCATGCAGCCACTTCCGATGCGCCACTTTATGTGATTGCATGTGAAAACCAAATCGGCGCAACCGACATTTTAAAGAAGCATATCCTTGAGAACCTTGATGAGGAAACGATCGGGAAACTTGATGGAAAAGTATACTTCTTCAATTCTGCCGTTGACCGCATCGTGCCGATGCAGGATCAAAGCTCACTGGATGTACTCGTTGAACCTTACTTCGAATGGGTCGTCGAAACGACAGAAGAGATCCCTCATGTGGAAGGAATGACCATCGTCGAAGACCTTGCGCCATTCATCGAGCGTAAGTTGTTCACCGTCAACACAGGACACGCAGTCATCGCATATCTTGGCTACCTGCAAGGTAAATCAACGATCGACCAGACGCTCGCAGATGACGCGATCGCTTCTCAGGTAAAAGAAACATTGAAAGAAACAGGCGCATACCTGGTGAAACAATACGGCCTTGATGATAAAGAACATCTTGCCTACATCGACAAAAACATCGAGCGTTTCAAAAACGCCTACCTGAACGACGACGTCACACGCGTCGGCCGCGCGCCGATCCGTAAGCTCGGTCCAGACGACCGCCTGATCCGTCCGACAACAGAAGCCCAAAAAGCAGGCCTGTCCTACTCATACCTCGCCAAAGCCATCGCCGCGGCGCTGCTGTTTGATAACGCCGAGGATGAGCAAGCAATGGACATCCAAAGCATGATCAAAGAACACGGTCCAGCACATGTGTTAAAAGAAGTGAGCGGACTGGATGCAGAAAGCGACATCGTGAAAGAAGTACTTGTACAATATGAAGCGTTAAAGAAATAAAAGTGATTGATGAGCTGCCGGAGGGATTCGGCAGCTTGTTTTTTTGGGAGGGTGTGGGTTGTGGGATGAGGTATAATCGCTTAGGGTCTGACGCATAAACCAGGAAGTGACGCATAAGCTTGGGGTCTGACGCATAAATCAGGAAAGTGACGCATAAGCTTGGGATCTGACGCATAAATCAGGAAAGTGACGCATAAGTTTGGGATCTGACGCATAAATCAGGAAAGTGACGCATAACCTCGGGATCCCACGCAAAAATCCGAATCGAGCACCACCCCTCATCACCAAAAATACTCCACAACGCCAACCCATGTCCATTCTGTGAACCCCCGTAGCCACGCTATTCCTGCATTCCTATACTATCTGAACAAATCCCTTATTTTTCATGAAAAAAAAGATAGAATTCCCGTCATCCCAGGTGTAAAATATATGAAAATACGTTCACGCAGGAGGACACGGCCAAAAAATAGAATACAGTTATATGCCTATTGTTGCTATCGTTTTTCAGGTTGGGAGAATACAAGGATGCTTCCACCACTATAAAAATTCAGAATGTTAAAAATACGATAAGAGGTTGATGAAAGTTGGCAATGGATACTACTGAAATAGCTGTAAAGGAACAAACGATTTTTCACCATACGGGGAATAGAATCAAGACGGATGACAGGGAGATACAGATTATCGCGAAA
Source organism: Bacillus sp. KH172YL63 (assembly GCF_011398925.1). Classification (NCBI taxonomy): domain Bacteria; kingdom Bacillati; phylum Bacillota; class Bacilli; order Caryophanales; family Bacillaceae; genus Bacillus; species Bacillus sp. KH172YL63. Next base: position 781,766 of record NZ_AP022842.1, read on the forward strand.
GTGGAAGAGCCGCTTATTGTGGTGCTAGGCAATGTGTTGAGCCATGAAGAGTGTGACGAACTTGTCCAGCTGTCCAAAGACCGGGTGGAACGCTCGAAAATCGGGAATACCCGCACAGTGGATGAATTGAGAACGAGCAGTTCGGTATTTTTGGAAGAGTCCCATGATGTGGTGACACGTGTCGAGAAACGGATCTCGCAAATTATGAATATACCGGTCGAGCACGGGGAGGGCCTGCAGATCCTGAACTATAAACCGGGTCAGGAATACAAGGCGCACTTCGATTTCTTCTCTGCATCGGCAAGACCGGTAAAGAACCCGAGGATCAGCACGCTCGTCATGTACTTGAACGATGTGGAAGAAGGCGGGGAAACCTATTTCCCGAAATTGAATCTGTCCATTTCTCCCCAAAAAGGAATGGCCGTGTACTTTGAATATTTTTATGACAACCAAGAATTGAATGACCTGACGCTGCATGGCGGGGCACCGGTCGTCATCGGCGACAAATGGGCAGCCACACAGTGGATGAGAAGAAGAGTCTTTAAATAATAGAATGAAAGAGGGGCATCGATCGGGGATGCGCCTCTTTTTTATAGAAAGGTGCAGAGAAATGAGGAGATGCGCTCTATCAGGCTGGGAATGTGCTGTTCCCATCGACAGCTGCCGCCAATTTGAGTTGGGATTGCGTCATTTTCATCTCTGATTGCGTCATTTTTTCTGTAATTGCGTCTTAAATAGCGCTAATTGCGTCCATCCCGCCCTTTATTGCGTCTTTTTGAATAAAATGGAAACTACGCGTTCGACCACAATGAAGCTCCCAGTCTTAATAATTACATTGATTTATATCTTTACACTTCCTCGTAAATTCTTAATAGCATTCTATTCATTTTCTACATAACATTTCAAATTTCAAACTGATCCGAAAAGCATTTGACAATTCTTTCACCAGAATGGTATAGTTATGCCAATAAAATAATCAGTCACTCTCTGATAATAGAGGCGCGAGTATGAAGAGTACCTTCTTTGAGAATATTGGATTCCGGGATAAGTTGGGAAAGGCAGATCGCCGAAGCAGAAAATAGCCAATTCTATTTTTTGTTGGGCCAGCATTGAAGAAATGTTGGACTGTCACAATGCACAAGTTGTGGAGCACTATTGAAGAGATGTTAATACATAGTCTTCATCATGTTTCCGTAAACTTTGATGAATAACCGTATGAGCATCTGCTTCATACGGTTTTTTTGTGTTTTTTTAGAGAGTCTAAAGGAGTTTAGGAAATGAGTACAGTTGATGTGAATGTTCAAGGGGATTTAACAATCGGTGGGATGAGTACAGGTGAGTTGGTCGAAACGTACGGCACGCCTTTGATGGTATATGATGAAGGGATGATCCGTCGGAATGCGAGGTTGTTCCGGGAGGCGTTCGAAGAAAGTGGCCTGAACTATCAGGTGGCGTATGCGAGTAAGGCTTTTCTTTGTAAAGAGATGGTCCGTTTGGCTGATCAGGAGAATCTGTCCCTTGATGTTGTGTCTGGCGGGGAGTTGTTTACGGCTCTTGAAGCAGGGTTCCCTGCAGAGCGGATTCACTTCCACGGGAATAACAAATCTGAAGAGGAGCTTCTGATGGCCCTTGAAGCGGGCATCGGCTGCTTTGTGGTTGACAGTTTCCTTGAGCTTGAACTGCTTCATGATCTTGCGAAGGAACGTGAGCAGCAGGTGAAGATCCTGCTGAGAGTCACGCCGGGAGTGGAAGCACATACCCATGAATACATTACGACGGGGCAAGAGGACTCGAAGTTCGGATTCAGCATTTCGAATGGTCAGGCGGGGACGGCGATTCAGCTTGCGGTCAGAAAGCCATATTTCACTTTGCTCGGTCTTCATTCACATATCGGGTCGCAGATTTTTGAACAGGAAGGATTCGATCAGGCAATCGGGGTGCTGGCAGATTTCATGCAGCGCATCCGGGTCGAGCTTGATGTAACGATGCCGGTGCTGAATATCGGTGGAGGCTTTGGTGTCCGCTATACGGAAGAGGACAGTCCGCTGCCGATTCCTGTATATGTGAAAGGAATCACCGACAGTGTGAAGAATTATTTTGCGAAGAATGAATATCCGCTGCCGGAAGTCTGGGTGGAGCCTGGCCGGAGCATGGTGGCAGAAGCGGGGACGACACTTTATAAAGTCGGATCGAAGAAAATTATCCCGGACGTGCGTACGTATGTGGCGATTGATGGCGGGATGACGGACAATATCCGCCCGGCCCTGTATCAGGCCAAATACCACGCAGTGCTGGCGAACCGTCCGAATGAGGAATGTACGGAGCTTGTGAGCATTGCCGGCAAGTGCTGCGAATCTGGAGATATGCTGATCTGGGATCTGATGCTGCCTCCGACGAATTACGGTGATATTTTGGCCGTATTCAGCACAGGTGCCTACGGCTATTCGATGGCAAGCAACTATAACCGGATTCCGAGACCGGAAGTGGTGTTTGTGAAAGACGGGGAAGCCCGGGTAGTGATTGAGCGTGAAACTTACAGTGATCTTGTAAGAAAAGACAGATAAGCGACGAAAATGGAATCCATTTGGGTTCCATTTTTTTATAGTTGGAAACAGGTATTTTATGGTAATGTTAAAGAAATAACACATCTATTGGGGGAAATGTATGTTTCTGAAAATGATAGGATCCATGCTGATGAAGTTTGCGTTGGTTGTGTTCGGAATCATCCTGATTACAGGGTGCATCGGTCTTTTTACAGAAGGGATCGACCTGAGCCTGGTACAGTACATAAACAATATCGGAGAAGTGGCAGCTTCCCTGCTTCATGTGGATCAGATGACCATCACGAATTCCCACAACAACTCATACCCGATGTTTCCTGCCTTCTGGGAGCCGTATTTTTATTCTGTGTCGATTTTTCTGTCGGCATTTCTTCTTTCCATTTCATTGGGCATCCTCCTTGCTTACCTCACGCATCTCTTACCCAATCGCTGGTCTAGTCGCATCATCAAGAGCACTTCGTTACTTGAGTCCACACCTGATATTTTTATTTTGATTGTCATTCAATACATTGTGATTTTTACGATGAAAAAAACAGGCGTTCTGCTGTTCCCGATCATTGGGGCACAGGAAAAGGTGTATCTTGTCCCGATTCTGACCCTTTCCATATTGCCTTCGATCATGCTGTTTCGGATCGTTTCTTTACTGGTGAACGATGAATACAGTAAAACCTATGTGGAGCTGATCAAAAGCAGGGGGATATCAAAGCACTCGATTTTCTTTATCCACGTGCTGCGGAATATCTCGTTCAGCCTGTTGAATCATGCGAAAGCGATCATCCTGTTCATTTTATCGACCCTCATTGTTTTTGAGCGGCTATTCAACATATACGGAATCACCCACTTCATCTTGTCATTCACTGAGATGGATGTGGTGGCTTTCAGCCTAATCATGTTTTATGTGCCGGTATTTTTATTGCTACTTGTGATCAGGGGCTTCATTCACCGCAAAACAGGACAGAAGGTGATGATCTGATGGTGAAAAAATTACTGAAGAATCCTGCTTTCGTCATCGGTTTTATGTTTCTGTTTGGCATGTTTGCCGGAAGTATCATTTATTATGCGGGATGGGGCGATGTGGTACCGGAAATCGAGATGATGAAGGATGAAGAGGGGAAGTTGTTCAGGGGGCCATATTCCCCGCTTCAGTTTCCGCCGCTCGGGACCGACAATTTCGATCGGAATGTTCTCCTCGTCATCCTCGTCGGCGCGAAATATACGATCGGGGCGGGATTGATCATTACTTTTTTCAGAGTGGTGCCGTCTGTGGCGATGGGACTGATCCTTCATTTTTATATGAAGCCGTTTAAACGCATCATTGATCATATTGTGGATGCGACGAATTATTTTCCGCCTACCCTCCTGGCGTTCTTGCTGCTGAATTGGATGATGCTTGAGGGACCATTGATGAATCCGGACAGTTATCACTATGTTTTCTCCGATAAACTATTGTTCTATGTCATCATTCTCGTATTGATTTCGATTCCGTCCCTGACGCTATTATTCTCTCATGAGTACTACAAGATTATGAAGCATGAATTTATCGACACCGCCAAAGTCCTCGGTGCGACGAAGCGTCATTTTATATGGAATCATATCCGCCCGTTCATTGTGCCGCAGATTCTCCTTGTCTGTATCCGTGAATTCATGATTGTGATGCTGCTGATTGCCCATCTGGGGGTGCTGAATATTTATATCGGGGGCTCTTCCCTTGAGACGGATGTGTTTAATAATCGGGTGTTTGTTTCCCTTTCGAATGAATGGTCAGGTCTCCTTGGAGGCTGGTGGGAATTTCTGTGGACGACCTTCCCGTGGATTTCGTTCATTCCTGTCATGTTCTTTACGATGACAATCATTTCAGCCAAGCTGATGCTGATCGGGGCAACGAGGGTGCTCACGGATTTGGAAAAGGAGGCACCTTACAGAGTGGATCTTGAAGAGAGTCTATATGAAGACAAAGAGCTGTTTGAAATGGTGCGTAAATAGGATTGGTTTGTGCAGCAGTGCCCCCGTTTGATTCGGGGCTTCTTTTTATTTCGTGTTACAGTGTATGGGGAGCAATCAAAGTGATGGGAGGAAAACTGTGATTGGAAATCAGATGTTAAACGAATTCTTCTTCCTTCCGATAAGAATCGGTGCATGTATACGGAAGGAAGCGGGGACAGGAGTAAAAGGAAAGGTCAGCTACATCTTTTTGTATTTGGCGGTGACATTCCTATTGTTCGCAGCGTTGGATGGGGTGCAAGTCTGGTATGTGGGAGACGCCTTATATTATGTCAATACGTATCTGTTTCTTGGGATGATGTATGTGTTCTTTACGTGGCGGAAAGCGTAAATAGAAATGACCAACTATTTTGAGTATGAAAGGAGATGAAGACAACATGAAACCTGCCATCAGTGTTGTGGATAAGAAAATCCTCATTGGGAAATCAAAACATATGACACTTCAAGAAGATGCCACACGGGAACTATGGCAAAGCTTCATGCCGTATCGACAAGCCATTCCCGGCCGTGTAGATGAGAAGCTTTATAATATGAAAGTATTTGACTCGTCTCTTGATGTGAGGCAGCTCACCCCTGCCACGCCATTCCGGAAGTTTGCTGCTGTAGAAGTAGAGAGTGCAGACAGTTGCTGCGACGGAATGGAGGCATATGCGCTCAATGGGGGGCTGTACGCCATGTTCCTTCACCACGGACCTGCTCACACTTTCCATCAAACCCTTCAATACATATACGAAGAATGGATGCCGGCATCAGGTTACCAGCTCGACAACCGGGAACACTTCGAACGCTTCGACCCTACCTACCACCCGGCAGATCCCAACGCCGTAGAAGAAGTGTGGATCCCGATCAAGCGGGGGACGGACCTCGCTTTTTGATAAGAAACCCAAGAGGGACGGGCCTTCATTTGTGAAAATGAAGGTCCGTCCCTATTTATAGTTTGTTCAGCAGGTTGCCGATGGTTGTGAAGTAGTTGAGCATGAAGGGGTGGAATTGTTTGGCTGTTTTGGTGAAGTGTCTGCGTTTGGACCAGGCAAGTCCGATGGTGCGTTGACAGGTTGGATTGTGGATCTTGATTTTATGGGGGAAGGGGTGACGCCTGTTCATCCATGATATGGCCGGGATGAATGCGATACCGAGCCCCTGCCTTACGAGGTCCCCGATGACGCCCGGTTCGTCCCCTTCAAAGGAGATGAGGGGAGAGAATCCTGCCTTCAGGCAAAACTCATCGGTCAGGTTCCGAAGTCCATATCCTGTATTCATACTGATGAAGGGCTCATCCTTCACTTCAATCAGGTTGATTTCCTCACGCTTTTCCAATCGATGCCCCGGAGGAACGATTAGGAAGATTTCTTCTGTCATCAATGGCTCCCATACAATGTCCTCATCATCTTCCAGAGGGATGGATGAGATGCAGAAATCGATTTCTCCATTTTTTAACTGGGTCCTCATTTCAGATATAGAGAGGACGAATTGCTGGAATCTGACATGGGGATTTTCTTTCAAGAATGACCCAACCAAATCTGGGAGTACTCTCGGTATCGTGACAGCCATCCGGATGGTATGTTCCTCTTGCTTCATTTCCTCAAGGATTTCCCTTTTGCCTTCATTGATTTCCAAGAAAGCACGATCGACCCGATTCAAGAATCGTTTTCCATAGTGATTCAATTTAATCTGACGGTTCTGTCTCTCAAATAAAGGTACGCCAAGATCTTCTTCCAGCCGGGAAATCGTTTTGCTGAGGGAAGGCTGGGCGATTCTCAATTCTTCAGCGGCCTTTGTCATGTGCTCCAACCTTGCCACGGTTTGAAAGTATTGCAATTGCAGTAATTCCATATCCTCAATCCTTTCGATAGACTCTAATCTATGTATTTATAATTAATTATGTATTATACATTATCATTGTACCCTCTTATGATAAATAGATGTAAATATATATAAAGGAGTTTCATATGAAAGCATTCACATTCATTCTGCAAGATTTAAAAGCAATGACCGGCCATAAGCATAGAATAATCGCATTGGCCTTTTTATTACTCGTTCCATTGATATATTCAGGATTATTCTTATCAGGTTATTGGAATCCTTATGGGAAACTGGAGCAATTACCAGTCGCAGTCGTCAATGAGGATCAGGGTGCCGTGATGGAAGGAGAGCCTATTCAGGCTGGAAATGCCTTTGTGCAAGAGTTGAAAACGTCTGGGGATCTGGATTTCAAGTTTGTGTCGTCGTCCAAGGCGGAAGAAGGCTTGGAAAAAGGTACATACTACATGATTGTGACCATACCCGAGGACTTTTCAGCAAAGGTGAGTACGTTGATGGAAGAGGATCCGCAGCCAGCCCGGTTATTGTATAAAGACAACCCTGGGAAAAACTTTGTAGCATCCCAAATTAGTGCTAGTGCTACGGAGAAAATGAAAAATAAACTTTCAGACACCATTACGAAATCTTATGCCGATGGGGTATTCGATAAGTTTGTAGAACTTGGGAAAGGATTAAAAACAGCGAGTGATGGGGCAAGCCGATTGCATGAAGGATTAGCCGAAGAGAAGGAGGGAATGACCACACTTGAAGATGGGATAAGCAGTCTTGAAGCCGGATCAAAAAATCTTTTGTCGGGGAGCGATAAGCTATCAACAGGTGCCGGCACCATTGAAGCTGGACTTCAGACCCTTAAATCAAGCACATCTCAATTAGCCAGTGGAGTTAACAGTTTGTCAGAAGCTGGTAGGGAAATAGGTGTTGGTGCCGCCCGCCTTTCGGGTCAGGCAGATCAATTGGCTGTAGCAGAGAATGGGGTACAGGAGCTGCAATCAAAAATGAAATCGAAGGCAGAAGAGCTGCAGGGCCAATTGAAGGAATACGTTGAGGCACATCCTGAAGCTAAGGACGATCCTGCATTCGCCCGTATCCAAGCGTTATCAGATAATATTTCAGCTTCGACAGCTGAAATCGGAAGCAGACAATCGAACATTCACAAGCGAACAAAAGGAATTGCTGCTGGGCAAATGGAGCAGAGCCAGGGGATCACGGGATTAGCTGACAAGCTCGATGGTGCTTCTGAGGGGGCAGCTGATTTGGCCTCTGGAACTTCGGCTCTCTCAAAAGGGTTTGCCGATTGGCAAAATGGTTTTTCAACATTGGCAACAGGTATCGTTCGGCTATCAAATGGAAGTGATGAACTTTCTGCAGGTGCAAGTGAATTGAGTAATGGACTTAATAGCCTTGAATCAGGCTCAGATGAATTAGCGGTGAAACTTTCGGATGCATCAGATAAAACGTCTGGTATTCATCCATCTGATCAGCTTTCTACCATGTTTTCTAATCCTGTCCAGCTTGTGAAGTCAAATCTCTCGGAGGTGCCGAACTATGGGACAGGGATAGCCCCTTACTTTTTGTCTTTGGCATTGTACGTCGGGGGGATTATGGCTGCGAATATTTTACCTCTCGGCAGGAGGGATGATTTGAAGGTAAGCGGAACGACCCATTTTGTGAATAAATTTGGGTTGGTCTTTGTCATTGGTTTCATTCAGGCACTGATTGTTAATCTTGTCCTTCTATATGGATTCCATTTAGAAGTGGTCAATATCCCGCTCTTTTTCCTATCGAGTGTGATTGTTTCTTTCACATTTATGGCGTTTATCTTTATGTTGATCACTGTTTTCGGATTCGTCGGCAAGTTCTTGGCTGTTACCTTCCTAGTCCTTCAATTGGCCACATGTGGAGGAACCTTCCCCCGGGATTTGAATTCACCGATTTTGAGGGTGATCGGGGAGAATTTACCGATGGCCCACTCTTTGAGCAGTTTCCAGGAAGTCATTACACTTGGGGATTTTACGCAGCTATCGCATCAGTTATGGATACTATTCGCTTACTTGTCTGTGGCAGGTGGAATCGCGTTGTTTACAAGTAATGTACAAGTGAATAAGCTTGAAAGAGCAAATTAAAAAAATGCCTGTCTCCCTTTAAAATGGAGCAGGCATTTTTTTCTGTGCAAGATATCATTTCCTTTGGATAGGACGTAGGTGATTGGAAAAGAGGTGCTGGTTTATTCGCTGTTCGCTCGCTCATTTTAGTAGAGTGGCAGATGTGAGATGGAATCAACAGAGTATATGAAACCTCCGTTAAGATAAAGCTAATGCTCCACTCATGTATTTTTTGGTCTCTGCCTGATAAAAGCCTGACTGAACCGTCATTACCAATAAGACCATTACATTCAGGACAATGGAAAGTTCCTCTTCCTTTAAGTTGCGGAAGGAGGAGAGCAGGGACTTGCACTTTTCGTTTACGAATATTTTTATCGTGTCATTGAATGAATCTTGTGCTGTTTCGAGTATGGGCCCACGATGGTGATGGATCTGATCAAATACGGTCGCATAAGCAAAGTATAAATCGGTCGGATTCACGATATCATCGGTCCTGTCGTCGATATTATTAAAGACGAGCGTAAGGACTTTCCGGATCGAATCGAAATCCAATGTGGCTTTCAGGTCTTCGACGATGAACAGCATGGCAGCCTGTTCGGTCGTGTATTTTTTGCCGAGCTGCGGTGAGCCGATCAAGCCCCTGACATCACGCTTCACCCAGTTTTGCACGGTGCTTTGGGGGAAGTTCGTGAACTCGATCAAGTTGCCGAGGGATACAATTTCATTGAGGGAGAAGCCGATTTCCCCTTTTACTGGTTTGAGGAGTTTTTGAATGATCGGAGGGAGATCCTTTTCATTATGAAAGGCCGGTGATGTTTCCTGGAGAACGGTCAGCGGGGGCGTGCCGGTTGTGCCGTTCAGTGCCAGCAGGAGGTCGGCCATATTTTTGCGTGTCAGATTAGTCGTATTCATCTTGATTACCCCGTCTCTTATACAGATCTATTCTTCTATACTACTGGTTGGACAAAGAGGCGTCAATTTCACCTTCACACTTGTATTATCACGACCAACGATTTATAATAGATTCAGATACAGGTTCAAATGAACCTGAAAATAGGAGTGGAGAAATCAAATGGGAAAACGTATTTTTTATTTCCTTTTAACGAACGTTTTAGTATTACTGACAATTAGTATAATATTTTCCGTAACAGGAGCAGGGAATTACATCAATGCTTCTGGTGGGATCGATTTAGGCGCACTCCTCGTATTCAGTGCGATCATCGGTTTCTCCGGGTCATTCATTTCATTGGCGATGTCACGCTGGATGGCGAAGAAGATGATGGGTGTCCAGGTGTTGAATCCGGACGGGGCGCTTTCTGCTGAAGAACGCTCTGTCGTTGAGAAGGTGCACCGTTTGTCGAGAGCTGCTGGCCTTGTGCATATGCCGGAAGTGGGAATCTATCATTCTCCTGAAGTGAATGCATTCGCAACAGGTCCTTCGAAGAAACGCTCGCTTGTGGCCGTTTCGACCGGATTGCTCCGGGAAATGGATGACGATGCGGTGGAAGGCGTCATCGCTCATGAGGTAGCCCATGTTGCGAACGGGGATATGGTGACGATGACACTCCTTCAAGGTGTGGTCAATACATTCGTTGTCTTCCTTGCACGTATCGCCGCTTGGATCGCTTCCCGGTTTGCACGTGAAGAAATGGCGCCGATCGTCCATTTCATTGCCGTAATCGTGTTCCAAATTGTGTTCTCGATCCTTGGAAGCTTGGTTGTCTTCGCATATTCCCGCCATCGTGAGTATCACGCTGACCGGGGCGGGGCGGATCTTGCCGGCAAGGATAAGATGGTCCATGCCCTTCAGATGCTGAAGGCTTACTCAAGCCGCATGAAGGGTGAAGATGACACGGCCATATCTACATTGAAAATCAATGGCCGCCGTAAATCTGCGATGTTCTCTACACACCCGGATCTTGATGACCGGATCAGTCGTTTGCAAGCAAAATAATCAATGCGGCGGTCAGCCCCGACGCATGTAAAGGTGCAGCACTCCATTATTGGAGTCTGCACCTTTTTTTCACCTCCAAAATTATTGCCCAAGCCGTGACCATTTGTCCAAGCAATGAATATTTTACTGGTAGAAGGGGTGATAGAGTTAATGGCAAAAGCGAGTGATTATTTAATTGCTTTGGACGATGGTCATGGAATCGGCACCGCGGGTAAACGGACACCGTATATCAAATCGATCGGCAGGCAGATCCATGAAAATGAGTTCAATGAAAAAGTGACGTACTATTTAAAGGCGGAACTGGAAAGGTGTGGATTCCGGACGCTTCTTTCGGCTCCTACAGATGAAGATACACCTCTGAAGGCGCGCACGGGTATAGCCAATTCCATGGGAGCCCACGCGCTGGTTTCGAACCATTATAATGCGTTCGATGGGAAATTCGACGGTCCCGGGAAGGATGCAGAAGGGCATTCCCTTCATATCTATTTCAATGATAAGAATGATAGAAGGCTTGCCGAATCGATTGCGAAGTATTTGAGGCAGGGGACGAAACAGGTGTATCGGGGCATCATCGAGCAGAACCTCCATATGACCAGGGAGTTCAATGGGCCTGCTGTGCTGATCGAAAATGGCTTCATGGATAATGAAAGAGAAGCATTGCTCATGATCAATGAGGATTTCCAGCGGGAGACTGCAAGGGAACAGGCGAAAGGTATCTGTGATTTCTTCGGCGTTACGTATGTCGCTTCTTCAGGCGGCGGAAATGTGGTGACGCCTCCCAAGAAGGAGGTCAAAGGTGTATCGACCGACAAAGGGGATGCAGGCAAGCGGCTGGAAAGCATATATAAAGGTGCAGAAGGACTGGACTTTTACAGCCGGCCGACGTTCAATGACGCCTACCGTGCAGGTAAGCTGAAGTATGGCTATGGGTTTCCGACCATCATCAGGAAGCTTTCTGTAGAAGGGGCATACATGTATGAAGTGAAAAATTCACGGGGGCATGTGTATTATGTAACGGCAGCCCCGGAATATGTGAAGGTCGAAGGGGGCGGCGGGTCCACTGGATCTGGGGCCTCCACGTCCACCCGGTCATCATCCGGTGGTCCAGTGGCGATCGGTGAAATCACCATCACAGGTGTGTCCAACTCTGCGATCATCCAGGACCGGCCAGACAGGATGAACTCCAAAAACATCAGCACCATCTCAAAAGGAAGCACCATTCCAGTCACCGGTTCAGTCAAGGGAGTCAACAGCAGCTCCGGCTACTGGGAAGTCATCCATAATGGGAAAAGGGCCTACATCACCGGAGAATTCGGCCGGTATAAAGCCTACTAGTGTCCCTGTGTGATGAAAGGAGGTCCGTCCCTCACTTTGAGGGACGGACCTCCTTTGTATTTCTGCCCTGATTGTTTGCAAACCCCAGTTGCATTCACTCTTTATTTTTAATAAAGTATAGAGTTAGAGAGCAATTTGAAGGAGGACGCAGAAATTGACGAATATCAAACCAGAAACAATGGTTGCGACAATAGAGGAAATGGATCAGAAGGGATCGGGGCAGGCTGTAATCTGGCGTGAGAATGAGCTTGGGAATCCGAAGAAGCTGAGGCTGACGATTCCCCAGACGCTGCCTGGAGAAAAGGTGCGTGTGACGGTGGATCAGCCTGATCGCAGAAGAAGGAAAGCGATGCCTGATGAGATCCTGGAAGCTCATCCGGAAAGAACAACGCCTCCATGTCCCCATTTTGAACGCTGCGGTGGTTGTGTATGGCAGCATTGGGATTACGAAGGTCAGCTGAAGCAGAAGACGGAGCACGTGAAGCACGCACTTGTCGGACAGGGCTTTGATCAGGACCTTGTCCGGGATACGATGGGGATGGAAGAGCCTTGGCGTTACCGCAATAAAATGGAATTCACTTTCTCACCTGAAGGGAATCTGGGTCTCCATGAGCAAGGGAACTTCCGTAAGATCATTTCCCTTGAAACTTGCTTGATCGCAAGTGAACAGATGGTTGAAGCAGCGATGGAAGTCGCCGATTGGGTGAAGGATCATCAGTTATCCGGCTACAATAAGGACAAGCACGAAGGTCTGCTTCGTCATTTGATGGTGCGTCAATCGTTTGCGACCGGTGAATTGATGCTTGCGTTGTTTGCGACAGAAGCACCGGGTGCCCATAGTGAAGCCGTTGAGGATCTGAAAAAGCGTGTGGAGGAGAAATTCCCTCATGTGAAGAGCCTGTTGTGGCTTGAAAACACGGCCTGGGCCGATCGTACGCAAGCGGAAGAAATTCACCTTCTTGCCGGCCGTGACTTTATCTATGACGAAATGGACGGCTACCGTTTCCGCCTTTGGTTTGATACGTTCTTCCAAACGAATCCGACGCAGGCGCAAAAGCTCGTTGATTTGGCAGTGGAGATGGCAGAGCCGAAGAAAACAGAAAAAATGATCGACCTGTTCTGTGGAGTCGGGACATTTTCCCTTCCATTCGCAAGCAGGGTGGGTGAACTTGCAGGGATTGAAATCGTAGAGAGTTCAATTGAATCGGCGAAAAGAAATGCCGATGATAACGGCATCAGCAACACGACATTCCTTGCGAAGGATGCAAGAAAAGGGATCGACCAGATGCTTGAGAGCTTCGGTCACCCCCACTTATTAATGCTAGATCCGCCCCGCTCAGGTGCCGGCGGGAAGGTGATGAGACGGATCGGACGCGCCCAGCCGGAACGCATTGTCTATGTATCATGCAACCCGGATACATTTGCGACGGATATCAAGGAACTCGAACCATTCGGCTATACGCTTGATGCCGTTCAGCCTGTGGATCTGTTTCCACATACCGTGCACGTAGAATGCGTCGCCACCCTGACATTGAACAAATAATTGAACGAAAAGGACGTATGAATGTCCATCAAAAAATACCTGACCCAAAGCGGTCGGGTATTTTTTTGTGGTTGGATAAAGTGAGGGACGGACCTCTGAATAGAGGTCCGTCCCTCACAGGGATTTATTTGATAGCCCGTGATTTTTCGCCGAATGGTACGGCCAGGTTCCATTTGTAGTCTGTGCCATAGGCGTCGGTGGTTTTTACGATGGGGGCGTTGAGTATCATCCCGGAAACGGTGTTTTCTTTATATTTGAAATCGGTGTAGCCGAGGTTTAGAGCGATTTCTTCTCCCCAGATTCCGTAAATTTCCTGTACTTTTGACTTTTGTATAGCGGGGTTGAAGATGACATCGAGCCTATAGTATCTGTCTGGGTCAGGGCGTTTGATGGTGATATTGAAATTTCCTTTCTCATCTGTGACGCCGGTACTTTCCGCCACATATTTCTCTCCAGTATCACCCTGCAGGTTAATCACTCTTCCATAATTATCAGCAAGGCTGTACTCAAGCAGTCCGGCAGACATGATCGCATCTTCCGGAAGGTTGCTTTTGCCTTCGATGATCAGTTCTTTTTCCTCTAGGAGGACCGTCCCCTCAATGTCGATCCTAATTCCGGCAGGAGGGGGCTTGAAGACTTCGAGTTCATCGGTCATCTGCACCCTGCATCCGGTGAGGAGAAGGATGCTGAACATGAAGGTGGATAATATCCGGTGTTTCAATGGAATTCCTCCTTTGACCTGTTTGTGAAAGAGAACGGATCCTTCAGGGAAACCTGCGCTGCAGGCTTGTCACGTACCGTCTTTGAGTTCTTGACGGGAAACTTGCCTTCGAGCAAGACTTCTTTCAGGAAACGGGTCACTTCATTTATGCAGAAGATCGTCACCGCGAAGAAAGCAAGCGGGGTCAGGACGAGCCATGTATGAAGGAAGACCATCTGGATATTGATGCTCATCGTTGCAGCCCATTCATTCGTATAGGAGAAGTATTCCGGGATATGTTCCATGATTCCGAATTCTTCTATTCTAAGGCCCCCTAAACAAATGTGAAGGACACCGAGCTGGATGAGAAGATAGAGTGTTTGTGAAATTTGCTCCGAGAACATGACGACGGCGTGCCGGCTGAACTGTGGACGCAAATGCCTCTTGATGATATAAAATTTCGATGCGCCGATTTGCCTGGAAACGGAAACGAAATCGTTCTTCAAATACTCCCGCATCTCCTCACCGATATACATCCCGAGTGACGGGATGACGATGATGGCGATCACGAGGACCTCGATGATCAGAAACTGAAACGAAAGCAGCGCCCCTGAAGCGAAGGCGATCTGCAAGGGAGTAAGAAGGACGAAAGCGATGATCGCGAGGGGAATGAAGTTAAAGGTATCTCCCATTCCCTTGATTACTTGTCTCGCCCAGGCGGGAAGGAATGCATAGACAATCCCGAATGCGAAGCCGCCGATCATGCGCAGCAGCGCAATGGCAACCGCAGACAGCAGGGTATATTTTGCGCCTGCAAGCAATAGATAGAAGAGATTCCGTCCCAGTTTGTCACTTCCGAGCGGTGCCATTTCACCGATTGAGTAGGGTGGATCGGCAATGATCCTTCCTGAATCATCTTTTAAATACGGCGGTCCGGGCTCAAGAAGGTCCGGGTTGACGGTGGGCAGAATGAAACTCACCGCAGTCAACGTCAGGAGAAACCCGAGCGGCAGCCATAATCTGAATGAACGTAATATGCTCAATGCGCAACCTCCTCTCCGGATAACCATTTCTTCAATATCATGGCCCCGAGTGTGAATACGGCAAAGAACGGTATGTAGATCATCATCATCCCGATGAGGAATGCACTTGGCGTCGTTTGGGACACATCAAGGAGCACGTTCATGAAACCGTTTATGTTAAAAAGGAATTCAATGATCAACAGGTTTGAAAGCATGAGAAGGAAGATCGGCTTGATATGGTAATAAAAATGGATCCATACATTGCGGAATAAATGGACCCATATCGTATAGGCCTTTGAAAAACCTTTCGAATACGAATATTCCACATATGGCTTTTCTTCTTCTTCCCTCAGCTGGAATAAGAAATGTTTGGTCAGAAAGGCTATCGGCATGATGGCAAGGCAAATGATCGGTACCAGATAGATTTTTTCGTCCCCCAGTGTGTAAATATCAAATAACAGGATATTGGTTTGCTTGAAGAACCAGATGATGAACAGCTGGATGAAGACGATGATGAGAACGTCAGGGAGGGAATCCAGCGAGTCGAGCAATCGGAAACAGATTCGATATGCTTTTTTCGGCAGGAGCATAAATAAGTAGCTCAGCAGGGAAGACGCAACGGCTGCGAGCAGGAATGCGAGAAGCAAGAGCGAGAATGAGTAGCCGAACAGCTGGAAAAACAACGGGTAGATCGGATAGCTCTTGTAGTCCCCGGGGTCACCGATCAATATGGTGATGGAACCGGGTTGAAGCAGTTCCCGTCCGACTTCCTGAAGTGTTCTCAGGTATCTTCCCAACATGATGACCAATTCCGTATCATATGCAAGCAGGGACCCGGCCCCGCTGAAAAGGAATAATCCGATGCAAGTGAGCACAAATTGAATGGGAAGACCTATAGTATTGAATTTAGTCAGTTGAAGCACCTCCAACGTCTTTTACGACCATTATATCTTTGTGTTACAAAAATTTCAAAATAATTTTAATTTTTACATTAATGTAATTGGGTGGAATTTAAGCTGGAAAAGTCAGTTTTCAAAAGGGAGCTTCCAGCTGCCTTAAAGGACATCGTTAAGTAAGAGCGTTATAATGGATTCACAACAGAAATATCTCAAAAAATCATAGAACGCTTATGATTTTCTAATCCATATAAAGGGGATGACCAAAATGAAAAATGAAATGGGCTGGAATCTGGAAAACAGTTATGCGAGGCTTCCGGGAGCACTGTACACGAGACAGGATCCGACGCCGGTCGATTTGCCGGAAATCGTTGTTTTGAATGAACAGGTGGCCCAGGCATTGGGGCTCGACAAAGAGAAATTGGAAGCAGACGTTTTAGCTGGCAATAAGATCCCGGCAGATGCAGAACCGATTGCCCAGGCATATGCTGGCCATCAGTTCGGTCATTTCAACATGCTCGGGGACGGCCGTGCGGTGCTGATCGGTGAACAGGTCACCCCGGCTGGCGAACGGTTTGACATTCAATTGAAAGGGGGAGGAAGCACTCCCTATTCAAGGGGTGGCGACGGACGTGCCGGCCTTGGACCGATGCTCAGGGAACATATCATCAGTGAAGGGATGCACGGGCTTGGCATACCGACTACGCGGAGTCTCGCTGTAGTGACAACGGGGGAGCCGGTCTACAGGGAAACGGTCCAGCAGGGGGCGATCCTGACACGGGTGGCAAAGAGCCATATCCGGGTAGGGACATTTCAATTTGCCTCACGGTTTGGTAGCATCGAGGATCTCCGCGCCCTGGCCGATTATGCGGTGGAGTGTCATGATCCGGAGGCTGTGGATGCCGGTAATCGATATCTTGCCCTCCTGCAGGGTGTAATCGAGCGACAGGCGGCCCTTATTGCCAAATGGCAGCTTGCCGGTTTCATTCATGGGGTCATGAACACAGATAACATGACGATCAGGGGGGAAACGATCGACTACGGTCCTTGTGCTTTCATGGATGTGTATGATCCGAAGACAGTGTTCAGTTCCATTGATACTGAGGGCAGATATGCTTACAGAAACCAGCCTCCGATTGCAGGATGGAACCTGGCCCGGTTTGCAGAAAGCCTGCTTCCGATCCTTCATGATGAGCAGGAAGAATCCCTGAAGCTTGCCCAGGAAGCGGTACTTGAGTTTCCGAAACTGTATGAAGGGCACTGGCTTAACGGGATGAGATCGAAGCTCGGGCTGTTTTCTGAGGAGGAAGGGGACCGGGCCCTTGTTGAAGAGTTGCTGAACCTGATGGAAAAGACTCAGTCAGATTATACGAATACGTTCCGGAACCTGACGCTCGGCAGGGAGGATTCCGAACTCTTTACCACACCTGAATTTGCTTCATGGAAAGAACGTTGGAGTGAGAGGAAGAAGAGACAGGAACAATCAGAGGAAGATGTCCTCCTTCTGATGAAAAGAAGCAATCCTTCCGTCATTCCACGGAACCACAGGGTGGAAGAAGCGCTGAAGGCTTCAGTGGAAAAGGGAGATGACAGTGTGATGAAGCGGCTTCTGGATGTTTTGAAGAATCCATATGCCTATTCAGAAGAGCAAGAAGAATTCTGCAAACTGCCCGAACCGACAGACATCCCTTACCGGACGTATTGTGGAACGTGACAGACAAAGCTCAGGGGTTAACGGCCCCCGAGCTTTTTTTGATGGAGGAAAAACCGGTTGTCCCCGAGAACTTTACATATATGCTGCGAAATCGAAAGGGGCTTTTCACGTGAACCATGCACTGCTGGTCATTGATGTTCAACAGGAACTAGTCGAAGGAAACGAAACCGAATCACCAGTCTTTCAAAAAGAAAGATTGATCGAAACAATCAACAATGTGATCGGCAAGGCAGAGGAAGAAGGAGCGGTCATTGTCTTCATCAGGGATAAAGATGTCGGGGGAGGAAGCGGTGAAGGCTTCCAGATTCATCGGGATTTGAAGCTTTCAGATGATGCAGTCATATTTGATAAGCTCGCCACCAACTCCTTTTACGGGACGCCGCTGCTATCTTTTTTAAAAGGACAGGACGTGGGCCATGTGGTGGTAGCCGGGTGTCAGACCGAATATTGCATCGATACGGCCGTCAGGTATGCAACCGTAAGCGGGTTTGACGTCACCCTTGTGGCAGACGGCCATTCGACGAAGGATTCAGCAGCTTTAAAGGCGGAGCAAATCATCACCCATCATAATGTGGCTCTGAGGGGGCATTACAATGTCGAGCATTTTGCCGATGTGCGGCCTTCCGGTGAAGCGTTATTTTCACCCCGCCATGATGAATACCGCAGAGAATATGGGATGTGATTGATGTCCATTTGATCAGGTTATACACTGATCAAATGGACTTTTTTGGCCGGCTTCGGGGACACACGGAATTCCCGGGATATGCTATAGTATTACCATATCCGGGAGAAATCCCATTTCGGCAAGGAGGAAAAAGGATCATGTATGAATTGGTACAGGAAGTCCGTGAGAAGAATCCATTAATACATAATATAACGAATGTGGTGGTCACGAATTTCACCGCGAACGGGTTGTTGGCACTCGGTGCGTCCCCGGTCATGGCTTATGCGAAGGAAGAGGTAGGGGATATGGCGCAGCTCGCAGGTGCACTTGTCCTGAACATCGGGACGTTGTCGACAGACGTCATTGAAAGTATGATCATCGCCGGGAAAGCGGCAAATGAAAAAGGGATCCCCGTCGTATTGGATCCTGTCGGAGCAGGGGCAACGGCGTACCGCACCGAGAAGGCAAGGGAAATCTTGAGAGAAGTAAATGTCACGATTTTAAGGGGAAATGCAGCGGAAGTCGCCAATGTCGCCGGAGAACAGTGGGCGATCAAAGGTGTCGATGCAGGATCTGCCGGAGGGGATATCGCCGGGCTGGCACGGAAAGTGGCGGATCAATTTGATTGTACCGTTGTCATAACCGGAAAGACGGATATCATTTCGAATCGTGAAACGACCTATGCGGTGGGGAATGGTCACCCGATCTTGACGAAGGTGACAGGTACAGGCTGTTTATTATCATCAGTCATCGGTGCGTTTGCAGCCATCGAGGCAGATCCTGTGAAGGCAGCGGTCACTGCGGTGGCAGCATACGGGATCGCTGCTGAAAAAGCCGCGGCACTCACGGCTGAAAAGGGACCGGGAAGCTTCCAAATTGCGTTGCTCGATGAGCTTTCCTCCATCGGGGAACAAGACGGGGAACTTGCAAAAATAGAGAAATTGTAAAGGGAAAGGAAGATGAATATGACGGTATACAAGGCATTGACGATAGCAGGTTCAGACAGCGGCGGCGGAGCTGGCATACAGGCAGATTTAAAGACGTTCCAGGAACTCGGCTCATACGGAATGTCGGTGATTTCAGCCGTCACTGCCCAAAACACAACTGGCGTTCATGGTGTCTATCCTGTTCCGGTGGAAGGGATCATCCAACAGCTGGATGCAATCGGCGAGGATTTACGGCCTGATGGGTTGAAAACAGGGATGCTCCATTCCGGGGAAGTCATCGAGGCGGTGAGCGAACGGATCGAGCATTATGGATGGAACAATCTCGTGGTGGATCCGGTCATGATTGCAAAAGGCGGGGCCAAACTTCTCCAAGATGAGGCAATCCGTGCATTGAAGGAAAAATTGATTCCGCTCTCTACGGTCATCACCCCGAATCTGCCTGAAGCGGAAGTGATCACCGGTTTGACTATCCGATCACTGGAGGACAGGAAAGGCGCTGCGAAGATGCTTGTTGAAATGGGCGCACGATCAGTCGTCATCAAGGGAGGTCATGCTGAGGATGAGCAGGTCGTCGATCTGTTCTATGACGGGAAAGCCTTTGAAGAAATGATCTCTCCAAGGATCGATACACCCCATACCCATGGAACCGGATGCACTTTCTCTGCTGCAGTGGCAGCTCAATTGTCGAAAGGCATGGACCTGTTCGACGCTGTCAAAACCGGTAAAGCGTTCATCCGGGCGGCAATCGAAAATCCACTTGGAATCGGGAGTGGTCACGGACCGACGAACCATTGGGCTTATAACCGGATTGAAACAGGTGAGAAGAAATGAGGGGCAGACGGCAATCAATAGAAGATGCGCTCACCCTGTACTTCATCATGGGAAGTACCAACTGCACAAAAGATCCTGTTGAAGTATTGCGGGAGGCGATTGAAGGTGGCATCACCCTCTTTCAATTCAGGGAAAAAGGAAGCGGTGCACTTGAAGGGAAAGAAAAACTGGAACTTGCCGTAAAACTCCAGGAAGAATGCCGCAGCGCAGGCATCCCTTTCATCGTTAATGACGATGTGGACCTCGCTGCAGCGATTGATGCTGACGGGGTGCATATCGGACAGGAAGACGAGAGGGCAAGTGAGGTGAGGGAGAAGATCGGTCCAGATAAATGGCTCGGTGTCTCCACCCATACCCTTGAGGAAGCGGAGCAAGCCATTGCCGATGGAGCGGATTACCTCGGACTCGGGCCGATCTATCCTACAATCTCAAAGGATGATGCAGAGAAAGTCCACGGCTTGGATATCATCAAGCGCTTTCGGACGAAAGGGATCGAAACTCCGATTGTGGGAATCGGCGGGATCGATTCAAGCAATGGGCGGGCAGTCATCGATGCCGGGGCAAATGGCATCTCCCTCATTTCGGCGATCGCCGGTGCAGATAACATCCGGGTCGCTGCGGAGGAATTGAAGCAAGCGGTAGGTGATGAAATATAGTCAAATGTTTTCAAAGAAAAATCCGAACGAGTGATTGAATAATAATCTAACTCGCTCGGATTTTTTGTGCTAAAGCTTCATTCTTGTATTTAGCGGTATACCGAAGCACATATATTTTTTTAGTCGTTTATGTATTCAATTTCGGTGGCTCAGAAATGTATGTCTCAGTCTCTCTTCTTTGAATTCATGTAGTAGACCAGATGGTCAGTCCACTCTTCATTTTCATATATGAAACCTTTACGAACACATTCGAACGCCATTCCAACACTCTCAGCCAGATTGATAGAAGCTGTATTATCTAAATTGATGTGAGCTTCTATTCGATGGAATGTTAATTGATTAAAAGCAATGTGAAGTGCCGCGTTTACTGCCTCTTTTCCGTAACCTTTTCTCCAATACTGATTATGAATGGTGTAGCCTATTCTTCCCCATTGGAAGCCATCTCTGGCTAAAGTAGAGAAATCTACCATTCCTAAGTGTGTACCATCTTCTTTTCTAAACACTCCAAATACGTGAGCAACATCTGTCAAAGCTAAATCTTGATGTTTATCTACCAAATGCTCAAACCATTCTAAAGTACATTCACTCATATCAATTTTTCCTTTGTCGTATCTGTGTTGAGATATATCACGATTTTCGAACTCATGAAGCCAGTTTTTATAATCTTGTTTTTTCAAGGGTCTTATTTCCAGTCTTTCTGTTTCTAGAACGATATCATTTTTTTCTTCTGTTATTAGCAATGAAACATCTCCTCTGTGTAAATTTTTCCAATTTAATTATATTCAATATAAATTATCTTTCTCCTTTATAAATGAAGACAATTCTCTTATGACTTTCATGAAGCAAGTATCTTCGAAGGGTAAATTGACTCTGTGGTGTCATTATTTTTGGTGTCAAACCGATAAGGCAATAAGTCGGGACGCGGTTCCCCTAACAAGCACCAGCATGTCAGGGACAGGCCTTATTTGACATGAGAAAAAATACCAGTTAAAATATGAATGGATTCATAAATGAACGCATTCACTTTTAGGAGGCATTTCACGATGGCAGGATTGCGAGAAGATAAAAAACGGCAAACACAGCAGAATATCATGGAAGCAGCGAAGCATATCTTTTCCGAAAAGGGATACGGGCAGGCTTCGATGGTGGAAATTGCACAGGAAGCCGGGGTAGGGACCGGGACCATTTATAATTATTTTCCTTCGAAGGGAGCACTGTTGCTCCGGATTTTTACAGAAGAAGCAGAAGAAATGAAAGGTGCCCTCGGCGACCCGAATGAAGTGGAGGGTGATTTACTGGAAAGCGTGATTGGAGCCATGCACGAGTTTGCGGAGTTTTTCGAGCACTATCCGAAAGCGTTCTGGCGGGAGCTTATCCATGTAATGACGGAGGAAGCGGAAGAAAGCATCCGCCTGCGCCAGGGATTATTCGGGATCGATGAAGAGATGATGAAGTGGATCATGCATTTGATCGGGAGTCATTCAGAATCATTTATCGTCGAAGTCAATCCGGAAGAAGCAGCGTTTGCGATTTATAGTGCAGCCATTTCCGACACCATGCTCTACATGTATAACGAAGCGATGGGTCAGGATGAGTATAAGGAGCAGCTGTCGAGGCATATCCGATTTTTATTCAACGGAAAAATGAAACCGGGAAAGAAGGAATAGGGATGAGCATACTGAGCTTAACTGACGTTCAAAAGTCATATCAGAGCGGTGAAACGACTTTTCAGGCTCTGACAGACATTCATGTCACGGTCGAAGAAGGTGAAATTGTCGTCATCCTCGGGCCTTCTGGATCAGGGAAATCCACTTTATTAAATGCCATCGGCGGAATCGATGGGATTGATGCAGGCAGTATCAAGGTTGATGGGAAGGATATTACGCTCCTCAATGATCGGCATCTTGTCGATTATAGACGGGACGACGTCGGATTCGTTTTTCAAATGTATAATTTGATCCCAAATTTAACAGTCTATGAAAATATCGAACTGACGGCGAATATCAGCCCGAAATCATTGCCTATTAAAGAAGTGATAGCAGCCGTAGGACTTGCCGGAATGGAGGATCGTTTTCCCCGTGAATTAAGCGGAGGTCAGCAGCAGCGCGTATCCATCGCACGTGCTGTAGTGAAGGCGCCAAAGCTATTGCTGTGTGATGAACCGACCGGTGCACTGGATTCGAACACTTCAAGAGAGATTCTTCAGTTAATTGAAAAGGTGAATAAGGAATTCAACACGACGGTTCTCATCATCACCCATAACCAGGCGATCCAAAGCATGGCCAACCGGGTCATCACGCTGAAGGATGGCAGAATTGAATCGGATGTACTCAATGAACATCAAACCTCTGCTGAAGGGGTTGAGTGGTGATGCCCCTTCGAAAAAAGCTCTTTCGGACCATTTTTGAGAAAAAGGCACAGTTTTTCTCTGCGTGGCTGCTGATCGTGATCAGCTCGGTTGTGTTTTATTCGTTCACAGCAGCCGGTGGCAACCTGATCGATAACCTGGAAATGTTCTTCAAGGAGAATAAGGTGGAGGATGCCCAATTCATGACCCGTCAACCGCTGGAGAGCATCTCTGAGATTGAAAAACGGAGCGGGGCAGAGCTGGAGGAAAGGTATGCGGCAGATCTATCTTACAAGGATGCGACACTCAGAGTGCTGGATGAAACAGAGGAAATCAATCTTCCTTCGATCGTCGAAGGTGAGGCTCTTTCAGGTGAAGATGATCTCTTGATGGATAAAGGGTTCGCAGCAGCACATGACATCAAGCTGGGAGACGAAATCGACCTCGGCGGGAAGACGTTCCGGGTTTCAGGATTCATGGCCATCCCTGATTACATCTATCCTCTTAAAGAGGATAGTGGGTTGCTGAAGAACCCTGATGCATTCGGCGTTGCGGTCGCCAAACAATCCCTGTTGAAAAAGTGGGAAGAGCATCAGGTCTACTACAGCGTCCGTCTCAAGAACACATCCAGAGATAAGCTGAAGGAAGAAATCAATCAAACCAATCACATCATCAAATGGATAGACAAGGAAGACAATAATCGGATTTCTTTCATCCGGGGAGACATTGCCGGGGTGAAGAAAATGGGGCAATTCCTACCAATCGGGATTCTGATCATCAGCATGGTGATCATTCTCATCCTTCTGTGGCGTTTGATGAAAAAAGAATATGTGCAGATCGGGACGTTATATGCCCTCGGCTACAGAAAAAGAGAGATCATCGGTCATTATCTCTCCTATGCGGGAGTGCTTGCCGTTTCGGGCAGTGTCGTCGGGACGATCCTTGGCTGGGTATGTCTGCATCCACTGTTATCGACATTTGCCACCTATTATAATCTCCCGGTTTTAGAAGTGAAGCCCCATCTCGTATTTCTTCTAACGAGCCTGCTACTGCCGCTGATTCTCTTCATGCCGTTGACCTACTATCTCGTTCACCGGGTCTTGAAGATTTCCCCGGTAAGCTTAATGAAGGGCGGGGAGCGAAAGGTGAAAGTCGGCAGACTGGAACGTATATTCAAACTGAAGCGCATGGCTTTTCAGCGGAAGTTTGTGATCCGTGAAATCATCAGGAACCTTCCGAGGGTACTCTTTCTGACCATCGGAGTGATGTTTGCCTCTGTACTGTTGTTGTTCGGTTTCGCCACGAAGAATTCAATGGAATACCTGGTGACCGATAACTTCCAGGAAGTCTATCACTATGAGTATAGCTATCTCTTCAATGCACCCCAGACCTCCCTGCCTGAGTCAGGCGAAATCGGGTCTGTCGCTCCCTTTGTCTCGAGGGGAGAGAAGCTCTCTATCACCGGACTGCAGCCGGATAATACGGCAATTGAGTTAAAGGACAGGGACGGGAATGATCTCAGCTTTGATTCTGTCATCGTCAACCGCTCCCTTTCTGATAAAATGGGCATCGAGGAAGGCGATTCCCTTGACGTGACCAATGAGCTGACCGATACTTCCTTTACGTTAACCGTCGATCATATCGCTGATTCGTATCTTGAGAACATGATCTACATGCCGCTGGATGAATTCAACAACTTAAACGATTTTCCGGACGGGAGCTACACGGAGATATATTCGGATAAAGAACTTTCGATTCCAGATGAAAAACTGTTGTCGGTCACGGAAACAGCTGAAACAATGGACGGCTTCAAGGAAATGATCAAACCATTGAATTATAGTGTGGCTGCGATTGCTTTTGTCGCTGCGGTGATTGCCGTCATCATCATGTATATCTTGATTTCACTATTGATTGAAGAAAACTCATTCAAAATCTCGCTCATGAAAGTCATCGGTTATCGAGAAAAATCGATTCTGTCTATGATGATCGGCTACAATCGCTGGTTTGTCCTCCTCGGATTTGTGACCGGCATCCCGCTGACCCTCGTGTCGATGAGGGGATTCATGGATGCGATCACTGAAGACATGAATGTGACGATCCCTGTGAAAGTTGATTGGCTGAGTGTCGTCATCAGCGTAGTGATCATCATTGCATCGTACTACATGTCTCTCTGGTTGAATCACCGGAAACTGAAGGGGATTTCCATGAGGGAAGCGATCAATCGGAGTACAGAATAATCCATCTGAACATGAGTAATTCTCGCAAAATAAAATCCGGACGCCATTCGAGGTTTTTGATTCTCGAATGGGCCCGGATTTTTTATGTCTTCAGATTTTCTGGCAGTGTGGACAGTAATACAGCCGCCTTGAAGCGGCAACCGTCTTCTCGATTTCAGTTCCACAAACAAAGCAGGCTGCACCTTCACGGTTAAAGACCCAGTGCCGATAGCGTGAACGCTTCACTCCCTGGTCTTTCAGCTTCTGCACAAGGGAGGGATCATTGGTGATGCCGCCTGTCTCATAAGATCGCCTCACGAGGTCGATGATGCCCTGTGCCGCTTTCAGGTGTTGATCCTCCGTACAATCCGCCGGTCGAAGGGAAGGATGGATGCCTGCAACATACAGGATTTCAGATCTGAGATAATTTCCGATTCCGGCCACGAAACCCTGGTCCAATAATAATATGGCCCATTTCCGGTTGCGGAATCGTTTATCCTGTATCCTCTCCAACAAATCGTCCACCGTGACGTCTTCGCTTAGAAGATCCGGTCCGACTTTTGCTATGAAGGGGTGTTCCGGCACTTCTTCGTTTCGGAGGACTTCGATATCTGATGCACTGTAGAGGAGAGCAGACTTCTTCTCATTATGAAGCGCCAATCGGAGCTGCCGGTTGGTTTTGGGATAATTGTAGGTGTTCCGGATCATCCATTTACCATAAAGCTGATTGTGAGAATAGATGGTATATCCATTGTCAAAGCGAATGAGCATGGCCTTTCCTTTCGTATCGACCCTGCTTACAACCGACCCCTTAAACAGATCTTCATAGTCTTCTAAATGGGGAAGGGCAAAATAAGCATCCTCCACCGTTCTATTTTTGAGGGCGCATTCCACAGCATCTGCGGCACGCCTGATTTCCGGACCTTCTGGCATGATGCATACTCCTTTTTTAGTATAGATGTTCCCCTTCTTTCCATCATGTAATCGTTCAAACTGCATACAGGAAAGTAAAAAGCCCAAGCGCGGGTGGCACTTGGACTTTTCTATACTCAGCGATTATTGTATGGAGAAAACTTCCTTGCTCAGCAGCGCCTCCGGAGATTTACCGATTTGATCTTGATGGAAGTAATCCCGGATCACGCCATCTTTCAAGTAATTCACGATTGAGACCATTGTCATGCCTTGATCTAAAGCGAGGTAGGCTTGTGTGACTTCACCGGTTTGCACATTGACCGAATCTTTGAATCCGTATTTGCCATACATATCGAAACGTTTCAAGGCACGGATGTTTTTAAGTGCTTCCATCGGTGCGTATTCCAGTGCCAGGAATGTAGCATGAGGAGTGACCGTGCCATCTGATTTATAACCGTCCATTCCAAGAGGGGTGGCTGCAAATTCTGAATAGTTATCAGGTGTGGCAGCAGGTGACATTCCCCATGCCGCATATCCTTGATCTTTGGCGTATTGAATCTGGATGTCTACATGACGGGAGTTATTCAGACCAAGGGCCTGTTTCCCAAGTTCCTTCTCTTTAAGGACAAGCTGCGGCATCAGTGCTTCAAACATGCTTCCTCCCCAGCTTGGTACATATTTCGTTCCCTTATAGCTGTAATGTCCTTCAAACACATCTACACCGTCATATGTTTCCGTATATCCTTCCGGCACTTGAGCCTGCCAGTCCCAGCTTTCAGGCATCGTCCGGAACATTTTCCACCAATGCTCTTCCGGTACATCCCCTTTTCCAATCGCGATGTAGCTCGCTACCCGTGGTTCTGTGTAAAATGCACCATAATGATGGGCCGTATAACTTTGGGTGGCTACATCATATCCGCCCCTCATTTGTCCTACTTCAGGGGTATACAAAGTGGAGTAGTCCATCGATTCCACTATCGAATGGGTTTTCTGGTAGAGTTCAGGATAAGCTTGTCCAACAACAATCAAACCGGCGGAAAGCCATCCGTTATCAACCGTTGAAATGAATTGGCCCCAATCTTTCATAAGGGAGGCGTCCTTTGTATAATACCAATTGTAAAAAAGCCCGTTCCATTTCTCCATGCCGGCTAATGATTTTAAGGTCTTTTCAATATTGGACACAGCTTCTTTCCTTGAAATCAAACCGACTTCTTCTGCTGAAATTGTACTCATCATATACATGGAAATGTTCGTAGGTGAAGTGAATTCCTGCGCGCTGAGTTCTCCGTTTTCCATTCTGACCGCATCAAAGGTGAGGCCCGTTTCAGAATCGGTGAAATCTTCAAAGTAGCGATACGTCTTCTTTGAAATCGCTTTCAATTGTTTCGATAAAACAAACTCCTTCCAATGATTCCGGTGTTCACCTGAAGCCTGTGCAGGAAGGGTGATACTGAGGGTGACAAATAATACTAAAAGCATGGTGATGATTTTTTTCATCGTCTTCTCATCCTCTCGATTTAGTGAAACGTTTCGATTAAAGTATACAAGAGGGAGGAGGATACGTATATCACACGATAGTAACAATTTTCTGAAAAATGAAAGAGGTAAAGAGGAAGAGTTGTCTGAGTCTATATAACTAGTTGCAGAAGCAAATGAAAGAATCGGGTTTAATAGAAAGCAGCAAAAAATATTAATGATGAAAAAAAAGCCGAATGATGATTCGTCGTCATTCGGCTTTTTGGCATGCAAGAAGAATGTTGTTGTGGAAAATGGTTAGCCGCTTATTCTATCATCCCTACAATCCTTTCACATATCTCATGAGTGATCAATGAGTCGTCAATGGAGGGGTCAGGTGTTTTTCCGGTCTCAACACAGTCGATGAAATGATCAATCATGTCATAGAAGCCCCGTTTATACAGTGTCGGCTCCCAGTCACCAAATGTGGAAATACTTGTTTCTTTATTGTGGTGATGAGTCGTTTCTACAAGGCTTTTCACGACATACTTATGATGATGGGCCGAGTATTCGATCGTTTCTTCTGTCACACCGCCGTCCCGGTTCATGATGCCGACAGCCGTGCAGTCCGCACCGATCAGCTGAATGACGAGGTGATGGAGCAGGTCTCCTTTTTTCAGGTATTGAACCTGGACATCTTTGACTGCTGTACCCATCAGGAAGCGAAGGGTATCGACGACATGAATGAAATCCTCCACGACGAAACGTCTGGGGTGATCAGGTTCATGAAACCGATTTTTCTGCATCAGCAGGAAGTCCGGTTTCCCATGTTCCTTCAGTTCCCTCACTTTCGGGATGAAGCGGCGGTTAAATCCGACCATGGCCACTTTTCCTTTTTCTTTTGCAAGTTGAACGATCCGTTCGGTTTGCTCGAAATGGAGAGAAATGGGCTTGTCTATGTATACGTGTATTCCGTTTTCAAGTAGCTCTTCAGCAATCTCAAAATGGGCTTCTGTGGCTGTGCTCACGAATGCTGCATCAATATTTGATTTAATCAATTCTTCTATAGTGCGAACGCTTTCTTTGATGCGGTATTTGCTGGCGAGCTGTTGCAGCGTCTCACCATTTCTTGTACAAAGTACCAGTTCAATGCCCTCTTTTTCCGACAGAACAGGCAGATAGGCTTTCTTGGCGATATCTCCTAATCCAATAAGTCCAATTTTCATGATTGTTTCACCTCATGGTTTTTCTTTCATTATAGGACGCCGCCGTCAAATATCAACTAAAAGGCTCATTAAACTCAAACGCCCATAGTGTAAACACGAACGATATTAAGTTTATTGTGTATTAAAATTCGTGTTTTTGTTGATATTCATCAAGTGGTCTGGTATAGTGACAGCGTATCATAAATACATAGCGTTACTCGTATATCCTCGGTAATATGGTCTGAGCGTCTCTACCTGGTTCCCACTTTAAGAACCAGACTACGGGTCTAAGTGTTCGGTTTTTTTGCCGTACTGACAAATCGTTACTTTGCCCATCAGGTCTGGACCGTAGATTTCTTCTATGCATCCAGGCTTTTCTTTTGACCAAAATTGAGGAATCCATTCATCTGAGAAAGGGAGAGATTCGTATGAAAAAGAAACTTGTATCACTCGCAGCAGTGTCGCTGCTCGTTACCATCATGTTTACAGGCTGCAGTACGAACAAACAAACGGAGGCGAAAGAAGAACAGCGGAGACCGATCATCATTCAGGGGCCGATGCCGATAGAAGCTGAAACGTTTGCGGGGAAATTAGAAGGTGTTAAAGAAGAAAAAACAGGAAACTTTGTATTTTATAAAGGAGAACTTGATGATTATCCTGTAATCGTTGCAAAGACAGGAAAGGGAATGGAGAATACAGCAGCGGCAACAGCCGTTATCATTGAGAAATATGATCCGGTTGCCATTATTAATCAAGGAACTTCAGGTGGACATGACCCTGCGTTACATGTGTTTGATATCGTCATTGGGGAGAGAACGGTCAACCTCGGGTCACTGAAAACAGGAAATCTTGCGGATGACGAGGGAATCGATCCTGAAGCCTGGAAGCCGATGGATCTGATGGCTTCTGAAGGAAGTGCCGGTGAAGATCCGAATGCAGAAAACATCCGATTCTATGAGGGGGGTGAAGGGTTGCTTGCTGCCGCCAAAGCTGTTAAGTACACATACAAGGAAGGAAAGGTAGTTGAAGGTACGATCGGTTCTGCTGACGTCTGGAATAACGAGGTAGACCGCATCCAATGGTTCCACAAGAAATATGGTACTTCAGTCGAAGAAATGGAAGGTGCGGCGGCTGCACAAATTGCCGATGCTTATAATGTACCGTTTCTTGGTATCCGGATCTTGTCCAATAATAAGACGAATGACGGGAAATACAATCCACATACAGCTGCCGCGAATCAAGGATATGTATATGAAGTCGTGAAAGAATATATTGCTGAAATGAAATAAGTCCTTCTATTATTGCCTGCTCCCGATGTGCCCGGGGGGCAGGCAATTTCTCTTGTCCGGGTTTTATGTATTCTGATAAAGGGAAGAACGTACTACTACTACACATAATAGGAGGAGTACAGAATGGCTAAAACAATCTTCATCACTGGGGCAGGAAGCGGCCTTGCAAGAGGCGCATCAATCGGGCTTGCCCAAAAGGGACACCGGGTGATCGCGACGACAGAACTCACCTCCCAAAAGACGGATCTGATGAGAGAAGCAGAAGACCGTGGATTGGATATGGAAGTGTTCAAACTCGATATTACAAACGAAAGGGACCTGGAGCAGATTACAAAGTATGACTTTGATATATTCGTTGCGAATGCGGCGATCAATGAAGGAGGTCCCCTGGCAGAAGTGCCGATGGACCGGTTCCGTGCTTTATTTGAAGTGAATGTATTTGCTACACTTCGGACCGCACAATTCGCAGCACAGCATTTTGTGAAGAAAGGGAACGGAAAGATCGTGTTCATGAGCTCGATGGCCGGGATTTCTGCGACCCCGTATGTCGGACCGTACACGGCGACGAAGCATGCAGTGGAAGGGATCGCCCAGACGATGAAATCAGAACTGGAACCATTTGGCGTGAAAGTCGCTACGATCAATCCAGGAGCATTTGAGACAGGCTTTAATAAGCGCAGCGGAGAAGAAATATGGAAATGGTTCGACGACGAAAAGAATTTCACACGTAAAGAAGATATTCTGGAGCAGCAGGAAGGTTTGAAAGATCAGTTTGATCCGGAAGATATGATTCAGAAAATGATCGAAATCATCCCTGCCGATCATCATAAATTCCGTACAGTATATCCGGAAGAAACAGAGAAGCAGTTGAAAGAAACGCAGAAAGAACGTTGGGAAATGGAAATTTAAATAAAAAAGGATGATCCCCGGCAGCAAGCTGGAGCCGGGGATCATCCTTTTTCTATGTTATACTGGGGAATGGCAATATTACTTATTCACACAACACGGAGTTGATCATAATAGAAATGAAAAACTATTTATATACGTATTCATGGGAACCAAATGAAGAATCACTATGTGCTTTGGAAAGGCGGATGCTGTTCGGGGAGAGCTCTCAATCTTCCATTCTCGAAAGCCCGGTGGACATCGACCCAAGCAGGAGCCCTTTTATCCGGGAAAGGCTTGAGATTGTATGCGAGGGAAGCACCTTTGAAGAACTGCTGGAACATATTCATGAATTAGAGTCAGTCGATGGATTCAAAGTCGTCTTTGTTCAAAATCCGGATGAGGAACGGGTCGGTTTCAAAAAGCTGCGGAAGATTGAAAAGGAAGTGGGCCTTCACCTGAAAGGGGAAGCAGAGCTTGTCGATCCCGCCATCTGGTATGGTGTTGCCGTGACGGAAGACCGCTGGGTGTTCGGCTATTATGTGAAAAATGAAGCGGTCTGGCTGCATCATGTGAAAAAGCCCCACAGTTATTCAACTGCTCTCGGCACACGTGTGGCACGGGCGGTGGTCAATATCGCGGCACCTGAAACGGAAGGGATCAAGATGATTGATCCGTGCTGCGGAATCGGGACGGTCCTCGTTGAAGCCCTGTCCATGGGCATTGATATCGTCGGCAGTGACCGGAACCCACTGATCCTCGACGGAGTGAAGGAAAATATCGCTCATTTCGGGCTGGAAGGGGAAGTGTCTTTAAAGGATATCAATGACGTGACAGGCAGCTATGATGTTGCCGTCATCGATCTTCCATATAATCTGTGTTCCGTCATCACCGACGAAGAACAACTGCAGATGCTGCGCAGTGCAAGGGGATTTGCGAAGAAAGTTGTGATTGTGACATTAGAGGACGTCGATGCAAATGTACTGAAAGCAGGCTTTGATATTATCGACCGCTGTGAAGTGAGCAAGGGACGATTTGTGCGTCAGGTGCTGGTGTGTGAGTAGCGGTCAGGTCATATAGTGTTTCAAAATCCGGATGAACATTCGACTTTCTTTTTAGAAAATCGGATGTGTTCGGATTTTTTATTTTGTTGAGAGCAGGACGAATGTGCGAAGCTGAATCAAGGATCTGTATGAACGTTTTATTTCACGTCAAAAAAAGAATAAATTTCTATTTCTTTAAAATAATAAGAGCAATCCTTGGCCTGGTGAAAAAAGAGAAAAGCAAGCGTTCTCAAGGGTTCTGACCTTGAAAAACAGATGCCAATAAATCCCTTATGACATTTGTCATGTCCTGCACATGACACCTACTACTAACAATGGGAATTTCATTACCCTATAATGAATTCAACGCTCTTAATGAAGGGAATTATGACATGACAAATATAAAAACGTTGAAAAAAGAAGTGGCACCTTATGAAAAATCGACAATGAAAGAAAGTATTTGGCAGCTCATCAATACGCTTGGGCCATTTTTTCTTCTATGGTTCCTTGCTTATCAGAGCCTTTCGGTTTCGTACTGGCTTGCGCTCATTCCAATCGTGATCGCGGCAGGATTTCTGACGAGGATCTTTATCATCTTTCATGACTGCACCCATTATTCTTTCTTTAAAAGCCGCCGAGCGAACCGGACAGTCGGAACGGCAATGGGTGTGCTGACGCTGTTCCCGTTTGATCAATGGGGACATGACCATGCGGTTCATCACGCAACAAGTGGTAACCTGGATAAACGTGGAACAGGTGATATTTGGACATTGACCGTTGAAGAGTATATAGCGGCACCTATCAGAACTCGTTTAGCGTATCGCTTTTATCGCAATCCGTTCGTTATGTTTATATTAGGACCGATCTATGTATTCCTTCTTAAGAATCGATTCAATCGAAAGAATGCACGAAAGAAAGAAAAAATGAACACCTATTTAGTAAATGTGATCATCGTGACGCTTATCGCACTTCTATGTGTGGCTCTTGGATGGCAGGAATTCCTTCTTGTACAGGGATCAATCTTCATGATTTCCGGCTCCATCGGTATTTGGTTATTCTATGTGCAACATACGTTTGAAGACTCGTATTTCGAAGAAGACAAAGAATGGCAATATGTACTGGCAGCTGTGGAAGGAAGCTCGTTCTACAAGCTTCCGAAGATCATGCAGTTCCTGACTGGTAATATAGGCTACCACCATGTTCACCATTTAAGTCCGAGAGTGCCGAACTATAAACTTGAAGAAGCACATAAAAATACTGAGCCTCTGCAAAACGTGCCGACCATCTCACTGGCAACAAGCTTGAAATCACTACGCTTTAAACTTTGGGATGAAGATAACAAAACGTTTGTAAGCTTTAGAGGCATCAATTCTACAGCCAAATCAAAGGCAGCGATTAGGGCTGAAGCCAAACCTGAACTATAAATCAACCCGGCTCCCCTTATGGACGTATCATATAAGGGGAGTCTTTACTTCATATCCAAAGAAAAGGTGAGAAACATAATGATCCGCATTGTAATAGCTGAAGACAAAGAATCATTATTAGAGACAATCGGCTCCTTACTCAACCTCGAAGAAGACATAGAAGTAGTCGGAGTCGCCCAAAACAGGCAGCACGCCCTTCAGCTCATACAGCACCTCAAGCCGGATATTTTCATCCTCGATATCAACGACCTCTTGAGGGACGGACCTCTACAAGGCGCAGATTGTCACTTACTTGTGTTCACGACATTCGACAGGGAGGGATATTTGGAACAGGTGCAGCAGGCTGGGGCAAGTGGATACCTGTTAAAGGATAGTCCAAGCGAGGAACTGACGAAATCCATTCGCAGGATGATGGAGGGGCAACAGGTTTATTCCCCTGATCTGGTTGAGAAGAACCCTGTGTCGTTCGAGATCCCCCACGACCAGGGAACGAAGAAAAATTATTTATCGATGATGATGGATAAGATGAAACATAGAGCAGTGTAAGGGATAAGTGAAGTCTGATCCGATAGGAGAGATCAGACTTTTTTTGTTTTGAGAAGATGCAGGGATCATATAAACAGAAAGGCGGGACCCTTCATGAGGGCCCCGCCTTTCGCTTACCATTCTTTCGGTTCGTAATTCAGATCCTGGAATAATCTATTCTTTTCTTTCTTGGAAAGATCGCGCCATTGTCCGACAGGAAGATTTCCAAGTTGGATATTCATGATGCGTGTGCGCTGCAGGCGATATACTTCGTAGCCGAGCACTTCACACATGCGGCGGATCTGACGGTTCAATCCTTGTGTCAACGTGATTTGAAACACATATTTAGACACCTGTTCCACTTTACACGGAAGTGTCTTCGTACCAAGGATCTTCACGCCTTCTGACATCTGCTTTAAGAAATCCTCAGAGATCGGGCGGTCGACGGTCACGACATATTCTTTCTCATGCTGATTCTCGGCGCGGAGGATCTCATTGACAATATCCCCGTCGTTCGTAAGCAGGATCAAGCCGTCCGATTCTTTATCCAATCGTCCGATGTTGAAAATCCTGAGCGGATGATTGACGAGATCGATAATATTCCCTTTCACGCCTTTTTCCGTTGTACTCGTAATTCCAACCGGTTTATTCAATGCGATGTACACATTGTTGCGGGCAACCCTTACAGGCGCTCCACTTACAAGGACGTCATCTCCCGGGTTCACCTGGTCGCCGATTTTGGCAATCTTCCCGTTGATCGTAACCCGGCCTTCTGTGATCAGTTTATCTGCACCACGTCTCGATGCTTTTCCAGCTTCGCTAATATATTTATTGATTCTCATTTGAACACAACCTTAATCTCTTAATGACTATACTTAGAATATCGGACTGGCTCATGATTTTCAAGGGAATGCTGATAGCAAACCTACAATGAGAAAAAGTTGAAATCCCCCCTTTACTTTAACGCAGCGGCAACGTGTAAAGTATGAGTTACCAGGAGGTGAAATCATGGAATACACCGTAAAGAAATTAGGTGAAATCGCAGGCGTGAGCACGCGGACACTGAGATACTATGATGAAATAGAACTGTTGAAGCCGGCACGGGTCAATTCATCAGGTTACCGGCTTTACGGAAAGAAAGAGGTAGACCGTCTGCAGCAGATCCTCTTTTACAAAGAAATGGGCGTTGGGCTTGATGACATCAAGGCCATTCTCGATGACCCCGCATTTGATGCAGATAAAGCTTTACAGGAGCATAGGCAAACATTACTCGACAGGCGGGCCCAGCTTGATCTATTGATTGAAAATGTCGATAAAACCATCCGGGCAAAGGGAGGAGAAATCAGTATGAGCGACAAAGAAAAATTTGAGGGGTTCAAACAGAACATGATCGATGAAAACGAGCGGAAATACGGAAAAGAAGCCAGGGAGAAATATGGTGACAAGGCGGTTGACGAATCAAACGCCAAAGTCATGAATATGTCTCAGGAAGACTATGAAAAGGTCAAGAAGCTCGAAGCGGAAATCAAACGGACGCTTGAAGAAGCTTTCCAAACCGGGGACCCGGGAAGTGAAAGTGCACAAAAAGCAGCAGCTCTCCATAAAGAATGGATCACATTCTACTGGGGACATTATAGCAAAGAAGCACATGCCGGGCTTGCCCAGATGTATGTGGACGATGAGCGGTTCAAATCATATTATGACCGGGAGCAGGACGGGATGGCGGCCTTTCTGAGGGATGCGATTCACATTTATACAGGT
The DNA here is from genome assembly GCF_011398925.1 of Bacillus sp. KH172YL63. Taxonomy (NCBI): domain Bacteria; kingdom Bacillati; phylum Bacillota; class Bacilli; order Caryophanales; family Bacillaceae; genus Bacillus; species Bacillus sp. KH172YL63. Next base: position 817,575 of record NZ_AP022842.1, read on the forward strand.
CCCCAATAATTAGTCATTCTCTCCCACTCCTAAAAATGTTAAGATAATAGGATGCAATTGAAAGATCGAGTCAAAACATAAATGGAGTGGAAGTATGAGTAAACCGAAGAAGAAAAGCGGCGTTGGCCAAGGAACAGGGAAAAAAGGCTGGAACCGCTGGAAGGCAGGCGCCAACAAAAAGAAAAGCAACAAGCCCTACACAAGCAAAGGCGTAAAGCACGGAAGCAAGCAGGAAGATAATTAAACATCGGAGTCCGTTTCCCGTTTGGGGGACGGACTTCTTTATTCTGGCCACCCATTACGCTTGTTCGGTCAGTAGAAAAGAAAGCTTCTCAATTTTTCACACTGAGGATTGATAGTAATATATCGTGGATACGCTCCCACTGAGAAGGAAACAAACATGCAAGAAGAACAGTATAATGGTTTTGGTTTCGATATCAAAAGTTTCTGCTGACACTGAGCGAGGTTAATGGAGCTTAGGACGCAAATGTTGTAACAGCGTAAAAGCTTTAATAGAGGAGATTATCTCTTGCGGCTTATAAAAAAAATGGTGCCGTGAGCGTGGCACCATTACTTTCTTGCATACTTTATAATTCCATGAAGGTAAACGGAAGATTCCTTTTGGGTACATTCCCTGATTTTAATCTTTCCATCGTCTACTAATTCTTGTGCCATCGTTTCGATCTCTACTCCTTCTTCTTTTGATGCCTTCGGAATATCGATTGAAAAGAGATTCCCCCGGTTTGCCAGATTCAGACTTTTTAATAATCCCATCTTATTCATTGGGTCAACCCCTTTGCTTCTTACTTTCGACAAAACATGGTCCATAACCTTTTTTTGAGGATTAATAATCAATTGACGAATTAGATTTGCTTTTTCTCGTCATTTCTGTTATTCTAAAAAAGAATTATTTTTGTTCGGTCTGTAAGGAAAGAATAAGTTTTCAACTTTTCACCTTTGATATCTAATTGAGCAACGATAGTAATAAATCGTGGACACGGGTCCACACAGGAGGAAACACACATGCAAGAAGGTACAGTAAAATGGTTTAACGCAGAAAAAGGATTCGGATTCATCGAAATCGAAGGTGGAGACGATGTATTCGTACATTTCTCAGCTATCCAAGGCGAAGGATTCAAATCTTTAGACGAAGGTCAAAAAGTTACATTTGACACTGAGCAAGGTCAACGTGGACTTCAAGCGACTAACGTAGTTAAAGCGTAATAGCTTTATAAAAGGAAGGGCTCTCTTTGAGGGTCCTTTTTTTGTTGTCGGGGGCTGGGCGAGGCGCCTAAGCTTTTGGATATAAAAAAAGGACCGACTTTATACGTCGGCCCCGGAGATAATATGTTACAAAATTAAATGGTTAATTAAAGAATACCACATTCTGAGAGAAATGACGTCATTATTTTTGAAAAAGAATGTGTTGATGGTATGTTTATAGAGAACTTTCTTTGAAAATGAAAATAAATGAGGGTAACGATATGAATGAGACATTTAAGGATTATCCATTAAGCAAGGACATTGTGAGGGCACTTTCAGGACTTGGCTATGATACGCCGACAGAAGTGCAGTCAAAGGTGATTCCACTTGCACTTGAGAAGAACGATCTTGTGGTCCGTTCACAGACGGGAAGCGGGAAGACGGCATCTTTCGGCATCCCGATCTGTGAGCTTGTGTCATGGGAGGAGAATAAACCCCAGGCACTTGTACTGACACCCACACGTGAGCTTGCGGTACAGGTGAAAGAAGACATCACGAACATCGGAAGATTCAAGCGGATCAAAGCAGCCGCCGTGTACGGGAAATCTCCGTTCCATCGCCAAAAGCTTGAGCTGAAGCAGAAGAATCATGTTGTGGTTGGGACGCCTGGACGAGTTCTGGACCACATCGAAAAAGGGACATTCCCTCTTGATAAGGTTGAGTATCTGATCATTGACGAAGCAGATGAGATGCTGAATATGGGCTTTATCGATCAGGTAGAGTCAATCATCGAGGAACTACCGACAGACCGGGTGACATTGACATTCTCTGCGACCCTGCCTGAAGATGTGGAAGCACTTTGTCACAAATATATGAAGGCACCTGTCCATATTGAAATCAAAGCGAAAGGTATCACAACCGAGAAAATCGACCACTCGCTGATACAAGCGAGAGAGGAAGATAAGCTTGCTTTGTTGAAGGACGTAACGACGGTTGAGAACCCTGACAGCTGCATCATTTTTTGCAGAACGAAGGAAAATGTAGACACCTTATGCGAAGAGCTGGACCGTTCCGGATATCCTGTGGATAAGATTCATGGCGGCATGATTCAGGAAGCACGCTTTGAAGTGATGGACGACTTCAAGCGGGGAGACTTCCGCTACCTGGTGGCAACCGATGTGGCAGCACGGGGCATCGATATTGAAAACATCACACACGTCATCAACTACGATATCCCGATGGAAAAGGAAAGCTATGTCCACCGGACCGGAAGAACCGGTCGTGCCGGACAGGCAGGGAAAGCCATCACTTTCTGCACACCATACGAAGAAAAATTCCTTGCAGAAATCGAAGCGTATATCGGATTTGAAATACCGATGATTGAAGCACCGTCTGCAGAAGCAGTATCCGATGCGAAAGCTGACTTTGAGAGGAAATTGGACGAAGAACCTGATTTCAAAGCAGATAAAAGTGAAAACCTGAACCGGGACATCATGAAGCTCTACTTCAATGGTGGAAAGAAAAAGAAAATCCGCGCCGTCGATTTCGTCGGGACCATCGCGAAAATAGACGGAGTGACAGCAGAAGACATCGGCATCATCACGATCGAGCAAAACCTTTCATACGTAGAAATCCTCAACAGCAAAGGACCCATCGTCCTCGAGGAGATGAAACACACCACCGTGAAGGGGAAATTGTTGAAAGTTCATGAAGCGAGGAAATAATGTTTTTGGGAAATGCCTTCTCTTTTTAGGGAAGGTGTTTTTTTATTGGGGTTGGTGTTGTGGGTGAGAGTGACGGCTTTGCTGGTGGGGGATGTTTGAAATGGTGTGGAGAGATTGTTTTGAGGGAGGTTTTGGCAGTGGAAAGGTGGAATTTAGTGGGATGTTGATGAATTTTGTAAGGAGTGATGAGAATGAAGTGATCTGTATGGTGGCTATAATGGCGTGAGGTTCAATTAACGACGAAATCCAGCATATAACGGCGAAATTTTCATTTTAACGGCGAAAAATCCGATATAACGGCGATTTCCTGATTTTATCGAGCGAAATCACTAATTTAACGGCGAAACGCAAATTTCTCACACCCCTGCCCTTACAAAAGGGTCGCATGAATCAAACAGCCCCCAGCAAAGAACTACCTAAACACACGCAGAAGACCCTGAACTTATCCAGTTCAGGGCCATTCAAATTACCTGTCATCAATTCGTATGCAGTATCCCTTTATTCCCCAACACGCCTTCGACAGCGGCCCTGAAGTCTTCAACCGCTTTCTTTCTCCATTTCGCTTCTGATGGGTAGAACATTTCTTTATATCGCTCATGGACGATTTGTTCAGAGATGTTTCTGCTAGAGCCATTCCAGTACACTTGATTTTCATCAATTGTATTGTGGAGGGACTGGATTCCCGCGAGAGTGCCGTCCCCGAGTGTCCCGAATTCAAAAGTCGTCGAGTAGGCTTGTTTTTCCGGGGCAACCTTTTTAGCAAGCTGATGGAAGTATTCTGTATTATCTCCTTTGGTGACATAGAAGCCTTCCGACTCTGGTGTGAAGACGAGCGGATATTGAAACGCTTTTTCAGCTTCTTTTTCCGTCATCGTTTCATTGCTTGAACTGAAGATGCTCATTTGATATTTCGGACCATAACCGGTATGGAGGTCGATATGGACAATGTTTTCATAGTCGCTCTTGAGCCAGTCTTCGTATAAGCCTTTTAAGATGATGGTACTCGGTTCATCCTGGGCGCCTCCATAGTAAACCCCTTCAGGATGAGAGTATTGACCGGTTAATAACGCCTGTTCAATTTTGTCCGTTCCTGAGCTTAAAGCGGTATAGCCCACACTTGAGTAGAATCCGATCTCTTCAAGTGTCATGTTCCCGTATTTTTCATCCCTTTGAAAGAAGTCTGCCAGGTCAATATAGTCTTTGTTGGAAGCAAGGTTGAATTCGTCCCAGTCTTCAATGAAGTTACGGTTCAGGTCGACATTTTCTTCGTTATATCTCCTTTCGTTTTTCATTCCCCATGGGTTTACAGAGTGGACGAAAATGACTCCTGTTGTATCAGGATCAATGCTTTGAACATATTCGTTTTTAAAAACGTCCAGCATGGCGGAACCAACATAGCCCTCTATCCCGTGAACGCCGGTTGTGAAGATAAGTAAATTCTCTTTTTCTTGATTGGCTTCACTAGTCAGGACGTCGATGGCGAGCCCTGTGTCCCCAACTGGGTATTCGTTCGAACGGGTATCTTTCCAAATTTTCCTGAGCTCTTCTTCATATGTGGAAAAACGGTTCTTTGATTCTTCGTAACTTCCAATATAATAGCCCGTTTCATCCTCTTTGTCCGGCTTTGCGAGTTGTAAGAGAGAATAAGGGATCACCCATTCAATCAATACGCCTATGATTCCCGCAATCATTAAAAAACGAAGCGGTTTTTTCACAATTCATTCCCCCTCTAAAATTCTGGTCTCTAGTATTATCGTAATACATCGAAAGTTATAAAGTTTATGTCGATAATTGTCTTGCGATGTATTAGAATAATATATACCAAAATTATCTATTATTGGAGGTCTTTTGTAGTGGAATCTTCTTTGCAGTTGCAAAATGAACAGAATGTGAACCGAATTTTGTACAAGTTATTCACAATTGCAGCCTTGTTAATGCTCGCCAACAATATTTTGCAAATTGCATTATATGGTGTTCCGGATTTAACCGTCATCTTTTTCTTATATAACAGTTTATTCTTATTCTTTCTGTTACCTGTCCTATACTACAAATGGTCAGAAGCGAAAGATAAATTTAAATCAATGTCGACGTTCTCACTGCTTATCTTTGCGTTTATTCTTCATACTGATTCTTGGGTGAACGTTCCCTTTGTCTGGCTGATTCCCCTCGGGATCGGGGCTCTATATGCAGATTACAAACTGATCAAGCTGACATTCTTCTGGACGATTCCATTATTGGTGCTTGCCCAGTTCATGCACTTATGGTTTGCCGAGCCGATGGTCATCGAATCGAGCCTGTATCGTTCAATCATGACTTCTGTATACTATGGACTGCAATTCACGTTCATCGGGGTCATCTTTATGAACAGCACGAAGCGTTCGAATGATATGCTGAAGCAAAGTGAAATGCTGACAAAGGAAGTGAAGGCGATCCTTTCGAGTGTGGAAAATGCATCGAGCCAACTGCGGGATAATGTGTCAGATCTGAACCTCAATATCTCCGGCTCAACATCTGCCGTCCAACAAGTGGATGCATCCGTTCAGCAGATCAATCATGATAGTCATCTGTTTAGGGAAACCATCCATGAAACGGATCACAATGTCCAAAATATGATTCAAAAGCTGGATGAAACAGCTCAAGAGGCAAGTATCGTCGAAACTTATACGTCAAAGGTGATCAGTGTAGCTGACACGAGCAAGAAAGCCTTATCCCAGTCAATCAAACAAATCGAACGGGTAAAGGACTCTTCATCCAAAAGCAAAGAAACCGTCCAGACCCTGGATCAAAAAATCAATGAAATCAGCATGGTCTTAGCTTCCATCTATCAAATCGCCGAACAAACGAACCTGCTTGCACTCAACGCTGCAATTGAAGCGGCAAGGGCAGGGGAGCAAGGAAAAGGCTTTGCCGTTGTAGCAGGCGAAGTCCGGAAGCTCGCCGAAGAATCGAGCCGTTCTTCTTCCCTTATACAGGACCTATTAAAAGACGTGATGGATTCTAAAAACGAAGTGTTACGCACATTAGAGAATACCGATCACGTCATTGACGACAACGTATCGGCCATCGAGGAAACGACCGGTCATTTTGACGAACTGACCAGCTTGCAAGATGGAATGAAAACGAAACTGTTCGGCATTATTTCTTCCATCGAGTCTTTATCCACAGACAGCAAGAGATTGACAGAATCAATGTCCACACTGAAATACAAACATATGACCAACGATCAAAACATTTCTGAAATCGCCTCAGCCATCGAGCAGGTATCAGCGACATTCCAGGAAATCGGAGCCACAGTGGAAAACGTCCACCAGAGGGCAGAGCACTTAAATGAGCTGAAAGTGACAAGTGAAAAATCTTTTTGATGAGAAAAACAGCGGATCGATGTGGATTCGCTGTTTTTTCGTGGATTTTCACACGAGGATTGGGCTGGGAATAGCGCATGGGGATCGACTGTTTAAAGAGAGTAATGGAGGTGGAAGTTCATTTATCGGCGAAACGCAGCATATAACGGCGAAATCCTGATTTTATCCAGCGAAATCACAGATTTAACGGCGAAACGCAAATTTCATAAACCCCGTCTCGCGAACAAAAGAAAGGGCCTCTTATCTAAGCAACTCGCCCCTTCCGCAATCCTACAATTAAAGTTTTCTGAATATAATGTTGTAATCGTTTTCAACTTGTTGTATCATTCTTTTTAAGGAAATCCGAAACGTTTTGGGAGATGTGCAAGTTGACAACGATTAAAGATATTGCAAGAGTTGCCGGTGTATCCGTTACGACGGTGTCAAGGGCATTGAATGGTTATTCTGATGTAAATGAAGACACAAGGAAGAAGATCAGCCAGGTGGCAAAAGACTTGAATTATAGTCCGAATTCGATTGCCCGGAGCCTGGTGATGAAGAGGTCCAAAACGATTGGTCTGCTGGTTTCCGGATTCACGAAGGAAAGTGTGAAGGATAATTTCATCGTAGAGGTGATGGCGGGGATTAATGATTTCCTTTCCGGTTCTGATTATGACCTCGTGTTGTTCAACACAAATTCATCCAAGCAGCGGGAAAAGACGTACACTCAGCTTTGTAAAGAGCGCAGGGTGGATGGGGTGATCATTCAAGGGATCAGAACGGATGATCCTTATTTACAAGAGGTGGTTGAAAGCGATATCCCATGTGTGTTGATTGATATTCCTCTAGAATCTGAGAATGTCAGTCATGTGACGACGGATAATGCAATGGGGGCAGAAAGGGCGGTCGAGCATTTAATCCGGAATGGTCATACCAAGATTGGCATGATCAATGGTCATGAATATGCCTTTGTCAGCCAGCAGCGTCTGGAAGGGTTTAAAAAAGCGTTAAGGGAAGCACAGTTGGTGATAAATCCTGACTACATTGTGAATGGAGAGTTCACAGAAGAAAGCGGCAAAGATGAAGCACGGGCTTTGCTCTCTGCCCATCCAGAGATTACGGCCTTATTTTGTGCGAGTGATCTTATGGCGATTGGTGCGATGAGTGCAGCCAAAGAGATGAATTTACACATTCCAGATCAGCTGTCGGTCATCGGTTATGATGATATCTTGCTGGCTTCCTATGTAAGCCCGGCACTCACCACGATTCAGCAAAATAAGTTTGCGCTCGGCTTTGAAGGAGCGAGATTATTACTGGACTTATTATCAAACGCTCCTAAATCCCACAGGATGATATTGGAAACGCAGTTGATTGAAAGAGAAAGCACGAAACATATAGAGAAATAAAGGTTGGTGGATTGACAAATGTTAGCCAACTTTTATTTTTAAAAGAATCCGAAACGTTTTGGAATTTTTTGACAGTTTTCCAAAACGTTTCGGAAAAAGAATGGCAGGAGGATCAGCGGATGAACTACAGGGTGATTAAAGAAAATAACTTATTTCTTCTTACTGATGAACAGGGGGATATTTTATCAGAACACAGCTACGGACTTGGATTATATAAGAATGATACGAGGTACCTGAGTAAATTGAATGTCCGCATCAACCAGGATAAGCCTATTCTTTTGCACTCGGATGGGTCAGAGAACTATATGTCTACGATTCTATCAACAAATCCTCATCAGGAAGAGGATGGTGAACTCATTCTTTGGCGGGAGTCTGTGGAAATTGAGCGTAAGCGTTTTATATATGATGATGTCCTATATGAAACGATGACAGCGAAGAACTACTATCCAAAACCAGTTCGCTTTGATCTGAACATTATAGTCGATGCAGACTTTAACGATATGTTCATCGTCCGCGGTTTCCAAACAGGGAAGGTTGGAAAGAGGACTGGTCAGAAAGTGAAAGGGAGGTCGCTGACATTCCTTTATGAAGGAGCTGACGGGATTGACCGGTCGACACACATCCAGTGGGATACCGATGAAAAGACGGTAAATGAAAACGGAGAGATTACCTTCCAGGTCGAGCTGCAACATGGGGAAGAAAAGAGTATCACGTTGATGATTATGCCGATTGAAAATGGAGCGGGCAGGGATGATATTTTACCTGTCGATGAGGCTCTGCAGAAATTGAAAGCTTCCTATAAAGAATGGTCGACTGGTTTAACCAAGGTTGAAACAGATTATCAACCGCTTCAACGGCTGGTGGATAGAGGGTTATCGGATCTCAGGGTATTGTTGACTGATATGGGATACGGCAAATTCCCGGTAGCCGGCTTGCCGTGGTTCGGTGTCCCGTTTGGAAGGGATAGTCTGATCGCTGCACTGCAAATGATTGCCTTCCAGCCTGAAGTTGCAAAAGGAACACTGTTCACCATGGCCAGTCAGCAGGGGACGAAGGTAGATCCCTGGAGGGACGAACAGCCAGGCAAGATCATGCACGAAATCAGGTACGGGGAATTGGCGAATACAAATCAAATCCCGTTTACACCTTACTATGGAACCATAGATGCCACTCCATTATTCCTTGTCCTTTTAACTGAATATGTGAAATGGACGGGTGACTTGGATACATTCCATAAATTAGAAGATCATGTGGATAGAGCGCTCCAGTGGATTGATCAATACGGCGACCGTGATGGGGATTTATTCGTAGAGTATCATCAGGAATCGTCTAAGGGAATTGCCAATCAGGGATGGAAGGATTCTGGGGATTCCATCGTGCATCGTAACGGTGATTACGCAGACACTCCGATCGCTCTCGTGGAAGTACAAGGCTATGTCTATCAAGCGAAAATGGACCTTGCTTCCCTCTATGGTGCAATTGGAGACAGAGAAAAGTCTTCAAGATTAGAGGGTGAGGCAAAAAGGCTCCAAGAACGATTTGAGCAGGAGTTTTGGATGGAGGATTGCGAATTCTATGCGATTGCACTAGATCAGAAGAAAGAAAAAGTCGGCACGATCACATCGAATCCCGGGCATGTATTATATTCAGGCATGATGTCTGATGAACGGGCGAAGAAAGTGAGTCAGACACTGACGGATGATCGCATGTTTTCGGGGTATGGCATCCGTACAATGGGGAAAGGCGAGGCAGGCTATAATCCGATGAGTTATCACGACGGGAGTATCTGGCCCCATGATAATAGCATGACACTTCTCGGTTTAAGCAAATTAGGATTTACCAGGGAAGCGGGGAAAGTGATGAGCGGTCTGATCGATGCTTCCCGTCACTTCGAATATGACCGCCTGCCCGAATTGTTCTGCGGGTATGATGCTGCGATTGGGAAAGTCGTCAAGTATCCGGTCGCATGTTCTCCTCAAGCCTGGGCAGCCGGTACCCCGCTTGTGTTTATTCAATCACTACTCGGGCTTTTCCCTGACAGCCTGGCAAAAGAAATTCACTTGAATCCGACCTTGCTGGATGAAATGGACACCCTGACTGTCCATAACATCACGATCGGTGAAGGGGTGCTGTCACTGTCGTTGACCCGGCATGGGGAAAAAGTGGAGACGAACATTCTGGAGAACTCCACTGGTTATCGCATTGTAAAAGAAAAAGAAACGGTGTAGTCACATTTGGAAAACTTATTTCCAATGTAAATAAATCTAAAGGGGTTGTATGAAGATGGCGAAAAAGAAGTGGATGGCGAGTTTGGGCATTACGACGATGCTGGTGGGGACCGTTTTGGCAGGATGCGGTGGATCAGATGAAAAGGCGAGTTCAGGAGATGGCGGCAATGACGAAAAAGTGGAGGTCACGCTTGCCGGATGGGGTGGAAACCCTTCTGAGCAAAAATTGCTAAAACAGACGCTTGCTGACTTTGAAGAGAAGCATCCAAATATCCATGTCAAGCATGAAGTCATTTCAGAGCAGTATATGGATGTTTTGAAAACGAGGCTCATCGGCGGCGAAGGTCCTGACGTTTTTTATCTGGATGCACTGGAAGCACCTGCCCTGATAGATACTGGTGTAGTAGAACCACTGGATGATTATGTGGCAGAAGACTTTGATGTTGACGACTTCGAGAAACCGATGCTTGAAGCCTTTCAGGTTGATGGAAAGACATATGGCTTCCCTAAAGATTACTCAACCCTGGCTTTATTCTACAATAAAAAAATGTTTGAAGAAGCAGGCGTAGAGGTCCCTGCCACATGGGATGAGCTACGCGAAGTGTCTAAAGCGTTGACGAAAGACGGGGTGTATGGATTTGGTGTCGCTCCGGAGCTTGCCCGTCTTTACCACATCGCACAAGCTGCCGGCGGAGAAGTCGTGAAAGATGATCAGGCAAACTTTGCTTCAGATAAAGTCGTTGAGGCCCTTCAGCCGATTGTCGATCAGCACAACAAAGATAAAACCTCTGCACAGGCATCAGAAGTGGGTGCGAACTGGGGAGGCGAAATGTTTGGGCAAGGGAAAGCTGCCATGGTCATTGAAGGAAACTGGGCGATTCCATTCTTGAAGGACACATTCCCGGAAATCGAATACGGCACGGCTGAATTGCCTACCGTTAATGGGAAGAAAGGGACAATGGCTTATACAGTTGGATATGTGATGAATGCTGCTTCTGAGAAGAAAGAAGCGTCATGGGAGCTGATTTCTTATCTGACAGGGAAAGAAGGGATGGAAACATGGACATCTAAAGGCTTTGCCCTGCCAACCCGCAAATCGGTTGCTGAAAAGTTAGGATACGATCAGGATGAACTGCGCGGTGCACTTGTCGCCGGTGCACCATATGCAACGGTGTGGTCAGAAGGGAAAAATCTTCCGATCATCATGAACAATTTCAATAACCAATTCATAGCGGCATTCCTCGGTGACCGACCGTTGGATGAAGCATTGAAAGAAGCACAGGAGCAAGCGAATAGCGAAGTGCAATAATGTAGTCAACTTTGTACCTGACACGAGAAAAGGTGTCAGGTACAAAGTTACCATTGGCTGTATTCTTTCTTTTGAGGTCCCGGCACGTGGACCTCGGCAGAAAGAATACAGAGAATCGCTCAGGATTTCAGACAGTTAGAAGGTAGGGATGAGGATGAACAAACAATCTTCCAGAAAGAGATTACAAGATGCAGGACAAGGTTACTTATTTATGTCTCCCACACTGCTGGTGTTAGCGGTGTTCATTATTGGACCGATTCTTTATGCAATCTTTTTATCCTTTCATAAAGTACAGCTATTGGGTGAGATGAACTTTGACTTTGTAGCGTTCGAGAACTTTGCCCGGATCATGGAAGACAACCGGGCCATCATTGCGTTGAAGAACACTGCCAAATATGTGCTGATTGTTGTGCCGGCGCAGACCTTTCTTGCACTCATACTCGCAGCCACATTGAATGCCGGTTTAAAAGGTGAGAAGTTCTTCAGGATCGTTTACTTCTTGCCTACTCTGACCTCTTCAGCAGTTTTGACGCTCATATTTATGTGGATGTATAACAAAGAAGGGTTGATCAATAACCTGTTAGATATGGTGGGACTCCCCACATATAATTTCCTCGGTGATCCCGATATTGCCCTTAATGCAATCATGCTGATGAACATCTGGGCGACGGCACCGTTCTTCATGGTCATATATCTTGCAGCCCTGCAGGATATTCCCGATTCTTTATACGAAGCAGCTGAACTGGACGGGGCAAACACAATCCAGAAATTCTTCTATGTGACCGTACCGTTTCTCCGTCCGGTGACCTCCTTTGTAGTGATTATGGGCGTCATCGGTACGTTTCAGCTGTTCGACCAATCCTATATTTTCTCCGGTGGATCAGGCGGACCGAATAACTCAACCTTGACAGTTGTCCTATTAATCTATCAGTATGCCTTCAAATCATTGGGAAGCATGGGGTATGCAGCAGCCCTGGCATTTGCCCTGGCCTTGATCATTCTAGTGGCCACACTGATCCAAAGGAAATTTTCTAAAGAAGAATCACTCTACTAAGGAGGGTGGAAGCATGAAATCTAAGAAAAAGACGTTCGGTAAACGTCTCCTGTATATTGTCCTGATCGGGTATGCCATTACGACGCTTATCCCTTTCTTATGGGCACTGTCATCTTCTTTCAAAACATTAGAAGAAATCATCAGCGGAACGATGAATTTCATTCCGAAGCAGTTCACTCTCGATAACTACAAACAAATCTTCATCGAACAGGAATTGTTCCCAAGATGGCTGTTCAATAGTCTATTTATCGCTGTGATTGGAACGGCCTTGAATATCATCTTCAATTCCATGGCCGGGTACGCACTGGCACGATTAAGTTTCCCTGGCAAAAAAGCGCTGTTTGTCATCATCCTTGCTGTTCTGATGATTCCTGCACAAGTGACGATGATCCCGAACTATTTAATTCTGAAAGAAATCGGCTGGCTGAACTCCTACCAAGGAATGATCGTGCCGGCAATGATCAATGCCACGTTTATCTTCATGATGCGCCAGTTCTTCATCAACTTCCCGAAAGAACTTGAAGAAGCTGCGCAAATCGACGGCCTCAACCGTTTTGGTATCTTTTTCAAAGTCGTGCTGCCATTGGCGAAACCCGCACTTGCAGCCCAGGCAATCTTTGTTTTCATGGGTTTCTGGAACAACTTCATGACCCCGCTCATCGTCATGACCGATACTGAAATGTACACGCTGCCCCTCGGATTGAACACATTCAAGGGCCAATATGTAAGCTACTGGAATTACATCATGGCTGCTTCTATGGTATTTACGTTGCCGGTACTGCTTTTATACGCCTTCTTCAATCGGTATTTTATCAAAGGGATATCGTTTACGGGTGGAAAATAGAATGGAAATGCCTTCTCTATGTGGGAAGGTGTTTTTTTATGGGGATGCCGTACGGGAGGGACGGCTTTGTTTTTCGGCATGATTTTATACCGGGTGAAGCCTTTGTTTTACGGAGTTTTTGACAGTGAAAAGGTGTAATTGAGTGGGAATATGGTGACTTAACGAGTAAATAGATGATCCGGGAACGATTGAAGAGGATTCGGAGGGAGCTATGACTGGCGGAAGATGCGTTTAACGGCGAAATCCAGCATATATCGGCGAAATTTTTATTTTAACGGCGAAAAATCCGATATAACGGCGAAATCCTGATTTTATCGAGCGAAATCACCAATTTAACGGCGAAACTCCAAAATCACATGTCTCGCAACACTGAACTCACAAAGATAGGCCCATCTCAAAGCACGATCACCTAACAATCATCCCATCCCAAATCCCCGCAACAAGCCCCCCCCATAAACAAAAAAAAGCAAACCTGCCTCCACAGGTTTGCTTTCATATGTCTATTTATCATCCTTAACCGACTGCCTTACAACGAGCTCTGTCGTCAATTTATAGGATGGGTCGACTTCTTCCTTCGCGAGCTTTTGGAAGATGAGGTGGACGGCGAGTGCACCTGCTTCGTATTTTGGCTGTCTCATGGTGGTGAGGGGAGGGGAGACGTATTCGGCCAGCTGGATATCATCGAAGCCGATGATGGAGATATCATCGGGAACCTGGATGTTTTTTTCCGAAAGGGCCTGCAAGCCGCCAATGGCCATTTCGTCGTTTGCATAGAAGATCGCATGTGGGATGTCCTGCTGGGCGATGAGCATTTTGGTCGCCTTGTAGCCGCCTTCCCGTGTGAATCCCCCTGACGTTTTCCATTTGGAGCGGTAGGGGATATCGTAGGTTTCCAGTGCTTTTTTGTATCCTTGGAAGCGGAGTTCGTTGTCATGGGAATTATAAGGTCCGCTGATATATGCGATATCCCGGTGCCCGTTTTGAATCAGGTGTTCGGTTGCCATGAATGCACCTTCGACATTGTCGACCTCGACTTGCAAGACGTGTTCATGTTGCAGGTCACGGTCCAATACGACGATCGGGAAGCCTTCCCGGACGGATTCCAGGATGGTTTCATCTGAAATATTGTGGGCGAGGATGATGACACCGTCCACCCGCTTTTCTTTTAAGAACTTGATGGCGGTCGACTGAGGCCCGCCGATCGAGCTGCAGGCAATGAGGTCGTAGCCGTTGGTGGCGGTCACATCCTGGACGCCCTTGATCAGTTCTGAATAATAGGGACCTGACAGGTCGCTCAGTATCAAGGCGATGGTATTGGTGCTCGTCCGCTTCAAATCGGAGGCAAGTCCGTTTTTCTGGTAGTTCAATTGTTTCGCTGCATCCAATACTTTCTTTCGCGTTTTTTCACTTACTTTGGTGCTGTTATTTAAAGCGTAGGAGGCCGTGGAAACGGCGACACCGGACAGCTTTGCTACATCTTTGATTGTTGCCATTTTGTCACATCCTAATATATTCGTACGCAGTTCTCATTATTTTCATTATACCTTCAAGCTGCCGTCAATCATACTGTGGCGGTCGTTATTTGATGCCAGACATCGTAAAGCCTTCAACAATGTACTTTTGGAAGAAGGAGAAGATGATGATGATCGGCACGACCATGAAGGCGGCGCCGGCCATCTGCAGGCCGAAGTTATTTCCATACTGTCCCTGAAGGAGGGATAGTCCCACCGAGAGGGTATAAAGGCTTTCGTCGTTGGCGATGATCAATGGCCACAAGAAACTGTTCCACGCACCGATGAAGGTCAGGATCCCTTGTACGGCAAAGATCGGCTTTGCGATCGGGACAATTAATTTGAAGAAGATATAGAACTCCCCGGCCCCGTCCAGGCGCGCTGCTTCGAGGAGGTCAGTCGGAATCGTCGTCATGAATTGCCGGAACAGGAAAATACTGAAGGCCGCAGCCAGTCCAGGCAGAATGATCCCGGCCATCGTATTCGTCAATCCCATTTCGTTCAAAATCAAATAGACGGGAATCATCGTGACCTGGGCAGGGATCATCATCGTCGCAAGAACGATATAGAAGATTCTTTCCTTCCCTTTGAAATGGAATTTGGCAAAGCCGTATCCTGCCATGGCGTTAAAGAATAATCCAAGGAATGAGAACAGGACGATGATAATCGTATTCCGCAGATAGACACCGAAGTTCATGCTTTCAAACAGGTTGACATAGTTTTCGAGAGTAGGGTTCTCTGGCAATATGCTAGGCGGTATTTGCAGTACTTCACTTTCAGGTTTGAATGAGCTGGAGATCATCCAGATGAATGGAATCGAAACAATGACGCCTCCGATGATCATGAAGAGAATAACCGCTGATTTTTCGATCCGCCGTTTCATTATATTTGCTTTCATAGTTTCAGCCCCGATACTAAGAGATTTTCAGACTTAATATTCTGTATCAGATTTTCTGATTTTGAATTGAGCTAGTGTGATGAAGATGATAAAGATAAACAAGATAAAGGAACCAGCCGCGGCATATCCGAATTCACTGAATTGGAAGCCTTTTTGATAGATGAAGAGGGCCATGGAGATCGTTCCGTCCAGTGGTCCGCCGTTCGTCATGACAAAGGGCTCTTCGAAGAATTGCAGCCAGCCGATCAAGGTCGTGACGGTCACGAAGAAGGTCGCGTACCTGAGAAGGGGGATCGTCACGTTGAATAAGACTTGCAATCTATTGGCCCCGTCCATTTCAGCGGCTTCATAATATGACTTCGGGATTCCCTGTAAGGCAGCGAGAAAGATGATCATATTAATTCCGATACCCTTCCATACAGCTAAAACAATCAACGATAACTTGGCAATCGTTGGCTCTCCTAACCAAGGAATTTTCTCCACATCAAGGAGTGACAGGATGTAGTTGAATAAACCGTATTCTGTGTTATACAGGAAGCCCCATACAACAGCGACTGCAATGATGTTTGTAATGGATGGCATGTAGTAGACGCTTCTGAATACCTTGAAGAGGGAACTTGTCCCGTAATTCAGCAATAATGCAATCCCCAGTGAGAAGACGATGACAAGCGGGACGCCGATCACTACGTAAAACAGGGTATTCAGGATCGACTTATGAAACAGCTCATCCGTAATCAGTTTTGAATAGTTCTCCAGGCCGATAAAGCTGATATTCGACCAATCGGCAAGACCTTTTAAATCCAGATCTGTAAAGCTGATAAAGAATGCCACAATAATAGGGATGATACTGAAGACTGCTAAAATGATGACCGCAGGCGCTATAAACACATATGGATGTGTATTGTTTGTGATTCTTTTGAATCCATTGCTCATAATATCCCACCTCACGAAAACCTCGACTTGCTCAGATTCTAAAAAAATGGAGCTCAGGCTTTCACCGAACTCCATCTCCCTTTCTGTGACTTCCACTGAGAAGCGATTGTTTCACAAATTTAGTTATTGAACGTTAATCTTCCACGATTTCTTCTGCTTTTTTATTGAATGCTTTCAATTCTTTGTCCAAGTCAGCGCCGCCAACCGTCACCTTTTCGATGGTTGAGAGGAATTCCTGTGCAATCTTTTCGAATTCAGTGATTTGTGGTGAAGCGCTTGTTGATTTCAGCTGCTCACCAAACACGGATAACAGTGGATCATCTTTTAATTTCGGTTCTTCCCATGCTTCTTTCCTTGAAGGAAGTGTATTCGACATGTCCAGCCATTCCATTTGTGTGTCCACTTCATTGACGAATGAAATGAATTTCAACGACTCATCCACATTCTCGGAATTATGGAAGATTGAGAAGTTAGCCCCACCCATGCTGGATGTATTCTTTTCTTTCTTAGGCATGACGGCCGCTGACCATTTATCTTTCAGGTCAGGTGCCTGGTCATTGATGATATTGATCATCCATGGACCGCTGAAGAACATTGGCTTCACGCCGTCTTTAAAGGCCTGGATGATATCCATCCCTTCAGTGGTCGGGCTGAGTCCTTCTTTAAAGAAGCTTGTGTAATATTCCATCGCCTCTTTGAATTCAGGGCTGTCAAAGTTCATTTGATCTTTTCCTTCAAACTCATAACCATTTTGCCATGCGAAAATGAATGGAGTGATTTGGTCGTTCCGGTCGATATCAAGACCGTACACGTCATCGCCTCTGTCATTTAATTTCGTCGCAGCGTCCTTTAATTCCTCCCACGTAGCGGGTGCCTGATCGTAGCCGACTTCTTTCAGTAAGTCAGTACGGTAGTATAATACCCGGGTATCGATGTACCATGGGATTCCGACGATTTGATCGTCATACGTCATAGAGTCGGCCGAACCTGCAAAGTAGTTATCAGGTTTGAAATCCGGATAATCCTCCAGGTAAGGGGTCAAATCAAGCAATGCCCCTGCATCAGCGAATTCAGGTACCCATGTGGTGCCAAGCTGCAGGACATCAGGGCCGTTTTTCGAAGCGACAGCGGTCAAGAGTTTGTCATGAGCCGTATCCCAAGGAATGGCCTGTACCTTTACTTTAATATCTTCGTTTTCCTTTTCGAATTGATCAGCGAGCTTACTCAGTTTCTTTCCTTCTTCACCCATTGCCCATACAGTGATCGTTTTCTTTCCGTCTTCAGATTCACCATTTCCGCCGCATCCGGCAAGTACAGCCGACAGGGCAAGGAGGCAGGTCATGAAGACAGCCCATGTTTTCTTTTTCATTCCGTCATCTCCATTTCTATTAGATTATGACACTATTAAAAAATTGAATCAGGGTGGAAATTTCTTGCTTGGTGTTATTGAAACGTTTCGATGACTATATTATAATCAAAGGTGAATCCGCTTTCAATACTTTTTCTGAAAAATACTAAAAATTAAGATGAAGCACCAAAATAACCCAAGTCAACATTTTTATAACCGTTTATATATAAGGTTTTTTGAGGAATATATAGATTTGGATATCCAGTTGACCATTCCCGTTTTTACCTTTATACTTTTCATCAATTGTTTGTCGAAACGTTTCAAATGAATAGCGAAACCCAAATTGGAGGTTCTAAAATGAATAACAGCAAACTGACTCGGCTGCTAGATCAAATGACGCTTGATGAAAAGGTCGCCCAGCTTACCCAACTGGCTACTCCGTTCTTTAAAGGGGCCGGTGATCAAGGGGAAATCACAGGTCCGATGGAGGACATGGGAATTGATGAGGATGCAGTACGGAATTGTGGATCTGTATTGGGCGCATCAGGTGCCAGGGAAGTCAAAAATATTCAACGGGCCCATTTGGAAGATAACCGGCTCGGGATCCCTTTGTTGGTCATGTCGGATATCGTGCATGGTTTCAAGACGATATTCCCTGTGCCGCTTGCAATCGGTTGCTCGTGGGATTTGGAGTTGGCAGAGAAGAGTGCGGAAATTGCAGCTAGAGAGGCTGCCGTGTCAGGGGTACATGTGACGTTTGCCCCGATGGTTGACCTCGTCCGGGATCCCCGCTGGGGCAGGGTGATGGAATCGACAGGGGAAGACCCGTTTTTGAATAGTCAATTTGCAAGGGCGTTCGTAAGAGGATTTCAAGGGAATGATCTCACCGGTGATCATATGCGGGTGGCAGCGTGTGTAAAACACTTCGCCGCATATGGAGCAGCTGAAGGGGGACGGGACTATAACACAGTCGATATGTCTGAGCGGGAACTTAGGGAAACCTACTTGCCTGCCTATCAAGCGGCGTTGGATGAAGGCTGTGAAATGGTGATGACGGCATTTAATACAGTGTTCGGAATTCCGGCCACCGGGAATGAAAAGCTGATGCGTTCGATTCTCCGGGAAGAAATGGGGTTTGACGGCATTCTGATTTCCGATTGGGGGGCGGTCAAAGAAATGATCCCCCATGGTGTGGCAGAGGATGAGAAGGAAGCTGCCCTGAAAGCGATCAAGGCAGGAGTCGATATTGAAATGATGACCGCTGCGTATGTGAAATATTTAAAAACGCTTGTGGAAGAAAAGCAGGTAGATATATCGGTCATTGATGAGGCTGTCATGCGTATTCTGACGCTGAAAGAAAAACTCGGATTGTTCGAAAACCCTTATCGGGGTGGTGATGAACAGCTTGAAAAAGAGTTGATCATGAGCCCTGAACATCGAGCGTCTGCCCGGAAGCTTGCGGAAAAGTCCACCGTTCTGTTGAAAAACGACAATGTGCTCCCATTGAGACCCGATCAGAAAGTGTCACTCATAGGGCCGTTTGCTCAAAATCCTGATATATTGGGGCCTTGGTCATGGCTTGGATCGAAAGAAGAGGCAGTGACATTGTGGGACGGGATGAAAGGAAAAGCTGCCTGTGACTTCCTGAACTCAGCAAAGGGGGCTGACATTGAATCGGTTTCAGAAGAGCAGTTGCAGGAAGCGGAAAGAGCAGCGATGGAAGCAGACGTCATCGTCCTTGCCCTCGGTGAGGATTCTGACATGAGCGGAGAGGCAGGATGCAGGGCAAATATTCAACTCCCTGATGCCCAATTGAAACTTGTAGAAAGAATGAAATCATTGAATAAACCGATGGTCGCTGTTCTGTTTAATGGAAGGCCGCTTGATCTTCACGGGGTGATCGACAAGGCTGATGCGGTCCTCGAGGCCTGGTATCCGGGAACCGAAGGCGGTGCGGCAATCGCTGAACTCCTATACGGGGATGCAAATCCTTCCGGAAGGCTGACGATGTCGTTTCCTTATAGTGTCGGGCAAGTTCCTGTTTACTATAATCATTTCAATACAGGCAGGCCAAAGGGGGCACCGGATGCCCAAGTCCGTTATGTATCCCAATACCTGGACATCCCCAATGATCCGCTCCTGCCTTTCGGTTTCGGATTGAGCTATACCTCTTTTCAGTATCGTGATTTGGCTGTTTCAGGAGATGAACTGACACTGGACGAACCGCTGTCAGTCTCAGTAAACGTTACGAACAGCGGAGATTTAGAGGGAGAGGAAGTCGTCCAGCTGTATATCCGGGATGTGAGCGGTGAGGTCATCCGCCCGATCAAGGAGCTGAAAGATTTCCGGAAAATCTCCCTGAAGCCCGGAGAGACGAAGAAGGTCACCTTCACCGTTTCAGAAGAACAGCTCCGGTATCATCATTCAGATTTGCGGTATGAAAGCGATCCGGGATTGTTCACGTTTTTTGTGGGACCGAACTCTCATGAAGGAATGAGTCATCCATTTACATTGGTAAAATAGAAGAAACGAGGGGAACAGAATGAATGCTACACATCAGCTTGTATCGGGAGATCTTCAATTCACCTTTTTAAATAGTGGTGATATTTTTCAAATCAGCCATTCATCCACGATGGTCAATCAATTATTGACCAATCCGATCGATGGTTCCTTAAATAATCTATATCTACGTATCTATCAGCCTGATGGATACGAATTTATTCCTTTAACCGGGGTAGGCTCACCTGGGGAAGTCCGATTTTCCCGGTCTCAGGTGAAATGGTCCGGGAGCTGGAAACAGCTTCAGTATCATGTCACCTTTACATTATCACAAACCGGTATTTGGTTTTGGGATGTATCTGTAGAGGGAGATGATGCAGAGATCGATGTGATTTACGGCCAGGATTTAGGTCTGGCAGATGCAGGTGCAGTCCGTTCCAATGAAGCTTACATGTCCCAATATATCGACCACAAAGTATTTGCGGATGATGAGAGGGGATATGTTGTGTGCTCCCGTCAAAATCAGCCCCAGTCCAGTGGATTCCCTTATGTCCAGCAAGGATCAATCGGAAAGGCGGCAGGCTACTCAACGGACGGATTCCAATTTTTCGGGCTGTCATACAAGGAGACGAATCAGCCTGAAATCCTGTCGAAACCTACGCTAGCAAATGAGGTTTATCAATATGAATTTGCTTATACGGCACTTCAGTCCAGGAAGGTCAAATTAGCAGGGAAAGAACGGTTTGTCTTTTATGGATTATTTAAGGAAAACCATCCTGAAGCGGTCACCACGCTTGAATTCCAGGAAGAAGTAGAGAGGGAATGGGAGGAAGTGCAGGAAATGAATGAATCTGTCACTGATGTTCCCGGAGGCAAGGTGAGGCGGTCCCTGGAATTGGGAGATCCCCTCTTTACACAAGAAGTGACCAAAGAAGAAATCGAGGAATTGTTTCCTCATCGCCATACGGAGGAGTGGGAGGATGGACGGCTGCTGTCTTTCTTCACTGACACCCATGAGCATGTGGTGTTGAAAGCAAAAGAATTGATTGTTGAACGCCCTCATGGACATATCCTGATGTCAGGGGGGAATCATGAGCGTACGGAGGGCACGATCACATCCACATCTTTCATGTATGGGGTTTTTAATTCTCAGCTGGTGATAGGAAATACTTCATTTAACAAGATGCTGACAAATACAAGGAATCATCTCAATATCATGAAAACATCCGGCCAGCGCATCTATGTTGAAATGGAGGGGGAATATCGTCTGCTGACCATGCCTTCCCTGTTTGAACTGGGCTTTAATTATGCCCGCTGGTACTACAAGACCGGTGACGAGACGCTCATCGTCACCAATTATACGACCGTTGATTCACCTGAAGTCCGCCTGAATGTCAGGTCCAGGACCGGGAAGGAGTACCGCTACCTCGTTTCAAATCAGATCGGGATGAACAACAATGAATATGAAGTACCTTATCAGCTTGATAGAGAAGGAGAAATCCTCACTATCACTGCAGAACCCCAATCAGACAGCGGTACGACTTACCCAGATCTTTGCTATCATATCAAGGTCGATGGCTCATCTATGACAGTAGAGGATGAGGGGAGACTGGCGGAGAATGTCGAGTCTGGCAGTGCATCGCTTTGTGTCATGTCCCTATCAGAGACATCTGATTGGACGATGACGATCCAAGGCAACCTTTGTGGAGGGAAGGCATCGTTCGAAACACGTGATGTGAATAAGGAAATTGAGCGGTACCGTAAGTATTATCATGAGGTGATGAATCGATTCCACCTTTCACAACACGGAGAGGAGACGGCTGGATTGGCGAAAGTCAATGCTCTTGCCTGGTGGTACACCCATAATATGCTTGTTCATTATTCAGTGCCCCACGGGTTGGAACAATACGGCGGGGCTGCCTGGGGGACGAGGGACGTATGTCAGGGACCGACGGAATATTTCCTTTCGACCCATAACTACAAAGCGGTGAAGGATATTATCAAAACGGTCTATTCCCATCAGTATGAAGACGAGGGCAACTGGCCACAGTGGTTCATGTTTGACCGCTATTATCAGATCCAGCAGGATGACAGTCACGGGGATATCATCGTATGGCCGTTGAAAGTCGTCGGTGATTATATTGCGGCGACCGGTGATGACAGTATCCTTCATGAAGAGATCCCCTATACGATCAGGGGCAGCTTTGACTTTTCTGAGGAAGGGGCAACACTCCTCGATCATATTCATAAACAAATCGGCTATATGAAAGGTCATTTCCTTCATGATACATTCCTTTCCTCATACGGGGACGGTGACTGGGATGATACGCTGCAGCCGGCAAATGCCCAGCTTAAACAGTTCATGGCAAGCAGTTGGACCGTCGCCCTGACTTATCAGGTTTTGAATCAACTGGCAGAGGTGCTGGAAGGGAAGCTTGATGAAGAAGCGGCCGGATTGAAAGAACTTGCTGCAGGGATACAGAATGACTATCATCGCTATATATTGCAGGATGAAGTGATTCCCGGCTTTGTCTACATGGAAAATCCCGATCATCCGGAATGGATGCTGCACCCGGCCGATACGAAAACAGGCATAGATTACCGCCTTCTGCCGATGAACCGGAGCATCATTTCTGAATTGTTCACTCCTGAACAGGCAGCATCACATTATCAATTAATCAAGGAGCATCTCTATTGTCCTGACGGGGTCCGATTGATGAACCGGCCTGCAAACTATGACGGCGGGGTCAGTACACATTTTAAGCGGGCAGAACAAGCAGCCAACTTCGGACGGGAAATCGGCCTCCAATATGTGCATGCCCACATCCGTTTTGTAGAGGCGATGGCGAAACTCGGGTACAAGGAAGAAGTGTGGAAGGGGCTTGAAATCATCAATCCTGTCGGGCTGAAAGATGTCGTTCCTCATGCTGAAAGAAGACAAAGCAACACGTATTTCAGCTCTTCGGACGGAAAGTTTAACACGAGATATGAAGCACAAGAACGTTTTCATGAACTACGGGAAGGAACGGTGCCGGTTAAGGGCGGCTGGAGAATTTACTCGAGCGGACCAGGTATCTATATGAATCAATTGATCTCCAACTGTCTTGGCATCAGGCAAGAAGCAGAGGGTCTGATCATTGATCCGGTATTGCCGGATACATTAGACGGGCTGACCTTTCACTTTAGCTGCATGAACCACCCGGTTGTTTTCACTTACCACTTGGGACAGGGGAATTCCCGCATCTTAGTGAATGGTGAACAGGTGGAGACGGAAAACGTTTCGAACCGATACCGCAGTGCCGGGGTGAGGATCAACCGGAAGGACCTTGATCAACTCCTCCATGAAGAAGAAAATAAGATTGAGATATATGTATAAGAAAAAGGAGCAAGCGTTGCGGCGCTTGCTCCTTCCTGCTTTTATTTAACCATTCACCTCAAAATGTCTTCTCCCTGTTCCCCTGGATCCTCTGGTAGGCATGCTTAATTACAAGAATGACACCGGCCAACCCGATGTAAATGAAGAAAAAGACGATATATCCCCATAAACCGATGATGGCATCAATGAATTCCATCTGTCCCCGGTTTGTGATGGCCTGCTGAATTTCGATGGCAAAGACGAGGACAAACATAAATGTCAACGTATAGAAGAAAGCCAGTGCTGTGATGCCGAACCGAAGCTTCGACAGAATCTTAGAGATTACATAAACAAAGAAGAATACAGAAATCCCGATGCCGCCCATAATCCAAAAATGAAGATCTTTGTCCGTAAGTGTAAATCCAAGGTCAGCTGCCAGTACGATGAGCATGTCGTGAAGGTTATTGATGATGTCTACAATAAAGGTAATGCCTTCTTTCATTTTAAATCACATCACTTTTTATGGAATTAATATGTTAAGAGTATAACAGGAATGGAGGGTGAAAGGGCGGAGTGTCTTTTTAACTGTGAAACTCTTTTAAAGTTTTTTATGAAAAAGTGTAGTGATTCTATTATTCCATTCGTCTATTACTATGAGTCAGGCAGAAAGGAGGGGAGAGGTTGGTGGATCAGCTAGTTGAAAAAGCAAGGAATGGCAGTGAGCATGCATTCAGGATGTTAATCGAAAAACATAAGCAGTATGTGTTCACCTGTGTGTATGGGGTTTTGAGAAATCAGAAGGATGCTGAAGATGCGTCGCAGGAAGTATGGATGAAGATCTACTCCTCTCTTCCCCGCTATGAGAATCAAGGCTTCAAGACATGGGTAACAAGGATTGCAGTGAATCATGCGATAGATTGCAAGCGAAAGGTTGGGAGAAAGAGAGCCGAGCTTACAGAAGAGCTTCCCGAGAAGGAAATGAGGGATTCTGTCGAAGTCAGGCTGCTAAAAAAAGAACAAAAGGAGCTTGTGCAGAAGCATCTTGAGGATGTACCTGATTCGTATAGAAGGGTGATCGAAGGGTTCTACATAGAAGACAAAACGTATCAGCAGCTGGCAAAAGAAGAGCATGTCCAGGTGAAGACGATTGAAATGAAATTGTACCGTGCCAGGCGTTGGATCAGGAAGCATTGGAAGGAGGAGGATTTCATTTGATGCATGTAGCGTTGGAAGAATGGAAGCGATATGCGAGAGACGAGCTGGATGAGGACAAACGGGATATGTATGAAGAACATTTGTATGCTTGTGATCAATGCATGGGTCTTTACATGGAAGCAATGGAAGATGTCGAGGATGATCTTCCTTCCATTGAAGGTCCGTCCCTCTATACAGATGAGGTAATGGAGAGGATTCCGTTTGAAAGGGCGGCTGTTGGGAAGCAGTCCCGGAGGCATTGGTATGAAGAGAAGATGTTCCATTATGTGATGGCTGTCGCGATGACGCTGATTTTAATGGCGACCGGTATTTTTGGGGAGCTTGTAAAGGTCACGGCACAGTTTGAACACAATCCGAAAGCGACATCGTTTACACAGTCGATTATGGATAAAACCTCGTCACTATTGGATGAGATCGAAGACATTGAAGAACAGGAGGCAAAATGAAATGGCGAGTGAAAAAAATCCGATTATTGCATTTTTATTGGCGTTCATACCCGGGGGCGGGTTGATGTACCTCGGGAAAGTATTGAGGGGGATCATCCTCTTTATGGTCATCCTCGGTACGATCCCGGCAGCCTTCATCATTTCAGACTTTATGATGAGTCCATGGCCTGCGATTCTATTGATAGGCATGGCATTCCTTGCTTATCTGGTCAGCATCGTATACACAGCCCTGCTTGCATCAAGAGGACTGAAGGATAGGGAAAAACCGGTTACACAGGATGACACTTTGAGCAGGGAAAGATTTTATTCGATCATCCTCTCTATGATTCCCGGGCTGGGTCATTTCCAGCTTGGATTGATGAACCGGGGCGTTACATTCCTGGCAACATTCCTTGGGGTGGCGGCGATGATTCTGTTCGTCACTGCAATGACAGGAAGAGGGGAATTCATGGTTTTCCTGATCGTCCTCCCGGTGATATGGGTATATAACTTTTTCGACACCATGCAGCTGCTGAATAAAAAGCAGGCAGGCGAGGTGCTGACGGATCGGTCCGTATTGGAAGACCTTGAAGCACAGCATGAGGGAGGAAGGAAAAGTAAGGCATTCGCCACTTTCTTATCGATGTTCCCAGGGGCTGGCCATTTATATCTGGGCTTTCAACGGAGGGGCATCCAGCTGATGGCTGCGTTTTTATTCTCCATATATATATTGGATGTCCTCAGGTTGGGGATCTTTCTTTTCCTGGTTCCAATCATCTGGTTTTACAGTTTCTTCGATGGCCTGCAACGGGCATCGAAACATGGGAAAGAGCCTCAGGAAGATACGCCGATCGTCTCATACCTGATCAATCAGCAGAAATGGGTAGGGATCGGACTGATGGTGTTAGGTGTGTATTATTTGGCAGTGAATATCCTGCTGCCCCTCTCATACCCGTTGTTGGACGTATACGGCATCGATCCTTATCATGTTATGAACAGTTATATTCAGCCGGGCATCGTCTGTCTTCTCCTGATCGGCGGAGGAATCAAATTAATTGCAGGAAGTAAAAGAGCCAATTCTGAAAGGGAGGTGTCTGAATGAGGACGTGGAGAGTCGGATCGATATCAATGGGGACCCTGCTCCTATTCCTGGGAGTGCTATTGCTGCTTTCCCAACTGGCTGGGTGGGATTCATCCCATGTGCTGGCAGGATGGTGGCCGGTGCTCCTGATCGTGTTGGGTGCGGAAATACTGGTGTATCTGTTTCAATCGAAGGAGGAAAAGCCTCTATTAAAATATGATTTCCTGAGCATTCTTTTTGTAGGATTCATCGGGATGATTGGAATCGGATTCACAGTCCTGCAGGCGACCGGACTGATGGATCAGGTGCACAGATTGTATGAATCTGAAGTGAAAACCGGGAATCTCCCTGTTTATGAACACAAAGTGGGGGATGACATCAAGCGGATTGTCGTGCGTGCAGAACATCAACCTCTGACAGTCGAAACGAATACAGGTAAAGAATTGAGCGTATTCGGGACGTACCGTTCCGATCAAAGCGGAAAAGGTTCACTGCTGTCCGGCCCGGAAGATTATCTCATGGCGAAGGAAAAAGGGGACACGCTTTATATCACGTTAAAAAGTCTCCCAGAAACCAATGGGTGGATACAGGCAAGAAATGAAATGGAACCGACTCTTATTGTACCGGCTTCCGTGTCCCTTGAAATTTCCGGTGACTACAACGAAATCACCCTGAAACCGAGAACTCTTTCAAGCTCATGGGCGGTATCGAGTGTATCAATCGTCAACCTGCTCCTCTCCTCAACAGAAAATGCAAACATCTCTGCAGAAAATGTAGGTAGCATTCACGGGGAAGACGAGAATTGGCAGCCTGCACAAACCGCTGAAGCCGAAGCAGGCGAAGGCGACTACAGTGATGGCAGTGGATACCACAGCGGTACCCTCACACTCGGGAATGGCCAACACCCCATCACCATCACCAACGCAGATCAGCTGAACGTATCCATTAAAGACTGACGTGAGGGACGGACCTCCACACAGCAATCATTTCCGGAAGGTGGGCGGGGGGAAATCCCTTTAGAATAAGGATTCTGATAAGGGGACGGACCTCAAGCACGGTCCCATTTCCTTCAAAATGACCCTATTTCAGAGGTCCGTCCCTCATCCAAATGGGCTAAACCATATCTTCCCATGGGGCTTCTTTTGTGTTAGAATGGGGATAATTTATATGAAATGGAGGTTTTCCTGTTGATTTTAATCAGACTTCGCATCCGCAATTTGAACGCATAATTGAATATGTTCAAAGGCTCTGCCTGTGCGCAGGGTAAATGGGATCGGTCTGACTATTTCTATGGAAAGCTTCATTTGACGTGGAAGGGGGAAGGGATGCTGATTGGCTCTCTTCCTTGTCTTTATAGAGATAGAATTGAATAGTTGACGGGTGATCGTGATGGGTGCATTCACAGGATGCGCCAGAAGAGATGCGGGCTTCTTCATGCCACCTTGATGATTCAATACCATTTACAAAACACAGGCAGATGTCTGTGTTTTTTTCTGCGCTAATAAATGAAATGAATGGGAAGTGACGAAATGATGGAAGAACGTTTAAAAGCGATAGCAATAGGCGTCAATACAAAAGATAAAAATAATGACTTCGACTACTCCATGCTTGAATTAAGGGGACTTGCCGAAGCGAGACATATGGATGTGGTCGGTGAACTGACTCAGAATCTGCCAAGACCGAATCACGTTCATTATATCGGGAAAGGGAAGATTGAAGAACTGGAGCCACTGGTGGAAGAATGGGAGGCGGATGTACTTATCTCGAATGATGAACTCTCACCTTCGCAGATCCGGGTGCTGGAAGAAAAGCTTGATATCCGGGTCATGGACCGGACGATGCTGATCCTGGATATTTTCGCTGAGCGCGCAAATACGAGGGAGGCCAAACTGCAGGTCGAGGTCGCCCAGCTTCAATATATGCTGCCGCGCCTGATCGGCCGCCGGGAATCACTTGGACGCCAGGGAGGCGGATCGGGACTTTCCAACCGTGGAGCCGGTGAAACGAAGCTTGAACTTGACCGCCGCCGGATCGAGGATAAGATCTCTGCGCTCAATAAAGAACTGGATTCACTCGTCGACCTCAGAACGACTCAGCGCAAACAGCGCCAGAAGAGTGAAATCCCGGTTGTATCCCTTGTCGGTTATACGAATGCTGGGAAATCGACGACGATGAATGCATTCGTGGAAACATTCCATCCGAATGAGAATAAGCAGGTATTCGAAAAGGATATGTTGTTTGCCACGTTGGAGACATCGGTGAGAAACATTACTCTGCCGGACAAAAAGGCATTCCTGCTCACAGATACAGTCGGGTTTGTGAATAAGCTTCCCCATCAGCTCGTGAAGGCGTTCAGGTCTACCCTTGAAGAGGTGGTCGAAGCAGACCTCATCATCCATGTGGTCGACTATTCTGATCCCCATTATGAGAAACTGATGGAAGTGACAGAGCGTACCCTTTCAGACATCGGTGGCGGCGATATCCCTGTTATTTACGCTTTCAATAAAGCTGAGCTTGTAGACGAAAATGTCCCTCGTGTCGAGAAGGACCGCATCTATTTCTCAGCTAAAAATAGAATCGGCATCGATGAACTGCTGACTGCTGTGAAAAGTCATATTTTTAAAGATTACAAACGCTGTGAAATGCTCATTCCCTTTGACAAAGGACACTTGATTTCATATTTCAATGAGAATGCCAACGTGCTGGACACCCAGTATGAAGAGAACGGTACAAAGCTGACCCTTGAATGCAAGCTGGTTGATGCTGAGAGGTATCGGGAGTTTATCGTTTAATACAATGAATGGAATAACCCATCCCTGCAAGAATGAGGGATGGGTTATTTCGTTATGTAATTGAAAATACTGTCGTTGGAATTAGCATGGGCGGCATAGTCAGGACGAAATCAGTTTATAAAAACCCCAGCGTGAACTTCACACCGGGGACCTGTTAACTTGCTTTTCTATGCGATTTGACTTCCATCATAGGCAGATATTCGTTAAAGTAATGGTTCGTTTCAGAAACGATCACTTTATAAAGCAACAATAAGGCGATCAGGTTCGGGATCATCATCAATGCGTTGGACATATCGGCAAACGCCCAGACAAGTTCGAGGTTTGCAACGGCTCCTAGTCCGGTCGCAAGAATGTAAATGACCCTGTATGAGTTGGCGAATCGATAATCGGTTAAATACTCGAAACATTTTTCTCCATACATATACCATCCGACGATTGTTGAAAATCCGAAGAAGATGACCGAGAATGAGACGATATATTCACCGACGACACCAAGGGCATGTCCGAAAGCTGCGCTTGTCAGGGCACCCCCATCAAGGCTCGGGGCATGCTCGACACCTGAAATCGCTCCGCCCGTCGGATCCCAGAAGCCTGTCATCAATAGGACAAGCCCCGTCATCGTACACACGACGATCGTGACGATGAACGTACCTGTCATCGCAACCAGCGCCTGCTTGACCGGGTGATCCGTCTTGGCGTTTCCGGCGATCAGTGCTGCTGTACCAAGGCCTGCTTCATTTGAGAAGATCCCGCGAGATACACCGCTCCGGACCGCTTCAGATATAATGATACCCGTGAACCCGCCGGCAGCTGCGACAGGGTTGAAGGCGTAATAAAAGATCATTTCAAACGCAGGGATGATCATATCGTAATTGAGTACGATGATGATCAATGAGCCTCCTACATACAGAAATGCCATGATCGGCACGAAGAAAGACGCGACCGTAGAAATACGCTGAATCCCTCCGAAAATGATGAGTCCTGTCAGGACGGCGAGGGCAATCCCGGTGACCAGGTTGTCAATGTGAAAGCTTGTGGTCATGACATCTGCAATCGTGTTCGATTGGACGCTGTTTCCGATGCCGAGCGCGGCAAATGCCCCGAAGGAAGCGAACGCCACGGCCAGCCACTTCCATTTGCTGCCCAGTCCTTTTTCGACATAATACATCGGGCCTCCGGAATATTCCCCGTTTTTATTCTTTACACGGTACTTCATGGCAAGAAGGGCTTCGGCATATTTCGTCGCCATTCCAAGCAGCCCCACGATCCACATCCAGAAGATCGCCCCGGGTCCCCCGATCGTCAGGGCCGTTGCGACGCCGGCGATATTCCCGTTCCCGATGGTGGCAGAAAGCGCCGTCATCAATGTCTTGAAGTTACTGATGTCCCCTTCGGATTCCGATGAAGACTTCGCAGTAGCATCCTCTTTTGTAAATGCCAGTTTAAAAGCATACATCAACTTTCTGAACTGAAGCCCCTTCAGCATGAAGGTTAAAAAAAGGCCCGTCCCGAATAACAGTACTAAACTTGGTGTTCCCCATAAGAATGAATTAATCTTGTCTAGCACATCTAACATAAAATCCTCCTCGTCATCTCTAGTTGTAAACGTTTTCTTGAGTGATTCCATCTACTATTTATATAGTATTCCGAACAATCTGTCCATAAAAAATACCTTCATTTCCAGAGATTGAGCCTTTTTCAGTAGGGACGGACCTCTCACTTTGAGTGTGGCAGCCTTGTAGAATAAGGGTTTTGGAGAGGAAAGAGGGCTAAAAATGGGGACGGACCCCCTAAATCAGCTCCTGGCCGCAGGCCAGCGCTGATTTTGGAGGTCCGTCCCTACAATTATAGAAGTGTGATGAGCAATATGACGAGAAGCGGTCCGAATAGGATGAGGTATCCGAGCGGACGGGCGAAGTTCAGGGTCCAGCCGACTCCGAAGCGCTTTTCGACGAAGATGGAAGGGTCTTCGGGATTGTAGTAGATGAGCCCGCCTTTCCAGTAGCGGTCGTCGTCTGCATTGATCACTTCACCGTTTTCTTCTTGTATGACTTCTACATCGAAATCTGAATCCTTCTTTCCAACTTTTACAGCCATCAAAACGGTGCCGATCAGGACAAGGGCTGTGAAGGCGAGCGGCACGGTCAACATCAGCAGATCACTTACGCTATTTTCATAAAGTGTCGTGAACTGCAGGAAGGTGAACAGCATGGACATCAGGATGGAAATGAAGAGCAGTAGCCAGCTTGTGTATTTACGAAGCCGAAGCTGACGGATCCGTGAGGCCTTTACATTCCCTGCGCTCAGCTTGATCCCTGAATTCCTTGTCAATTCATTGATGCCGAGGAACATTCCGCTCATGAAGAGCAGCACAATCGGCAGAGTCAGAGCAGACAGATATGTTTTCGTTGTGAACGCATCAGGCTTTCCGTCTGGTCCCCAATGGGTAGGGAACTTATCAGGAAATCCATTATAGTTAACGAGCGTAAATACAATCAGCCCGATGGCGATGACCATCGGAATCGTAAGTACGAACCAAGGCAGCATCTCATCTTTCGTCCGTAGGTTCAATTCTGATACATTCACCTGCCGGCGGTCTTTGAACCATTGCTGCTGCTGTTTGTAGGCAGTCACTTTCATGTGAAAGTAGAAATAGAGCGCCAGCGATATAAAGAGAATCACAAAGGGCAGGAATAAACCTGCGAAGATCAAGTGATTTTCGGTCATATCCACAGTGGATGACCAGATAAAAAAGATTGCGAGAACGAGTAGTGACAATATACATGTTAAGATAGCATAGATTTTTTTGTATTGTAAAAGCTGTTTGTTCCTTACTTCATCGACCGGTATGGTGACGCCGAACACGACCGTCCGTTTTACGATGAAAGGAACGGCGATCTGGATTGCCATGAGGAAACCGACCGTGATGAATAAGAGCAACATTTCCATTTATTTCTCCCCCTTAACTTTCAAAATGATGGACGTTACGAATTCTTGAATGTCCTGTTCGCTCATGCCGATCACCAGTGATTCAACCAAGAGCGGCCGCAGTTCTTCTGACAATTGATCAAGGCGGGAAGGAGCGATTTCTCCTTCGGCAGGAGGACAGATGACAGCCCCTGATTTCGGGACGATCCGGATTACGCCTTTATCTTCCAATTCGTGATAGCTTTTGTTGACGGTGTGCATGTTCACCCCAAGGTCTCCTGCCAGGCTCCGAACCGATGGCAGAATGTCTCCTGGAGACAGCTCTCCCCTTACAATTCCTTCCATGATGCCGTTTTTCACCTGTGCATAGATGGGTATATCCGACTGAGGTTCTATTTGGATAAACAAGATTTCACCCCCTACTTTGTTATATGTTAAGTATAACAGAATTGTTCTATAAAACATATAACAAAATGTTTCTTTTTTCAAATGACCCAGAAGTGACAAACAGCGTGATAGTATAGAAAGAACGGAAGCATACGTGAAGAAAGAATGTGAAGGTGACACAAACATCAGCTTCACGATACATAGATAAATAGAATCCTAGTTGAGGTGAAAGAGATGGTTGAAAACTTGAAGATTGAAGAAATAACGGATATCGGGCCACATGTGAACGAACTTTCCGAATTGCTGTGCAAAGTGGTGGAGGACGGTGCATCGATTGGTTTCCTGTCACCAATAGCCCGTACGACGGCCACAGACTATTGGGTGAATGCGTTGGAATCTCACGTCATACTCTTCATCGCAAAGGTCGGTGATCACATCGCAGGTACCGTCCAGCTACACCTCTGTACCAAACAAAACGGAACCCACAGAGCCGAAATCGCCAAAATGATGACCCATCCTCACTTCCGCCAAAAAGGAATTGCTCGCCGCCTCATGCAAGCAGCAGAAAGCAGAGCAAAAGGTGAGGGACGGACCTTGCTCATCCTCGATACGGTGGAAGGGGCGCCATCAAACCATCTCTACACGTCACTCGGCTATATAAAGGGAGGGCGCATCCCGGATTACGCTGCATCCCCACAGGGGGAACTGGAAGCAACGATTCTATATTATAAGCGGTTTTGAGGGTGAGGGCTGGAGAGGGACGGACCTCGAAAATATCCAAATTCAAGAAAAAATACAGGTTTAGAGGTCCGTCCCCCAAGGGAATTAAATGATAGGAAAATAGAATCAGAAACCCTATATAGGTTTGGTACGTATGGATAGGCAGGTTATTTTTTGGAGGAGGAAGAGATGGAGAAGAGAAGAAGTGTGTTGTTGGTGAGTTTGTTGTCGGGGTTTTTGTTTCTGACGGGGTGCAGTGATTCGAGTGCCGGCGGCGGGGAATCACAGGCTGAGAAGAAAGAAGATCCTTATGAAAAAGAAGTGAAGAAAAAGAACGAGGAAATCGGGGAGCTTGAGCCTCTGCTTCTCACTTCCTACAGTGAAGAAATCGGTGTTTCCTTAGATGAACCTGTTTATAAAGAGTTCGCCGCGAACGGGCAAGTGACGGTCGACGGGGAAATCGAACAATATACCGAGCTGAAGTCAGATTATGCCTGGATCAAGGTCAGGGCAGAAGAGGAAGGTCCAGCAGGCAGGCAGCTGGAATATTACACACCGATTGAAGACGGAAAGTTCAAGCAGGATATCCATTTCTTCAATGGTGAAGGTGAGTACAATGTGTCTGTGCAACTGCCGGATAAGGACCGTGAAAATTATTACTACGACACGGCAGCCTTCACCGTTCATAATGTGAATCCTGAAGGGAAGCGGGATGTGACCCTCACCCCGTTCGGACATGATGCAGGACTGCGCTTTCAGTCCGATGCAAGTTTTGTCCAAGGGGATGAAGTCTTTTCCTTAAGGGGAGAGGCAGATAACCTGAAGGATGAGGACACTCTCATGATCAGATTAAGAAAGGATTCGGATGTTTATACCCATGTGATTCCTGTCGCAGGCGGACAGTTCAGCTACGATGTTCCGCTGTTTTATGGAAAAGGAGTCCATGAGCTTGAGGTCCTTGTCCCCGATGAAAAGCGGGAGGGTTATTATCAGACTGCAAGCACACTCCTTATCGACAATCAATCGGACCGTCAAATGAGCCCGATCGATTACGGGGAAACCTATCGCGAACGGGGTGTGACGCTCGAATCCCCGAGGTTTGGCGGTGAAAAGGCAGACGGAACCTATTCAATCAAAGGGAGCATCGATCCACAAGCGCAGTTCGGTCCGGAAACCACCCATATTTACATTACGACGAAAAAAGGTGACGATGAAGCGCTAGATGTGATCCCTGTCGAAGATTTCACCTTTGACGATTCCTTTTATCTCCGCTTTGGTCCAGGTACATACGAGGTGACTCTGAGCGTACCTGAAATCAAGGAAGAGAACAGTGACTATTTCAGATATTTCGGCTTTGCGAAGTTTGAAGTGGAATCAACCGGCGAAGACAAACGGGATCTGCTGCCATCCCGCGGGGTACAGTCGGATGCACCTGAAATAAAGGAAAAGGCAAACGAAGTCACGCAGGGAATGGAGACTGACCGGGATCAAGCGAAAGCGATCTACGACTATGTGGCGAAAAACGTCTCCTATGATGTAGAAAAGTATGAAAACGATGATTTCAACTGGGATGACAGTGCGATGAAAACACTGGAGACAAAAACAGGTGTGTGTCAGGATTACGCATACCTTGCGATTGCCATGCTCCGGGCAAGTGACATTGAATCGAGGTTCGTCGAAGGCCGTGCAGGCGGAATCTTCCCTGGGAGACACGCGTGGGTGGAAGCGAATCTCGACGGGGAATGGGTCACCCTTGATCCGACCTGGGGATCGGGATATTTAAAGGACGGGAAATTCGTACCGGCCTTTAATGAGGATTATTTTGATCCAAGTATGAATGAATTTAAGAAGACACATACCCGTACGGGCGTGTCATACTAAAGGAAAAAGGTGTCAACTCCTGTAAAAGGGGATGCCGCCTTTTTTACTATGTGAAAAAACATCATGACATTGTCGTCGATAGTCAGAAATAGTACACTTATAATATGAAAAATGACATAGAGATCATAGGAGAAGATGGAATGGATTTTATTCGGAATAAGAAAACCCTCATCCTACTTTTTATGACGATGATTGTACTAGAATTAGCCGAAATCGTGTGGAAGGCCACCAACCCCGATCATGAAGGCATTTCTTCTTTTCTTCATGTTGGATTAGTAGTCTGTATGCTTGCAATTCTGCTTCTATTATTTAAAGGGAACTCCCTTGCTTCAAGGGAGCTTACCCAAACGAATAGAAATTTAAATAACATTTTTGAAACGCTGGATGTGGCGATATGGTCCCACGATATGAAGGAAGATGTCCTGTTGATCACGCCTGGTATCGAAAATTTGTACGGATACTCGTTGAAGGAATTTTACCGTGATTCACTTCTTTGGAAAAAAGTCATCCATCCAGAAGACAGCGACGTGTTAAAGGAAAGGGAAGAAACGCTTGCATCCGGACAGTCATGTGTGAGTATTTATCGCATCATTAAACCTGACGGGCAGGTCCGCTGGATCCAGGACAGGGGGATTCCGACATTTGATGAAAGTGGAGAGATGGTGTCCTTTACAAGTGTACTGTTTGATATCACAGACCGAAGGGAAAGTGAAGACAAGTACCGGAGTTTAGTGGAAATGTCCCCCGATATCATCGCGGTGATCAGTAATGAAAAGTTTGATTACATCAACGAAGCCGGCAGCAAGTTGGTCGGTGCGGAAAGTCCGCAGGATATCATCAATGAAGATGTGGCCCTATTCACAAGGCCGGAGGATATTATCACAGTCAGGGAAAAGGCCTACGGCTCCATGACGGGCGAACGGTTTGAGCTGACAATCAAACGGCTGAACGGCGCAGAAATAGATGTGGAGGTATCAGCCATGCCCATCCTGTATGGGGGCCGGACTGCCATCCAATTGGTTGGACGTGATATTACGGATCGGAAAAAAGCAGAAAAGACGATCCACACCATGGCCTATTACGACACGTTGACCGGCCTGCCGAACCGGAATAAATTCAAGCAGTTCTTAAATGAATCGATCTCCATGTCCCCGGAACAATCCATTGCGATTTTATTCCTGGACTTAGACCGATTTAAGGTCATCAATGACACAAAAGGGCATTCTACCGGTGATATTATCCTGGAGCAGGTTGCTCTTCAGTTGAAAGCTGTAGTCCTTGATCATGGGACCGTCTTTAGGCAGGGCGGGGATGAATTTATCATACTTCTTTCAAATTTAAATGTAGCTGCTGTTGAAGAAATTGCCGGGGATATTCTTGAAAGCTTCATAAGTCCGATCACGATTGATGAACAGGAATTCTTCGTGACGCCAAGCATCGGGATCAGCATGTACCCATTCGATGGGGAGGATCAGGAAAATTTGATCAAACATGCCGATACAGCGATGTACTTGGCGAAAGAACGTGGCAAGAACAATTACCAGTTTTATTTTCCTGAGCTTGAAACAAATTCGTCACGACATATGGAAGTGGAAAATGGTTTAAGGAAAGCGTTGGAATTCAACCAATTCACTCTTTATTATCAGCCTAAGGTGGACTTGGAGACTCATACTGTCCTGGGTGTGGAAGCGTTGATCCGCTGGGTACACCCTGCGTTGGGATTGATTCCGCCAACGGAATTCATCCCCTTGGCAGAAGAGACGGGGCTGATCAATCCGATCGGTAAGTGGGTGCTCCGGGAAGCTTGTCAGCAAAGCAAGAGCTGGGAAGAGCAGGGACTCGGCGTCATTCCCGTTGCCGTGAATATATCCGTCAGACAGATTAAAGATGACGGATTCGTTGATATGGTGAAAGAAACGCTGGCTGAGATGGCATTCCAGCCAAGTCGTCTGGAACTTGAAATCACCGAAAGCATCATGCAGGATTTCGAAAGATCCACCGAAGTGCTCAACAGGCTGAAAGAGGTCGGGGTGACGATTTCAATGGATGACTTTGGAACGGGCTATTCCTCTCTCAATAACTTAAGGCATTTGCCGATCGACAGCATCAAGATTGATAAATCCTTCGTTGATGATATCGCGAAAGCTTCCCCTCAAGTATCGATCGTCAAAGCGATCATAGACATGAGTCAGAACATGAACTTTACGACCATTGCAGAAGGAATCGAAACGGCTGAACAAGTGGCATTCCTGAGAGGAAACGGCTGTCAGGTGGGGCAAGGGTATCATTTCGGAAGGCCAATGCCTGCATCAGAGCTTCATTCGTACTTGCTTGACAGGAAAAATCTATAACCGTTCCCGCTGGTCCTGTATAATAAATGACGAAGTGTCACAACGAAATCACTATTGGAGGATCAACATCATGTCACAATGGCCAAATTGTCCTAAATGCAACTCAGCATACACGTACGAAGACGGAAGCCTGTATGTTTGCCCAGAGTGTGCCCACGAATGGACCACAGAAGTGGAGCAATCGGACCAAACTGAAAAAATATTCAAAGACGCCAACGGAAATATTCTGACCGACGGCGACTCCGTCTCAGTCATCAAAGATTTGAAAGTAAAAGGAAGCTCATCGGTACTCAAAATGGGAACCAAAGTCAAAAACATCCGACTCGTCGAAGGCGACCACGACATCGACTGCAAAATCGACGGCTTCGGCCCCATGAAACTCAAAACCCAATTCGTTAAAAAGATATAGTAAAGATGAGGGACGGACCTTCAACAGGCTTTTCAGATGGAAAATGAGCCCTGTTGGAGGTCCGTCCCTCTTTTCCGATTTTATTTCAAAGGAGGGTTTCGATATGAAAGATGTTTCAATGGAGCCAACTATACACGTTGGCGATCGAATCATTGAAAGGAAAGTCCAATATGACGGGAAAGTGGTAGAACATGATTGTCGTGTGTTGAAGGCAGATCATGGTGGCCTGGTCCTTTTTCATGAAATCGCTGTTCCATTTACGATGATGGCGAATGGGGAAAGCCTGACCATACCACAGGGAAGTTACACCATTGCACATTATTGGTTTGACCGACCGTATAATCTGTATATTTGGAGAGATCACAAAGGGGGATATTTAGGGTCCTACTTTAATATTGTAAGAAATACAACGTTGCATGCTGGAGTGATATCGTTTGAGGATTTGATTGTGGATGTGTTGGTAACCAGTGACGGAGAAGTTGCAGTGCTCGATCTGAATGAGTTGCCGGAACCGTTGCAACAATTTGAAAAAGGCGATGTTTACCGAGCTTTGCAGGAGTTGGTAGAATCACTTGACATACTGCTTCTTCAATTACGTAATGAGGCAGACGCGGATTTTGAACATGAAAAGCTGGTTCAGTGGTTGGCATAATCATGTGGGAATGGTAAAGAGAGGGTAAAAAGAGGGACGGACCTCCGACAGGGCTTTTCAGGTTGAAAAAAGCACTGCTGGAGGTCCGTCCCTCATTACGTTAAGATGCTAAAGACTGGTCGGAATATTCATCCCGGCTTTTTTTATTCCCAATATAGATGAAGCGAAGGGCGATCATCATAAGGATGATGGCTGCGATTCGTTTGAAGTCGAAGGGAACGTGAAGGCCTCCAAACCAGCCAAAGTGGTCAATCAGCATCCCCATGGACAGCTGTCCGATCACGGTTGAGACGTTGGCGGCGATGACCCCGATCTTTGGAACGGCGAGAATTGTCAGGAACAAATACCCCACTCCGAACCAGACGGCACTTAGCTGCCAGGTTGGGGCATCCAGTATCGCGAGGATATCTCCGTGACCAAAGAATAAGACAATGATTGATAACATCAGGGCCCCGGTGCCGAAAGTCAAAAAGGTGCTTTCATAGGTCCCGGCTTTTTTGCTGAATGCACCGTTGATGGAGGACTGTGCACTCAAGGTGATACCCCCGATGACGGATGCAAGTAAAATCAAGATACTCATGTTGTCAACTCCTTAATAGATTAGGACCAATGAAATGGCCATCAACACTGCGGCCGTGATTTTTTCTTTGTTCATTTTGACTTGGCGGCTTCCGAGCCATCCTTTATGCTCGATCACCATGCTCATCACCATCTGACCGACAATGACGCTGATCATCGACAACCCGACACCTACGATCGGTACGCTGATGATGAGGATGGTAAGGTAGATGATTCCAAGGAACCCACCCGACAGCTGCCATTTAGGGGCCTTGAATGTATATGATAATGAACCTCTTCCAAGAAAAAGCAACACGATGGAAAGAATGATTGTCCCGACAAAAAAGTTGTAGAAACTGCTCTCCAATTTTCCAATCGATTTGCCCAGTTCCCCGTATATCGCCCCTTCAATGCTCAAGGACGCACCTGCCAATAATGCTACAATGTAAACCCAAACTTTCATTTGGTATCCCTCCTGTTTTATATATCTATAATTCGAAAAACATCGATATGTTATCTAAAAAAAAGAGAGCTTAAAGCTCCTTTTTCATAAACTCTGCGACTCGTTGGATGTTGGCTTCATGTCGTCGGTAATAGGTCCATTTTCCATGGCGCTCCGACTCCAATAACCCAGCCTTTTGCATCATCGATAAATAATGAGAAACCGTGGATTGTGACATATTCGCTTTTTCCTGAATGTCACCTACACACACGCCCCCTTTTTCATTTATGGTCCTTGAAAGATGTGCAGAAGATTTGTCGAAGTGGACATAAGGCTCCTTCAACCACAGTAACATTTCCAAACGCGTCTCGTTTGCCAGCACCTTAAAAACATCTACGTAGTTTTCCATGACTGTATACTAATCGATGATCATCGATATGTCAAACGGAAGGGGGTGAGGTTGATGAGGGACGGACCTCCAACAGGGGCAGAAATGCCACTTTTATACCCTTTTGGAGGTCCGTCCCCATAAAGACTCCCCCAAAAGGTTTCCCACAAATCCCTCAACAAACCGTCAAAAATCCCCATGCTCCATCCCCCATGAATGCATTTGTTTCAGGATCGGCATGAGGGTCGTTCCCAACGGTGTCATGGAGTATTCAACTTTTGGCGGGATGGTGTCGTATTGGGTGCGGAGGATGAAGCCGTCTTCTTCGAGCTCCTTTAACTGCTGGCTGAGCACTTTATGGGCAACGCCGGGCAATAATTTCCGCAATTCGTTGTAGCGAAGCGTTCCGTCGGTCCCGAGGTGCCAGAGGATGACGGTCTTCCACTTGCCGCCGATTTTCTTCAGTGTATATTCAATGGAACATTTTAGTTTCCCGTTGTGGTCGGTCGGTGTATTCAAGTCTCTCAGTCCTTTCTTACTTCCAGGTTAGTTTCTCACAAAAAAGTGCATTCTTACATCGGGAAGTCCTGACCCGTATAATGGGGGCATGTTAGATTACACTAAACGAAAACAGGAGTGATGAACGATGTTACCATATCCACGATCTTTTTCACATATCGGACTATCGGTCCCGAATTTAGAAGAGGCGATTTCATTTTATACGAAAGTGTTCGGATGGTATACGATCATGGAACCTTCCGACGTTGAAAACGATGATACGGCAATCGGCCAGATGTGCCGTGATGTATTCGGTGATGATTGGGAAAAGTTCAGAATTGCCCACCTTGCAACCGGGGACAAAATCGGGGTGGAACTATTTGAGTTTCCACATAATGAAAAGCCAGAAAACAACTTCGAGTATTGGAAAACAGGATTATTCCATTTCTGTATCCAGGATCCGGACGTAGAAGGCATGGTGGAGAAAATCAAAGAGCATGGCGGGAAACAGCGCATGCCGATCCGTGAGTATTATCCAGGTGAAAAGCCTTATCGGATGGTCTATGTGGAAGACCCATTCGGCAATATATTTGAAATCTACTCCCACAGTTATGAATTGACATACTCTGACGGAGCGTATTAACAGCACGATGGCATGTTCAACAAAGAACATGCCATTTTTTTTATGAAAAAGGGTTTCCACTTCATTTGGAGAACATATTAACGAGACACAAGCATCGAGGGAAGAGGGGAGACGCAGTGAAGATATTGGAACTGGAAAGAACATCTGCATGGTTTGAGGAAGCGGTGAAAACATTTTGGGGACAATGGGGGAATGAGGACAACTATCCATTCTACTATGACTGTATGTTTCAGTCGTGCCGTACAGATGAAGACCTTCCGCGATTTTATATCGCGCTGAAAGATGATGTCATCATCGGTACATACGCCCTCCTCAGGAATGATTTGAACAGCCGGCAGGATCTTTACCCCTGGCTTGGCTGCCTTTACGTGGAAAAAAGTCAAAGAGGCAGCGGGGTCGGTCCCATGCTGATGGATCATGGCCTGCAAGAAGCACGAAAAAAAGGTTATCACCAGCTGTATCTTTCGACTGACCTAGACGGCTTCTATGAAAAATATGGGTGGATTCACGATGGGAAAGCGATTGGACTGGGCGGCGGAGCTTTAAAGGTATACCGGAAATCGACTGATTAAGAAAGGGGGACGGACCTCACATTAACAATGTGAGGTCCGTCCCCCTTCTTTCAGGTCTGCCCTCCCTGCAACTAGAATAAACATGAACAAAGGAATGCAATAGGGAGGGGAGACTTTGAAACAAGTAGCGGCGGCGGTTTATTTATCTTTTGGGATGCTGTTCGTATTTTTGCAGGGGTTTGACGGATATACGGCTCCTGACAATATGAATTTCATTATTTTCCTTTTCTTTATGGCCGGTATTTTGAATGTGTATCATGAGGTGAAAACCCACTTTGAGAACAAAATGAAAGAAAAATAAGGCACGCCTGAGAAACAGCGTGCCTTACTCTTTTTAAAGTCCCACGGAAATGTACTTCACTTCTAAATACTCCTCGATTCCATGGTGACCGCCTTCACGGCCGAGTCCGCTTTGCTTGAATCCGCCAAATGGTGCCTGCGGGGTGGAAGGCAAACCGTCATTTAAACCGACGATGCCATATTCCAACTGTTCGC
The DNA here is from genome assembly GCF_011398925.1 of Bacillus sp. KH172YL63. NCBI lineage: Bacteria > Bacillati > Bacillota > Bacilli > Caryophanales > Bacillaceae > Bacillus > Bacillus sp. KH172YL63. The sequence goes on from NZ_AP022842.1 coordinate 859,665, forward strand.
TGATGCGGATGCCGTTGGTGATGTTTTCGGTGAATACATAAGCAGCAAGTCCGTAAATGGAGTCATTTGCCCGCTGAATTGCTTCCTCTTCCGTTTTGAATGAGGTGATCGGAGCGACTGGACCGAACGTTTCGTCCTTCATGCAAAGCATGTCGTCATTAACGTTGGTAAGGACGGTCGGTTCGAAATACAATCCGTTTTTTCCATTGCCGCCGCAGGCGATGGAAGCTCCTTTGCTCACGGCATCTTCCACATGTTTCTCCACTTTCTCAACTGCATGCTCATCGATCAACGGTCCGATGTCGACCCCTTCTTCCAAGCCGTTCCCGACTTTCAGCTCCTTGACCTTTTCCACGAGCTTTTCTGAGAAGGCCTGCTGGATTGATTCATGAACGTAAATGCGGTTGGAGCACACGCATGTCTGTCCGGCGTTCCGGAATTTCGAGGCGACGACGCCATCCACTGCTTTATCAAGATCCGCATCTGCCATCACGATCACAGGCGCGTGACCTCCGAGCTCCAGTGAAATCTTCTTGACCGTCTCAGCAGATCCCTTCATCAGCACCTTGCCGACTTCGGTTGAACCGGTGAAGGTCAATTTCCGTACCCGGGCATCTTCCATCCACGCTTCGCCGATCGCTTTCGAATCACCGGTCACCACGTTGATGACCCCTTTGGGGATTCCCGCTTCTTCCGCAAGGGCCGCCATTTTTAAAGCCGTCAGAGGTGTTTGGTTGGCTGGCTTGACCACGACGGTACATCCTGTAGCAAGTGCAGGCGCCACTTTTCGTGTGATCATTGCAGCAGGGAAATTCCAAGGTGTGATGACTGCCACGACCCCAACCGGCTGCTTGTGGACAAATAACCGCTTGTTTCGCTGAGTGGCCGGAATTTGTTCACCATACACCCGTTTCCCTTCTTCGGCGTACCAGGAAATGAAGCCGTTGGCGTATTGGATTTCACCGCTTGCTTCTTTTAACGGTTTTCCTTGCTCGATAGTCATGGTACGGGCAAGATCTTCCTTGTTTTCGTTAATCAGATCATGCCATTTGCGGATAAGTTCACTCCGTTCGTATGCTGAGTACTGGGACCAGTCCTTAAACGCATCATATGCTGCGTCGACGGCACGTTCCGCCTCCTTTTTCCCGCCGTATGGAATCGTAGCGACGACTTCAGAGGTGGCAGGGCTCGTCACATCCCTCTGCGACAGATCCGATCCGACTTGTTCTCCATTGATAATCATATTGTAATGTTGCATCGTGTTCCTCCTTTTAAAAAATAGATTCCCATATGCTGATGACTATGTAGGTTTGTCTTAAATTTACAATAGTGGAAAGCAGGAATCCAGCAATTCACCCTTTAATCATATATACGTCCTTCCTACAGTTAAATTACCCACATCGGATGGGGATATAAACAGAGGAGGGGGACGGACCTTTGTGTCAAAGGTCCGTCCCCCCCGTTCTGCTTATTTATGGATCAGTAAATAACGTTGTACACCCCTTGAAGCACTGATTGCGTTTTGTCTGTGAAGACGTGCTTGATCGTGCCGGCCTTTCGCTTCTGCTGCCGTGGATAAGATGTCCTCTTTCATCCATTTCTTTGAGAGGGAATTCGCGATTTGCTCGGCTTCGGTCATGTGATTTTCTTTTATTAGAAGCAAAGCTTCATAGTAAGCCCTCACATGTTCTTGTTTAATCTTCGAGATTTCTGCTTTCACCGTTTCTAATTGAGACTGAAATGCAGCATAGGTAACGATCAAAGGGGCCTGGATGTGAGGCGATGTGTATTTTTTCTTTGCCACATCTAAAGCAGCTTTTAATGCCGTTTCATCTTTTTGAGCCAGCTGTTAATAAAAGTCAAAGTAAGGGTGCTTCTTTCTGCTTTGTAAATAGCGTTTTACCGTTTCCGTGTTTTTGGTAAGGTACACGGCCCACACAAGTGGGAGGATGACGATCCCAAGGATACCGACGAAAATGGTGACGCCGATGGTCCAAAAAGGCAGTTGCATGATTCCGCCAAGCAATCCTGCAGACACTCCGATGAAGATGATAAGGAGGTATTGTGTTTTAGCCAGCATAATCCTTCGTTCCTTCTTCCTGCATAAAATGGAAAATAGTATTGAGATCAGTATAATAAAAGGTTGGAAGTAAAGATAGCTTTTATTAAGAGGGACGGACCTTGCCTGGCAAGGTCCGTCCCTCTCACTTTATTTCTTTTTCACTATGTGTTTCCCATCGATGCCATCATAGATGAGCAGGAATAGGATGGCTCCGAGGAGGGCGCACATGGCCACCGGTGGACCTATAAATGCGAAAATCCCGCCAAGGATGAACCCAAGCAGGATAAACAGTAATCTCACTTCATCATCTCCCATTTGTTTCTGCCCATAAATGGTAACATGGCAGGGGAGGAGAGAGAAGGGGCAGCAGCGACTTATTTATTTCCCTCTCCTTGATCTTCGTCTTCCGCAATGATTTCTTGTTCCTCATGAAAGGACACCTCTGTCTGACCGGTAACTTGATCGAAAGGTGTATAAAAGAGAGAAATGCTCTTCTTTTTGATAAATACTTTATAAAAGCCGATCAGGACAAGGAGGGTGATTGCCAGAGGAAATCCGACGGCAAACATGTTGATGCCATTCATCATGCATCACCCCCTGTCGTTGATGCGCTTACCGCTGAAACAGTGGCGATCATTGTTGCCTGTTGGGCCTGGATGAGCGTTTCAATCGCTGTCGATAATTTTGCCTGCAATAGATCAGTATGCTCAATTTTATCACTCATCAAAAAAGTCACTGCCATCATCCCATTCAGGTCTTTTTGCCACTTAAACAGCTTTTCAGAATTGAGTTCATCCCATAATGCCTTCACTTCAGTGACGAGACCAGGATTTACGTCGACGTAGGAAAGAAGGGCGATATGTGGATAGAACATTGCCTTCGTCTTTATGCCTTCCTTCTTGAACAGGTCGAATAACCGTGCGCATCGACTGACGAGTTCATCTGGATTCGTTCCGTTGTGAAGGGAGAGGATGTGACTCATGCTCTGCAGGTCGTTTCCTTTCCTGAACCCGGCTGCATGCAATTGTGTGTAGAAGTCTTCAATGGTTTCAATCAACGATTCATGATCCTCTTCCCGTTGAGCGAGCAGCAATGCAAACGGGTAATCACTGTGACCGGTTAAAAAGAAATGCTTTTCCCGCATTTTTTTATACACATTCATCCCGTGCTCGGCGAGGGGTGTTGGGGCATCTTCAGAGAGCATTGTCATCGCACCGATATAGGAAAAAGCCCCCCTGGAAAACCCGGCATCTATCAATGAATCGTAAACCGCATGAAAATCATGGAACTTGGTGTGTGGATCGTCATATCGTATATCAAGCATCGCCGCGATGGTATAGCGGAGGTCATGTTTCAAGGTTGAAAATGTGCCTACTTCGCTTTTTATATAGTCACTGATCTCAAGGAAACGATCGAGATGAAAAGGGCGTTGACTCGTGACGTACAACGAGGCGACCATCATAATGGAACGGGAATCGGCCACTTTCCATCGCAGGGATTTTTTCAATTGGCCGTAAATGTCCTTGTACTGATCAACCTTGTGATTCACAGCTTCCACTCCTTCATTTTACTGTTGATACATATACGGATGAAACGGAAGAAAGTTTCGTCTTTAAATGTAAAGGGTGCTTGACGTTAAGTTTCCTTTACATTATGATATGGAAATATAAGGAGGGATCCTGCTTTGGAAAATAGACTGGTGGAATACCGCAAAACATTTGGTTTCTCCCAGGAACGGCTGGCAGCTGTTTTAGGCGTTTCAAGACAAACCATCATTTCAATTGAAAAGGGGAAGTATGATCCTTCGCTGAATCTCGCTTTTCAATTGGCCAAAGTATTTGATACGTCAATTGAAGAGCTTTTTGTTTATGAAGAGAAAGGGGGAAAGAAATGATGTATACAAAGGCATATTTGTATTTAGGCTGGATATTGGCGGTGCAAACGGCATTTTTGTTCTTCGTCGGAATCTCTGCCGGGGAATTTCCGTACTTCGCCCTCACACCGTTGTCGATGACGGTGTTAAGCTTCTGCATGTATTTCCTTCATCCGCAGTTTAAAGAAAAAGATGAGCGGATGAAACTCATCCGGGAAAAGGGAATGTTCTACTCTTATTTTGTCATTCTAGCCTTTCATATTGTGTTCATGATGATCCTGCAATTTGATGTGATTGAGCTGACAGCAATGAATCTATTAAACATCCTCACAAGCCTCACCATTATGACAGTCTTCATTTCCATGGTGGTCATGTCGAAGGTTTACTAGAAGAGGGACGGACCTTGCAAGGCAAGGTCCGTCCCTCTGGATTCAGTCGGTTCTGTTGTTCACTTCGTAGGCAGCGCGGATGGCGGATTCGATGGCGCCCTCGACCCAGCCGTGGAAGGGGGAAGTGTGTTCGCCGGCGAAGTGGATGCGGTGTTCTGGCAGGTAGAGGTGGTCTGAGAAGTCGGACGCCTGATTCGGGGCGAAGAGTGTGAAGCACCCTGCCGAGAACTGATTTTCTCCCCAGCTGTAGGAAGCCCCCTTCGAAAATTCTTTGTACACCTGTTCCCCGTATATGCGATAAAGCCCTTGCAGTGCCTCCCGGATCCGTTCGTCCTCCGGGAGACTGTTCCAGAGGTTCGCATTCTGCCCCCAGCTGTAGCTGCCGAGCATGACGCCGGGTCCTGCCTGCCCTATATTATGACTCGGACGAAACGTATAGCGTATCGGAAGGTCTGTGATGATATTCCCGATGTTGACCGCTTCCCAGAATTTTGTTTTAAACTCCAAACCGATTTTCACTGACGAGACATAATTCAATTCCCTGATCGCTTTCCATTTTTGAAAAGAAAGAGATTGATAGGGCTGGATGTCGATGAATTGAAAGACAGAATAGGGGACCGTGACGACTGTATAGTCCCCTTCAAAACGGTGATAGCGGTTTGTTCTCCGGTCACGTGTGATGACCGTGACCCCGTCGTCTTTCTGGATGATCTGGTGGACCTTTTGTTCAAACAGTATGTCTGACTGGAGCTCCGGCATAAAAGCTTCGGGGAGCTGATCATTCCCGCCGGTGATCTCATAAAACGTTAAATCTTTGTTAAATACGGTTCGGACGATGTCCAATAAAATATCCACAAACGATAACTCCGGAAAGCCCTCGATGCCCAAAATTACCTTCACAATCCGGATCGCCTCAGGGGAGAGTGAAGTGCCGAGCGGGTTGACCCGCAAGAATACATCGAAAGAATAGTGATCAAATTTCTTTCTCAACCGTTCCTGCTCTTCAGGGTCTGCTCTATCATATAAATCCAAAAAGGGCTGAACGGCGGAAGAAAGCAGTTCAACGGCGGTTTTCCCCTGTTCTTCAGGGGGCAGGGGGTAGTTGAATACATCCGGATTTTGACTGTAATAAGTGTTTGTCGTCTTAATTCCATTCACGAGGTACAGGTCGCTTTCGTTGAAAAATTCATTGATGGGTAAATGGAATTTCCGGATGTACTCTAATACCAATTCATGTGTATCCGGAAAGCGCATCGCCCCGACATCCAAATACTGCCCTTCGGAGAAAGGTTCCCTGAGTGTATATACCCTGCCCCCGATCCGGTCGTTCCCTTCAAGGATGGTGACGGAGTGGCCGGCTTGCTTTAATAGGGAAGCTGCTACCAGCCCAGCCATGCCGGCGCCGATGATGATCACATTTTTGGGATTCTTGCTCGGTTCCAGCCCATTCCTGATGATCGACCTCATATCGTCCGGATAGGAAAGGTCACCGTAACTATAAGTATCTGCTCTATTCCTCATTGCATCATCCCTCCTTACGCCAAACTATATTACCCATATATATGAGGGAGGGAGGGTGGAATAGACGATTTCTATAAAGAACCGGCTTCATTTTAAGCCTTTAGTTGCACGTCAGGCTGCTGTATCGCCCCGTCCTCTTGAAGATGGGGCAATACCAGAAATCACTTTCCAGGCGTCTTCAATGCGTTCAATATCACTTCCTTCAATGTCGGTGTCATGTCTCGTAAAGCATCGGCACTGTATACACCGAGGAAGTATTGAACGACCAATCCATCCACCATTGACACCAGGATGGAAGCGCCATGCTTTGAATGAAGGAGTGGATAGTCATGAGTGTGATCCAATGCTGCCAACTGATGCTGCAAGTGTTCCACCATCCTGTTAAAAGAATCCCGGAAAGTTGGAGTCGTGATCTCCCCCCGGCTGTAACGGCTCATCACAGTAGTGATTAAATCCATATTCTGCTCATTATAATCCCATGAGTCATAGAGGAAAGAGTCAATGAATTCCTCAACCGTGCTGCTCCCATTTGAATCGAGCGCCTCTATATAGTCATCCTCTAATTTCTTCAAATTTTTATCCATACTGTCTTTAGGATTCATTGTTTCGACCGCCTTTCACTTTGATGGGAGTTGAATTCCCTTTATTCCAATCAATAAACATTTTATGCGGCAAAGCTTTAAACAGGAGGAGTCGGCAGGGAGAATGTAGAAGTAGGAGGGGGATGTAATCGAAAGGGTGATTCTTCCGGTCATACAAGCGCACGAAATGACAGGAGAATGATCATTCAGGATGATACATTGGTTGTGAGGGGAGGAAGTAAGCGATGGAAATGCTTAACAGAATGAATGACTGCATTCAATATATCGAGGACAATCTTGAAGGGGATATCCGTATGGAGGAGCTTGCCAGGCTGTCACTCAGCTCGAAGTTCCACTTTCAGCGACTGTTCTCACTCGTAACCGGCTGTACAGTCGCTGAATATATCCGTAAGCGAAGACTGACACGGGCTGCCCAGGATCTGCTCAACACAGATGCAAAGGTCATCGATGTGGCTTTCACCTACGGATACGAAACGCCGGAATCTTTTTCAAAAGCCTTCCGGAGGGCCCACGGCGTTTCACCATCACAGGTGAGGGCACCTGGGACGTCCCTTAAAGCATTCCCGCGCATTTCCTTCCAAATCCAGCTAAAAGGAGAAGTCGAAATGAATTATAAAATTGTGGACAAAGAAGCATTCCAGGTAATCGGAAAAGGGAAAAGGGTATCCACCCGGGACGGGGAGAATCTGACTGATATTCCTGCCTTTTGGGGAGAAGTGAACAGTTCAGGTCTCGACAGGAAAATCTGTGAAGCAGCAGGGACTGAGGAAATGCTCGGGATTTGTATGGAGTTTGATCATCCGAACGAAGCATTCACATATTTCATCGGAGCGGGCAAGAAGGGCAGCGGTGATCCATCTCTTGTGGTAAAAGAGATCCCAGCAGCAACATGGGCCGTATTCGAATCGGTCGGCCCGATGCCAAATGCGATCCAGGCTGTATGGAAGAGGATTTTCTCAGAATGGTTCCCGTCAACAGGTTATGAACATGCCGGCGGACCGGAATTTGAATTGTATCCGCCAGGGAACCCCAACAGTAAAGACTACCGCTGTGAAGTGTGGGTGCCGATTGTAAAAAAATAAGAAAGTGAGCCTCCGATGAGCATCGGGGGCTTTTTTATAGGGGGGATAGAGGAGGGGAATTGAATTTTGGTGGCTTGGATGTGGTGTGCCTTATCGTGGTAGAAGCCAGGAAATGCTGAGAACTAGCGTATTTAATTGTGGTTGTCGGTATAAATGGGTGATTTCTAGCGTATGATGACCCTGTTGCCTGTTTGGGGATCGAATCTGAAAAATTAATATCGCTTTCAGCTGGGATCTGTTCTAGTTTGAAGGTTATATTATCGACTTCGCCTGGGATATTATCGAGTTTCAGGATATATTATCGACTTCGGCCAGAATATTATCGAGTTTCATCATATATTATCGACTTCGCCCAATATATTATCAACTTTCAAAATCCATAAGGAATCCCCCACCGGTCGCAAGAATCTGCAGTATAATTGAATCTTTAGTGAAAGAAATCCGCACGGTATTGGTTTTCAATACCATGCGGATTTTTTAGGGCCCTCTTTTGGTCCACCCTCATCCTTTTCCCTCACCTCACCACCACATAAGGCCGCATCATCTCTTCATCTTCATGCTCCAGAATGTGACAATGCCAGACGTAGAGCCCTGTATAAGGTCCGAACGGCACGATGATCCTAGTCATTTCCCATGGATTGGCGCAAACGGTATCCTTCCAGCCTTGTTCGGTTTGGGGTGGCTTTTTCCGCGGAGAAACCGGGACGAATCTGCCTTCCCTCCGGTAGATATCCTGATCGAAACGCTGCCTGTCGAGGATTTGAAAGCGGACTAAGTGTAAATGAATCGGATGGGATTCTTCGGTGACGTTCATCAGGTTCCAGATTTCCATGCTCCACAGCCTGGGCATTTCCGTGATCGGATCCGACCATTTCTGGTCATTTAAAAGGTGTATTTCCCGGTTGTACTGGTCCCGCCTCATATTTAACAGGAGGGTCCTTGTTACTGTCGCATGGTGCTCGGGTAATCGGGGGACAGCGGATAGCACTTTAGGAATGTCACGATTCTTTTTTTCTGACAAAGCTTTCACGACACGGAACTGCATCACGGATCCTGTCGTATCGGGATCAGGGGCGGGGCCATTAGGGAACGGGGCCCGTGCATGATTCTCGAGGGTGATGCTTTTTCCTTCCATAGAAGAGAAATCGATGATCACATCGGCACGTTCTGCAGGAGCAAGGAGGATTTCCCGGACAGGGACCGGAGCAGACAGAAGCCCCTGGTCGGAGCCGATCTGGATGAAAGAAGCGCTGTTTGACAATGAAAAGCGGTATGTCCGGGAGTTGGATCCATTGATCAGCCTGAAACGGTAACGGCGGTTTTCCACTTCCAAATAGGGCCAGACCATCCCATTCACAAGGATGGTGTCTCCGAAGAAATGGGGGACGAAAGAGGGATCGATTTCAGGGACAGGCGGGTCCGGCTGGGAAGGATAGTAGAGTGAACCATCTTCGTTAAAGGAGCGGTCCATGATCAGCAAGGGAATATCGTATGGTTCATCAGGCAGTTGTAAAGCGTCTTCTTCATCGTCATGGATGATATATGCCCCTGCCAAACCTGCGTAAATATTAAGTCGGGTGATCCCGATGGCATGATCGTGGTACCAGAGGGTGGTGGCCCGCTGCTGATTTGGGTAGACGTACGTTTCGGAATTGAAGAATGGACCGACTTCTTGAAAGCCTTTTGTAAACCATGCGTCAGGATATCCATCGCTCGTATCCGGCGTCACGCCTCCATGAAGGTGAACGACGGTGCGCACCTCAGGCTTATCCTTTTCCGCTCCGTGGACGGTGGTGTCGACCGGTAATAGGTGACGTTCAGGAAGATCATTTTTCCATGTGACATAGACCGGTTGATTCCGTTTTACTTGGAACAGAGGGCCGGGAAATCGACCGTTGTATCCCCAGATCCTTGTCGGAGGCAGATCCCGGTGCAGTTTCTGCATGTTTTCGGTCATTGTGACTTCATAATATTGACCGTCCCTCCCGATTGATGTGGGAGAAAGAGTTTCCATGATCGGCAGTGGATCCACGAATTTTTCCAACATTGAATTCCTCCTTATAAGGCCGTTTATTGATATGTATGATTCAGGTGGGTGAATGATCGATTTTTTATGAAAAAGTTTAAATCCGCGATAATAGATGATGAATTTGTTACACTATGATAGTTGCCAAATTCTTTTGAGACAATACTATTGGCAAAAGGTATTGGAGGATCATATGTCAAATCGAAATAAAGGAATACTTCTATTACTTCTGTCTGCGCTCGGTTTCTCGTTGATGGCAGCATGTGTGAAGCTGTCGGGAGATGTGCCAACGATTCAAAAAACATTTTTCCGGAACATCGTATCCGCATTCATCGCATTCGGGTTTGTCCGGTATCATAAAGAACGACTATTTGGTAAAAAGGAGAACCAGAAGCTGTTATTGCTCCGGTCTGCACTCGGCGCGGTAGGAATCGTATTATTCTTCTATGCGATCGATCACCTCGTTTTATCCGATGCCGATATGCTGAACAAGCTGAGTCCATTTCTGACGATCATTTTCTCGGCACTATTTTTGAAGGAGCGGACACGGGTGTTTCAGGTAGTGGCAATTATCATTGCATTCATCGGAACGCTGTTCATCATCAAACCGGCCTTCTCATTTGATATCATCCCGTATCTTGCAGGCGTGTTCTCTGCCATCTTTGCGGCGGGTGCCTACACCGTACTCCGGGTATTGGGAAGCAGGGAGAAATTTTACACGGTCGTCTTTTACTTTTCATTCTTCACCACCGTCGTCCTTCTCCCGTTTGTCATCGGATTTTACGAGCCGATGAGTGTAGAGCAGTGGATTTATCTGCTGGCGGCAGGTGTGTTTGCGACAGTTGGTCAATTCGGGATCACGATTGCCTACAAGTTCGCCCCGGCAAGGGAAATTTCGATATTCTTCTACTCAACCGTCGTATATTCAGCCATGATCAGCATCCTCCTGTTCGGACAGGTTCCTGATGTATACAGCATCATCGGCTATATCATCATCTTTGCGGCTTCGTTATATATGTTCTTGAAAAATAATCAAGAGGGTAAAAAACAGGAAGCGTAAGGGAAAAACCATCCATTGTTTTTAATGGGTGGTTTTTTAAAATGAAATATTTCGGAGCGTGAAGGGTTAAGCCTGAAAAATATACGACGACCCGCTTTGACGGGGCATCGCCAATCTATCACATCTACAATTCCAATCCCTTTCCTTTCACCACCCATTCCTTTATCCTTAAACCATACATTCTGACTAAATGAGGGTTTAATATGAAAACAATACATAGCGATGTGATCCAGTTCCGCGGATCTCATTACGATTTCGGTTATATGCAGGGAGAGAGGATAAAGGATTCTGTGACGGTGCGGAATCGGGAGAATCAGTGGAAGGTGAGGAAGCCACGTTTCTCCATCTCAGTGGAGGAAACGAATGAAGCGATCAAGAGGTTTGCGCCGGGTATCTGGGATGAACTTCTCGGTTTGCAGGAGGCCCTTCAATGGCCGATGGAAAGGGTGCTGCAGGAGTTTGGCGGCTATCGGGTCGATTATGTGAAGTCGGGCTGTTCGATCATGACAGGTGAGGATTATTTGATCAGGAATTACGATTATCATCCGAAAACATATGAAGGAAGATATACGTTTTATCAGCCGACCGACGGAGGCTACAGCATCATCGGGCCGAGTCAGCGGGTAACCGGACGGATGGACGGGATGAACGAAAAGGGTCTTGCGGTCGGATATAATTTCATGCACAGGAAGAACCCGGGTGACGGGTTCATCTGCTGTATGATCGGGCGGCTGATTTTGGAATCATGCGGGGATGTGTCTGAGGCCGTTTCGATGCTGAAAGAGATTCCTCACAGACACTCTTTCAGCTATGTTGTGTATGACAGGAGCGGGGAAACGTTCATTGTCGAAACGTCCCCACGTGGCGTGGAGGTCCGTCAATCCCATGCGTGTACGAATCACTTTGAAGTGATGACACATGAAAACAGGCATCATCTTGTTGATTCGAAACGAAGATTGAGCATCATCGAAGAATATGGACAGGCTGATGCCCATCAAGCTTTCCGGTTGATGAACGACAGGGATAAGGGGATCTTCTCCGAATTATACGGAAGCTGGGCAGGGACGATCCACACATCGGCATATTTTCCTAAAGAACTGAAAGCCTGGTTCTCCCTCGGCGGAGACAGGCAGCCGGTTGTGTTTGATTTTGCCCAGTGGCTGAACGGGAAAGATAGCGATCGTGAGAAGATTGTCGGGGAAGTCGAGACCGATATTCCCTTTGTCCATATGGATGAGGGTGCGGATTGGTTTACGAATAAGTAGGTAGCTTCAGGGTAAAACCTGAGGCTCTTTTTTTTGGAAAAACCTTCGAGGTTATCATGCTATTTAACTAGAAATATTTTCTGTATTTTTCCTTATTTATAAGTCTTTTAGGTGATTTTACGGTATTTTGCAATAGTGACAAAATAGTCACATAGTTTTTGATTTTCGAATCAGTATAATAGAACTAGTAAGGTTTTTTGTTGGAGGAATGCGAATGAATTATCAGAAGAGGATTTGGCTTGAGAGGTTGAGAAAGTTAAAGGGTTATAGCCAAGAAGACATTGCGGCTTTCATTCATATTGACAGATCCTACTATTCAAAGATTGAAAATGGTGTCAGGGTACCGAGCAGAAAGCTGGCAGAGAATCTGGCAGAATTATTGAGTTTCCATGTGTCCATCTTCGAAATAGAGGATAGTCCGTTTTATTTTGCCCTGCAGGACTCCCCCATGGTCATCGCCCATTTTGACTTAGAACTTAGATACACATGGATATTCAATCCCCATCAGGACGTTGACCCTGATTTTATGATAGGTAAGCGGGATGCGGAAATAGAGGATAATGCGGGGACGAGGGCTTTGATGGAGATGAAGCAAGAAGTCATCAACATCCGTCAATCTCTAAGAAAAAAAATTTCCTTAACCGTAGCGGATGCCACATTCGAGTATGACATCACTTGTCATCCGTTGTTTAATCATAAAGGAGAGCTGATCGGTGGAAGTTCGGCTTCCATTCAACTGCTTCAAGAAGAGATATCAGATACCAATCATGAAATTCACTCCTGACAGATCGTACGAAAGATAGGGGCGTTCATATGGATAGTTCTATACTGACCAATTTACTGTTAAATTTCCTATTCATTATAATAGGACTGTTATTTCTCGCCCTTTATTATGATTTCACGAAGAAGCCGCCCGCTAAAGGAATCGTGATCCTGACTTCAGCCATCACGATTCTGCTGTGTGTGCTGTTCAGCATTAAATTGACCAACGGTGTGTACATAGATTTAAGGATGATCCCGTTTTTCCTAAGCAGTTTATACTTCGGTCCTGTTGTCTCGTTTGTGTTGATGATCGCCATCATCGGATTCCGGTACTTGATACTCGGCGGTGAACTCATTTATTTGGTTATGTTAAATTATGCGGTGGCATTTATGATTTTATGGTTATTTTCCAAAAGGTTTCAACGGGCTGACCGAAATGAAAAATTGATGTTCATGGTGATGGTTTGTGCAAGTATGACAACATTGAACCTGGCATTGGGCTCGATTCATCAGGCGGAGATTACGGTCGATGAGTGGGTGTATCTTGTGCTCATCCCGTTAACGGCAGGAATTATCAGTGTCCTTGTTGCAGAAATGATGCGGAAGTTAATGGTGATGAAAAGAAAGGTCAATCAAGAAGAAAAACTTCAGGTTGTAAGTCGACTGGCAGCGAGCATATCCCATGAAATACGGAATCCCCTGACCACCTCGAAAGGGTTCTTGCAGCTAATGAAGGAAGAAAAGAATGAAGAGATGCAGAGGGAATTTGTGGATTTGTCGTTAAGCGGGATTGAACAGGCTACAAATGTTATCGAAGAATACCTGACCTTTACCCGCTCTTCTCCTGAAGAACAAGAGCGGATCGATGTGAGGCAAGCCATTGTTGAGCTCTTCGAAAATTTACGGCCGCTGTCACCGCACATTTCATTTCACTCTCAGCTTATGGAAGGCATCTATGTAGATGGCCATCCCCACAGTTTCCGAAAATGCATGGGGAATATTATGAGAAATGCAATTGAGGCAATGCCCCGTGGTGGCGAGTTGACTGTCAATATGACAATGGAGAAAAACTTGACCATTGCCATTTCTGATTCCGGCTGGGGCATGACGAAGGAACAAATCGCCCGTTTCGGTGAACCGTTTTTCTCCACTAAAGATGAGGGAACGGGTCTTGGAGTAATGGCAGCAAACATCATCGTACATTCCATGGAGGGAAATATCCGGGTGAAAAGTGAACTGAATAAAGGGACAACTGTATATATTGAATTGCAGGCTCACGTCTGACCAATCAAAAAGAAGGAATCTGGATTCGTGTCCAGATTCCTTCTTTTATTATACAAACTTCACGATATCTTCATAAGGTCGTCGTGATTTTGGTGCAGGATCCTTGACCCGGTAACCGAATGCGACCATGACGGAAATACTGAAGCTTCCGTTTTCGAGTAAGCCTTCCCCGTCCAACAGCTCATTCATCTTTTCGATATCAAAGCCTTCGATCGGGCAGGAATCGATGCCGATCTGGGCAGCGGCGGTCATCATGTTACCGAGGGCGATATAGGTCTGCTTTCCGGCCCAATCGTATAGTGGACGCTCCCCTTCCAGCAGATCGAAATCTTCTTTCTGGAACTGTTCGATTCTTTCCAGGTATTTCTTCATATGCTCTTCCGGCAGGTTTTTTACCCTTTTAAAATGATCCTGCAAGTAGTCGGAATCGTATTTCGTATCTTTCTTTGTCCGTGCGAGGATGACGACGAAATGACTCGCTTCAGGAAGCTTTCCGTATGCACCCCAGGCAGCCTGTTTGATTTTCTCCCGCAATGCAGGACTCTGGATAACGACAAACCTCCAAGGTTCAAATCCGAAGGAACTCGGTGACAGGCGTGCCGTCTCCATGATGAAATGAAAATCCTCATCGGTTACTTTCTTGTCTGGATCGAACTCCTTTGTCGCATGTCTGAAATGATAAGCATCTAAAATGTCCTGCTTGCGTTTTTCTTTGTCGGCCATCGACCATTCACTCCTTATCCATTGATTTCAACATACTTAACGTACCACAAAACCTGGAAGATAATCATGTTCTGCATCTCGGGAATCTCTCTTTTGACAGAACTCTATGAAGATATAAAACTTTGATTGACATTTCGGTGGGGAAGGGAATAAGATGAACATATAATTTGCGTATAGGAAACTTTTTAACATAAAGACAATATACTTTACCGGAGGAATGAAACATGTCCGAAGTCAAGACAATGCTTCTTTCAGAGTGCAAGCCAGGGGAACGGGTCCTTATTACATCATTATCATTAGAAGGTACGATGAGGAGAAGATTATTGGATTTAGGCTTTGTGAAAGGGTCAGAAGTATACGTGATCCAGAAAAGCCCGCTTGGCGATCCGATGGCATTTCGTGTAAGTGATACGACGATCGCCCTCAGAAAAGAAGAAAGCTCAAAGATTCATGTACAGAAACTTGGAGGTGTGTGACATGAGCTCATACAGAATTGCGCTTGCCGGCAATCCGAATACCGGAAAAAGCACCTTGTTCAACCTGTTGACGGGATTGCGCCAGCATACAGGGAACTGGCCGGGGAAGACGGTCATCCATGCGGAAGGTGAATTCAGGCATCTTGATACGGATTTCACCATCATCGATCTGCCTGGTACGTATTCCCTCTATTCCAATTCAGCCGATGAAGAAGTAGCCAGGGATTATATCATTTTTGATAAACCGGATGTGACACTCGTCGTACTGGATGCGACTTCACTCGAGAGAAACATGAACCTTGCCCTTCAAGTGATGGAAATGACAGACCGGGTGATCGTATGCCTGAACTTGATCGATGAAGCGAAGAAAAAGGGCATCGAAGTGGACAGTGATCTTCTCAGCAAAAAGCTCGGCGTCCCTGTTTTGAAAACCTCAGCGAGAAACAAGACAGGCATCAAGGAACTGCTCGATACCGTCCACGAAATGGCCAAGGGGAATATAAAGACGAATCCGTATCGCATGACCTACTCAGACGAAATCGAAGCGAAAATCGAAGAACTCGCTCCTAAAGTGAGGGGGATGATCGGCGACGAATTCCCGGTCCGCTGGATTTCCTTACGGCTGCTGGATGGAGATGAAAGCATCCTGCATTCGTTGAATAACCATTTTAAAAAGGAACGAACGAAGGGAGGCTACTCCAATGTCTCAATCAATGCAACCACCTGAGGGGGATCAGGCACTCGTTCATTTATTCAATCATGCCAAAGGGATGTCGAGTGCCAATCTCCGGGATGAGATCGTGGAAAACATCTACTCTACAAGCAGGGGGATCTGCAGGGAAGCTGTCACCTACAAAAGCAAGGAACGTATCCACTCAGAAAAACTCGATAAAGTGCTGACTTCCCCGATCTGGGGATTCCCGATCATGCTTGCCATGCTCGGAGCCGTCTTCTACCTGACGATAGCAGGTGCGAACGTTCCGTCAGGCATGCTTGCAGAAAGCTTCGCATGGATGGAGGGCAAGCTGACACTGCTCTTTACCGCCATGAACGCACCGGAGTGGCTCCATGGCATCCTTGTCCTTGGCTTCTTCCGTGGAACCGGCTGGGTGATCAGCGTCATGCTCCCGCCGATGGCCATATTCTTCCCGGCGTTTGCACTCCTTGAAAATTACGGATATTTACCAAGGGTCGCATTCAACATGGACCGCCTGTTCAAAAAAGCGGGAGGTCACGGCAAGCAGTCACTGACGATGGCAATGGGGTTCGGCTGTAACGCAGCAGCAATCATGTCGACCCGGATCATCGAATCACCCAGAGAACGTATGCTTGCGATTCTGACGAATAACTTTGTTCCGTGCAATGGACGGTGGCCGACGCTCATCCTCCTTGCGTCACTGTTTATGGCAGCAGGATACGCAGGCGGGATCGCCTCACTCGTGACGGCAGCAACCGTCATGTCGATGGTGCTGATCGGAATCGTCGTGACCATCACCGTTTCATGGATCCTTTCCAAAACGGCACTTAAAGGAGTCCCGACCCACTATACGCTGGAACTGCCGCCATACCGTCGCCCTAAAATATGGAACACAGTGCTGCGCTCAAGCATCGACAAATCATGGTATGTACTAAAAAGAGCCGTGATCGTTGCAGCACCGGCGTCGATCATCACATGGATCATCGCCAATATTTACATCGGTGACACGAGCATCCTGATGCATTTCGTCAACTTCCTGGATCCATTCGGTCAGGCGCTTGGCATGGACGGCTTCATCATGGCAGCCTTCATCATCGGGCTTCCTGCCAATGAAATCGTCGTCCCGATCCTGATCATGGCCTACTTGTCACAGGGTGCGATGCTCGAACTTGATGACCTGACAGAATTGAAGGCAGTATTCGTCAGCCACGGCTGGACCTGGCTGACGGCCCTGAATATGATGCTCTTTTCACTGCTCCATTTCCCATGTGGAACGACACTTGTGAATATATACAAAGAAACCAAAAGCAAGAAATGGACGTTCCTCGCATTTGCGATTCCGACCGCGATTGCCATCGGCGTCACCTTCCTGGTCGCAACGATCGTCAAAGCGATGGGCTGGGTATAAAATCTATGAAAGCAAATCCTCTCTCCGACGAGGATTTGCTTTTTATATTCTCACTGAAAGAAACAGTGAAAAATGATACGATAATAAAAGATAAACCCACAAGGAGTCAAAAATGAAAGAATACTACTACGATAAATTATTGAATATCAAAACCGCACAGCAGCAAAAGGGGTTCCACCAATCCCTCCACTACCACCGCTATGAACCCACACCCTACGCTGCGCTCGAACAACTATTCCAACAATACGAGCTGAGCAGCACCGACAGCATCGTCGACTTCGGGTGCGGAAAAGGACGCCTGAATTTCTTCATCCACCACCAATTCCAATCCGGGGTCGTCGGTGTCGAAATGAATGAAGGATTCTACGAAGACGCCATGAAAAATCTCGCAAGCTATCAACAAAAAACAAAAGTGAGAGAAGGGACACTCACATTCCAACACTGCCTGGCAGAAGAGTATCTCATACAGAAACAGGACAACCGCTTCTACTTCTTCAATCCCTTTTCCCTTCAAATCTTCATGAAAGTCGTCAACAACATCCTCCAATCGGTGGAAACCTTCCCCCGGGACATTGAAATCCTGCTGTACTACAGCTCGGATGAATACGTTCATTACATGGAGGATCACCCGTTATTTCAATTGAGAAAAGAGATCGATCTGACAGGGGAGTATGAGAAGAATGAGTATGAGCGGTTTTTGGTGTATGGGTTGGGGTATTGACTGAGGTTTGTCAGTTTGTTGAATTGTCGGGGTTATTTGTCAGTTGAAAAACGGACTTTAGTTGTCTGTTAAAAAGACGAATACTTTTGTCTGTTAAATATTCCGGTTTATTTGTCAGGCAAATAGCGGGTGAGATTTAACAGGCAAAATCCGTTTGGGATTTAATAGTCAAAACAATCAATGGAATCAACATTTATTTCTGGCAAAATCAGCAGTTGTTTGTGTTTTATGTGCCGTCTAACATTGGGTATATTAGTGAAATTAAAGTTTATGTATTATTAAATCTTATTGAAATTTAATTTCGTCATCGCATATAATCATAGTGAATTAAAAGCCTTTTCATGACATATCTTTGGGAGGTGACCATGAAGGAGTTTCAGGTTCTAAAACACATCAAGGGTCAAATGGTCAACTATACTCCGTCTGAAATGGCGGTTGCTCAGTACGTGTTGGAGTATCCGGAGAAAGTGATGGAGATGACGACCAAGCAGCTGTCACAGGCATGCGGCAGCAGTGAGGCAGCCATCATCCGGTTCTGCAAACGGATCGGTATCAACAGTTTCAGCGGCTTGAAGATCGAGCTTGCGAAAAGCACGAACGGCGAAGAAATGCCGGGGCATGACATCAATACGCTTCTTCATTTTGAAGACGATCTTGAAACCGTCTTTAACAAAGTGCTCGTCAACACCCATCAGGCAATTAAAAATACGGAAAAGCTTTTTTCCATCTCTGAACTTGATCGTGCCGTCGAGGCGTTTCATCAAGCGGAGAGGGTTTATCTGTACGGGGTGGGCGGTTCAGCAATCGTCGCCGAGGATTTTACCCAGAAGTTGCTGCGGCTTAATTATCTGGCGTTTCAAGCGAGTGACAGCCATGTGCAAATGATGATGGCGGCCAATATGACCGAGCGTGACGTCCTGTTCGTCGTCTCTACTTCTGGTCAGACGAAGGAAATATTGAAGCTGATGAATGTCGCCGGGGAAAAGGGGGCGACCATCGTTCTGTTAACACAGCATGGCAAATCACCTGCACGGAAGCTTGCCGACATCGTGTTGACGATTTCAGAAGAAGAACACAATATCCGGATCGGGACGATGACGGCAAGGATTGCTCAACTCGTCGTAATCGATGCGCTGTTCGTCGCTTTATGCATGAAAAAAGGACATGGTGTCTACGAGCAAATCATTCATACACACGAAGTCGTTCAACGATTGAAAGAGAAGGAATAAGGGATTGAGTATTATTCGCATGCTCAGGGAGCTTCTCTGAGGAAGAAGTGGATAGGTTTTTACAATTATATTTGTAAGTTGGTGATATATTGGTGGAAGTCGATAATAAATCGGAAGAAGTCGATAATATAATGGGAAAGTCAATAATATTTCGGCCGAACCCGATAATATATTGTCCAAAGTCGATAATATATCTATTGGGCCCGATCATAACTCATGAAAAATGGTATAAAAGCAGGCGCGAGGGTTCCAAAATGGGCTCATGTGGGTTGTTTATTTTCAAATTGATCTTACTTATTTTCAAAAATAGCGTATTATTTTCAAAACCGGCCAACTTATTTTCAAAAACAGCAATATATTTTCAAAACCAGAAACTTAAGCCTAAAACCTACCACTGCCATAACCAAACAAAGAGCGTTCCCAAAAAGGGACGCTCTTTCTATTCACCTAACCCTTACCGCACGCGCATCCATACTTACAACGCCGGCTGCGATTAAATCTATATATTTGTGTAAATAAAAAGGGCCTTTTAATTCCCATGATACAATGTTTTCGACCAAGAAAATCTGTATATGGAAGAATTAAAAATGACCCAACTTAATCTTACTTTAAATATCGAAGAATTAAAAGACCAGGTAGCTAACTCTGACCTAGATGCCCTTGTTAAATCTTCCCTCGTTTTAGATATAAAACATTCTTACTAAGAGAGGGATGTAACACACCCCTTTTTGTCCAAACTTATTAAAAAGAAATTGACCCTGCAGTGCACCACATAGTTTAAAATGCAATTGTGAGGTGATCAGGTGTACAAGGTAAGTGAGTTTTCAAAAATGACCGGACTCAGCAAGGAAACGCTCCGTTATTATGCAGACATCAAGCTGCTGGAGCCGGTCTATATCGATCCTGCCAATCACTACCGCTATTATGATAATGGATCCTATCTTGTCGGCAGGTTGCTGGTTTATTTGAGGCGGTTCAACTTCACCATCCAGGAAATGCTGGAAGTGGTGAATGATGAATCCTTTGAAAATTTAGAGGAATTGATCCGGGCGAAGCGGCGGGATCTGCAAGCTGAAATACAGCGAATACAAACCGTGATCGAAGAAATGGATGATTTCTTTGAGATGGGAATAGGAGAGGGAAAAGATGATCACATGGCATGAAGAACGCATCATTCCAGTCAACATCGAGAAAGTTTGGCATTTGTTTGAACTTGAGAACATTCAACGCATTATGCCGAATGTTGTGGAGAATAAGGTGCTGGAGCAAAAAGAGGGCGTGGTCGGCTCGACTTATCAACAGAAATACAAAGAAGGCAAGAGGATTGAAACGTATATCGTGGAAGATCTTGAGTATGAAAATACGCCGGAGAAAAAGCATAACAAGATCGGTTTCACACTGGCCAAGGCCTTTGACATAAAAGCCGAGTTCACTCTCCATAAGATCGATGAACATCAAACGAGATTCATTTACAAAGGAGAAAACAAGGGACTGAACTTCCTCGGAAAAGTACTCCTCAAGCTCGGCGGCGAAAAAAACAACCACAAAGTCGTCACTGAATTCATGGACCGTGTAGAGCAGGAAGCCTTGAAAGAAGCGTAGGAGGGACGGACCTTGCCTTCAGGGCTCATTAAAGTACGCTTCCACGAGAAAAGAATGGGAATAAATTCAAAATTCCTGAATATTGTATAGAAAAGGAATTTTCGGTGCATGTGTACATGGTGGGGAAAGGTGCAGAGTATGGATATCAAAGAAAGCCCTTGAAGATCACTCATACAGGCTTCCCAGGGCCAGGTGAGGTAATAAAGAAAGGAAAGATTCTCCAAGGGCTTCCTGATATAAATAGTATTGGCCTACATAAGTAATTATGTCTGGGAATATATACCTAACAATATTCAAAAAGAGGGACGGACCTCCGAAAAGTTTCGGAAGGTCCGTCCCTCTTCACTATGGTTTGATTAGGCAAAAATCAGGGAATAGAAGAACAGTTTAAGGTTCTTTAACCTAATATTATTCCATCGGTGGGTCTCAGCAGGCATGTTTACTACATAAAAACGGAGGTCCGTCCCTCGAACGAAAGGCATGAAAACATGCAAATTTTTGTATGTAAAAAAATTTTTTTTAGTTATCATTTTGCATGAAAATTCATGTGGGATGGGCTGGATTTTGTTTCGGTTGCCAAAATATTGTAAGCGATTTCTTTATTATTTTATCAAGCTTTTAAACATTCTGAATATTGAGTGAAACGAAGTATTTACATAGGGGGACCCCACTCGTGTGTTCCATATATATTTTGAAAATATGCGGTTCTGCAGTTAACAAAATTTTTCGTTTTTTCTAAATTTCATGGTATACTAACGAAAATTAAGAAAATTTAATTAATCGGTTAATTATTCAAAAAATATACACGTCAGTAGAGGAGGACAATGGATGAAAACGAATCTTCCTGTCGCGCAGGGGATGTATGATCCTGCACAAGAACATGAAGCATGCGGTATTGGCATGATCGCCAATATCGACGGGACGAAGAGCCATAATATCGTCCAGAACGCCATTAATATTCTATGTAACTTAGAGCACCGCGGAGGACAATCCGCTGATACAAGTACCGGTGACGGTGCCGGTATCCTTACACAAATCCCTCATCATTTCTTCAAAAAACAATGTGAGAAAGAAGACATTATCCTTCCACGTAAAGGTGAATACGGAATCGGGATGGTATTTTTACCCGAGAATTATGAGAAGCGCTTGAAGAGTAAGGAAATCTTCGAACGCATCATCGCAGAAGAAGGTCAGAAGACGCTTGGCTGGAGACCTGTACCGCTGAATGATTCCTTTGTCGGGAAAGTCGCTTCAAAATCTAAGCCTTTCATTCGCCAGGTTTTCATCGGGGCATCTGAAGATATGGAAAACCGGATGGATTTCGAACGTAAACTTTATGTGATCCGGAAGCGGATTGAAAAGGAAGTTGGGACTGTCGAAGGGCAGGAGGATGTTTATCTTTGCAGCCTTTCGTCTACGACCATCGTGTACAAAGGGATGCTCATCCCGGAACAGCTCGATTCTTTTTATATCGACCTCAATCACCCAGAGTTTCGTTCCGCATTGGCGCTTGTGCATTCCCGCTTTAGTACAAACACTTTCCCAAGCTGGCAGCGGTCCCATCCAAACCGATATACGATCCACAATGGAGAATTCAATACGCTGCGGGGGAATGTAAACTGGATGCGTGCAAGGGAAAAACTGTGCCATTCAAGTGCGTTCAAAGAAGAAGATCTGGAAAAGATCCTTCCTGTCATCGATGAAACCGGAAGTGATTCATCCATGTTCGATAACTGTTTTGAATTCCTGCATTTATCAGGAAGATCCCTTGCTCATACAGCGATGATGATGGTTCCCGAACCTTGGGAGAATGATGACACGATCCATCCGAAGAAAAGGGATTTCTATGAATACCACAGCTGCTTGATGGAGCCTTGGGACGGACCGGCAGCCCTTGTCTTTACGGACGGAAACCAGATCGGTGCCTGCCTCGACCGGAATGGACTGCGTCCTGCCCGTTATTACGTCACGAAGGGCGGCATGATTGTCCTCGGTTCTGAAGTGGGGGCCCTGGATATTTTCGCCGATGATATTGTGTACAAAGACCGCCTGCAGCCAGGAAAGATGCTGCTCGTAGATTTGGAAAAGGGACGAATCATCCCGGATGAAGAAATCAAGCTTCGGGTCGCTTCAGAGCAGCCGTACAGACACTGGCTTGATAATAATAAATTTAAGCTTGAAGACCTGCCTGAGTCACTTCACGAACCGGTACACTATGATGCCGAAGAAGTGCTCCAGCAGCAACAGGCATTCGGCTACACAACGGAAGAGCTGAACAAAATCATCAAACCGATGGTGACGGACGGGAAAGATCCTGTCGGTTCCATGGGATATGATTCACCTCTAGCCGTTCTGTCCAAGAAGCCGCAGCTTCTTTATAACTACTTCAAACAATTGTTTGCCCAAGTGACCAACCCGCCGATCGATGCAATCCGTGAGCAGATCATCACGTCGGTCGGAACCACGATCGGGGCAGAGGGGAACCTGGTTCATCCAGGTCCGGAAAGCTGCAGGCATATTCATCTCGATACACCGATTATCACCGGTGAAGAGCTTGAAAAGCTGCGCCATCAAAACGAAAAAGGCTTTAAAGCGGAGACGCTGTCGATTTTATTTGATGTCACGGATGAAGAGAATCAGCTGGATGATACACTCAATGCCCTTTTTGAAAAAGCAGACGAAGCCGTCAGCGACGGCGCGACGCTCTTGATTTTATCTGACAGGGGCGTGACGAAGGAGAGAGCTGCAATTCCTGCCCTTCTTGCCGTATCCGGTCTGCATCATCATTTGATCCGCAAGGGGACACGTACGACGGTCAGCATCCTGCTGGAATCAGGTGAACCGAGGGAGGTCCACCATTTCGCCTCCCTGCTCGGCTACGGTGCTGAAGCCATCAGTCCATATCTCGCATTTGAAACACTGCGTGATCTCATTGAAAAAGGTGAGCTCCAAGGTGTCACCTATGAAGAAGCGGTGAATGCATTTGTGAAATCCGGGACAGACGGGGTCATCAAGGTTCTCTCGAAAATGGGGATTTCCACGATCCAGAGTTACCGTGGTGCGCAAATTTTCGAAGCAGTCGGAATCCATAAAGACGTCATTGATAAATATTTCACCCGTACCGCATCAAGGCTCGGCGGCATCGGGATGGACATCATCGAGAAAGAAGTGCTCATGCGTCACCGTAAAGCGTTCAATGAGCGTAAAGACCATCAGCAGACGCTGGAATCGGGTGACGAATTCCAATATCGCAAAAACGGTGAAGATCATGCGTACAATCCAAGCACGATCCATACCCTTCAGCATGCATGCCGGACGAATAATTATGAATTATTCAAGAAGTATTCCAGCATGCTGACAGATGAAAAGCAGAATCTCCAATCTTTACGCGGTCTGCTTTCTTTTAAAGAAACGAAGCCGATACCAATTGAAGAGGTAGAGTCTGTGGAAGAGATCTGCCGCAGATTCAAGACAGGCGCCATGTCGTTCGGATCCATCAGTCAGGAAGCCCACGAGGCGTTGGCGATTGCCATGAATAAAATCGGCGGACGCAGTAACTCCGGGGAAGGCGGGGAGCACCCGAGCCGATTCACACCTGATGAGAACGGAGATTCACGACGCAGTTCCATCAAGCAGGTCGCATCAGGCCGTTTCGGTGTTACAAGCCATTACCTGGTGAACGCCGATGAAATACAAATCAAAGTGGCACAAGGGGCGAAGCCTGGTGAAGGGGGACATCTCCCTGGTAAAAAGGTGTATCCATGGGTGGCAGAAGTCCGTGGCTCGACGCCTGGTGTGGAATTGATTTCACCTCCTCCACATCATGATATCTACTCGATCGAAGACCTTGCTGAGCTAATCTATAATTTGAAAAACGCCAATCCACAGGCACGCATCAGTGTAAAACTCGTTTCAGCTGTCGGAGTCGGCACGATCGCTGCCGGTGTGGCAAAAGGCCGCGCCGATGTGGTACTGATCAGCGGTTATGATGGCGGGACAGGTGCTGCACCGCGGACCAGCCTGAAGCATACGGGTCTTCCATGGGAAATCGGCCTTGCCGAAGCCCATCAGACGCTGTTGCTGAACCGCCTACGTGACCGGATCGTCGTGGAGACAGACGGCAAGATGATGACCGGACGGGATGTTGTCGTAGCTTCGCTTCTCGGAGCCGAAGAATATGGATTCTCGACGGCACCGCTCGTTGTACTTGGATGTGTCATGATGCGCGTCTGCCATATGAATACATGCCCGGTTGGGATTGCGACGCAAGATCCAGAGCTCCGTAAGAAATACACAGGTGATCCTGAACACGTTGCGAACTTCATGCGCTTTGTCGCCCAGGAAACAAGGGAGCTGATGGCTCAACTCGGTTTCCGCACAATCAATGAAATGATCGGAAGGACCGATATCCTTGAGGCGAACGAAGCGATCGATCATTGGAAAGGGAAGGGGATCGACTTATCGGCCCTCCTCTATCAGCCGGATGTACCGGAGAAAGTAAGCCGTTACGCAACCCGGAAACAAAATCATGAGCTGGAGAAGACGCTTGATTATCAAGAGCTCATCCCGCGCTGCCGTCAGGCGATCGAAACCGGTGAACCGGTTGAGTGGACGACGGCAATCCGGAACATTCACCGGGTGACGGGCACGATGCTCGGCAGCGAAATCACTAAGCGCTACGGCGCAGAAGGACTGCCGGAAGATACGATCCGGTTGACATTTAAGGGATCTGCCGGCCAGAGCTTTGGTGCTTACATCCCGAAAGGACTCACCCTTCGCCTTGTCGGGGATTCGAATGATTTCGTCGGAAAAGGATTGTCAGGCGGAAAGATCATCGTCCATCCGGATCCGACGGCCACATTCATTCCTGAAAGGAATACCATCATCGGAAACGTATCCTTCTACGGTGCTTCCGGTGGGGAAGCGTACATTTACGGTGTAGCCGGGGAACGTTTCTGTGTCCGTAACAGCGGTGCACAGGTAGTGGTGGAAAGCGTCGGGGATCACGGCTGTGAATATATGACCGGAGGAAAAGTCGTAGTCCTTGGACTGACAGGCCGGAATTTTGCCGCAGGTATGTCTGGCGGGGTGGCCTATGTCCTTGATGAAGATGAAAACTTCCGTTCAAGATGCAACCATGAACTTGTCCTCGTCCAGCCGTTGTTCGATCCGGAAGAAATGAAGGAAGTTTACGGTATGATCGAGCAATACGTTCATTACACAAACAGTACGAATGGTAAAAAAATCTTAGCGAACTGGGATTCATACGTGTCCAGATTTGTCCGTGTGATTCCGAAATCGTACCTCAAGATGAGAGAACGGATCAGTGAGCTTGAAAATAGCGGATTGGAAAAATTCGATGCAGAAATGGCAGCATTCGAAGAAGGTACGAAAGAAGAGAAAAAAATATTAGAAACAGCGAAATAAAAAGGGGAGGGGGATACGATGGGAAAAGCAACTGGATTCATGGAATACAGTAGACAAACGATGGCTGAAAGGCCACCGGCAGAACGGACGAAAGATTGGAAGGATTACACATCTCCTCTTTCAGAAGCGGAAGTCAAAAAACAGGGGGCACGCTGCATGGACTGCGGCGTTCCCACTTGTCAGTCGGGAATGGAAATCAACGGCGTGACGACCGGTTGTCCCGTTTATCACTTAATACCGGAATGGAACGACCTCGTCTATCAAGGACAATGGAAGGAAGCGCTCAAGCGGGAGCATCAGATGAATAACTTCCCGGAGTTCACAGGTTTTGCCTGTCCGGCACCATGCGAGGGAGCATGTGTGCTCGGTATCAATGAACCCCCGGTGGCAATCAGGACCGTGGAGCGTTCGATCATTGAAAAGGGGTTTGCAGAAGGCTGGGTCGTCCCGGAGCCTCCTGAACACCGCACCGGCAAACGGGTCGCTGTCGTTGGATCCGGTCCTGCCGGATTGGCATCTGCCGCTCAATTGAACAAAGCCGGTCATCTGGTGACCGTATTTGAAAAAAATGACCGGGTAGGCGGACTGTTGACGTACGGAATACCGGAAATGAAGCTTCCATACTCTGTCGTCAAGCGCCGCGTCGATATTTTGGAAGAAGAGGGAATTGAATTTGTCACGAATACGGAAGTCGGCAAGGACTACACGGTGGAAAATCTCCGTGAGAACTTCGATGCTGTCATCCTTTGCGGGGGAGCAGCCGTCCACCGTGACATCCAAGTAGATGGAAGGGATTTGAAGGGCGTCCATTATGCAATGGAATTCCTTCATGCCAATACGAAAAGCTTATTGGATTCCAATTTGCAGGATGGAAACTACATCTCTGCAGAAGGGAAAAATGTCATCGTCATCGGCGGTGGTGATACAGGTACAGACTGTCTGGCCACATCCATCAGACATAATTGCAAAAGTCTGACCCAGTTCGATATTTATGATAAAAAGGGAAGCATCCGTGATGAAGTGGGCAATCCCTGGCCACAATACCCGGTCATCCACCGGGTGGAGTACGGTCAGAAAGAAGCAGCCGAAGTCCTCGGTGAAGATCCCCGTGCATACGCTGTGCAGACAAAGAAATTTGTCGGGGATGAATATGGCTACATCAAGGAAGTACACACGGTGAATGTGAAGCTTCGATATGATGAAGAAGGAAACAAGATCCGTGAAGAAATCCCTGGCACAGAACAGGTGTGGCCGGCGGACCTGGTGCTGCTTGCAATCGGGTTCAGCGGTCCGGAACAAGACCTGATCAAAGGGCTGGAAGTCGAAACAAACAGCAATTCCACCGTCAAAGCCGAGTACGGTGACTACAAGACGAGCGTAGAAGGTGTCTTCGCTGCAGGAGACATGCGCCGCGGCCAGAGCCTCATCGTCTGGGCCATCAACGAAGGACGTGAAGCAGCCCGCGAATGCGACCGCTACCTCATGGGCACAACCGAACTACCTTAACCAAAAAACCAACCAACCTCCGCCAGGTCTGTACAAATGGCGGAGTTTTTGTATGGAAGAAGAGGGACGGACCTCCCCTGCATCGTACAGGGATGCCGTCAAATCAAGGTTTCTGCCTCGAAGAATGGCGTATATGGAGGTCCGTCCCTCTTCATCAGCCCCGCTGGGGAAAATGTACTTAACCGTACGCTTCTAAACCCTTCCCACCCGGAATATTTTAGTTGGGAGGGGTGTTGTCCGCATTTTTAGACAAAGTAGTGAGATAGGAACATAGACTGATAGGGGGAAAAACAAAATGATGAATTATTTACAGCGTATTGGTCGATCATTGATGCTTCCGGTTGCCGTCTTGCCGGCAGCGGCGATCCTGATGGGGGTCGGGTATTGGATCGATCCGAGTGGCTGGGGGGCTGACAGTCCGCTTGCCGCATTCCTGATCAAGGCAGGGGCGTCGATCATTGATAATATGGCGATCCTGTTCGCAGTCGGTGTCGCACTCGGGATGGCAAAAGCAAAGGACGGTTCCGCAGCGCTGAGTGGTCTTGTTGCGTTCCTGGTAATCAAGACGCTGCTGTCGACTGATTCGGTCGCACTGCTGCAAGGAGTGGATGCAGCGACGGTGAATCCGGCCTTTGACAAAATCGGGAATCAGTTTGTCGGGATCCTCTCAGGGCTTGTGGCAGCTGCCATGTATAATCGCTTCAGTGCTGTGAAGCTGCCCGATGCCCTGGCGTTCTTCAGTGGCAAGCGCCTCGTCCCGATCATGTCTGCCGTGGCGATGATGGCCGTTTCCGGCGTAATGCTGTTCGTGTGGCCGGTCATTTATACTGCGCTTGTGTCATTCGGTGAGCAGATCAGTTCTCTGAGCTTTACGGGTGCCGGTCTTTATGGATTCTTTAATCGACTGCTGATTCCGACAGGATTGCATCATGCCCTGAATTCTGTATTCTGGTTCGACGTCGCCGGTATCAATGACATCGGGAACTTCTGGTCCGGGAATGGCGAAAAAGGTGTAACGGGGATGTATCAGGCTGGCTTCTTCCCGGTGATGATGTTCGGTCTCCCGGCAGCGGGGCTCGCGATTTACCATGCAGCCAAGCCTCATAAGAAGAAACAAGTGGCTTCACTCATGCTGGCAGCAGGTTTTGCCTCGTTCTTTACAGGGGTGACAGAGCCGCTTGAGTTTGCGTTCATGTTTGTGGCACCGGCCCTTTATGTTGCCCATGCCGTGTTGACAGGGCTGTCACTGGCCATCGCATCCTTTTTCCACTGGACAGCAGGCTTCGGTTTCAGCGCAGGCTTCGTCGATTTCTTCCTGAGTTCAAGGCTTCCGTTAGCCAACATGCCGTATATGCTCCTTCTTCAAGGTGTCGTATTTGCCCTGCTTTATTATTTCTTATTCCGTTTCATGATCGCTAAATTCAATCTGATGACGCCTGGACGTGAAGAGGAGGGCGAACTAGCATCAGAAGAGGTTGCCGCCCTTTCTTCCGATGAAAAAATGGCTGCCATGGCAGCTGACATTTACGGAGGGCTCGGCGGGGATGAAAATGTCACGAGTATTGATAACTGCATTACACGATTGAGGGTGGAAGTGAAGGATATGGACGCTGTGGATCAGGAACGGATCAAGGCGACGGGCGTTCCGGGGATTCATATTGTAGGAGACAACAGCATCCAGGTGATCGTAGGGACGTCTGTCCAGTTCGTGGCCGATGAGATTGAGAGACTCCGACACTAGTATTCATACTTTGAAGAAGATGATGCGCAATGTCAGTTGAACATATCAGCCCCTCCCACCCCGGACCCTCTTGCAGGATCCGGGGTTTCTTTCTCTTAAACTGCAAAAATCCCTGCGATGGTCTATACTTTACTTAATAGAAATTATTCCGGAAAGGTTTTATCACTATGAAGCTAAAAGAATCGGATCTTTACCAACCGATCCAGAAACATTTTCATAAACAGGGTTATCAGGTGAACGGCGAAGTAAATGACTGTGATGTAACGGCCGTGAAGGAAGATGAGCTGATCATTGTGGAGCTGAAGCTTTCGTTGAATGTGGAACTCCTGATTCAGGCGGCAAAGCGTCAGCGTCTGACGGATCTTGTGTATATCGCCATCCCGAAACCGAAGCGTAAGGGGGCGAAACGCTGGACAGACGTTTGTCATTTAGTCAGGAGGCTCGAGCTCGGCTTGATCACCGTTTCCTTTACTACGAAAACACCAAAGCTTGATTTTGTCATCCACCCCCAACCCTTTGACCGAAAGAAAACCATGAACAACAGTAAGCGGAAGCGGGCGTCCCTCATCAAAGAGATCGAAGGGCGGAGTGCAGATTACAATGTGGGCGGAAGCAATAAGACGAAGATTATGACGGCCTATAAGGAAAATTGCATCCAGATCGCCTGTTACCTGGATCAGCACGGACCGATGTCCCCAAAGAACCTGGTCAAGATCGGTACAGGTAAAAAAACCCCTTCGATCCTTCAGAAAAACTACTATCGCTGGTTCGAGCGGGTGAAAAGGGGCGTATATGAGGTGAACGACCTCGGTAAGAAGGAACTCGAGAAGTACCCGGAACTTGTCAGCCATTATCTGAAGAAATTAGAAGAATAATAGAAAGAGCCTGCCTTCGGTTTGAAGGCAGGCTCTTCTTTACTTCCACTACTAGCCGATCCTTTCTTCACATATATATGACAGCAGGGAAGGTGATGGGAGGCTCGATGAATGAAGAAGAAAATAGAGGAACGTATCCGGAAGCTGGTGAGTGATCTTCAAGAGAGACAGGATAAAGAGGGAAGCTGGCATTTTTGCTTTGAGAATAGTGTGTTGACCGATGCATATATGATCATTCTCCTCTGTTCACTTGAAACGGGGGATGAGGAACTTGTCGGGAGGCTTGTCGGTCGCCTATGGAAGCTTCAGACCCGGGAAGGGACATGGAAGCTCTTTGAAGATGAGGAGGAAGGGAATCTTTCCTCTACGGTTGAAGCCTGTTTTGCCCTCACGTACAGCGGACTGGTGGAGGAAGGTGATAAGAGGCTGATAAAAGCCAAGCAGTTCATCGAGAAAAAGGGCGGATTCCACAAAGCCCATTCCATGACGAAATTCATGCTTGCCATCCATGGTCAATATGAGTGGAAGCATTTATTGCCGGTGCCGATTGAATTGTTGCTGCTCCCGAAATCATCTCCACTGAGTTTCTGGGATTTCAGCAGTTATGGCCGGGGACATATCGCACCGTTGATGTTGCTGAAAGACCGGGGCTATTCCTTCAAAAGCCCCCGTACACCGGACATACAGCATTTATCCAGGGCGCCGGAGGAGATTGGGTACAGCAGCAGGGAGATCGCCTTATTGAAGAAAATCAATGAGGGGCTCCAAAGCCTGCCGGACATTCCAGCTCATCTCCATCAGCAGGCACAGCAGTTTGCCCTGCACTATATGCTTCAGCGGATTGAATCAGACGGGACGTATCTCAGTTATTTCACTACGACTTTTTACATGATTTATGCCCTGCTCTCTTTAGGGTATGAGAAAAGTGACCCAATCATCGTGAAGGCGGTGGATGGCGTCAAAAAGATGGCCTGTGAAACGAAGAAAGGCACTCACATCCAGAATTCCCCTTCAACGGTGTGGGATACAGCCCTGATCAGCCATTCCCTTCAGGAGGCCGGTGTCGATGTGGGCGGAGGAACGGTACGGGAATCGGTTGACTTTATAATGAAGAAACAGCAATTCAAGTACGGGGACTGGGCGGTTGAAAGTGGCGTCACGCCTGGGGGATGGGGATTCTCCATCAGCAACAGCTTTCATCCGGATGTGGACGATACGACTGCCGCACTCAGGGCGGTCACCTATTCGGCAGCTAAAAAACCATTCGTACGGGAAGCATGGGAGCGGGGGACAGAGTGGGTCCTTGCCATGCAGAACCGTGACGGCGGATGGCCTGCCTTTGAAAAGAATAAAACGAAAGACATTCTTACTTCCTTTCCGCTGGACGGTGCGGAAGCAGCGGCGATCGATCCTTCCACCCCTGATCTGACAGGGAGGACACTGGAGTTTCTTGGGGGAAGTGCCGGATTGACACAGGAGCATCCCGGTGTGGAAAAGGCGGTCCGCTGGCTGAACCGGATGCAAAATGAAGACGGCTCGTGGTACGGGAGATGGGGAGTCTGCTACATTTATGGAACATGGTCAGCCATCACGGGGATGAGGGCTGCAGGCGTGCCATCCACCGACAGGTCTCTCCAAAGAGCTAAATCATGGCTCGAGGACATTCAGCAAAGGGACGGCGGCTGGGGGGAATCATGCTACAGCGACCAGAAAAAGACGTATATCCCCCTCCCATTCAGCACCGTGTCCCAAACGGCCTGGGCACTCGAAGCCCTCATTCACCTGGAAGATAAACCGACCCCGGCCATCGACCTTGGCATCACCGCACTTCTTGGTATGCTGGACGGAGCAGGGGACGCCCTTTCATGCACATATCCGACCGGCATCGGCCTTCCCGGACAATTTTACGTTCACTACCACAGCTATCAGTCCCTCTGGCCATTGCTGACTCTGAGCCTCTACCAGAAGAAATACGTGGAGGGACGGACCTCTTGAGGTCCGTCCCTCCATCGGGTAGAATGAAAGTAAGAATTTTCAAAAAAAGGTGGTGGTTGGATGGGAGGAGTTGGATCGTTTCCTTATCCTTTCAAGGGGGATGTGTACCGGTACTCGAATAATTCGATTCCTTTGAAGGACGGCTGCTGCGTGGAGGTGACCTCGAGGTACAGGGAGGAGATCGAACTGAAACGGACATTACTCAAGCGTCATCCTGAAAGGTGCTATCAGTCTCAGCCCCATACATTGAAGGCTCAATGGGAAATCCTCGAGCTGATCGCAGAACAGTTGGTTTCACAATACCCCGACCACTTTTCCCTTCTGAAAACCGGGACGGAATGGACATTCCATAACCGCTTATTACGTGAAAAGCATTCCTTTACGTTCGGGGATGAAGCGACTTTACCTTTAGAACCGCTCGACTTTATCGGTCGCCATGTACAAGAGGATGTGATCCTCATGATGCAGCGGGATGGGGATCTGTACCTGGACGGGGGGCAGCTGTGTTTTCCTGCGAATTGGTCCCTTGCCTTCAATACGGGGATGAGTTTCAGGGAAATCCATCATCCGATCCCCGGGTTTAAAGAGGAAGGGTTGGATCAACGGATTTCGACGTTTCTGATGAGAATGGAGGCGGGAGACCCGTGGGTCCGTCGCAATTGGTCGCTGATGGCGGGTGACAGGCTTGATTCGTCCCTGGAAACCTTCGATGAATGGGGAAAAGGGCGCACCGAAGTCACCGATGAAAATGTCGGGAAGTTCGTTCATATGAGGGTGGAAGTGCAGAAGCTCTTCCGGCTGCCAGGCAGCAATGCCATCCTCTTCACGATTCATACCCACCTTCTTTCGCTTGAAGCGTTGTCGGCCAATCAAGTGCGGAGAAATCAATTCCTTCATATCCTTGAGGAGCTTCCAGATGAAATTGCAACGTACAAAGGCATCACCCTTTTCAAAGATAAAGTCATACATTATTTGAGAAAAAAGCAGGTGATCAGTTGAAAGCTTCAACATCACCAACATATGTGCCGAATAAGCGGAAATATTTATTCGTTGGCGATCAAGCGGGCATGTCGATCCTCATGCCCCTGATGCAAAAGGCATTGAAGGAGGATACGCCCTTTGAAGCTGTGTTTACAGGGGACAGGGAAGAAACGGATCTCACCTCATGGCTTCAAAGTCAAAAAATGGGGTGTTATTTATACATAGCAATGAACTGGGATGCGCTGACGTTGATGATGAAGACAGCGGGGGCATGCGGGTTTTCGGAAGAGGAAGCCCAATATATCGGTCACGGTGTGAAGGAGATCCGGGTGTTCTGCTGCCGCTGTCATCATGTCACGACCGTGTATGAACACCTTTCTGGTGGAAAAGTGACGTGCAGGTCGTGCCAGGTTTTGCTGACGGTATCTGATCATTATTCCCCGCGAAGGGAGTCTTATCTTGGATATATAACGAGCGGAGGGGCTAAGGAGTGATGGACCGTTGAATCCACAGGAGAGAATATCTGTGCAGATCGATAGAATCATAGAGGAAACAAAGGGAGTGAAGCGGTTCTCCCTCGTTCCTGCATACGGTACCGGACCGCTTCCCCGTTTCAGCGGCGGTTCCCATATTACGACTTTTATAGAATCCGGGAATCAACTCATTGCCAGATCCTATTCCTTAACGAATTCCCCAAGTGAGAGGGAGTCTTATGAAATCGCCATTTCATTAAGCAAAACATCCCAGGGCGGCTCCAAGTACTGGCATGAGCAGGTGAAGAAGGGGGACGTACTGCAAATCAGCCATCCGAGAAATCATTTCCCATTAAGCTTCAAAGCCAAGCACCATGCCTTCTATGCAGCGGGAATCGGCATCACCCCCTTTCTGTCCATGATGGCAGAACTTAAGAGGGACGGACCTTCCTTCGAGCTCCACTATGTGACGAAATCCTGTCAGGATTGCCCATTTTATTCGTACCTGATGGAAACCTATCCTAAAGAAACACGTTTTTATTTTTCAGAGGAGAAAAGATTGACCGGCTCGAGCCTGTGGGAGCATCGGATCGGGACCCATGTCTATTTCTGCGGGCCGTCTTCGTTTATCGAAGCATTCACGAACACAGCATTGTCAATTGGCTACCCGGCCTCCGCGATTCATTTCGAGCGATTCACCCCACCGGAAACCTTGCACAGCCACGCTTTCATCGCAGAAGTGAGCAGCGGGTCCATCGCTGTCTCTGAAGGGGAAACACTGCTGGATGCACTGCTTGCAGCGGGGGTGGATGCCCCGTATTCATGCAGGGCAGGCAGGTGCGGTACGTGTGAGGTGAACGTATTGGAGGGGGAAATCCTCCACGGGGATTCATTTTTGAGTGAACAAGAACGGGAAGAAGGGCGATCGATTCTCACCTGTGTCTCCCGTGCGAAGAGGGAAAGAATCGTCATTGAGCTGTGAGAGATGATGGAATTGGCGTCTAAGAAACAATGAAACTTTAAAGGTGGTCGTTCATTTTGCAACAATGCAGCAACTGTGCTTCCTCATTTACATGGAAAAGCATCTACCGTTATATGCTGGGGCATTTATTCACCCCCCTGTCCTGCAGTCACTGTGGACAGGAGCATACAATCACAATAAGGGGACGGTTCATAAATAGCATACTGACCATATGCCCGGCGTTGTTATTCATGCTGTTCCTTTCCCCCTTCCATTCTATGTTTGCAACACTCGGCATCGGATTGTCACTGATATTCGCCGGAACGCTTCTGACACCTTTCATGGTGACATTTAAGAAAGCTGAAGAAAGTGTGGCAGATAAATGAGCAGCACCAATATTATTTTCACTATGTACCTCATGGTGTTTGTGTTGGCTGCTGTCATAAATGCTGTGTACTGTTCCATCATGATGAAAAGGACAGGTTTATTTTTCTCCCCTGCAGTGATTGGCGGATTGATCAATGGGTTATTGGTACTGGGAGCACTCTGGGGGTGGTTTTACTTCGCGTGGCCCCTAAATGAATTCCTGTTCTTTGGAGGAATGGTTCTGGGTGTGTGTATGTTTGTGGCAGGGGAATTCATCATAGTTGTCAGTTTGGTGATTAAAAAGAAAAAATCGTCATTGTAACAAAGAAATCTAAACCGGAAGTGATCCATTGTTAAAGAAAAGTTTCAAGTACCCTTTTATATATTTTGTTACAGCAATCATTTATCAAGTAATCGTATACAGACAAGTTCGTTGGATAGAAATTTTCAGCATCTTTTTTCTACTGTACCTGGCAGGTCTCTTCGTCCATTGGTCAGACAAGCCCTTCCAGTATAGGAGAAAAAAGCAGAATGAAAAGGAGGTAAAAGAATGATTAAAGGCATCGGCGGCATCTTTTGGAGAACGAAGAATATCGAAGTATTAAAGCAATGGTACAGTGACGTGTTGAAGATGGATATGGAAGCTTGGAATGGGACCATTATTCAACCTCAGCCGGAAACAGAAACGATTTTTTCTCTTTTTAAAGAGGACGACGATTACTTCCCGACAGGACAGCAGGTGATGCTGAACTTCCAGGTGTATGATCTGGACGAGGTGATAGAGCATCTCGGGAAAGTGGGGGTGCCTCTTGAGAAGGAAAAAGAGGTGAGTGAATTTGGACAGTTCACCTGGATCAAAGACCCTGAAGGCAGATTGATTGAGCTGTGGGAGAAGTAGGTCTTTGTCTTGATGCAATTCAATCGGGATGAGTGGATGCTAAAAAACACGCTCTAAAGGGCGTGTTTTTTTCGTATGTGAAAATTGATTTTCACCAAAATACGAACGAATCAGCAAAAACTTACCAATATATAATATCCACACAAAAAGGGGGATGAAGATTGGTAAAGGAAGAAGAGTTGAAGACAATCATTGCAAAAGTGAAATCCGGCAATCAAGAGGCATTCGAAGAGCTGTATGACGCGACGGTCGGCGATGTTTATAAAAACGTTTATTTTCTCCTGGATCATAAAGGCGTAATCGATGACCTTGTCCAGGATATTTACATCCATGTTTATCGCAGCTTAAAGAAGTACAATCCTGACCGGCCGTTTAAGCCATGGCTCATCGGTGTGGCTGTCAACCAGGTCAAATCATATAGGAGAAAGGACTGGATGCACGGACGTCTTTCGAGGAAAGCGGCAGAAAATGAGAGATGGAAGGAAACTAGAGCAGACATGATGGTAGAGGAAAACGATGACTTGTACAGGGCGGTCAACGCACTCCCATATAAGTTGAAGCAAGTCATCATTCTTCGCTACTTGAATGACTATACTCAAGAAGAAATCGCGGCCGTTCTCAATATCCCCCTCGGAACGGTAAAGTCCAGAATCCACGCTGGATTGAAAAGGTTAAGGACAGTATCCGGAGAACAGCAAATCCTGTTGAGAAGGGTGGATGAATTATCGTGACGATTGATGAAAAGTTGAAGAATTGTCTGCAGGAAAGGGGAAGTAGGGTCACGCCCCCACCGGGA
Organism: Bacillus sp. KH172YL63; assembly: GCF_011398925.1. Classification (NCBI taxonomy): domain Bacteria; kingdom Bacillati; phylum Bacillota; class Bacilli; order Caryophanales; family Bacillaceae; genus Bacillus; species Bacillus sp. KH172YL63. Next base: position 896,466 of record NZ_AP022842.1, read on the forward strand.
TTGAAAAGTGAAGTCATGGACCACATCAACAGCAGGCAGAAAAGATGGAAACGGAGATTGGCAACAGGTGCGGTACTGCTCATGTTCTTTGTCCCGACAACAACGATTGCATACCAGTCCTACGGGGCCGACAGCCTCTACGGGTCCTATGAAAATCTGAAAAAACATATTTCCACTGCGACAATGAAGGGCTATTTCCTCCTCGACGCCAAATTTGCACAGGCACAAGGGGAGTTGGAGGAAGAAGAGTATGAGGAATTTAAAGGATTGCTGAAGGAAGTCACCGAGGCAAAATTAACGTATGCCGATTCCTACGGGAACATCGACTACACAAAAATCCCTGCAGAACGTGTAAAGGAAATGCGGAACGTGCTTGTTGCGATCCAACCGTATTTTGATCAGTTGAACAGCCAGCCATCAAGCAAAGAAGTACTGACGGCAGAGGAATACAGCACATACATTGATGCTCTTATGCTGTATGAAACCATTCTTTCGCAAAATGAAATCGATACTTCGAACGGAGTGAACGTGGAGGAGTTACCAGAGGGATCTCAAGAGATCTTCCTAGAAGTAAGAAATTATCTAGAATATGTTAATGACAAACAAATCGACTCCGCTGAGTGAAACCAACAAAAAAAGACTCAGACAACATACATCTGAGTCTTCCAGCTTACTTGCCAAGCATGGCCATGACGCCTTTAAAGATTAGGAAGAGAGAAAAAATTAGAATTGCTAAAATGCCGATGATGTCAGTGACAGGAGCAACACTTTCTAAGAACGTGCCATCCAATGGAACTTTTAATAATGCAAAACCGGAAACAATTCCCGCAAGCAGTAAAAGTATAAAACGATCCATCTTGTCATCCCTCCTCTCAATGAATTATATGTATGTAAAGAGAGAAAGATGATGCCGGGAAAAAATAAATGCAAGATTTTCCGGAGGAGATCTATATCTTCTTTATCTGCTCCTCTTCCAATTCTTCCTGAGCGTCTTTTACCAGTTGAGGGGAATCCTTGATGACCTTCCCGATATAGATGAAGCCTGCCACAGCGATCCCTGTCATGATCCAGCTCAACGCCTGCTGCAGGATGATCCCTTTATCAAATGCTTCGACCCCGTATTCGATGATCAGCCATGCTTTAATGGTCGCGAGGATCCCGCTTCTTAGCGCAAAGCTTAATGTGATCCATTGAAAGATACGGTACACAGGCTTTTTATAGTAAAGTCTCTTACTGAAAGCCCGGTCAAACCCCTGGAGTTCAGCAAAATCTATCCCGAAGTACAGGGGAAGGGGCCTTCTGATGATCATGGTGAATAAGAAAATCAAGCATAGTGCAGCAGCATAATACACTTGATTCCACAGCAGCTGCAGGGAAGATCCGGCGAGTACATCGATGAGGGTACCGGCAATCAGCGTGATTAATATAAACAGGCCGAACACATTCAACTTCTTCATTTCAATAAAGCGGTACACGGTATAAATGATTCCTGGAACAGAGGATAGAAGCATGGCATAATAATCCCCGGTGTAATCCCGCGTTACATTCCACATGAACAACGGCAGGGCTACATAAATCATCAAATCAAGCAGTATGATATTTTTCTTCAACATAAACAGCCTTTCATATTGGGATGATACTATCGAAACGGTTGAAACGCTCATAAGTTTCAAAATGTTGTCGATTATTTCCATATGCTTATTATAACAGGATGGTATGATGGATAGTGGAGAGTGTGGTCAATGTCACTTGTACAGACAGCAGGCCATTTCCTAAATTGTTAAAATTCTTATTGAGATTCCTTCTCAATTACACTATACTAGTGAATAGTAATGAGAATCATTATCGGATGATTCGGAATGTTGAGAGGGGTTACATAGAATGAAAAGACCATGGAAAGTATTATCTGCATCTGTACTGGCTTCTTCACTGGTGCTTGCAGGTTGTATTAATGACAAAGAAGATACAAAAAAAGACGAACAAAAGGCAGAGGAAACGAGCAAGTCAGCAAGCAAAGTCGGTGTATCGGATTACTCATTCGATACGGCGGGCAATATGTTTGCGTATGCAGAGTTTGAATTATCAGGAGAGCCGCTTGCAGAAAGCCTTGGCCTGGATTTGGATATATTGGATATCAATGCGATCGATGAACCGACACCATTTGATTACACAGCAGGTGTTGAGTCCTATGAGTACTCAGAAGAAGCGATGTATGAAGTAGTCGAAAAATCAGGACTCGGCCTTCACCTGATCAATGGTCCTGCGGTGGGGACGCTTCAAAATGGCGCGACGGCCGAGGAAAAGCTGGGCAACCGTTTTTATGAGTTGGCAGATGCAGTCGGCTATCCAAAGGAAGAGATTTTCCGTAATATGTTCCCGACATTCATTGAATACTCAAAAGGTGATCCACACTATGCTGGCAAAGTCGATACGAGTGAGTACGCATCGAATGATGATGGCAGTTATGTACCTATGTATCAAGTAAACTTCGAATCTCTCCGCTGGGATCGGGATAAAATGGAGAAAACCCTCGTCCCTTCAGCGTACGGTGCAACTTTCCTTAAGCAGGCGCTGTGGGCTGGAGACTTCATGGGCGGATTCCATACAGTCGACGGAGATGAAGAACTTGCAGGTGAAACATCCAAAGATGATGACGATGCAAATGTTGCCCTTGGGGTAAGCTCGGCGGATGGATTCCAGGGTGCGGTCCTGACGGAAGAAATCTGGAATAAAGTGAATTACATTTCAAATGAACTGTTTGTGGATGGTTCGACAGGTGCATTGACGGCTGCCGGATCAGGAAGTCAATATGACCCTGCAAAAGGTTTCGTCTACCTGCCTCACAGTATAGAAGTGACGGAAGACGGGAAGCAGGCCCCGATGGCTAAGTCTCTTTCTGTCAAAGATTCAAACAGTATGCTTCAGGATCAATGGATGATGCTGTGGCCAAGCTCCGAGTTCTTTGGCATCACGGACCAACGGGAAAGCAATCCAAACAAGGTCCCTTCGTTCCAAGCATTATTTGACGGTGCCCCGTATCCTTCTGCACCAAAGGAAAATACGGATGACTCAGCTGATAACGACGTGAAAGGGACGGACCCGTTCACAGCAAATCAGAACGTCATGCTCCATGTGTTTAAAAATATCGATGCCATGCATTTCAACGATGAGTTGGGTGTGTTCGTCAACGAACATGATGGAAAAGAGCAAGGGACGTATATGGATACATTCCAGGCAGGTTACACAATGGAATCGATGCGTATCTTCCAGCGTGCCATTGATGGACTTCCAGTCGGATATGCTTCAGGTGAATCCGCGGAAGGATTAAAGACGTCTGAAGGCAAACGTGCACTTGATATGATCAGCAAGCAGGCAGACTTCATCATGAATGAATTGATGTTGGATTCAGGGCTTGTCGCAAAAGGCTATGATGTGAAAGACGGTGCCGACAAAGACGTAACGTTAGATGCCCAATTAGGTGCAATCAGAGGCCTGACAGCTGCTTACCTGGCAACAGATGAAGAGAAGTACCGTGAAGCGGCACGCTCAATCTACGCTGCGATGGATTCACAATTATGGGACAATGAAATGAAAGCATACGAAACATCGAAAGGGAAAATGGATTATACGCCTTATACAGCAGGTGCCCTTTCTGCAACGTACCGTGTTGCCCTGCAAAACTTAAGCAACAAGGAATCGGACGCTGAAGCGCCGGAAAGCCTGGAAATCGATGCAATCACGTCACGATACAGTGATTTTTACAATACAGTCATTGACGGTCCAAGCCTTGAAGAAGGCATGCAGGCAAGTGAATTCTGGGATACGGGAGATTACTATGAGAGTGACAATGCATCCGGAAATACTGATGGAGACAATGTCCCTCAGATTCAAGCCGGTCATGGTGAAAATGGCATCGCCCCAGTGTTGCTTCCTGTAACAGTCGAAAAACGATAAAGAAGGGATCCTATGAAAAAGTTGATAGGATATGCAGCGGCGTTTCTCTTAGCAGGAACGCTTGTTGCATGTTCCGTTCAAACCATAACCGATGACAAACCAAGCTTCGATTCAGTAAGAAAAGAAGCTGTGAACAGCGATAACATCCTTCAAAATCAAGAAGGCACAAAACTGTATGTCGCCAATCTTGATGCCAATACGGTTTCCATAGTGGATCAGGCGGGCAGGAAGGTAGAGAGGGAGATTCCGGTCGGAAGAGAGCCGGTGCAGGTGGCACTATCACCTGATGAAGACAGGCTCTATGTATCTTGCCGCTACGATAACCGGATCGACGTCATTTCCCTGAAAGAAGGGAAGGTCATAGATTCCTATGAAGTGGGCTCTGAACCGTTTGGGCTCACAACCAGTCAAGATGGAAAAACCTTATATGTGTCGAATTTTCGTGAAAGCACCATCATGCTCATTGATGTGGCAAGTGGAGAGGTGACAGATACGATCCCCGTCCACGATCGCCCGAGGACGCTGGCATTGACAGCTGACGGCAAAAAATTATACATTCCCCATTACCTAACCGGGGAAATATCGGTTATGGATACCGAAAAGAAAAAAGTGATGAAAACAATCAAACTGGCAGACTCGCCTGATGTATCAGACCGGAAAAAAAGCCAGGGAATCCCGAATACGCTTGAACAATTCGTGATCGCCCCTGACGGAAAAACGGCATGGGTCCCGCATCTTGTGACCAATGTAGATACGGCCATTCATTTTGAAGAAACAATCTTTCCCGCCATTTCAATTATCGACCTTGAAAAAGATGTGGAAATAGTGGATAAGAGGAAAGAACTCTTTGATGAAATCAATGTACTCGATTCCAAAAATGAAACTATGATCGTGTCTAACCCATACGATATCGCCTTTCAAAACGATGGTTCAAAGGCATATGCCATCATGTCGGGAAGTGAAGATCTGGTCGTCTTCGATCTAAAGCGGGGAGGAAATGCGACCCAGATCTTACGGAGAATCGACGGGGATAATCCCCGGGGAATTGCATTGAGTAAGGACGGGGAAACCCTTTTTGTCCATAATGCCATGAGCCATGATATTGCAACCATCGATTCAGGTGGTGCATCCACCCATTCAAGGGCGAGGAAATTGGACGACAATCTATCCCTGATCGAGAAAGATCCCCTTGATCCACAGGTGAGAAAAGGGAAAACGATTTTCTACAGTGCCAACAGCGACGAGTTTGAAGCAGACATCACAGGGAACAACTGGATGAGCTGTGCCTCTTGTCACAGTGACGGTGAAATCAACGGATTGACCCTGATGACCGGAAAGGGCCAGAGAAATGTCCCTACAAACACACGGACCGCCGAAACCGGCCTGTTCCTGTGGGACGGGAGCCGGGACGACTTCACCGATTATCTCTTGACCGTCCAGGGGGAAATGGGGGGCATGATGGATTATGAACCAGGTGAAGCATTGCCTCCGGAAGTCGAGAAGATGTATGACGATCTGTTCGCCTTCCTGAAAGAGCCGACATCTTTCCCTGTACCCCAAAGCCCGTATAAGGAAGACGGGGCATTGACAGCTTCTGCTAAAGAAGGAAAGGCTCTGTTTGAAGGGAAAGCATCTTGCATCTCCTGCCACAGCGGGAGCCAGTTCACAGACAGCGTAAAAGCGGTCGACGATGACGGAAAGCTGACAACGGACATAACCGCATACCTTCATGATATCGGGACGTCAAATCAGTATGATGTCTCATCAAAAGGGGACGCACGGGCAAAGTTTACCAATCCGCGGGATGGATTAAGCTTTGACACGCCAAGCCTTGTCGGCGTCTGGGCCACCGCTCCCTACTTCCACGACGGAAGCGCCGCAACAATCCAAGAATCGATCGAACGTCACCAATACGAAGAAAAAGCAGAACTAAGCAAAATCGAAATGTCCAAGATCGCTGATTATGTGCGGTCGCTGGATTGATTTATTAGAACCTGAGGAGAAATCCTCAGGTTTTTGTTATGTGCGGTGGAGTCTGTGCATGGAGATCCAAATTTTATCGGTGAGCGGGAGTTTTTTAGGGGAATCGTCATGAAGAGTGACACTTTATGAGCGGCAATTGTGACCTGTTGAATGGCTAGAGCCTTTTCAAGAGTTATAATCCGTCCTGCGATGAGCTTATCGGCGAAATAATCAATATAACGGCGAAATCCTCGATTTAACGGCGAAATTTCCAATATAACGGCGAAATACAGAATATAACGGCGAAATCCCAATTTTATCGGCGAACGGGGGTTTTTGGGGAATCATCATGAAGAGTGACACTTGGTATGAGCGGAAAATGTGATCTATTTAATGTCTACGGCCTGTTCAAGAGTTATAATCAGTCCTGCGAAGAGCTCATCGGCGAAATCCCGATTTTATCAGCGAACGCCCCATTTTCAGCAGCTCACCCCAAAGAAATATCCTCAGGATGAGCAGCTCAATATAACAATCCTTTTATAGAATAAGTGCCCGGTTCTTCCTATGCTCTTTCCGCAACGGGGCCGTTCTGTGGAGCCTTTTCTCTTCGTCCGATTGTGGGATGACTTTCGGGACGGGTTTCGGTTTTCCTTCCTCATCAACGGCGACCATCGTGAGGAATGATTCGGTTGTCAATGTTTTGACACCTGTCACCAGGTTGGTGGAGTGTACTTTCACATACACTTCCATGGAGGTTCTCCCAGTGGAAGTGACATAGGCTTCCAGGCTTAAGGCATCACCCACGGTAGCAGATGACAGAAAATCGACTGAATCGATCGATGCCGTGACAACGACCGAGCTGGAATGCTTCATGGCGGATAATGCCGCGATTTCGTCAATATAGGAAAGGACTTTTCCTCCAAAGATGGTTTGCATATGATTGGTGTCCGGAGGCAGCACCAACTTGGTTTGGACGGTTCTCGAACGTTCTGCAGAATGAGCCATGTTTTCATCTCCTATAAGTAGATTTGAAATAAAAAAGAGGCTGGGACATAACTAGCTTCTAATTAAAAAAAGATGAAATTGAGCTCGCTCAATTTCATCTTTTTCTATTTTCACGTGATCATTCTTCTATACCATTAGCTATTGGCAGTGAATTTTCTCAAATTCACTGCCAATAATGCCATGCCCATTTCATTTTCGACCTTCGATTTTCCTCGTACAGAAAATCGAGTGAAACGCAAATTAGCTTTCAAAAATCCAAAAACTGGCTCGACATCGATTTTACGTTTTCGATAGATGGCCCCAGTTTTTTCTTCTGAAAGCTTAGATTTTACATATTCTTTTTGTTGTTCCCACAGTTCATTCACCATGAGTTTTCGATTATTTCCTTCTTTTGCTTTCGTACATGATGAACGAAATGGACACCCAAAACAGTCTTCGCACTCATAAATTTTGAACTTCCGTTCATAGCCACTGCGATCACTGCGGAGAGAATGATTTTTAAATTGAAGACGCTTATGATTTGGACATGTATATGTATCCGTCTCCTCATCATACTCCCAGTTCTCAGGATTAAGTATACTTTGTTTGTACTTTTTCTTTTGTTCCTTTTGATACATGTTATACGTAATAAGCGCTTCGCGTTTCACTATAGTTTTGTTCGCTGCCATAACCCGCATCCGCGACGATGTGTTTTGGCAACTCGAAATAATCCTGCTCAATCTTATCAAGGAATGGAATTAATGTACGGGTATCTGTTGGATTTGAAAACAAACTATAGGCTAGCGTGTATTGACCTTCTGTGGCAATTTGTACATTATAACCAGCTTTCAATTGTCCGTTCTTCATATAATCATCTTTCATTCGCATGAATGTCGCATCGATATCTGTTTTAGAATAGCTATTTCGTGTTCCGAAGGTCTTAAAATCTTGTTGGTATTTCTGTTTGCGTATGAGAAAATCTATCAGTTTTTTTCGGACTTGCTTTGGATATTTACGCTCACTTCTTAATGCTTTTCGTTCTGAAGTATCAGAGGTAGCTTCAATGTGTTGATCATATTCATTTACGACTTCGTCTACTTTTCGAACTAATTGAGCGAGTTCTTCCACAGACAATTGTTCCGAGGTTTCACGTTCAATTTCGGGAATAATTTCATTTTTAAGCAGCTCAGTATATAACTCATTTGATTTTTCGATCAAACCTGTATGATATTTTTCGATGGACTTTTTCCATACAAATGTGAATTTATTGGCGTTCGCTTCAATTTTTGTACCATCAATAAAAATCGCTTCTTGGTCAATCAATTTTTCTTCAACCAATTGACAACGGAATTGGACGAAACATTCACGAATGACATCTTTCACTTCAGGCTGGACACGGAATCGGTTGATGGTGCGATAACTTGGTTCATATCCTTGTGCTAGCCACTTCATACGGATACTGTCTTTTAAAAGTGCTTCAATTTTACGTCCTGAAAAGACAGATTGTGTGTAGGCGCACAGAATAATCTTAAGCATCATGCGAGGATGGTAGGCAGGACACCCTTCATTTCGAAGAAATGGTTCAAATACTTCATGAGGGATGCTTTCAACTAAATGATGAACATGGAATGCAATATCATTTTTTTGCAAATTCACTTCTAAATCTAAAGGCAAAACAATTTGATTCATGTTATAATTTTTAAACATAAGGACCCTCTTTTCGGATGGAATTTTGTGTGGTAACTTTATTTTATCAGAAGAGGTCCTTATTTTAATTTAAAAATAATCAAAGCCGGTGAAATTTTACTTGTCGTAAAATTTCACCGGCTTTTTCATATCAGAGGAGGGTTTTGTCCCAGCCTCGGCTATTCCATCGGAACGATCAGGACCGTTTGGATTTCTGATCGATGTACCATTAGCGCAACACCCTCCTATCTCCCGTAGGATTTTCTGTGTTCTTCCCGATTGGCAGGTCTCCTGGCTCGGCTTCACCGCTCCCATATCCCTTCCCATTCCGAATCGGAACAGTGGTTTCATATGTGAACTCAGCCTTACAGTGGCGGGACCGCGCTGGATTTACACCAGCTTCCCTTTTAAGAAAATGATATAAGCATCATTTCCACCAATGAGCAATGATTAAATTGTGAACACTATCATTTTATCATAGAAATGCAAGGTGAGTGTGGCGTCCTATGATAAAATAAACCAAAAGGAGGCAGTCTAAAATGAAAACATATAAGAAATGCCAAAGCTGCAGCATGCCTATGAAAAAGGCGGAAGACCGTGGAACAGAAGCGAGCCTTGAGGTCAGTCCGATGTATTGCAAACATTGTTATCAAGAAGGGAAGTTTCAACAGGATGTTTCGGTTGATGAAATGAAAGCATTCGTCAAAGGGAAATGCATAGAAATGGGTGTGCCGTCTTTTTTATCAGGTATGTTTGTGAGAAATCTCCACAAACTTGAAAGATGGAAGTAAACCTTTCGGGGGTGTGGAAATCACATGTTGTACAGTGAACAACAGAGACAAATCAATAAAGTAGTCCATTACATAGATCATCATCTGACAGAAGACCTTTCTTTAACACGATTGGCAGAGGTCTCTACTTATTCCTCCTACCATTTTCAACGTTTGTTTAAAGAAATCATCGGGGAAACGCCGGCAGGATATGTGAAGAGAATCCGATTGGAGCTCGCTGCACATATGCTCATTTATGAACCGCAGCTTGGGGTTACAGACATTGCCATGAGCTGTGGTTTTTCTTCCCTCTCCTATTTCACTTACTCATTTAACGCATATTTCAAGGAGAGTCCAAGAAGCTGGAGGGAAGGAGCGTATTTGGAACGGTTTCCCCGGGAGTACTTCAACCGCAAGAAATCTAAACTTTTCAGCACAAAAACGAAAGAACCTGATCAGAAAGAATCTTATAATGAATTTAAATGGCTGGAGCTATCGAAAGTGAAGACGGTTGGTTTTCCGGAATGTGATACCGTCAATCGTTATCATCAGGGCTCGTACATCGATGCGATCCCGGAAACGTGGCAAGAGCTGTACCGCTGGGGGAATGCCAGAAATCGGATGAACGAAACTTCGTTCATATTCGGTGTCCCGAAGAGCAACCCTTATATCACCCCGCCGGAAAAAAGCAGATATGAGTGCCGGCTGGCGGTCAGTGACTTGGACCCGGCAGAAGGAGAAGACCTTGTGCATTTTCCAGGCGGGCTGCATGTGGTATATGAGTTCGATGAACCTGTGGGCTATGAGGAGAGAGGCATGCTGATTGAATGCTACTCAGAGCTTTACAGCTACTGGCTGCCGCAAAGCGGGTACAGGTATCTTGGTAATCCGGTTGAACTCATAATCTTTGATACGAAAAAAGGGACCCTTGAGGTTGACTGCAGGATTAAAGCGATCGCTTTGGCCATTGAACCGAATTAATGGAGGAATTGTCATGATGTTTGATGTGAATGTGTCCGCTTGGATAGCGGGAGCCGTGCTGTATATGGTGTACGGGGGAATTTATTATTCGATATTACTGGGGAAGAAAGACCAAGCGCAGGGCGGTGCGGTCAAATACGTGGTTGCCGTGTTGGTCGCCTTCATCAGTTCATTCTCAGTCGGCCTGCTTATACAGATGACAGGAGGAGAGAATGCCGCTGAAGGAGCTTTGGTTGGGGGAATCATTGGCCTGCTTATCGGGCTTGTTTATTTGAAAAATGCACTGTTTGGCATGATCACCAGACGTATGTTTATAGTCGCCATAGGTGATCACCTCGTCATTTTTACGCTGCTTGGAACGCTGCACGGATTATTTTTATAGTATTTCAGTTTGAATCTATCAATGGTTCAGATTTTTTTATGGAAAATCAGGGAATCCGCCTAATTTTTTGAAACTTTCCCCTCTTTGGCTCCGTATATAGTAGTGTAGCCAGCACTTTTATTTACGATTAAATCAGAGGAGAAGCTGATTTAAACAAAATGTCGAGAGGGGTTGTCAGAATGCTAGAATCATTGAGTGTGATCGGATTTTTGATTTTCCTGATTCCGATCCTTATTATTGCGGCGATCGTAGGGGTGGCGTATTATTTCTGGATGAGATTCCGCTACCGTACTGCGAAGTCGAATCAGGCACTGATTATCACAGGACCGAAACTTGGGGATCCTGAAAAAGAATCGAATATCTTCACCGACCAGGAAGGCCGTTCGATGAAAATCATCCGCGGCGGTGGTTACAGATTAAGACGTTTCCAGACGTCCACACCTGTCAATCTTACTTCCTTCCAATTAAAATTATCGACTCCGAGAGTCTACACGAACGGCGGGGTGCCGATCGTCGCTGATGCGGTGGCGATGGTGAAGGTTGCCGATACGCTGAACGGAATCGCAAACTATGCCGAGCAGTTCCTTGGCAAAGATCAAAAAGAAATTGAAGATGAAATCATCGAGGTACTCGGAAGTAACCTCCGGGCGATCCTTTCGAAGATGACGGTTGAAGACATTAACAGCAATCGAGAAAAATTCAATGCCGATGTATCTGAAATCGCACAGCAGCAGCTTGATTTAATGGGCTTCAAAATCACGTCACTGGGTCTTACCGACATTCGGGATGCCGACGAAGAAAATGGATACTTAAAAAACCTTGGGCGCCCACGTATCGCAGAGGTTCGCAAGCAGGCTGAGATAGCGGAAGCAAACACAGAGCGTGAAACTCGTATCCACCGGGCCCAGACCGATCAGGAAGCGAAGGAAGAAGAATACAAACGTCAAATCACGATTGCAGAATCGAAAAAAGAAAAAGATATCAAAGACGCTGCTTTCAAGGAAGAAACAGAGCGGGCAAGGGCGAAATCCGAACAGTCATATGAACTGGAAAGGGCAAAGCTTGCCAAGGAAGTAAAAGAAGAAGAATTGACCCTTCAATTCCTTGAGCGCGAACGTGCCGTCAAATTGGAAGCGGAAGAGTCCAAGGTACGTAAAACAAAAGCAGATGCAGATTACTACGAAACAACACGCCGGGCAGAAGCAGAAGCCCGGAAATCGGAAATTGATGGGGAAGCGAAAGCGAAGATCCGCAGGGAAGAAGGTTCTGCCGAAGCAGATGTCATCCGTGAACGTGGTAAAGCAGAAGCCGAATCCCGCAAGCTCCTGGCAGAGGCAATGGAAAAGCATGGAGATGTCATCATCACCGAGAAGCTGATCGAAATGCTGCCAATCTTCGCAGAGAAGATCGCCCAGCCGCTTAACAACATCGATTCAGTCAAGATCATCGATTCCGGAAATGGTCAGGGTGTGCCTTCCTTCGGGAAAAGCATCACGAGAACGATGCTCGATATGCAGGAACCACTCCGTGAAATGACTGGCATTGATGTAGGCGAATTGCTGAAGTCGTATGCAGGCAGAGCCAACGAAAGACCTTATCAGCCGGCCATTTCCGAGTCGGCAGACAATGAAGTGGCAGCAACGACCGAAGAGCAGGAAAAAGAGCCTGTGGAAGCAGGTCAGGGGAAGTAAACCAGTAGAAAAAAGAGATGTCTCGTGGAGGCATCTCTTTTTTTACATGTAAAGGGCAGCAGCTCCTCACTCTACAACCGCGACCTCAATATGCCTCGCTTCCTTCACATCAAATAACCCCATATCGGTCAGCTTGAGCTCTGGAATAACCGGCAGTGTAAGGAAAGAGAGGGTTAGGAACGGGTTGAAATCCCCTCTGAACCCCAATTCACCAAACCCACGCTTCAATTGTTGAAGGCCTGCAGCCACATCTTTATACGATCCGTCAAACATCAATCCCCCAATCGGTAAAGGAAGGGATGAGAGGACCTTTCCGTCCTTGACCATCACGAGACCGCCGTTCATTCCCTCCAGCTCAGAAATCGCTTTGAGGATATCGGCATCATTCGTACCTGAAGCCACGATGTTGTGGGAATCATGGGCAATGGTCGTGGCGATGGCTCCTTCCTTCAGGCGGAACCCTTTTACGATACCAAGGCCGATGTGACCGGTCAGCTTATGTCTTTCAACGACAACCATCTTCAGCTGATCCTCTGTCGTAGAAGGGATGAAGTTGCCGCCATCCACCTGCATAGTGTCAGTCCGTTTGATCGTACTGAGCTGGTTTGGGATGATTTCAATCATATGAGCTGAGTGAGAAGGACCAATCGGTATCATCAGGTCCTGTTCTGTGATATCCGGGATCTTCACCGTGGATGTAAGGGTTCGGGAAGGCTGCTGCTTCTTGATCTCCCCGCCTACCCAATGCCCGTGAAAGGCGACTTGTCTGCCGGCTTTATAGACTTCGGAAATGTCCAGTGTTTCAAGGTCATCAAGGAAGATGAAATCGGCTTCGAATCCGGGGGCAATGGCCCCTTTTTGAAGTAAACCATAGCATTCTGCTGCATTGAGGGAAGCCATGGATATCGCCAATAATGGATCAAGCCCCTCGGCGATTGCCAGTCTGATGCAGTGATCGATGCTTCCTTCTTCGATTAAGTCGTCAAGATGCTTGTCATCGGTACAGAACAGGCATCGCCGGGCATTTCGTTCATTCACGACGCCGATGAGTGAAGCCAAGTCTTTTGCAACAGAGCCTTCACGGATCAACACATACATCCCCCGCTGGAGGCGTTCCAACGCTTCAGACACGGTCGTGCACTCATGATCGGTCCGGATGCCAGCAGCCCTGTATACATTGATGGCGTTGGAGTCGAGTCCTGCCAGGTGCCCGTCCATGTGAGGGGAGGACGGTGTGGTGGCGATGATTTTATCCACGATATGGTCATCGCCCTTTTGCAGGGAAGGGTAGTCCATGACTTCCGCGAGACCGAGGACACGTTCATGCTCGTAGAAGGGTTTCAAGTCGCTTGCGGATAACGTGGCACCTGAATGTTCAAAGGGAGTGGCAGGCACACAGGACGGGAGCATAATGAACACATCCAACGGTATGCCTTCAGAATCGTCCAGCATAAATTGGATGCCTTTCTCACCGGCTACATTCCCAATTTCGTGTGGATCGGTGATGACCGTCGTGACGCCATGAGGCATGACGACTTTTGCGAATTCAGAAGGAGGGACCATCGAGGATTCGATATGGACGTGGGCATCGATGAAAGAAGGGCTCATATACCGTCCTTTTGCATCGATGACCTCCCTGCCCTCATACTCGCCGATCCCGACAAACATGCCGTCGGTCATCGCCACATCCCCTTCGATGATGGATAGGTTGAACACATCGATGATTTTTGCATTTTTTATCACGACGTCCGCCGGGATGGTTTTATTTGCAACTGCAATCTTTTTCTTCAGTGTTTCTTTTTTCGTACCCATGAAATCCTCTCCTTATCAATGAAAAAACCCCGGGATGGCCCCGGGGTTTGACATATAGAGAGAAGAGCAGGGACTTCTGTCGCTGCTCTCTCTCGTAGTCAAACCATTTACGGTGGCTTGGTAGAAACTTTTGGACCATATTTCCAATATTATACGAGTTTATAGATGAAAGTATTTATCAAGATTACCTCACATTTTATATGCACCGAAAGCACTGTGTCAATGGTCAGTTGATCGTGAATCAGCGGGGGTGTTGTGTGTCCTTCACGGCATGGGTCCGGGGTAACGGCAAGGGAGGTGAACTTTTACCATAAAAATCCTTTACAGCTCATAGTTTTCCTTTACTATTAAAGATAGAGTTTTCTGATAAAATATCCTGGAGGTAAACATGAAGCTGAAAATTTTACATACCAATGATGTGCATAGTCATTTCGATTCATTTTCAAAAGCAGCATCATTTATCAAGGAGAATACAGACGAACATACAATCATCCTGGACGGGGGAGACTTCGCAGACTTCCGGAGCATCGAGCTTCAGGGAACAAGGGGAATGGCCGCAATCGAACTGCTGAAAGAAGTGGGGTATGATGCTCTGACGGTCGGCAATAATGAAATGTTTAACGGACCCGGGACGCTGCAGCATATGGCAGGGAACAGTCCTGTCCCCTTCATCAGCAATAACCTGTACTTGAAAGATCAATCAGAGATCAACGGGGTGAGTCGGAGCATCATCCTCGAGAAGAATGGCTTGCGCCTGTTCATCACAGGATCATCGCCTGATTTAGGGGTTTTCAATGATGGGCTCGGTGTACATCTGACAGATTACAAAGCAGCCATTCAGGAGGAAATCGAACGGAATCGGGGGAAATATGATCTTGGCATCCTCCTTAATCATGTGGGCACGATGGCCGATGAAGAGCTTGCAGAAGAGCTTGATGGGATCGATGTGATCATTTCTGCACATGATCACGTCCTGTATCCACAAGCAAAGATCGTGAACGGAACGGTGATGAATAGTGCCGGCTGCTACGGGGAGCACGTTGGCGTCATTGAACTGGAGATCTCAGAGATTGGAATTGAACTGCTCCGGGGAGAGACGGTTTCCATCCAGTCCTATCCGGTTGATGAAGACATCACACACATCATGAAAAGAAATAAACAGCGGGCGATCGACGTATTAAGCGAGCCTCTGTATACATTGGCACAGCCTCTTTGGCATGATGTGATCGAAGAGAATCCCCTGAGTAACCTCATCGCAGACGGTCTCAAGGATATGCTGAAGTGTGACATTGGGTTGATTAACGGCGGGATCGTGAATGCCGGGATCTTTGATTACATCAGCAACAAGAAACTCATTGAAATCTGTCCATCACCGCTAAATCCGACGTCCTTTGAAATTCAAGGCAAACATCTTAAGCAGGCGATCGAGGAATCAATGGACAGCCAGGTGTGCTTGGCAGATGGAAAAGGACCGGGCTTCCGGGGCAAATTCGTCGGCAGCCTCCACCTGTCTGGGGCGGAGATCATTCATGACGGAAAAGAGGGAATCCGCATCCTGATTGGAAACGCACCTTTAGAAGAAGACACATGGTACTCTGTTGCATCTTCCGATTATTTGCAGCGGGGATCAGGTTATCCATCTCTCGCTCATGGACGCAATGACCGCTATTTGCCTGAAGAAATCCGTGATGTGATCCGCCTGTATGCCGAGAAGAAAGAGTGTGTGGAAAAAGCGCAGGTGAAACGTTGGAAAAAGGCGAGTAACGTATTGGCATAGGTCAAAAGAAGAGAATGGACATGGAGGAGCATAATGATGGGAGAATTCACACTGATCGACGCATATCAAAAAGCCGAGCATTCACTGCAAGGCCATGGAAGACGAAATCTCGATGTGTTGAAAAGAGCATTGGAGTCCGTGGACGGAGAGATGGAAAGTGATATTTACGGCGCGGGTAAAATAATCGAAGACTTTCAAAAGAAGATGGCACAATACCTGGGAAAAGCGTCTGCTGTATTTTTCCCAAGCGGGACGATGGCTCAGCAGATTGCCCTCAGGATCTGGTGTGATCAAAAGGAACTTTATAAAGTGGCATACCATCCGCTCAGTCATCTTGAAATCCATGAAGAAGATGGCTTGAAGAAATTACACGGTATCGAGCCGATCCTGCTTGCCGATAAGGACCAGGTGATCACTTTGGAAGACGTGGAGGATATGGGGGAAGAGGTTGCCTGCCTGCTGCTTGAGCTTCCACAGAGGGAGATCGGGGGCCAGCTGCCGACATATGAGACACTCCAATCGATTTCAAGACACTGCAGGGAAAAGGGGATCAAGCTTCATTTGGATGGTGCCCGGCTCTATGAGATCCTTCCGTATTACAGGAAAACGGCGGAAGAGATCTGTTCCTTGTTTGACAGCGTGTATATTTCATTTTACAAAGGAATCGGCGGACTTGCCGGGGCGGTCCTGGCGGGGGATGAGAAATTCACCGAAGAATCGAAGGTGTGGAAAAGGCGGCACGGGGGAGATTTGATCAGCCTTTACCCGTACATCATCAGTGCGGATTATTACTTTGACGAGCGGATCAGCAAAATGGAAGAATACTATGACGGGGCAAGGGAACTCTCTGCTCACTTCAATGCTTGCGAGGGCGTATCGACAGTACCTGAAATCCCTGTCTCCAACATGTTCCACGTCTTATTCCAATTTCCCAAAAAACAAATCGAAGAACTGTTAATTCAGTTGTACGAAGCAACAGGAATCGGTATGACCGGCTACGTAAAAGAAGTCAGCCAGCACGAATGTACCTATGAAGCCACCATAGGCGACCAATACGCACACATCCCAAAACAAAAACTGGAAAACTTCTTCACCCTGCTGGACAGAAAACTGAAAGAACTGCAGGCGGAATAAAAACAGTTATCAACATACCAATGAACAAAAAGCATCGGGAAAAGCCCGATGCTTTTTTGTTGGGTGAGGGACGGACCTCCTCATTTTTCACCCAAACTGCGCCATTAAAGGATTTCTTGGCTGAATAAGGGTGGGGAATGAGGTCCGTCCCCAAAACAGGTATTGAAATATTCTGATTATTAGGTATAATCCGTTACAATATACATTTTTTTGAAGGGGAGAGGTTGTATGGGTATGGGTGTGTACGGGAGTGGTGTAGGTCTGGTGGATGATTTGAGGGATGTTGTTGGAAGTGGGGGTGTAACGGTGAATGAGACGGTGTTGGAGCAGCATGGGAGGGATGAGTCGTATCACCGGCCAAGTTCCCCTGATGTGGTGGTGTTTCCGAAGAATGCGGGGGAGGTAAGCCGGATCGTGAAGTTGGCGACGGCCCATCGTACACCGATCATCCCGTTTGGTCTCGGGACGAGCCTTGAAGGACATGTGATTCCGTATGATAAAGGGATCACCATCGATTTCTCCCAGATGAATAAGATTCTTGAAGTCAGGGAGAAGGACTTCCTCGTGAAGGTTCAACCAGGGGTGACCCGCACTCAATTGAATAAAGAATTGAAGAAGTACGGTCTCTTTTTCTCGGTGGATCCGGGGGCAGATGCAACGCTCGGAGGCATGGCTGCCACGAATGCGAGCGGGACGACATCTGTTAAATACGGCGTCATGCGGGATCAGGTAAGGGATCTGGAAGTGGTGCTGCCAAGCGGAGAAGTGATTCATACCGGGAATATGGCCCAGAAATCGTCGTCCGGATATCATCTGAACAGCTTGTTCGTCGGGTCAGAAGGGACATTGGGATGTATTACAGAATTGACCCTCCGAGTGTATGGGATTCCGGAGCATATCGTGGCAGCCCGTGCCTCTTTCCGTCACGTTGATGATGCAGTGGAAGCGGTCGTTTCCATCCTGCAGGCGGGAGTTCCGATCGCCAGGGTGGAACTGGTGGATGAACCTTCCATGGTTCAGGCCAACCTGTTCAGCGACACAGATTATAAAGAAAAGCCGACTCTGTTCCTTGAGTTCCACGGAAATGAAGCGGGATTGAAACAGGATGTTGAATTTACGAAGGACATTGTAGCAGACCATCGTTGTGAAGATATCATCTTTGAAGAAGATACGGCTGCCCGGAACAAACTGTGGGAAGCAAGGCATAACCTCGCTTATGCGTATGTACATGGAAATCCTGGAAGGAAGCTGATGGTGACAGATGTGTGTGTACCGATTTCAGAATTGTCCGGTGCGATCCAGTATGCGAGGAAGAGGCTCGATGAACTCGGGTTGATTGGAGGACTCCTTGGACATGTAGGAGACGGGAATTACCACACCTCCTTAATGATTAACCTTCAAGATGAAGATGAAATGAAGAGAGCCGAAACCTATAACGAAGACATCGTGGAGTACGCCATTGAGAGAAACGGGACTTGTACAGGTGAACACGGAGTTGGGGTCGGAAAGATGAAATATCAGCAGCGGGAACACGGGGCTGCCCTCGGGGTGATGGAGCAGATCAAGCGTGCCATCGATCCCCATGAAATCTTCAATCCCAATAAGCTCATACATAAAAAGAAGGAGGAACAGGCATGAAGCTACTCGAAACAATCAGTGATCTGGCAGGGAAGTATTTCGCTCTATGGGTCATCCTCGTAGCGGGAGTTGCTTATTTGGTACCTGCACCTTTCCTGTCTTTGGGGAGTTATATCACGATCCTCCTAGGTGTCGTGATGTTCGGGATGGGGCTGACGCTGAAGCCGGTAGACTTTCAGCTCATACTGAAAAAACCACTGCCAGTCATCACGGGGGTGACGGCGCAATTCCTTATCATGCCCCTTGGTGCCCTGTTGATTGCCTATCTCCTTCGCTTGCCTGATGAGTTGGCGGCAGGGTTGGTTTTACTCGGATCGGTTCCGGGAGGCACGTCTTCCAATGTGATGGTGTATTTGGCAAGGGGCAATCTTGCCCTGTCTGTTGCGATGACATCCCTGTCTACACTTCTTGCGCCAATCCTGACTCCGCTCATATTGCTTGCCCTGGCAGGACAGTGGCTGCCGGTTGATCCGGTCGCCATGTTCCTTTCGATCGTTCAAGTGATCATCCTTCCGATTACGATTGGATTGGTCCTCAGAAAGCTGTTTCCGGCCACGGTGGAAAAAAGTCTGGGTGTCGTACCGCTCATCTCTGTACTGGCGATCATGATCATCGTATCAGCGGTCGTCTCGGCAAATGTAGAGAACATAGCAGCATCAGGTGCGCTCATCTTCACAGCCGTCATGTTGCATAATCTCTTTGGACTGGGGCTTGGGTATGGAACCGGAAGTCTCATGAAGCTGGATGAAGGGAGCAGGCGGGCGATTTCAATCGAAGTGGGCATGCAGAACTCTGGTCTCGGCGTTGCACTCGCTTCTGCACACTTTGGTCCCCTTGCTGCCCTGCCGAGTGTGATTGCTGCAGTATGGCATAATATTTCCGGACCGATCCTGGCTACGCTTTGGAGCAAGAAGCCTGTGAGAGAGAAAGGGAAAACCGGAAGATCTATCAAATCTGCCGTCAGTACGACGACAGGACAGTAAAACAAAACAAAACAAAATCGATGCCGTCATCCACTGGGCATCGTTTTTGCTTGTGTAGAGTTGGTAAAGAGATGAAGAGTTTTCCTTTAATTGGATCAAAAGTAATAAGGAGAGATGACAATGGTTGAAGTGAAAAAATTGATGAGGTTCACATTCTTCGAAGAAGTTGAGGTACCAGAAGACATACAATCTCTGTTGATTGACGGAGAAAGGGCAGAAGCAGCCTACAAAACCATCAGGGATGTAGCGGTCGTGACGAATAAAAGAATTCTGATCGCAGACCGGCAAGGCATCACAGGTGACAAAACAGAGATCTACACGATCCCTTTCAAATCAATCATCCTCTACTCAAGCGAAAACGGAGGGGCACTCGACATCGACGCCGAACTCGAACTATGGACAAAAGTCGGCAAGCTCAAACTCAGCCTCAACAAAGGAGTCGACATCCGCAAACTCGACCGCCTCATCGCTTCCCATATTTTATAGTTTTTTGAGGGACGGACCTCACTTTTTACAGCTGAAGGCCCGTCCTTAACACATTTCTTATGAAAAACAGAGGTCCGTCCCCTTATTTCTTCAGCAGCAGGTACATGAAGTAGGGGGCGCCGATGAGGGCGATCATGATGCCTGCGGGGATGCCGTCTGGTTCAAGGATGTTGCGGCCGATTGTGTCGGCAAGGAGCAGGAGCCATCCTCCAAGCAGTATTGCGACCGGGATGAACAGTTGATTTCTCGGTCCGACCAGCGCTTTGGCCATATGGGGCGCCATCAATCCGATGAAGGCGATCCCGCCGGTGACGGAAACGGCTGAAGCGGCAAGGGCGACAGCAACTAAAAGCATGATGAAGCGCTCACGGTTGATGGATACCCCTACACCGATTGATACTGGCTCGCTTAGCCCCAACACATTGAGCATCTGCGCCTTATAGAGTGCAAGCGGGATCAGAATCAGTAACCACGGGAGGATGGCCCATATGAATGGCCAGTCGGTTCCCCAGATGTTACCTGCAAGCCATTTGGCGATGAAATCCACTTTCGCCCGTTCAGCACTTGAAATCAGGATGATCATGAGTCCTGAAAGGGCCATCGAGAATCCGACCCCGATCAGCACTAATCGGACCGGCTGGATCCCATTTCGTTTGCTGTAAGAAAATACATAAATCAAGCAGGCGGTTACAAGCGCACCTCCGAATGCGACGAGGGGCAGTGCATACGCAAATGAAGCCGCATCGATCGGGAAAAACAGAAAGAAGACGGCGATGGATACGCCTGCTCCTGCATTGATTCCGATGATTCCAGGGTCAGCGAGATCATTGCGGGTGATGCCCTGCAGGATGGATCCTGAAAGAGAAAGGGCCATGCCGGCAAGGATCGTAATGATGATCCTGGGCAGGCGGATTGAAAACAGGATGAATTCTTCTTTAAATGTGCCTTCCCCTAAAAGGGTGGGAAGGAGCCTGTCATATGATACCGATGAATAACCTAATCCGATGCTGACAAAGGCAGTCGTGATGATCAGGATGAAAAGTGCGATTAAAAGATATCTTTGTTTTTTTATCAATTCTGGATGAATCATGAGAAGCCTTTTCCTCCTTTATGTACGATGAATAGGAAGAACGGTAAGCCAAGCATCGCGACAATCGCGGCGACCGGCGTTTCGTACGGGGCATTGATTGTGCGCCCGAGCGTATCTGCAAGCAGCATGAACGAAGCACCAAGCAATGTCGCGACAGGGAGGATGAAGCGATAGTCGGTTCCGACGATCGCCCGCACGATATGAGGGATCATCAGCCCGATGAACACCATGTTCCCCACCAATGCCACTGCAGCACCTGCGAGCAGGACAATCACCACGAACAGAAGCGTTTTGACAAACGCTGTCCGCTGTCCCAAACCGATGGCGACTTCCTCATTCAGACTCAAGATCGTAAGCTGCCTCGATAAAAATAATGAAACAGCAATGCCGGTCAAGATGATTGGACCGATTACCTGCAGCTGTTGCCAGGTTGTGCCGATCAGCCCGCCTGCGGTCCACATCGAAACATCCTTCGAAAGCTTGAAGAAGAGACCGACCCCTTCGGAAATAGCAAACAAAAAAGCAGATACGGCCGCACCGGCGAGGACGATCCGAAATGGGGAAAAGCCTCCCCTTTTCATCGAGCTGATCCCGAATACCATCAGAGCCCCGACGCCAGAGCCGATGAAGCAGGCAATCATGATTCCGTAGTAGCTCATGGAAGGGATAAAAGCGAGGGCAACGGCCAGAGCGGCGTTTGCACCGGCTGTCAGACCGAGCAGTCCGGGATCGGCAAGGGGATTTCGCGTCATCCCCTGCATGATCGCCCCTGAAACAGCTAACGATGCACCGACCACAACGGCTGCGACCTCACGGGGAAATCGGATTTCGTGCAATATTGTGATGGTACTCCCGGTACCGGACAATGTGAGGGCCTGAAAGACATCCTTCATGGAGGTGTCGGCAGCCCCGTACATAACTGAGATCAGAAAGGACGCAACAAATAGGAGGGACGTACCAATCATTTTATAGATAAAAGGGATTTTTGTGTTGTGGGTTGTCATCATCAATCATCTTTTCTTTGATAGGATAGTAAAAGGGAATTCTCATCGAAAGAATTCCCTTTTTGAAAGTTAGTTGCCTAGAAAGTTCTCTTTGAAGAAGTCCAGCTGATAATCCAGTGTAAGCGGATCGTTGAAGTAGAACTCCATCATATTGACTTCATACACATGGTTGTTTTTCACAGCAGGAATATTCTTGTAGGTGTCTGTGTCCATGAAAGAATTATCTGCATTTGGATCTTTACTTAAGATCAGGTAGTCACCGGCAAACTCAGGCATCACTTCTGTTGAAAGGGCGAAGTATCCTGGTTCCAATGCTTCTTCTTTTACTTTTTCAGGCATCTTCAGGTCCATTTCCTGATAAAGGATCTCTGTGCCGCGCCCCCAGTTGTTACCATAAACATATAATTGCTTGTTGAAGCTTTCAATGACAGATACGGTCGCATCTTCACCGATTTTCGCTTTAATGTCTTCGCCTACTGTTGCTGCACGCTCTTTGAAATCATCCACCCATTTTTGGGCTTCTTTTTCCTTGTTTAACAGTTTTCCAATTTCAATGTGCTGAGTTAAGTAATCTACTTTTCCATAAGTGTACGTAACCGTAGGGGCAATCTCATTCAGTTTATCCACATTTTTAATGTTGGATAGCCCAATGATCAAATCTGGATCAAGCTCGATAATCTTCTCCAGGTTCTCATCCGTCACTTCTTCCACGTCTTTCAGATCTTCTTCCCAGCGTGGGTTCATTTTCGACCAAGTATCGACACCGACAAGGTTTACATCAAGTGCCATGACGTTACCGGCAAATGAAGATAGGACGATGACGCGCTGTGGATCAGCAGGTACTTCCACGTCTCCATTTTCAGATTGGTAGGTGATGGTATCTGATTTGCTTTCCTTTTCTTTTGAATCAGACCCTTCGTCTGATGTAGAGCTGTTGCTGCAGGCGCTAACAAGTAGCACCAATAGCAGAGTAAACGGGATTATCCATTTCTTCATGTTGATTCTCTCCTTTTAGTAGGTTATATGTGATACACATTGGCTTGTTTGTTCGAGGATCTCTTCCGATTTCAGCATCGATTTGAAATACTTTTCTCAGTACCCCATGGGTGATGACATCTTCACAGCTGCCGGATTTAACGATTTCTCCTTCTTTCATGGCGACGATATGATCAGCGAACCGGGCAGCCTGATTTAAATCATGGAGGACCATGACGATCGTCCGCTCCTGTTCACGGTTCAGTTTTTGCAGAAGTTCGAGGACTTCAAGCTGATGGGCCATGTCTAAATATGTAGTCGGTTCATCGAGGAAGATGATGTCGGTTTCCTGTGCAAGGGCCATGGCGATCCAGACACGCTGACGCTGTCCGCCTGATAAGGCATCGACTTCCCTGAATTTGAAATCTGCCGTACCTGTGACTTCGAGGGCCCAATTGATGACGTCGTAATCCTTTTTCGTCAATCTGCCCATCCCTTTTTGGTGTGGGAAGCGTCCATATGAAACCAATTCGCCGACAGTCAACCCGCTTGCACTTTCAGGAGTCTGAGGCAGAATCGCCATTTTCTTGGCTAATTCCTTCGTATCTCCCTTTGAAATAATTTCACCGTCTAATACGACATTGCCGGACTGATGAGAAATGATCCGGGTAATCGCTTTCAGTAAGGTGGATTTTCCGCATCCGTTTGATCCAATGATCGTTGTGATCTTTTTATCGGGGATGTCGACACTCAAATCTTTAACAATCAAGCGTTCGCCATAGCCAATGTTTAAATCTTCCGTATAGAGGCGTACCATAATATGACCTCCGTATTCAGTATAGTAAATGTGGTACCCATTGATAATGATTATCAATCTCGAACAATTTCCATACTATAATCCTTTTTTACTATTGTCAATAAAATTTTTATTGTCACAGAAGTGAAAACAATGTAGGATGTAATTGAGAATGATAATCAATTATAGTTGATTACCGGGGAGTGATAGGAATGGATAAAGAAATATACGACGTAACTGTCATCGGGGGAGGCCCCGCGGGACTTTATTCGGCTTTCTATAGCGGACTTAGAGAAATGAAGACAAAAATCATTGAATTTCAGCCCATGCTCGGCGGGAAAGTCCATGTTTATCCTGAAAAAATGATTTGGGATGTGGGCGGGCTTACGCCAGTGCCAGGGGCAAAACTGATCGAGCAGCTCGTTCAGCAAGGTTTGACGTTCGATCCGACCGTCGTCTTGAATGAAAAGGTGGAATCAATCACCCGAAATGAGGATCGTCTATTTGTATTAGAGGGCTCGTCCGGCGAAATCCATTACTCGAAAACGGTCATCGTCGCGGTGGGCAGTGGAATCATCAATCCACAGAAGCTCGACATAGAAGGAGCAGAACGGTTCGAAGTCTCCAATTTGAATTATACGGTTAAATCATTAAAGAGATTTAAAGATAAGACGGTCATCATTTCCGGCGGGGGGAACTCTGCGATTGATTGGGCAAATGAATTGGAACCGGTCGCCAAGAAGGTTTACATCGCCTATCGCAAGGAAGCCCTGAAAGGCCACGAAGCACAATGCGCCCAGTTAATGAACAGTTCGGCGACGTGTTTACTGAATACATCGATTTCTAAATTAATGGCAGGCGCGGATCATGAAACGATCGAAAAGGTTGAATTGACGAATCACCAGACAAATGAAATCACCTATTTGCCGATTGATGAAGTGATCATCAATCACGGTTATGAAATTGATACATCACTGCTTAAGAACAGTTCGTTAAAAATAGATATGGTCGACCAGCATTACATTGCAGGTTCGACAAACAGTGAATCATCGATCGATGGTCTTTATGCTGCAGGGGATATTTTGAAGCACGAGGGGAAGGTCAACCTGATCGCCGGTGCATTCCAGGATGCGGCCAACGCCGTCAACAAAGCAAAGAAATACATCCAGCCCGATGCCAACGCTGCCGCCATGGTATCCTCCCATAATGAAGTGTTTAAGAAGCGGAATAGAGAATTGGTTAAGGCGATGATGAAATAATATATATAAAGCAGGCAGTTGCTCAACACCAGCCCGTGGAAAGCGAGCATCCTTCGTTGCAATCAGCCACATTTCGCTTGTTTAAAAGGTTTTAAATCCAACAATGTTTACGAAAACATACTTATATAAAGGGAGCATGGGAGTTATGTTAAAGAGCAATGGAATGGATGAAAATGAATTCTGGAAAATAATCGATATGTTTGAGTGGAAACATTCAGGTGATGATGAAAAAGTATTGGCGAAGGCGCTCAACTATTTATCAAAAAAATCGAATGAAGACATTTATACGTTTGACGATATTCTATCCAAGCTGCTCTACGATTTAGATGGGAAAAGATATGCAGAAAATATTGGTGAATGTTCATTTGGTGGAAATGATTTTACAGAGGATGATTTTCTGTACACGAGATGTGTAGTTGTTGCGAACGGTAAAGATTTTTACTATGAAGTGTTTGAAAATCCTGCATCGATGCCAGAAGAGATGGAATTTGAATCTCTTCTTTATATCGCCAGTGAAGCTTTCGAGATGAAGAACGGTGAAGAGTATGAACATGTTTCCCGATTTGATTATGAAACTTACAGCAATAAGAGCAATTGGTAAAATAACTGTAAATGGGATAAAGTCATGAAACAAAGAAAAATCCGAACGACCTGGAGATTCTAACTAGAACCTCGAAGTCGTTCGGATTTTTTACTATTCATTAAGCATGATGCTGTCCTACATTCTCCCGATGATCAGACCCAGCCCGTTTGTTGACCAGGTAGCCGGTCAATAGGATTGCAACAGTGAGTAAGAGCGTGATCGCCGTTGTGACAGGACCGTGTTCCAAGTTGATGAGATTCAGGAATTTCTCATCAGACACGATCATTTCACCTGCTGTATATGCAAGGATCCCGGCTCCGAGATAGGCAATCCAGCGGTAACGTTCCAGCATTTTTACAATCGCTTTCGATCCGAAGATCATGATCGGGATCGAGATGAATACGCCGAGTGCGATCATACCGATATGCCCATGAGCTGCACCGGCTACTGCGACTACGTTATCCAGGCTCATCGCGGCATCTGCAATGACAATCGTAATAATGGCCTGCTTAAGTCCGCTGTGTGATTGGATGTTCGTTTCTTCTTCGCCTTCAACGAGAACTTGATAAGCAATCCACAATAACAGGACGCCCCCGATGAGATGTACATAAGGAATCTGCAGTAAATAAACGATAATGGCTGCGAAGAAAATACGCAGTATGACAGCCCCTGCCGTACCCCAGAAAATCGCTTTGTTTTGGAGATCCTTCGGTAATCTTCTTGTCGCCATGGCAATGACGATCGCGTTATCCCCAGATAGAATGATATCGATGGCTATGATTTTTATAAGTGCGATGATGGCACCGCTTGAAATGGCAAGTCCAAGTGGAAATAAGAAATCCATATTCATTCCTCCTTGCTTCTATTAAACTGTAAATACTAACTAATCTATAGTACCATAAATGCTAGATGAATAAACGATGATCCTTTTGAGCAGGTTTTCCTTATCCTATGAAGGAATTGTGAGAGGATTAAAGAAAGAATAGAGAGAGAGGAGTGGTGGACATGAACGGGCAATATCATATGAAGCATCCGGTTCCGATCTTAAGAATCTTTGATGTGGAAAAAGCGAAGGAATTTTATTTGAATATCCTTGAATACAAACTTGACTGGGAACACAGGTTTGAACCGGCACTGCCTCTTTATATGCAGGTGTCAAAAGGCGACTGCGTGCTGCATCTGTCAGAGCATCACGGCGACTGCAGCCCAGGGGCTGCGATCAGGATCGGGGTGGAAGGGATAGAGGATTTCCATGCCGGGATCACGGCAAAGAATTACCCATACGCCAATCCAGAAATAAAACCGACCCCGTGGCAGACACTTGAGTTCCAGATGACGGATCCGTTTGGAAATAAGCTCATATTCCATGAGGGCCGTTAACGGAAGAATCCCCGACTTGTATGAAAAGTCGGGGATTCTTTTTGTTTTAATATTGAGGGTATGGTGGCGGGTACGGGTATGGATACGGATAAGGATAGGCAGGAACCGGTACCGGATAAGGGCCGGGTGATGCCGCCGCTCCAACTGCCAAGCCGGTCAGGGTCCCAGCGGCAAAACCTGGATAACCCCACCCGTGATTCCAGTTTCCTCCGTGATTCCAACCCGATCCATGGCCCCAGGATGCATGGCCGTGACCGTGCCCATTGCTCCATCCGGCATGCCCTCCGCCGCCATGAACGGGTCTGTACATCTGGAATGGTTGTTTCACTATCAATCTCACCTTTCTCATAAAACGGAGATGGTTTATCATATGTGAACATTTAAAAAGTGGAAGTGAAAACTGGAATCTGAACCAGGCAGGGGGTACCGGTGCTGTACAGAAATGGTTTGATAGACCTCACTGCCGGGTTCGCCGATAAAATCCGGATTTCGCCGTTATAATGAAAAATTCGCCGTTATATTAGAGATTTCGCCGATAAAATAAAAATCAAGCAAAAATCCAGCCGAAATCCAGCCACTCAACAGGCGCACAACTTAAAAGACCGCCCCATTGAAGCTGAATAAGTCCAAACCAACAAGAAATCCTGTTTTCAATGCATGTCATATAAGAAAAAATCGAGATATCTGCGTTTTAAACATCATGCAGGTGGTATAGAGAACGTACGAAGAATAAAGGAGGAATCACACCGTTTTGGCAACCATCGTTACATTGGCAGCAATCATTTTCATCATTGTAAATTTAATTTATTTCTTTAAGGATAAGCATTTTAAATACAGTTATTTCAGTACAACGCTGTTTTATAAACTGTTCTTCGTGCTTTTAAGCATCATGGTCGGTTTTGCCGTCCTCTATTATTTCCTGTCCTTTGATCATCCAATGCTCAGGGTCAGTTCACCGAGCGGTAAACCGGTCGAGCATACCTTTCTCAATTATCTTTATTACAGTGGCGTCACGATCTTATCTGTCGGATATGGGGATTATATCCCGACAGGCCATCTGAGATTCTTTGCCCTGCTGGAAGCTGCCATCGGATTACTGCTTCCGACCGCTTATTTTATGAAGGTATTGGATTCCAAAGGGAAGAATGAATAGAGAAGAGGGGGCGTACAGGGACTGCTGCCCCTTTCTGCTGTTTGGCTACGTACACTTCCCAGTCCCTTCTGCATGATCGTCACAACTTCCTCGTTTTGCAGGTATCTCCAATTGCTTTCCCATTTGATTTTCCCAAAACTTCACTCTTGTCCGTCCTTTTCATTACTGGCACATATGGCTTCCTTGATTGTTTAACGGAAGAATTTTCTATTTCATCATCTTTTTTACTCGCAGGTCATGCTTGATGGTGCTATGATGGGGTGACAATATGACATAGAAAGAAGGCTGCTGTGGTCTTGAAAAAATGGCAAACGTATTTGGTACTGGTGTTCATCATGTTGATTTGGGGTTTCAATGTCCCTGCACTTAAGACGCTCGTAAGCGAATTTACACCGGTGACGATCACTTCACTCCGCATCTTCACGGCAGGGGTCACTGTGTTCATCGTCCTCGGTTTTATGAAGAAAATCAGGAGGCCGACCGCAAGAGAGCTTTCCTTCATTGCAGCGGGAGGATTATTGAATGTTGTGAGTCATCATTACTTCCTATCTGTAGGATTAACCGGGACTTCATCCACAAACGGGGGACTGATCCTTGGTACAGGACCGCTGTTGACGGCATTGATGGCGACGTTCATTCTCCGTAACCGGCCGACCGTCATCAAAGTGCTCGGATTTCTGTCAGGGAGTGTGGGCGTGACGATCATTGTCTTATCAGGTGGGGAAGGGATCGGAGGATTGAAGATGGGGGACTTGTTCATCTTCATTTCGATCTTTTCACAAGCGCTCAGCTTCATCATCATCAGCAAGGCGGCGAAAACGCTGGATCCCCGATTGTTGACCGGCTATATGCTCGTTTTCGGTTCGATCGTCCTCTTCCTGATCAGCCTCGTGACAGAGCCTGGTGGATTAAAGCAGCTTGGGGATGCATCCGTTTCAATCTGGCTATTGTTTTTTGCTTCGGCCATACTTGCAACAGCAGTTGGGCATATGATTTATAATCATTCAATCGGGAAAATCGGCGCGGCCGAAACGTCGATCTTCCTCAATCTCAACACGTTTTTCTCCCTTGTGGGGGCTGCCATCTTCCTCCATGAATCCGTGACGGTTCATCATCTCGTGGGGCTGGTATTCATTGTGCTCGGAGTAGTGTGCGGATCCGGGACACTTGAGGAATTCGTCATCAGAAGAAAACAAAAGAGGTTTTTGGAAGAAAAGCAGAGACATCACATGTAGGTGTCTCTGCTTTTTTGATGATTGCCGGATGGATGTCAACTGACAACCTTTCTATATGAATCTCTCTAAATAGCAGTCCCATATTTTGTTCATCACTTTGGGGGTGTTTTCTAAATATACATTGATTTGTTCCGTATTCGATTCGTATTTATCGGCGTTTCTTTCATCTGTTGGAAAATCCGAGATCCCTTTGATAATGATGCATTTAACATTATTTTTTGCACAAATATAAGCTATGGCCCCCGCTTCCGTATCGGCTATTGTGATGCCGTTTTCTTTCAGCTCCAGATAGTCCTTCCACATCACCACTGCTTTATCGGCGGTACCGATTGTTCCGGTATGAAAATCATTTCCGTACTGTGATAGATCCATATCGACGATGAACGATTGCTTAATAAGAGGCTCAACCTCTTTTACTGTGCAATCATACTGAACGGCTTGATCTGGTATGAAAATGTCTAAAGCACTAAAGTGATCGTCTATTCCTGCACATGTTCCGGCAACGATTACTTTGGTTAAATGAAAGGTAGAAATCATATACTGATTACCACCAACACCATTTACTTTCCTTACACCAGTGCTGTAAAAAACAAGTTCAGCACCATTCATTGTTCTCATGAAATACTCACCATATGGATAACTGAAACGTTCGTCATCTTTTACGGAGAAGTATGTCAATGTTGCTTCGTATTCCCACTTTGTAGCTATGCTGATTCCGATCATCTTCTTATCACCCTAAATCTATCATTTATGATTTTATTGTGTTCGTGCTGATTTAATATATTGAGTATTAGACCTAAATAAATATCGCTCTCTGAATGAGGTGGTATGTGTGTGATGAAACTGTGCAAGTCGGCGGTCTCTTTATTTACTCAGGAGTATGTTCAAAATGAAAGAGGTGATCATTCCTGATAAGGAAAGGACGAAGCAGACATAACTTAAACTGCCTAAAGCCATACCATTCCAAGAACCTACACCTAAACCGGCGAAGAAAAGCAATACTGAAAGAATAAGGCTGACTGAAAAAAACTTAAAGTTGAAGAACGGCTTCACGGCGTCTTTTTTTTGAAGAATTTGAAGTATGAGGGCTGATACAATCCCTAAGACAATCATCCATGTCATCTTCATAAGTAACTTCAATTCCTTTCTAAAACTTTATGTGTTTACATTATATAACATTTTTGTGTTTTATTGAGAAACATAAAAAAATTCCACCCGTCATGACAGCCATACATCCAGATGCTTTTATGATGAAGGGGTTCGTTGGAAAAAAATCATTTCACTGAGAAAAAGGATTCATCGACAAAATGAAGAATAGTATCATAAGTAAATACTACTAGATAAAACACTTATTTTGGTAACTGTTTTTAGGATAAAGTCTTGTTCAAAGGTCATACTAGATGAAAATCGGAGGTGTCTACATTGGAAGGTAAACCATTGCACTTTGACGGGAGTCATACATTCACTTCAGGAGAAGGAAAAGAAACGGCGCCGTTTGAACTGACAGATGAGATGAGAAAAAATATCGGCGGGAATCCGTTCGAAGCATGGCAGGAAGAAGAATAAAGAGGACCATGGAGAATGTTGTCGTTCAGCAGACAGCATTCTTTTTTTATGGATAATTCCTGCATCATTTTCACAAAATACATTCGTGGATAAACTAGTGAAAAGGATGGATGGAAAATGGCACAGGTGCTCTATATCACAGCCCACCCCCATGATGATACCCAGTCATACAGCATGGCGGTGGCAAAAGCTTTCATCAATACATATCAAGAAGTGAATCCGGATGATCAAATCGTCCACCTTGATCTGTACAATGCGCACATTCCCCACATTGATGCGGATGTGTTCAGCGGCTGGGGAAAGCTGCAGTCGGGAAAAGGGTTTGAAGAGCTTACAGGGGAAGAGCAGAAGAAGGTGAATCGTTTGAATGAGTTATCAGATCAGTTCATTTCTGCCGATAAATATGTGTTTGTGACGCCGTTTTGGAATTTCTCGTTCCCGCCGCTCATGAAGGCGTATATCGATTCAGTGGCAGTGGCAGGCAAGTCATTTAAGTATACGGAGCAAGGACCCGTGGGGTTATTGACGGATAAGAAAGCGATCCATATCCAGGCCAGGGGCGGAATTTATTCTGAAGGACCTGCTGCGGGAATGGAAATGGGGCATCGGTATCTGAGCATCATCATGCAGTTTTTCGGAGTGCCTTCTTTTGAAGGGGTATTCGTGGAAGGACATGCGGCCATGCCGGAAAAAGCAGAAGAAATCAAAGAAAATGCGATTGCCAGGGCAAAGGATGCGGCCCAGTCCTTTTAAAAGCCAAAAGCCTGAAGTCATGGACTTCAGGCTTTTTCTTACATAATCGCGGGTTTCTCAATCTCATTTCCTTTTGGTTCCGGAACAAAAGCTAGAATCACAAGACCGATGATAAACAGGATGACGAGACTGAAAACACCGCTGCTGGAATGGCCCGTTACTTGAGCCGTGACGGCCACCAACAAAGGTCCGAGAATGGAAGCGAATTTGCCGAATATGTTGTAAAAGCCGAAGAATTCATTGGCATTTTTCTTCGGAATCAGTTTTGCGAAGTAGGCACGGCTGAGTGCCTGTATCCCCCCTTGGGAAGAAGCGACCAGCATGGCCAGGATCCAGAAGTCCAATGTCGTTTCCAGGAAGTAAGCGTAGATGCATACAATGATATAAATAAAGATTCCTACATACAGCATCTTCTTCCCGGTGAATTTCTCCGAAAGCCTTCCGTATAGAATGGCGAACGGCCCCGCTACGACCTGGGTCGCAAACAGGATGATCAAGAGATTCGTGGAGGATATGCCGAGGTCAGTCCCGTAGGCAGTGGACATCGTAATGATCGTCCCGACTCCGTCAATATAAAAGAAATAAGCGAGTAAAAATAGAAAGAGTGCCCTGTATTTCCTGATTTCTTTCATCGTTTTCCCGAGGCGCTTGAAGCTGTTGACGACAGGATGCTGTTCACGCTGGATGAAATAGCGCTGCTGCACGTTCTTTAGCAGGGGAATGGAGAAAAGCCCCCACCATAGTGCGGTGATGATAAAGGCCACTTTACTTGCGATGGTGACCGAAAAGGGAAGCATGCCGTTTTGTGCAAGGATGATGATGGCGATGCTGATCATGAAGGGGATTGTGCTTCCAATATACCCGAGTCCGAATCCCCTGGATGATATACGGTTCATGCGGTCTTCTGTTGTGACGTCTGTCAAGAAGGCATCGTAGAAGACGTTGGAACCTGCCGAACCGACTGCAGCAACTGTATAAAAGATTAACAGGAGCAGCCAATGATCACTCGGGACGAAAGCAAGGAGGGCGGTAAAGGAAACCCCGAGGGCAAAGAAAAACGTAAAAAATCTTTTCTTATAGCCTTCATAGTCAGCAATCGTCCCCAAAATCGGTCCGATCATGGCAAGGATAAAGGTGGCGATGGCAACCGTATAACCTAAATATGCCGTGGAATCTGACGGGCTGACCCCGGCTTTTGTAGCCGCCGCTTTATAGAAAAGTGGAAAGACGGCGGTGGAAATGATAATGGAATAGGCGGAATTCGCCCAGTCATAAAAGATCCAGCTGTTTTCTTCTTTCGAGAAACGTTTCATCATTTTTCCCCCTCAAGAAACGAAGTCATACGTCCAGTATGTCGTCGATCGTTTTTCCGTCTGTATCCCCTAAGCTGAGACCGAGTAATCGGGCAAAGGTCGGCCCTTCATCGATCAGTCCCATGGAAGGGATGTCAACATGCGGTCGGATCCCTTTGCCTGCTGCCATGAAAATGGTGGCATAGTTCTCCTTTTCAGGGGAATATCCATGGGATCCGTACGTATATCGTTTTTCCTTTACATCCTCCGGGGTGATCCGGTGGATGAACTCGCCTTGTAGCGCATCTTTGAAGTAAAACCCGTGCCGTGCCTCCAGCATGAAAGCACAATGTTCATCGGCACCTTTTCTGCCGGCTTCTTCACCTGTTAAGACGGTTTCAATCCCATTTGAGGGATCTTTTTGCAACATGTCTAAAAGGGAGCGGACTTCTTCCGTCGTTTCCTTGCTCTTTGTATACACATAGGCAGAACCGTCGCAACCTTTACAATACGCTTTCCAATCGGTCACTTTTCCACGGCCGGATACGGTGATCAGGCCATTTTCCTTTAACAGCACATTAAGCTGCACGGCTTTCGATTCATCCAGTGCGCTGTGATCACCGAGGGCGACGATTGTTGAGTTGTCATAAATCCTATTTTCTTTCATGGCTTTTATGATCCTTCCAAGTCGTGCATCGTGACGTCGTAGGGCGGCATGGGCTTCTTCAGACGAAAATCCGTGGTAATGGCGCTGTGTGTCGAGGTCAGTGAAGTGGATAAGAAAGAGATCAGGCTTTTTTTTGATCGTTTCAACCGCCGATTCAAGAACGAAGTCATCAAGCGCAGGCTGATCCAAGCCTTTACGGATATGTCCGAATCGCCGATTCATCTGCCATTGGTACAATGGACTGCCGTTTAAGAGGGATACGAGGATTTGATGTTGCCAAGGGCGGTTTGCAAAGATTTCAGGCATATGAAAATCAATGTCCGCCTTGGCCGTCACAGGCCAGAGCAGGGCGGCAGTCGTCATTCCTGCCTTTTTGGCTTCATCATAGAGGGTCGTGCCCTTTATCGATTTCCGGTGCCAATGCCAATCGGGGGAATCACGTCCCGGCTGCAGCAGGGTGTTATTCACGATCCCGTGGCGGTTCGGGTACTTGCCGGTGACGATGGTGGCGTGACAAGGGTAGGTCACTGAAGGATAGATACTGTCCACCCTTTTACAAAAGGAGCCACGGTCGAGCAGTTCCCTGAAATGGGGAAGCTCCTTTATGATACTGTAGTCGAGCGCGGATAGGCAGTCGAATGAAATGATGATCAAATGGTCTGTCAGACGATTCATATTGTACCCCGGCTTTCTTCGAAGATTGTACTATATACCTATTAATATAACAGACTATTCAGAATAAAAATATCGATTTTCAACGGTGTTCTGTAAAAGCTCGGTAAACCTCTGAAAAAACGAAAAAACAGGGAAAGATTCCTCCTCCCCTGGACCACATTAAATCTTTATTGAATGACCTACCCGGCTCTCCGGACTTACCTCAAGGGAGCCTGAATATTCCACTGTATCAATGACACAATTTTCCCCGATCACTACGTTTTTTCCTCTTACAAGTTTCGCTTTCGTGTACTCAAGAAGTATTTCATCACCTTCAATCAGGTCGCTGAACAAATAATCCTCTTTTTGGAGAAAAAAGTTGACCATCTGCTTGAACAGCCTGTGTGCCCGGTGATGGGTCACGGCAATCGTTTCACCGCCGATTTCTTTGATCGAAGATTCATGATTGATCTCGAGCTGGACTTTATCCGCATTAAGCAGACCGTTGATATGAACAGAACCGGAAGAGGAGAAGTTCTCTACTTCGCAATCCCTTCCGACCTTCAGGGAACCGCTCGTTTTAATAGAACCCCCTTGGATTTTCCCGCCGACTTTACAGGATCCGCTCACTTTGAATTCCTTGAAAATCAGGTCTTTTTCGACCTTGCTTGATCCACTCGTATGCATTTCTTCCACCGTGACCGATCCATTGTATTTGGAACTGCCGCTTGTCGTGATCGTTTCCGCTTTTGTATCCCCCTTGATGGTGGATGAACCGCTCGTTTTGATGTACCCGGCATTCACGTTCCCTGTAAGGGTGCCGGATCCGGAAATCTTCAGCTCATGGCAGTCCACGTCACCTGCAATCGTACCGCTTCCGCTGATCTTTACGGTGTCAAACTGCCCGCCGCCTGATGTGCCTGAGCCACTTATCTTCAAATCGTGCAATTCTTTCTTATCGATTGTCGTCATATCGTTTTTCCTCCAATTCAGGGCATTACATCCCTTTAGTATCCGATAATGTGATTTTCAGTTCTTCCGTCATTTGCTGCAAATCGAATCTCCATGCGACCGTTGCTGACGGGTCAAAGTAAATGTTTGCCTGCAGGGGCAGGAGCAACCAGATAACGGTGCCCTCTTTACGGAGACCCACAAGCTCAAGGGACGATTCTTTCAACGGAGTGAACTGCTCATGAAGAAATTGAAAGAGGGTCCGCTGATCCTCAGGCGGCACGCGTAACTGTTCTGCTTTTTCAATCACCATCATATTTAAAATATCCGGGAATTCAAACGTATCCTGCTGCGGCAGCAGGGGACTGCAAAGTGCAAATGTGTGATCTGTCAGGATGCGATACGAACGAAGTGCACTTTCGTCGATTTCGATCCTGGTCGGATTGGGTGAAAAGAATTCAGAAAGCTCATCAAGGGAGTAACCATCTTTCATTTCCTTGATGGCGTCGATCCTCGATAGCATCTTCTCACGAGGAAAGAACGTTTCCTGTCCCGTGTAGCTCGATTTCTTGATGAACCATTCTTCGGGGATGATGTTTTTCCGTTTCCACCGGTAGAGCTGCCCATATGAAATGCCGGTCAACTCCAGTACTTCCTTCTTGGATATCAAATTTTGATCCAATGAGGGGTCACCTCGTTTCTGTAACAAAACATTGTTACGTTACTTTGGATTCAGTTTAACAGAACAATGTTACGTTCGTAAAGGGGTATTTACATATTTTCTAAAAATAGGCAGAAAACCATTGTTATTTTCATCCAATTGAAGTATAGTACATTACAACAGTAATGCACTATGGAGGTGTTTGTTTGATTCTTGATTCCAATAGCATGAAACCGATCTATATCCAGCTGTCAGAATGGCTGGAAACGGAAATATTGTCAGGGAACTTTCTCCCGGATGATAAAGTGTATTCCCAATATCAGCTTGCAGAGATGTATAACATCAATCCGGCTACAGCCGCCAAAGGATTGACGATTCTTGCAGACGAAGGGGTTTTATACAAAAAGAGGGGGCTGGGCATGTTTGTTTCATCCTCAGCGAGAAGCATCATCCTGAAGAAACGGAAAGATCAAACATTGGTTGCACTTGTAAAGGAAGTTGTCAAAGAAGCGGTTTACCTGAATGTGACAGAAAAAGACCTGATTACGATGATCCATGAAGAAATGAAAGCGGGGGATTCAAAATGAGCGTAGTCGAATGCAGGGGTTTGGTGAAAGCATTTGGCCGTAAACAGGCATTGAAAGACCTGACGTTTTCGTTGGGAGAAAATAAGATTACCGGGTTAATAGGAAGGAACGGGGCAGGCAAAACGACACTGTTAAAAATCATGGCCGGCTTCTTCCGTGAAACGGACGGTGAAATCAGCGTCTTCTCTGAACGGCCGTTCAATAACCTGAAGGTTTCGGCAAACATGATTTATATAGATGATGAGATGAGTTTTTCACCATATTTGAGTTTATCCGAGATTTTGGAAGTAATGGGGTCGTTTTATCAGGATTGGGATATGGATATTGCCATGAGGTTGTTTTCTTATTTCGGTTTTGACCCCGATGCCCATCACAGCTCCATGTCTAAAGGAATGAAAAGTACCTTTAATATGATCGTGGGTCTCGCTGCCCGCTGTCCGCTCACCATTCTTGATGAGCCCACAACCGGCATGGATGCTGCGGTGAGGAAAGACTTTTACCGGGCCCTCCTGAAAGATTATATCGCGTATCCCCGTACCATCATCCTGTCCAGTCATTTGCTGACAGAAATCGAAGACCTTTTGGAGGACGTCCTCCTCATCAAAGAAGGGGAGAAATGCCTGCACCTGCCTTTAGATGAACTGCGGCACTACGCTGTAGGGCTGACCGGGAATACAGAGCGAATGAATCATGCCATCCCAGAAGAGGCGATTCTCTTCAGGAAGAATGTTGGAATGGATTCCACCTATGCCGTTGTAAAGAATGAAGGGGAAAAGTGGATGGAAGGCTTTCATCCCACACCGGTTTCTACTGAGGATGTATGCATGTATTTGACATCACAGTCAAAAGGGGGGATAGACGATGTATTTAGCTGATATGAACTTTTGGGATATTGTCAGAAAACAGTTTCTATATAAAATCAAAGCCTATCGGGGTGTGTACTCCTCGCTCATGGTGATCCAGATCCTGGCCATCCTCTTCTCTTTCCTCGGCACCGGGATGCATGGCGGTGGAGCAGGAACGATTTCATTTGAGGTCCGTACGTATTCAAGCAGTGTCATCATCGGTTTCATGATGATCTGGGCATTCATCATCTCGGTCATCATGACGACCAAAGCGTATCGATACGATGATTTCACCTTTATTACGAATCGGTTGACCGGTCATCTATCAAACATCCTGTTTTTACTGTTTGCAAGTATGATAGGTGGGATCACTACCTTTATGGCAGATTTCCTGGTGAAGGACTTCATGATGATCATGCATTCCTCACAGTATGTTTTTATTGAAGCGGAACCATCATTATTTGGCGTACTCGGAGCTGTATTGTACCTGTTCCTTTTCAGTGCATTCGGATATGCGTGCGGCATGCTCGTCCAGATCAGCAGGCTTTTCCTGATCGTCATCCCACTCTTAATGGTGGGTACATCCATTATCACATCTTTCATCACCGGTGATATGGTCACAGGGGTTGATGTTGCCGGTGTTTTCTTTGATGAGTCATCGTTTATGATTTTTTTCATGAAGGTTGTATTGACTGCTCTACCCCTATTGGCGGTCGTGACGTATTTGTCCAATAAACTGGAGGTGAGACAATGACTGTGATAGGTGCAATATTTCCTCTCCTATTCTGGGTGGTGATCTTGATAGGCTTATACATTTTTAAACCATTTGCGAAATTAAATCAGCTTAAAGGATTTCAGTGGATTTTCGCAGGATATGTAAGCTTCCTCCTGCTTTCGGTCATCCTCTATTACATTTTCCCGTTTGATCATACAAAAGCTGAATTGGAGAAGATAAACTGGAATGAGGACGATCCGGAAGTGTCTTTCATTGATCAAGCCTATGACGATCAAATCGGAGAAAGTCAGGAAGGGGTACTGAAAAAAGAATGGGCATTTCCTCTTAAAGAGAGCGGGATGAACATTTCAATGGAGGGAGAATCATCGGGTAAATTATACGGGGCAATCCTCCTGGCTGAACGGACGGAAAAAGGCTCGCCGATGAAAGTGGAGCATTATGTGACGAGGAGCATCATTGATGGATTTGACGTCACGGAGGCAATGAAGTCCCCGGAAATCAGGATGGAAGGGGAGACCCTCCTGATCCGATACCCTGATCCGGTAGAGTTGAATATCTCACAATATATAAGCAGTTTCACGACCCGTCAATTCAATGGAGAGGAACTGTGGGAAAGTGAGAGTTTAATAGGAAGTGACATAATCTATTTGCGTATTCCGGAAGGCGTTGAAGTCACTGGTCCCGTGGACTTCATTGAAGGAGACCAATGATGGATGCTTTCCACTATGACATGACTGGTTGAAAAAAGTTTATCGTGTAATAAGAAATCCGAATGATGATTCGTCTTTTGTGAAGAGTGAATCAATTCGGATTTTTTGTTTTTATGGAGGAGTTTCCGGCCGACCATCTATCGAATCGCCAACGAGGAACAACTTAAAGTAACATGCCATAAACAAAAAAATCCAAAAAATGTTTACAATTCAATCTCAGGGGTACTAGAAAGGCAGGATGTTTTACATACTAAACATTAATAACCGTAGAGAGGGATGAAAGAATGGCAGACGAACGTCGTACGAAAGTGAATGGCAATAGCAAAGATGAACAGCTGGAGCAATATCGGGTCGAGGATGAAGGAAAGCACCTGACCACGAATCAGGGGCTTAAGGTGTCTGAAGATGAATTCTCCCTGAAAGCCGGTGAACGTGGCCCGACCCTGATGGAAGATTTCCATTTTCGTGAAAAGATGACTCACTTTGACCATGAACGGATTCCTGAACGGATCGTCCATGCACGGGGATTTGCGGCTCATGGTGAATTCGAACTCTATGATTCAATGAAAGAATATACAAGGGCGAAATTTCTTCAGGATACGTCGAAGAAAACACCTGTGTTTGTCCGCTTTTCAACAGTGGCTGGATCCAAGGGTTCTGCTGAAACTGTTCGGGATGCCCGCGGATTCGCTACGAAGTTTTACACAGAAGAAGGGAATTATGACCTTGTAGGGAACAATATTCCGGTCTTCTTCATCCAGGATGCGATCAAGTTCCCGGACCTGATCCATGCTGTCAAACCTGAACCGCATAATGAAATGCCGCAGGCGGCTTCTGCACATGATACTTTCTGGGATTTCGTTGCAAA
The DNA here is from genome assembly GCF_011398925.1 of Bacillus sp. KH172YL63. Lineage (NCBI taxonomy): Bacteria > Bacillati > Bacillota > Bacilli > Caryophanales > Bacillaceae > Bacillus > Bacillus sp. KH172YL63. The sequence continues at coordinate 936,471 of NZ_AP022842.1, forward strand.
CAACCAGGAGTCTGCACATATGGTGATGTGGGCCATGTCAGACCGTGCCATCCCACGGAGCTTCAGGATGATGGAAGGCTTCGGTGTTCACACATTCCGACTGGTGAACGAGGAAGGAAAGGCCCACTTTGTGAAATTCCATTGGAAGCCTGTACTGGGTACCCATTCACTTGTCTGGGATGAAGCACAGAAAATCAACGGTAAAGATCCTGACTTCCACCGCCGTGATCTGTATGAATCCATTGAAAACGGAGACTACCCTGAATATGAGCTTGGTATCCAACTGATCAAGGAAGAAGACGAGTTCAATTTTGATTTTGACGTCCTCGATCCAACCAAGCTGTGGCCGGAAGAAGAGGTACCGGTCAAGATCGTAGGAAAAATGACATTGAATCGTAATGTGGACAATGTGTTCGCTGAAACGGAGCAAGCGGCCTTCCATCCTGGATCTGTCGTACCAGGAATCGATTTTTCCAATGATCCGTTATTACAAGGAAGACTATTTTCTTATACCGATACCCAGTTGATCCGTCTTGGCGGACCGAACTTCCATGAACTCCCGATTAACCGTCCTGTGTGTCCATTCCATAACAATCAGCGTGATGGATATGGCCGTCATACGATTAATAAAGGCCAGGTAAGCTATCATAAAAACTCACTTGCCCACAATACACCTGCCCCAGCTTCCAAGGAAGAGGGAGGATACACCCACTATCAAGAAAAGATGGAAGGAAGGAAAGTACGGGCAAGAAGTGAAAGCTTCAAAGACCATTTCTCTCAAGCCACCCTTTTCTGGAACAGCATGAGCGAGCCGGAGAAAGAGCATATTATCCAAGCTTTCAGTTTTGAACTCGGGAAGGTAATGAGCAAATCGGTTCAAAAACAAGTGGTTGATATGTTCGCAAACGTCAGCATGGATCTGGCTAAAGGATTTGCAGAAGCAATCAACGTAGAAGTTCCGAATGGAGAAGATTCTAAAGTAACGAAATCTTCTCCCGCGTTAAGCCAGGAAAACACAGTCAAGAAGCCCGATACCCGTAAAGTAGGTGTCATCGTTGCTGACGGCTTCAACGGAGAAGAAGTGACGAAGGTCCTTTCCCTTCTGAAAGAGGAAGGTGCGCAGCCTGAAATCATCAGTAACAAGCTGGGAATGAGAAAAGGAAAGGACGGCTCGGAACTCGAAGTCGACCACACCTTCTTGACAGGAGAGTCGGTACTATTTGACAGCCTGTATGTTGTCGGCGGGGAGGATGTTGATAAAAAGTTCTCTCAAGACACTTCATACTTCGTGAAGGAAGCTTATTCACACTTTAAACCGATCGGCGCGACTCATGAAGGGATCAAATGGTTAGAAGAAGCTTCTATCAGCGGTCCTGGTGTCGTAACCGGAGATGACATGCATTCATTTGCGAAAGCATTCGCAGCTGCCATTGCAGAGCATCGCCATTGGAATCGGGAAATCGTATAAAACCTATATTGAATAGAAGAAATGCTAGGCCTGTCCAGACAGGTCTAGTATTTTTTTTGTAAGAGCCTTTTTTTACGAGGAATAGACGTTTCTATCAGACGAAACTATCAATTCATACATATGATAACGATGTAAAGTACTTTACGAGTACTGTATAAGTGAGGTGATATTAGATGAATAAATGTCATTCTCAAGACAAATTTGATTTTTTCAGTTTGTTATTGGTTCTATTGCTGTTAGTTTTTCTGATCTTTTTAGCACTAGGAAAATTTTTAGCTGCCATCTTCATTGCGATCGTGCTACTAATTTTATTAATCGTTTACGCGATTATGTAACAAATCATTAAAATGAAAGTCCTTGGAAACGTTTAGGCCTACCGTTTTCAGGGAGAATGAATGAGATTTTTTTACTAGGAATGGGGGGAAAACAATGAGTGAAAAAAATAATCCACTTGAAGGTATCATGGATTTAATCAAACAGTATACTGGTGAAGATTTAAGTAAATTTGAAGCTGCTAAAGATCAGTTAAGCTCCTTATTGGACACTGGTGTTCTTAAAGATTTTTTTGAGTCAGAAGGAAAAGGACTGGATAATCTTGATCAATTGGCGAACATGATGAATGTTCTTCCGATGGTTGAGAGAGTGGTGGGGCAACGGATGGATCGCAAACAACAAGGTTGCCACAAAAAAGACAAGCATGAACAAAAGGGTATCGAAAAATTATTGAAAGAGATCTTAGACGAACTAAAGCATATTAAAAAATGTACTTGCCACAAAAAACACCGTTGCCATAAAGAACACTGGGAGCACTGGTATTAAAAAAGGAAAGCTGGGATAACCCCGGCTTTTTTTGTGTTTATTATTTATATAAACTGTGAAATCCAAAGGCTATTATCCCAAACTCTTAGGAAAAATAACCAACATTTACCTTAATCATATAAGTTGAAAGTCAAAGAAGGTCAAAGTATACTGAGATTGTAAGGTCAAAGATAGTCAAAGTGTACTGCAAGAGACCTTACTAAAAAAACGAATAAATAAATGAAATATATATGAATCTACAGGAGGTTATGTTCAATGAAATGCCAAGTATGTCAGCACAACCAGGCAACAATCGAAGTATATACGCAAGTGAATGAAAAGAAGTCAAGAATGAAGATGTGTTCTGCTTGCTTTCAAAAACAGCAGACCCCTTCTGGCATCCACGGCGGATTTCCTTTCGATGAATGGTTAAAGGGAATGAGCATGGGTGCTGCTCAGGGAAATCAAGCAGGTCAACCTTCGCCCGCATCAGAAAGTGGCCGGGGGAACAACGGTGTTCTTGACCAGTTCGGCCGTAATGTGACAGCTGCTGCGAGAGCAGGGTTGATCGACCCGGTCATTGGCCGTGATAAGGAAGTTGAACGGGTCATTGAAATTCTCAACCGCCGCAATAAAAACAATCCGGTGCTGATCGGTGAGCCCGGTGTCGGTAAAACCGCCATTGCTGAAGGTCTCGCACGGAAAATCGTAGCTGGGGAAGTACCGTCGAAACTTCTGAATAAGGAAGTGTATGTGATTGATGTTGCCTCGTTGACTGCAGGTACCGGGGTAAGGGGATCCTTCGAAGAGCGTTTGAAGAGCATCATCAACGAATTGCAAAATCGAAAGAATGTCATGCTCTTCATAGACGAAATCCACCAGCTGGTAGGGGCCGGTTCGGCAGAAGGCTCCATGGATGCGGGGAACATCCTGAAGCCGTCACTTGCCCGCGGCGAGCTGCAGGTGATCGGTGCGACAACCCTGAAAGAATACAGACAAATCGAAAAGGATGCAGCCCTGGAACGTCGTTTTCAGCCGGTGATGGTCAATGAGCCGAGCCTTGAGGAAGCCGTCGAGATCCTGAAGGGATTGAAAGGCCGTTATGAGGAATATCATGGCGTGGAATTCACAGATGAAGCCATTGAGGCATGTGTGAAATTATCCCACAGATACATCCAGGACCGATTCTTACCGGATAAAGCGATCGATTTGATGGATGAAGCAGGCTCGAAAGTGAACCTGTTGGCCGAGGGGAAAGATAAAACAGCACTTCACAAGAAATTAAACGAAGTAAGATTGAAGAAAGAACAGGCAACGAAAGCAGAAGACTATGAACAGGCAGCGGTCCTTCGTGATGAGGAAGCGGCCATTGAAAAACAAATCAGCGAAAGTACGGCTGACAGCACATTATGGGTAGAAAAAGAGCTGATCCAAAAGATCATCGAATCGAAAACAGGCATTCCGGTCGGGAAGCTTCAAAGTGATGACAGAACAAGAATAAAATCTTTGCAGGAAAATCTGGCCGGCAAAGTAATCGGGCAGGAAGAAGCAGTGAAAAAAGTGGCGAAAGCGATCCGCCGGAGCCGTGCAGGACTGAAAGCAAAGCATCGTCCCATCGGTACCTTCCTATTCGTAGGACCTACCGGTGTCGGTAAGACGGAGTTGACGAAAACCCTGGCAGAAGAATTGTTCGGATCAAAGGATGCCATGCTGCGACTGGATATGAGTGAATATATGGAGAAGCACTCGGTGTCAAAACTAATCGGTTCTCCTCCAGGCTATGTTGGTCATGAAGAATCTGGCCAACTCACCGAGAAAGTGAGAAGAAATCCTTATTCCATCATCCTGCTCGATGAAATCGAGAAAGCACATCCGGATGTTCAGCACATGTTCCTGCAAATCCTTGAAGATGGACGCCTGACTGACAGTCAAGGAAGAACGGTCAGCTTTAAAGAGACAGTCATCATCATGACAAGTAACGCAGGTGTACCAGATAAGAAAGAAGCAGTAGTCGGTTTTGATACAGGAGGGACAGACGCCATCAAAGAGACGAATATCCTCCAATTACTCGGTGCTTATTTCAAACCTGAGTTCCTGAACCGATTTGACAGCATCATCGAATTTCAATCCCTTGAAAAAGAAGGGCTCCTTCAGATTCTCGATCTTATGCTCAATGAACTGAAAAATGATCTGAAAGAACAGGACATTCGCCTGACTGTTGACGAAGAAGCGAAGCAGAAACTCGTTGAGCTGGGTTATCATCCAGAATTCGGGGCCCGCCCATTGCGCCGGGTAATCCAGGAAAGAGTGGAAGACAAAATTGCCGATCTGCTTCTCGGTGAAGAAGCGGTGACCGATGTGAGTGTAACAGTGGAAAATGATGAGATCATTGTGAAATGAGAAAAAGAAGCATCCCCGGGTGCTTCTTTTTCTTTGTTCTGTCCTTATTTCTTCCGCTTCAGAATCAAGAGATAAATGAACATGATGGCATACACTGCTAATACTGCGGCAATAAAGTGTGGTGTGGAAAAGGAGCTCATAAACATGCCCTCACTTTAATTCAGAAAAAGTAGGATGGAAGATATACAGCAGGATGATGATCGTGGGCAGTGATAGCAAAAGTGCCAAAAGCGGCTTTTTATGGTGAAGCCCCAGGATGGAGAACATGATGACGTTGAAAATGGCAGACCATCCTAAGTTCCAGCCATGGTCATACAGAAACAACCCTTTTTTATAAAATAGGAATTCGAGAAAGGTAAAATAAAGGATCCAGCATAACAAGTACAGAGCCGTCTTTTTCCCGGATGGAAAGAAGCGGAGAAAAATCATGATGACGACGGGAATGATGAAAAAGGTGAAGACGAGCTCAATCAGCGTGTGATTCAGCCAGTCCACCGTGACCGCTTTATACGCCCATAATGTGTGATGATAGAATAAGAAGTTGTACAGAAGATTGCAGATGATGAAAAATTGTACTGTCGGATAGAACTCCTTCCATCTTTTCCAATCAACGAAGAACCAGGCAAATAATATATAAACCACTACAACAAGTATCAGGTACATACAGTGTTCAATCCTTGTTTTTGTTACTCAGTATAGACGGAACGTGAAGAGTATAGACGCCTTTCAAATGAGAAAAGCCTGATCCGCTGTGAATCAGGCTTCCCTTTCATGCATTTATTCCATTTCTTTCAGCACTTTATCGATCGCTTGTGCAACACCGTGGTCGGTATTGATACCCGTCACCCAGTCAGCAGCCTCTTTCACGGCGTCCTGGGCATTACCCATCGCAACCCCGAATCCGGCCTCACGGATCATGGCGATATCATTCATACTGTCCCCGACTGCCATGACCTGGTCCATGGAAAGATCAAGCCATTTGCATACCTTCACTAATGCCGCAGCCTTATTGACCCCGGCAGGATTGATTTCGATATTCGTTGGAGACGAATTGGTGATTTCAAGTGCTTCATTTTTCATGAGCTCATCCATCATCACTTTGCGGACATCGTCATCCTGAATATCGAATCCGAACTTCAGCCAATTATAGGATTCAATATCCTTCTCAAATGGTTTGCGACTATTAAATAAACCCTGGGAAGAAGTGGACCAGAAATACACATCATGTTCCTTCTTCAATGTCCAAAGCTGCTTCACCAGTTCCGTATCAAGAGGAATGCTGTCTACCAGATTGTATTCATGGTCATAGATTTCCCCGCCGTTCACGGTAACAAGATAAGAGGAACGGCCAAGCTCATCCGAAATGTCCCGGCAGGTAAAAAGCGAACGGCCGGTACTCAACACAACATGAATGCCCTTTTCCTTTGCACGCTGGATCGCCTGTTCATTCTCCGGGGAGACTTCCCCTTCATGATTGACGAGCGTCCCGTCCATATCAAGTGCTATCAATTTAATATCCATATTCAATCACGTCCTTCTATTTGGTCATCATTAGTTTAATATAAATGGAGTCAATCTTCTAGGAACCCGACTTGCTGAAGGTGTTATTTCCTATGCTTGAGACTTCATATTACAATGGTAAAAGGACATAATCGAAAGGAAGGAAACAAATGGATTCTACATATGAAAAAGGGAAATGGAAAAAGCTGATTTCCTTAATCAGGGAAACTGACCCTCCAAAGACCTTGTTTGGAATATCACTAGTCTTGAGCCTGCTCACTACAATCGCAGGACTTGCCATTCCATTATTAACAAGTAAGTTGATTGATGACTTCAGTTTGGATTCACTGAGTAAAGGGGTCATAATTGGAATGATTGCAGCCTTTTTGGTACAGGCAATTGCAGGAGGAGTATCTGTTTACATACTAGCGAGGGTGGGACAACATATCATTGCCTCTTTACGGGAAAAGCTTTGGAGAAAACTGTTGGTTCTCCCGGTGCCCTATTATGATTCCCATGAAACGGGTGATTCGGTGAGCCGGATGACAAGTGACACGGGAGTCATCAAAAATTTAATAACAGAACATCTGACAGGGTTCATTACTGGGATCATCTCAGTAACAGGTGCCATCATCGTATTATTTTACCTGGATTGGCCGCTTACTCTTGTGATGTTCTCTATCATACCACTGTCCCTCCTCTTCCTCATTCCGATTGGAAAAAAGATGGCTGACATTTCCCGGGGGCTACAATCGGAGACGGCAAGTTTTTCGGCGACTTTAACAAGGGTTCTTTCAGAAATCCGCCTTGTCAAATCTTCAAATGCAGAAGAAATCGAATTTCAAAAAGGGCAGACAGGTATCAAAAAATTATATAGCCTGGGGTTGAAAGAGGGGATCATTCAATCATTCATGTCGCCGGTTGTTTCTTCCATGATCATCATCGTACTCGTATTGATCATCGGTTTCGGCGGGGTCCGGGTTACGTCGGGTGCCATGACCCCGGGAGAGCTTGTTGCGTTCTTCATCTATCTTTTTCAAATCATCATGCCGATCACCCAGATCATCGTCTTTGTAACACAGTTTCAAAAAACGGTCGGGGCAACAGAGAAAGTGCTTTCTATCCTATCAATAGAAGAAGAGGATCTAGATGGCGGAAGCTCTGTCCCTCAAACGGAGCAGGGGCTGTTCCTTGATGGAGTAACGTTCGGATATGAAGAAGGGGAAATGGTATTAGAGGATGTGACGATCGCCGCAGAGAAAGGGAAAGTGACGGCAGTCGTCGGTCCTAGCGGGAGCGGGAAGACAACATTGTTTTCATTAATTGAACAATTCTATCAACCGCTTCAAGGAAGGATTCTTCTTGGGGAGAGTCCGATCGGAACATACTCATTAAGATCCTGGCGGAAGATGCTCGGATATGTATCCCAGGATAGCCCGGTCTATTCTGGAACGATACGGGACAATATCGCATATGGTCTCCAGGAAGAAATGTGTGAAGAGAAGATGATTGCCGCTGCTAAGATGGCTTATGCCGATGAGTTCATTAAGGACCTCCCTAACGGATACGAAACTGAAGTAGGTGAAAGAGGAATCAAGCTTTCAGGAGGACAGCGTCAACGCCTTGCCATCGCACGTGCACTACTGAGGAATCCGGATATATTAATGCTGGATGAAGCGACCTCTAGTCTGGATAGTCAGTCAGAAATAGTCGTCCAGGAAGCATTAAAGAATTTAATGAGAGGACGGACCACCCTTGTGATCGCTCATCGTCTTTCCACAATCGTAGATGCTGACCAAATCGTCTTTCTTGAAAAAGGAAAGGTCACAGGAGTCGGTACTCATGAGGAATTGTTCAAGAGCCATTCATTATATCGTGATTTTGCAAGGCAGCAATTAAGAATAGGTGAGCAACCGGAAAAGAAGAGTGAATAAACATGAAACCTTTTACCGAAAGAGCAGTAAACATCATACAGAACATACCGGCCGGGCAAGTGATGACCTACGGCCAAGTCGCCGCCTGTGCAGGAAGTCCCAGGGCGGCAAGGCAGGTCGTAAGAATCCTTCATTCCATGAGTGGAAAATACAATCTCCCATGGCACAGGGTCCTCAACAGCAAAGGGGAAATCGGATTCCGGGATGAAGAACAAATGATGACCCAAAGACTTTCCCTGGAAGCGGAGGGGGTTGCGTTTATTGGAAAGAATAAAATTGATCTTGGGGAGTATCAGTATCGGGGCGGAGCGTTGTGCGGGGAGAGTGGGGTTTAAACTGGTGCTGACGCATAACTGGGAAAAGTGACGCATAAACCTGGGACAACGACGCATAAACGGAAAAAGTGACGCATAAATAAGGAAACTGACGCATAAATGAAAATTGTGACGCATAACCGAGTGAACACAAACCAATCATCAAAACCGGCCCCCGGAATCCAGCGGCATGCCACGGATTCTTCAAACAGAAGGTCCTCCAACTGGCCAACACTTAATCGAAAAGGGCAAAAATAATCCCCATTAGAGTCATCGTGACAGTAAATCCGATGATCACATAGCCGATGATACGGATTCATAAAGGCATCCCGTTCATATCTGGTGAATTCAGCGGGCCTCCTTCTATTTTTGACATGTGATCAATGGCGTCATTGAATGGTTTCTTGTGATCAGTCATGGCGGCACCTCCTTTTTACATATTTTAACACAAAAGAGGTAACCTCGCTGGAAGGTTACCTCTTTTGAATTAATGAAGCTGCCCATTCCTCAGTTTCTTCAACCATTTCTTTTGTCTGGAATCGGTCACAATATATACGGTGAAGCCGAGGACGGCAAGTGCGAAGCTTCCTTGATAAATGAGCTCAATGTCAAATCCCATTCCTGTGAAGCCACCTGCCAGACCCCCGATCCCCAATGTGAAAGCCTGCTTCTTGCGGCTTTCAAAGATTTCAAAATGAAAAGCGTTTTGTTGTTGCAACTCTTTTTGCTGGAGCATATTTTCAGGGAAGTCCACGAGCTGGCGTACCTTTTGAATGGTTTGAAATAACGGCTGGGCACTGATCCATTTCATGAGCAGGTCCCACTTATTCGTGTTGCTGTGCTTCACCCAATCAAGAAAGGCCGGTTTGACCACGTCAAGGGTTTCTTTCTCAGGGCTCAGTGTATGGACCAGTCCCTCGATTGTCGCGAAGGAACGGCCCAGAAATATGAACCGTGTAGGGACTTGTACCGGTAATGATTTCACCAGATCATTAATTTCTTTCTTCACAGCAATCAGGTCCATTTCTTTGAACTGCTCCATATCAAGGGTGATAAATTCCTTTAATACGGGTTCGATTGATTTCGGGCTTGCATCTGGAAGCAGGAATCCCAACTGAGCGAGCGATTCAGCCGCCTTCCGGTAGTTCTTCAGCAGCACGCCTTCGAGCAGATCCTGGAAGTGAGCCGCGTCACGCTTCGAAATTTCCCCGATCATGCCGTAGTCCAAGAGTACAAAGGTGCCGTCGGGCTGAAGGAGGATATTCCCGGCATGGGGGTCGGCATGGAAGATGCCAGGCTCAAGCCACTGTGGAAGGAAAAGCCGGAACAATCCTTCTGCAAGCTTCCCGCCGTCCAAGCCATAAGATTCGATGGCATCCCGGTCATTCAGGCGGACACCATCCACCCATTCCATCACGAGCACTTTATTCGTGCAAAGTTCAGGGAACATCGCTGGGATTTTTACGTTAGGATGTTCCTTGAAGCGTTGTTTGAAGGAAGTGGCCGTCATCATCTCTTTGGAAAAATCAAGCTCCTGTTCAATCACCTGCTTTAATTCTTTATAAAGCATTTTAAAATCGATGAATCCTTTCGGAACTGGAGCGAAGCGTCTCGCAAACCAGATGATGATGGAAAGGGACCTGAAATCAATTTTCACAAGTGATGGTATTTCCGGACGCTGTACTTTGATGGCCACCTGTGTGCCGTCGTGCAGCCGTGCACGATACACTTCACCTATGGAAGCAGATGCGATTGCATCCTTTTCGATATTAGCTACTTTGGAAGAAACAGGCGCATCCCATTCCTTTTCCAGTACCTCCTCAATTTTTTTCCACGGTGAAGGAGGTACGTGGTCAACAAGATCCTGAATTTGGGTGATGAACCCCTTAGGTAGGAGGTCCTCACGAATGCTCAACAATTGACCAACCTTTATCAATACACCATTCAATTCGAACAGCGTTTCTTTGAATTCTTTTCCGATTCTTTCCCACAGCAGATCTGTGTCCCATTGGGATTTCCCGCGGAGCCGGTACCAGTAAACTCTAATGACAATTGATAATGCCAATGATAATATTTTCCACATTCTCCAAAGCTTTTTTTCTGAATTCATTGTTTCATCCCCCGTAACCGGATTCGTAACTCTATTATGTAGTACGTTTGAGAAATAAGAAAGTTTCTAACGCTGATATAATCAGAAAATTATGGTTTTTATGGTAAAATGAATGGTATCAACAATGGGGAGTGAGGGCTTTTGAAAAAAGGCTGGATTTCCGTTATTGGCGGTATTGTGGTTGGGCTGATTCTTTCTTTTCGATTTTTGGAGTACAACGGATGGATCATTTACAAAATGGATGAAGAGGGGCAAGTTGAAAGCACTGTGAAAGAAATGGATTTTAATTTAATCACGAATTCGTTCCTGCTCATAGTGGCTTCTGCTTTGATCATTTATTTTGTATTGAGGATGATCGAAAGGGTATGGCCGGGTAAATCAGGTTAAATGATCTTGAATGGCTGAACCCAAATGAAGAAATTGGCTTTACTTTGTCATCCTGTAAAAGACTTAACAGCGTCACTCAGTCACTGGAATTTGAAGAAGCCTGGCGTGAAGGCGATCATACGATTGGCCGTACACTTCCTGGCATAGATGTTCCATTACCGATAGAAAATGATGAACCTGGTTTGCCCGCTGGCGGCATATCTTTGTAGTGGACAGCGTCAACATCGTGAACTGCCCGATTTCATCAAACTCCAATGCGATTTTCCACCAGGAAGATACAGCATTTTACAAGACGACAATGGAAATGTCATGGGGATCCTCGATATGAGCGCCTACAAGGATTAACTTTACCGGCCAGGAGCTGATTATTCAGCTCCAAACCTCTTTTTGACACCTTTGTGAATGATATCAATACCCATTGAATTGAGGAGGGAGAAGAGGTATAGTATAAGTGTAAAGTAAATGTGAAACAATTCACAAACAACTCCAACAATCAAAAGGAAATACCGGTTTAATACGCCATTACTTGTGAATAATTTCACAATATATAACCGAAGGAGATGATCCATCATGAAATGGTGGGAAAATGAAAAGGTTAGCGTGTTATGGACAGTGGTAAGAATTTGGCTGGGGGTTCAATGGATGGAGGCGGGCTGGCATAAAGTAACCGGCGGCTTCGATGCAGGCGGTTTTTTGCAAGGGGCTTTAGGGAAAGCTGGAGGTGAGCATCCGGCAGTCCAAGGCTGGTATGCAGCATTCCTCGAAGGATTTGCGATTCCGAATATTGAACTGTTCAATGTTTTGATTCCATGGGGAGAGCTATTCGTAGGAATCGGCCTCATACTTGGGTTCATGACAATCCCGGCACTCCTGGCAGGTGCATTCATGAATCTCAACTTCTTATTGGCAGGAACCGTGAGCACCAACCCAATCCTGTATACTGCTGCCGTCATTCTGCTATTTGCAGGGGGAGGAGCATATTATTGGGGGGCAGACCGCTTGCTGATCCCATTCATGAAGCAGCTTGTCCATCATAAAGGCAAACATCACGTTGTCGTATAGAAGGATATGAAACGCCCCATGATGCACATCATGGGGCGTTTTTCAGGTGAATTCCTCATGCACCTATCTTTTTTAACTGCCGGGATCAAACTATCGGTTTTTCTTCACACGTGTGCGCTGATTGGCAGCGTTGGCACGGGCTTGAGCTTCCATATCAGCCTGGTTGGCAAGTTCACGGGAGAACTCTTCATCAACACCGTCAAATTTGAGCTGAGCGGGTGTTTGAGGCAGGCTGTTTTTGTTACCGCGTTTGCTGTTTCCACGAGATCTGCCCAAGAAAAACATCCCCTTTTCGTTAAAAAATAAAGGCACAGGCCGCGTGGACCTGTACCTTTATTCTTCGTCAAAATCCTATTTCTAGTAAGGAAAATGCTGCCTATCGATGTGCTTTGGGGCTGAAGCCTGCTGCCCTGTCAGCCGCTTTAAACTCCCTGGAATACGTCACTTCCTGTGCGCTCGACAGACCCGATTTGTTTTTGTCTTTCTTTTTCTTGTTATCCATTCGTATGTACATCCCTTCTCTTCAAGATACATTCTATTTTAGCCTTGAAAAAGAAGGGGCATACCTGCTTTTACTGGTAGATGTCAATCAGGGCAGAATGTAATTCCGGATATTCGAATTGATAACCGTGCTCTAAAAGGACGCTCGGCAACACTTTTTGACCTTCCAAAACAAGCGCGCTCATTTCACCCATGGCCACCTTTAAAGCAAATGCAGGGACGGGAAGCCAGTGGGGCCTTCCTAGGACGGAGCCAAGCGTCTTTCCGAATTCCTTCATGGTGACTGGAGACGGTGCCGTGACGTTTACAGGACCGGATATGGATTCTGTTTCAGCAATGAAGCGCAGCGCACGTGCAATATCCTTGATATGAACCCATGACATCCACTGCTCCCCGGATCCGACAGTCCCTCCTACAAACATTTTATAAGGCAGCGCAATCCGGGGGAGGGCACCTTCATCTTTCCCAAGGATGATCCCGAAGCGTGAGAAGGCGACCCTGATGCCGAGCCCGCTCACCTTTTCCGCTTCCTTCTCCCAAATTTGAACCGTCTCTCCAAGGAAGTCCTCAGCTCTTTCATCTGAAGCTTCCGTATAGGTGTTTGTTTTGGAAGAAGGGTAGGTGCCGATTGCACTGGCATTGATGAGGCATGACGGCTTCTGTTTCAATGCCTTACACACATTCAACACCTCCTGGGTGGAAGTGATCCGGCTATTTAAGATCCGCTTCTTCCGTTCATCCGTCCATCGACCGCTGTTGATCGACTCCCCTGCAAGATTGATGAACGCGTGGATCCCTTCAAGGCTTTCTTCCGGCTTTGCTCCGTCAGACAGCCATTTAATATAGGAAACCCCTGGCCGTTCCTCATGCTTATCGGGATTACGCGTCAGAATCAATACTTCGTGATGGTGAGCAAGAAGCTCCTCTGTCAGGGCACGGCCGACAAACCCCGTTCCCCCTGTTACAGCAATCTTCATCATCATCCCTCCTCTTATACTTCTTATTTTACCTATCTTCAGAATAAAAAACCTAAGCTGAATGTGTTAGGATAATAATGAGGTGGAAAAAATGGGTAAGATCACGAAAATAACGAAGCAAGTAAAAAACGATGAACGCTACAATTTATTTATAGATGGAAAATATTCCTTCAGTGTCGACGAGGCTGTCCTGGTCAAGTTTAATCTCAGCAAAGGGATGGAAATCGATGAACTTGAAATATCAGAAATGCAGTATGAAGATGATGTGAAGAAAGCATTCAATAAAGCGATACAATATCTCGCCTATCGAATGAGGACGGAAAAGGAAATCCGCGATCACCTGCAAGAAGGAGATCCCGAGGATGGCATCATCCAGGAAGTGATCCATAAATTATATGGCATCAAATATATCGATGACTTGGAATTTGCCCATGCATTTGTCGGGACCCACATGAACACAGGAGACAAAGGACCGAATTGGATCCGTGGCGAATTGAGGAGAAAAGGCGTGGGGGAATCCCATATCGATGAAGCCCTCGCTGCCTTTACACAGGAAAAACAAGTAGACAAAGCGGTCGCCCTGACAGAAAAACTTCTCCGTAAATACCGAAAAGACTCGAACATGATCGCCAAGCAGAAAATAGAGCAAAACCTCTTGAGAAAAGGTTACCCAGGTTCCGTCATCAAAATCGTATGGGAAACCGTTGAATCAGAACGGGATGACGATGAAAGATGGGATGCCGTCTACCATCAGGGATTGAAGGCCCACCGAAAGTTGAGCTCAAAGTATGAGGGCTATGAATATGTACAAAAAATGAAACAAACCCTGTACCGAAAAGGCTTCTCTATTGAAGATATTGAGAGGCTCCTGGAAGAAATAAAACATAATGAAGAATGATACGAGTGCTTTGGCATAAGGTGTCATATGGAGGGATACTATGGAGATCGTCTCGGTTCTGTATATATGCATGACACTGCCCCTGCTCATCGGTACAACCAAAAAGTTTAAAATGTATGCCGGGGGCCTCGTGATCGGATCGGCCCTTATATTTCTGGTGGGCGAAATCATCATCAAAGTCCAGACCGATTTTTATACATTAGGGAAGATGGAATGGATCAATCAAGGACACGCAGAAACGATGGGGAAATGGGTGGTCCCATTTTTTCTTATCGGTGTGGCCATCATCCTGATCCTCGTCAACATCCGCTTAATCCGAGAATTTCTCAAAAGAACCGGCCGTATCCGTTGGGCATTTGCCGCCGCAGTCGTGGCAGTCGATGCAATCTCCCTATTCCTTGTGCCATTCATGTTGTTCGTTGTGGCACTCATGTTTTTTCCGTTTGCTCCTTAGTGGGGAAGGGACGGGGATTTTTCTGGATGATAGACAAAGGACTCTCTGGGGTTTACAGGAGGGGTCTTTGTATTTGTATTTTGTGGAATCCTTGGAATAACGGTTGGATTTTTGGTATAACGGCGAAGTCCAGCATTTATCGGCGAACGAAAATTTAACTACACTAAAAGGCAGTCTCCAAGAAGGATGGCTGCCTTTTATAATGGAAAGTCCCTCCCCATTTCAAATCAAACCATTTCTGTGAAAGTCAGCGTGTAAATTGTCCCTTTTTTCGTCCCTGCCTTCGGAAACTTGAGGGATTGAAGGAGCCTCTTTGCAACATAAGGTGATTGGATCCCGAGATAGCTTCTTAGACCTGTATTGGTGATCGTCGGGGAAATCAACAGCTCGTAGTCTTTCATTGCTTGAATATGGGCTGAATGATCTAGATTCTCACACTTCGAACACACCCAGGTACCATGTTTTCTGATCATGGGAAGATGACTGCATGTTTCGCAGATGACTCCTTTCTGTAACTCGTCTTCATTGATACTGAATTTTTGAAGAATAGAGGGAGTTGCTTCCCGGTGGTGTTTTTTTAGGGTACGGATTAACTTTTTAACATTCATGGCCTGATGCTCTGGAGCAGCTTCTTCTAAAAAGGATAGCTTGTCCAACAGAGAATGACGATGAATGACCAAGCCATTGAGGGAGTGGTTATCAGGAGAGGTTTTGATGATGGTCCGGTCGTTGCTCATGACGACATAAGAATGGATGGGTATGGTCGGGAACCCTTGCTGTCTGATCCAGTCAGACAGATGACGTTCTTGTCTCTTAATCTGAAGGGTCGGGTCAGGCAGGGCAGATTCACTCCCATCCTTGGTTTGGATTAATTGATTGAAGACAGGATCGAAATACGCCACGCCTGCTAGATACTTCACTTCGATGATCAGGATGAATCTGGTGGTGATAAGAAGAGTGTCTATCTGGAAGAAGCTATCTTTGTAAGGAATCCTAAGGTCGTGGAGAATGAAATAGCGTTTGGGGTCTAAAAAGGATAACGTATAATCCATCGCGAGTTCACCTTTGTATCCGGCCATTCTTCTTCCAAGTTCGTCCGATATGAATGGAAGTTTCGGGTGATGGAGGGGGAGCCGGCGGAGTAAAGCCTGTAACATGAGGATGATTCGGGGTATCCTTCGTTCTTTTTCGATCATTTGATCACTCCAATCTGAATTTGTACTAGCTATATTCGTCTTTTAAAGGTGAAATCCCTGCTGGAAATTGTTTAACGGCGAAATTTTAGATTTAACGGCGAAATCCTGGATATAACGGCGAAATTTTCATTATAACGGCGAAATCCAGAATATATCGGCGAAATCACAATTATAACGGCGATCGCGAATTTTCCACGTAAAAGGATAGGGCCACCCTAGAAAGATTCCTTCTTCCAAGTAAGATCTCATCAAAGGTCCGTCCCCACTCGCAGCCACCCAAATCTCAACAACGACCACATTCTTCACGACAATTACCCTTAAAATAAAGGTCCGTCCCCCACCCCAACGTCCCCCCTCCCAAACACACAAAAAAAGCAGCCCCTCTCACAGAGCTGCTTTCCCATATTATTTCTTTGATTCAATCACAATTTCGTCTTCCTCCTCATACGAACGGAGGATCAATTCAGCGACTTCTTTAGGCGAGCGGAGTCTTGATGGATCGCTGATGTGATCACTGTTTTCCCAGAAAGGGGTATCCATGCCGCCCATGTATGCATTGACAACCCGGGGACCGGACCCTTCGAATTCTTTCTGCAGGCTTTCACCGAATCCTCTTAATGCAAATTTACTTGCAACATAGAGGGATTCGTTTTTCTTTCCACGCAGGCCTGCGGTAGAGATGATGTTCAAGACAGTGCTGCCTTGTTCCAACTTGGGAAGTAGCGCCTTCGTTAATCGGATCGGACCGAGGGCGTTCGTTTCGAACATGCTGACGAGTTCATCGTCGGTGGAATCTTGGAATGGACCGAAATGCCCTACACCTGCGTTATGTATGAGTAAAGAAAGTTCATGATCTTGAAGATGGTTTTCTGCGAATCGCTCAATATCTTCGTTGGAACGGATATCGAGTGTAGTATAAGTGACTTTGCCGCCGATGCTTTCAATGTCGGCTGCTGCTTCTTGTAAGCGTTCAGGGGTTCTTCCTAGAAGGAAAATATGAAACCCCTGCCCGCTGAGAAGTTTTCCTAATTCTTTTCCTAGGCCTGAGCCTCCGCCTGTGATGATGGCTGTTTTCATAGAGTTGACATCCTTTCTTGTATGTTGTTAGCGCCTGAATGCTTCACCGCTATCCTAAGGTGACATCCAGCCGAGTCATGAAGGGCAGGTTCAAAGTCCCTGCAGTGCACTTTTAAAAAACTAAATGCCCGGCTTTTTGTCCAGCTCCGACTCCCAGCCCCTCGAGCATATAACCCGTGATGGCCAAAAGGCAAAGGACGCCTTTCTTGCCACCCCGTCTTATGCTCATCAGGGCTGAACAGTCGTCTCCGCTTTTCTTATTGTATCATTTTCTCTATACTACTATTAGTAGAGGTGATGAGGATGGAACAAGAGAGAAGATATAGTGAGATGACGGAACATGAGTTGAAGCAGGAAATTGCTTCATTGAAAGAAAAGGCAAGAAAAGCAGAACAGCTTGGGATTGTGAATGAATTTGCGGTGTTGGAGCGCAAGGCTCTTATGGCACAGGCGTATTTGATGGATCCTTCTGCTTACAAGCCTGGGGGTATTTATGCGATTGAAGGTGATCCAGGTACATACTTTAAAGTGGACTACCTGAACGGTGTATTCGCCTGGGGTTACCGCCTTGCTGGTGACGGAAAGGAAGAAGCCCTTCCGATTTCCCTTTTGGCAGGAGAGAAGAAATAGGGAAGAGGTCCGCCATGGGGACGGACCTCTAAGGGATCTAGGAACGTTTACGTGTCTGGTTCTCTAGAATGATTAAGTCTTGAGTTTGTGTGGTTTGTCCATTTGCCTGTGAATGGGCATGCTTCGGATTGTAGAATGCCTTATTAAATGGACTGCTGTACTTATTTCGGTAAAAGTTGTTTTTCATGTTTGCCATCATGACTACCCCCTAATCGGATTTCACTGATTTAAAGCGAATCGTGATCTCTTTGGCCAGAAGCTTTCATGCGTTCTTGCGGGTGGGTATTGATGGTGCCGTTAGCCCTTTTAGATGCATATTCCGCTTTGGCACGCGGTTCACCTTCAAATTTATTGTTGTTCATGTTGGGGAACCCTGTCGATTTGTTTCGCATAATGTGCCTCCTAAAAGGTGAAATGGACTGACTCATACCGTGAAAAAGCAAAGGTTCACAACTAAGCTTAACCACGTACCTTTAGTATGGGTGAAATGGTCGACATTATCATGAAAGCACACACTAAATATTTGGAAATGGAGGAGACAATATGGAGTCAACATTTCATGAATTGACACAATTGTTAATTGAAAAGAATAACAAGCTTTCTTATGAAAAAGCGAGAACCTGGATCGAACTGATCTGGGAGGATTTCGAGGCCACTTACGCAAAAGCCGGCTATGATTATAAAGGGAAAGCTGTGACAGAAAAAGTAGTTCGCCAATGGGTGATGACATACGGGGAGCGAATCCATGAATTTGCCGCCCAAAACCCTAAATACAAGCATCTGATTGATGAAAAAAACGACGATCAAGTGCATTGAGATATGAAAAGAGGGACGGACCTGTCAAAGGTCCGTCCCTCACTGCTTTAATCGATTAAAATGTCGATGTCGACTTTGGAGCGGAGTTTTTCTTCGCTGAAGACCCAGCCGGTGTAGGAGCTGACGATGGTCAGGTCTTTGTCGAGCTGTACGAGTGCGACGAATGGGTAGTGTCCGTTGTTTCTGTATCTGAGATCAATGAAGCGGACTTCATAGTGATCATCGTATTCATCCACTTCCCACCGGTAAACGGGGGAGAAGGAGAGGAAGGCTGCCAGGTTTTTATCGTGTTTGGCTGCATTGATGACGGGATTATCCGGTATCGGGATCCGCTTGAATTTATCAAAGATGGTGATGGACCGCCTGTAAGCCCGTGCCACATAATAATGTTCTTTCGTCACAACCGCGAGTCTCCATTGGAAGAAACGGATCGTCGGGGAGACGATGATTTTTTCCGCATCAGGAATCCGCCGTTTCACCGCATTCTTCACTGCTTTTTGTACCTGAAATCTCAATACATAATAGGCGAAGATGACGAGGTACATGACGAGAAAGGTCTTGCCGGGCGGGAATCCGAGTCCCCATAAAATCAAGCCGGCCACATGGATCGCGAAAATCGTTACATCAAACGTGTTGATCACACCCAATGCGACCCATTTCGACGAGATCGGCCTGAGGGCCTGTGTCCCATAAGCATTGAATATGTCGACAAATACATGAAGGAAAACCGCTACAAATGTCCAAATCCATAAATGAAGCAAATCTGCCCCAGGGAAAAGCGGATATAAGCAAGCCGTGATCAAGAGCGGCCAGAGAATGACGGCGGGGATGCTGTGGGTGATCCCCCTGTGATGGCGTATATAAACGGCGTTGTTTCGTAATTTCAAAACGGTATCGATATCGGGAATTTGCGAGCCGATGACTGCTGCGAACAACACACTTTGTGAAGTGGCTGCGCTTTCGGCGACGACTGGATCTAACGTGGCTAAGCCCCCAAGAGCAAAGCCCATGACGATATGAGTGCCTGTATCCAAAAAAAGTCCTCCCTTGGCTCTTCTTTTATAAGTTAAGTATATGACTTGTATTCATTGTTGAACATGATATGGTTAAAAGGAGATTATTTCAATGACTCATTCATTCCACATTTATCTGGAGTATGAAATAAAACAGCATTGTCGACCGCGCTATAAGCAGATTATGAAAGCGATCGTCGATACATTACCTGAATATGACGCGTGTGATATCCGTTGGGAAAGGGCGGAAGAACGATCCAACACCTACATCGAAAGATTCGTTGTCCCGACTGAATCCCACGTTCATGTGTTGAAGCGTCTGCGGACATCCCGGTGTCATTTATTATTCGGTTTATTGGACGAATGTATTTGCGGTGGGCTGAAAGAAATCAACCTGATCGGCTTAAAGACACAGCCTTAATTATTTATTCCCTATTCAATGTAACATTTAACATCCTGGAGGTACAAAATTGAAAGAAGAACCATTAAAACATATAAAGACCATTAACCGTGAAGGGTTTCAGGAAGATCTGATTTCATGGTTTGAAAAAGAACAGCGGGACCTGCCGTGGCGGAAGGATCAGGATCCTTATAAAGTATGGGTTTCGGAAATCATGCTCCAACAAACGAGGGTCGATACGGTCATTCCTTATTTTAACCGGTTCATCGAAAAGTTTCCCACGATTGAGGCTCTTGCCTCGGCACCTGAAGACGATGTACTGAAAGCATGGGAAGGTCTCGGCTATTATTCAAGGGTCAGAAACCTTCAGACTGCGGCAAAGGAAGTGCATGAAAAGTATGAAGGGATCGTTCCTGATTCGCCGAAAGAAATTTCATCTTTAAAAGGGGTCGGCCCCTATACAGCCGGTGCGATTTTGAGCATTGCATACGGCAAGCCTGAGCCTGCAGTGGATGGAAACGTCATGAGGGTGTTTTCCCGCATTCTCTCGATTTGGCTCGATATCGCCAAACCGTCATCCCGGAAAGTATTCGAAGAAGCGGTCCGAAACTTGATTTCACATGAAAATCCTTCTTACTTCAATCAGGCGCTGATGGAACTTGGTGCGCTCATTTGTACGCCGACTTCCCCGTCGTGCCTGCTCTGTCCCGTCCGGGAACATTGTCAGGCTTTTGAAGAAGGGGTGCAGACTGAGCTTCCGATCAAATCGAAAAAGAAAGCTGCCCGGAAATTGAACATGGCAGCAGCCGTTCTGTTAACTGAGGATGACCGGGTCGTGATCCACAAACGTCCTGGTGAGGGACTCCTTGCGAATCTTTGGGAATTCCCGAATTTCGAAGTGGGGACGTCAAGCAGCGGCCGAAAGCAGCTGCTTGAACACATCGAAGAAGAGTATCGTGCCCCATGCTCCTTAAAGACTGGTGTCGTGACGAGAATTCAGCACATCTTCACCCATATTGTATGGGATATTGAAGTATATGTCGGTTCCATCGACAGTGCCTCACTCGTTGACGGTGACCTGGTTGCCGTTACAAAAGAAGAAATGGAACAGTATGCTTTTCCTGTTTCCCATCAGAAGATCTGGAAGGAAGCAGGGGAGGGAATCCTGTAAGAAAAGGGAAGGAGCAGCGTCATCGGCTGCTCCTTTCCTCATGGTATAATCAGTCATAGCTGATCTTTGTGCCGTGGGTGTAATCGGCTTCGTGACGATTCAATCCACCACGGCTTTCGATTTCTTCGACAATTTCCCGATGGATCGATTGTCCTTCTGTATTCAAATAGGGTACTATTTGTTGTAGTGAATGATGAAAGAAAGCAAGCTCGCTTTCCTTCCATTCATTTTTCGGGATCATTGAAAGTTCGGTCATATCTCTGCCTACATACATCACTCATTCCTCCATTATACTGATATGCCTTATTAGTTTGCATGTTCAAGATGTGTTTATGCCTTGGAGGGATTGGAAATTGAATTTGAAAGGATGAAGAAACATGAGTCAAAAAGTAGCATTGGTCACAGGAAGCAGCCGCGGTCTTGGAAGGGAAATCGCCATACAGCTTGCTGAAAAAGGGTACGATATCGTCATCAACTATGCGAGAAGTAAAAAAGGTGCCCTTGAAACGGCCGAACAGGTTGAAAAACTTGGACGAAAAGCATTTGTCGTACGTGCGAATGTCGGTGACGTGGAAAAAATCAAATCTATGTTCGAACAGATCAAGGAAGAATTCGGCCGTCTGGATGTTTTGGTCAGCAATGCAGCATCAGGCGTGCTCCGCCCTGTGATGGAACTTGAAGAATCCCATTGGGACTGGACAATGAACATCAATAGCAAGGCGTTATTGTTCTGTGCACAAGAAGCGGCAAAATTGATGGATGAAGGTGGACGGATCGTAAGCATCAGCTCGCTGGGATCAATCCGCTATCTTGATAACTACACGACAGTCGGAGTGTCGAAGGCTGCAGTGGAAGCTCTTACCCGTTACCTTGCCGTCGAGCTTGCTCCGAGGGGCATCATTGTGAACGCCGTCTCAGGCGGTGCGATCGATACCGATGCCCTGAAGCACTTCCCTAACCGTGAAGAGCTCCTTGAAGATGCACGGAGTAAAACACCTGCAGGGCGCATGGTTGAAATCGATGACCTTGTGAAGTCTGTCATGTTCCTTGTTTCAGACGATTCATCCATGATCAGGGGACAAACGATCATCGTCGACGGGGGCCGTTCCCTGCTCGTTTAATGGAATTCATTTCCGGAAAATGGTCGAATACTCAAATCCACGCTTGGTTATCTTAATAAGCGTGGAGGTGATTACAATGGCAAAACAACCAAACAAAACACAAGCTGGCACAAACGTTCAACACGTGAAACAACAAAACGCGCAAGCTAACGCTCAACAACAATTCGGTACTGAGTTCGCTTCAGAAACAACAGCGGCTCAACAAGTAAAGCAACAAAACCAACAAGCAGAAGCTAACAAAGCGAAAGCTTCTGGTAAATACGGTCAACAACAATAACCGTTATTGACAAAAAAAGCACCCATTCAGTTGGGTGCTTTTTTGTGTGAGGGACGGACCTCCATTTTACCCGCTTCTGGAACCAGGAATCCTATATTTCCGGGATTCCCAGCACAGGAATGGAGGTCCGTCCCTCACATAGCATTCCTTGCTCGACAAAACTGGTGGGATTGTGACAGAAGTTGTCAAAGGGTTTGGCGGGGGGAGGGAGAATGTATAGGGAGAGCTTGTTTAGAGGAGTTGGTTGGGGTTGATGCAGCAACGATTTAATGAGTTGGTGACGGAGCAGTTGGAGACGATGGATAAGCTGTTGTATCTTCAGTCAGAGATAGAGCGGTGTCAGGATCTGGAGGGAGAGCTGATTGAGCTCCAGGAGATGACGAAGGCCGAGTCGATTCAGGAAGAGATTGCTTCAAAGAAAAGGGAACTTAGGGAGATTCAGCGGATCTTTCAGGAGAAAACGGACGAAGTGATCCGTTCCTATCAGAAAGAACAAGCAGGGGTTACGCCTTAAAGGGCAGTGATAGCAAGAGGTTAAAAGGTCTGTAGAAATTCACAGGATATGTGTTATAGGGCCGTTCTTAAAGGATATTTTCTTTAAGGACAGGCCTTTTGTTTTAAATTTTCTGAGGAAACGTTATAATGATGGTATAGATAAGTATATATAAGGGTAATTTTGAAATGAAAGAAGGGGATACGATGGCGGTTCCCACTGAAGGTAAATCTGTACAAATACATAGCTTTAAGCATGATGGCAACATCCACAGAATCTGGAATGAGACAACGGTCCTGAAAGGGACGTCGAATGTGATCATCGGAGGGAATGACCGGACGATGGTGACGGAATCAGACGGAAGGACATGGATGACCCGTGAGCCGGCCATATGCTATTTTCATTCGGAGTTATGGTTCAACATTATTTGTATGATTCGTGAGGACGGTATTTATTATTATTGTAATTTAAGCTCACCATTTGTGTATGATCATGAAGCGATCAAGTATATCGATTATGACTTGGACATCAAAGTGTTTCCTGACATGACGTACACATTACTGGATGAGGATGAGTATGAAACTCATCGGAAACTATACGGTTACCCGGATGTGATCGATCATATCCTGAAGCGGAATGTGGATAAGCTTGTTCGCTGGATCAGGCAAAGAAAGGGACCGTTCGCACCTGACTTTATTGATATTTGGTACGAGCGTTACTTGACTCATCGGGGATAACGCATAGGGATAATTGTATAGGTGTCATAGGGCTGACCCCGTAAGGAGCAACCTTTTCAAATCATTTCCAAGGATTTGACAGCGTTGTTCCTGACAGGGTCACCCCTTTTTATTGGAGTTTGCAACTTTGAAAGGAGTAATCGCTTGGATAGTATTAAACGGTATCTTCAATTTGTTAAACCGTACAGGTGGCAGATTATAGGTACATTAATCATAGGAATCATCAAATTTACCATTCCCTTACTGATCCCGATATTGATCAAATATGTCATTGATGACATCGTAGGGGCAACAGACTTAACGGCTGATGAAAAGACGAGTCAATTATGGATGATCATGGGCGTCATGCTCGGTCTATTCCTCCTCGTCAGGCCGCCTGTTGAGTATTATCGTCAATACTTCGCCCAGTGGACGGGAAATAAGATCCTGTATGATCTGCGTGATCATTTGTATTCACATATTCAGCGGCTCAGCTTTAAATATTATTCAAACACAAGGGCAGGAGAGGTCATATCGAGGGTCATCAATGATGTGGAGCAGACGAAGAATTTTGTTATCACCGGCCTCATGAATCTTTGGCTGGATGCAGCGACGATTGTGATCGCCCTTTGCATCATGTTCACGATGGATGTATCCCTCACCCTTGTGTCCCTGATTGCTTTTCCGTTCTACGCCTTTTCTGTCCGTTATTTCTTCGGGCGCCTGAGGGGGCTGACACGGGAACGCTCCCAGGCACTGGCGGAAGTGCAAAGTCATCTGCATGAGAGGGTCCAGGGGATGGCTGTCATCAAAAGCTTTGCCGTGGAAGATTATGAGCAAAAGCAATTTCAAACGCAAAACAGCAATTTCTTATCGAAAGCACTAAAGCAGACGAGCTGGAATGCAAAAGCGTTTGCGGTCGTGAATACGATCACTGATATTTCACCGTTGATCATCATCGGCTATGCCGGGTTGCAGGTCATCGATGAAAGTCTGACGATCGGGACCATGGCAGCTTTCATCGCCTATATCGATCGCCTTTACAGTCCGCTTAGAAGATTGGTGAATTCTTCAACGACCCTTACCCAATCGATTGCTTCGATGGACCGTGTTTTTGAGTTCATGGACGAGAAGTATGATATAGATGATATGCCAGGAGCGGTCCCGTGCAGAAATGTGCGTGGAGACATTCAATTCAAGGACGTTTCCTTCCAATATGATGAGGAGGAAGAACGGGTGCTCCGCAACCTCAGTCTCGATATCAAATCAGGTGAAACCGTCGCCCTTGTTGGAATGAGCGGAGGGGGGAAATCTTCCCTTGTGAGTCTGATTCCCCGTTTTTATGATGTATCAGAAGGGGAGATCCGGCTGGATGGAACCGATATCCGACACTTCCAGGTAAGGTCGCTCCGTGACAATATCGGGATGGTGCTTCAGGACAATATCCTGTTCAGTGAATCGGTCAAGATGAACATCAAGTTCGGCAATCCGGAAGCAACCGATGAAGAGGTCATGGACGCTGCAAAAGCGGCAAATGCCCATGACTTCATCATGAAACTGCCACAAGGCTATGATACCCGAGTTGGTGAACGTGGTGTGAAGCTTTCCGGCGGCCAGAAGCAGCGGGTGGCGATTGCAAGGGTATTCCTGAAGAATCCCCCGATCTTGATCCTAGATGAAGCCACGTCGGCCCTGGATCTTGAGAGTGAACACCTGATCCAGGAATCCCTTGAGGCACTTGCCAAGGACCGGACGACGTTCATTGTCGCCCACCGTTTATCAACGATCACCCACGCAGACAGAATCATCCACATGGAACACGGTGAAATCGTTGAAATGGGCACCCATGAAGAACTGATGAAGAAACAAGGACATTACTATAGACTATTTCAAGTACAACAGCTTGATCAATAAATCAGAAGCCATGAACTCAAACCGGAGTTCATGGCTTTTTTATTGCGCTTTTCACTAAAAACACTGCAATAAAAAAATTAAATTTTCCGGAATTCCGTTGCGTGAAATAGGTCTAAATAACTTGATGGGACCGGAATGAAAAGGGTACTTGGACATATACTGAAATGTAGTCGGATTTGTCTCTGTTTATAAAAAATTCTGAAAATGGATTGCAACATTTGTAACATCTTGTATAATAATAAACATATTGATTTTAGAAAATAACGACTATTGAGAAAAGAGAGATAGTTTTTAAGAGGAGGATTTGAATGAGCAAAGCGCGTCCTTTACTACAAGTGGAAGATTTAAGGACCTCCTTTTTTACTGATGATGGAGAAGTTCCTGCAGTCGATGGAGTCAGTTTTCATGTGAACGAAGGGGAAGTATTGGGAGTCGTGGGAGAGAGTGGATGCGGGAAAAGTGTCACCTCACTATCAATCATGGGCCTAATACCGAAACCGCCGGGGAAAATTGTCGGTGGAAAGATCCTTTATAAAGATGAAGATCTGACACAAGCTTCAGAAAAGCGAATGAGAGATATCCGGGGCAATGATATTGCGATGATCTTCCAAGAACCGATGACATCTTTAAACCCTGTTTTTACCATAGGTGATCAATTAACGGAAGCAATACGAATACATACGAAAGTCGGCAAGAAACAAGCGAGGGAAAAGGCAGTCGACATCATGAAGATGGTCGGTCTCCCGCGGGCAGAGGAATTGATCAAAGAGTATCCCCATCAATTATCAGGGGGGATGAGGCAAAGGGTCATGATCGCAATGGCGATGGTATGCGATCCCCGTGTGCTGATTGCAGACGAGCCTACAACGGCTCTTGACGTCACGATCCAGGCGCAGATTCTGAAACTGATGAAGCGGTTGAATAAAGAACTGAATACTGCGGTGCTGCTGATCACACATGATCTTGGGGTGGTTGCAGAAACGTGTGAACGCGTGGTCGTGATGTACTCTGGAAAAGTAGTGGAAGAGGGTTCGGTGGATGAAATCTTCAAAAATCCTCAACACCCTTATACAAAAGGTCTGATCAAGTCAGTGCCGGATATGCGGATCAAGCAGCAGCGGCTGCACTCGATCCAGGGGAATGTACCGAAGCCGGGGTCGATCAAGACGGGCTGCCGTTTCGCCGCCCGCTGTGAATCTGCGTTCGACCGATGCCTCGTAGAGACGCCTGAATTATATGAAACATCACAAGGACATTGCACAAGATGCTTCCTGTTCGATGGAGTGGAGGAGGGAGTTTATGACGGAACCGTTGCTAAAGGTTGAGAACTTAAAGAAACATTTTCCGATCACCGGGGGAATCCTTGGACGACCCGTCAGTTCGGTGAAAGCGGTAGATGGAGTGTCGTTTACGGTCAATAAGGGGGAAACCCTCGGGATCGTAGGGGAAAGTGGATGTGGAAAGTCGACGACGGGCAGGATGCTCATGAGGCTCATTGATCCATCGGAAGGGAAAGTGACTTTCGAGGACAGGGAGCTTACAAGTCTATCAAACTCTGAAATGAGGAAGATCCGCAGGGAGATGCAGATGGTGTTCCAGGATCCGTTTGCTTCATTGAACCCGAGGCATACAGTCGAGAAAATCCTCGAAGAACCTCTCAAGGTTCATGGAATGGGATCTGCGAAAGAGAGAAAAGAGAGGGTTCATGAGCTCCTTAATATCGTGGGCTTAAGCAGCTATCATGCCAAGCGCTATCCTCACCAATTCAGTGGGGGGCAAAGGCAGCGGATCGGCATCGCCAGGGCATTGATGACAAAACCCAAGCTCATCATTGCCGATGAACCGGTTTCAGCTCTTGACGTGTCGATTCAGTCACAGGTACTGAACCTGATGCAGGACTTACAAAAAGAATTCGGACTCACCTATATCTTCATTGCGCATGATTTGGGTGTGGTCAGGCATATAAGTGACCGGGTGGGCGTCATGTACCTCGGGAAAATGGTGGAGCTCAGCACTAGTGAGAATCTTTACGACAACCCGCTTCACCCATATACCCAGGCGCTCCTGTCAGCCGTGCCGGTGCCGGATCCGGATTTCAAAAGGGAAACGATCCTCCTGCAAGGGGACATCCCGAGTCCGTCCAATCCGCCTAGTGGGTGCACATTCCACACAAGGTGTCCGCATGCGACGGAAATCTGCAAACAAAAAGTTCCTGAGTTCAAGGAACACCAACCAGGGCATTATGTCGCTTGCCATCTTTATTAGAAGGTAAGCCTCATAAGTATATAAACATTATTCAGGAGGGGATTTAGTTGAGGAAAAAAAGTTGGTCAATTTTAATGCTGCTCATCCTTCTCGTATCATCAGTGCTTTATGGATGCGGCGGAGATGAAAAATCTTCAGGTAACGGCGGCGAAAGCGGAGATAAAGGAGACCCTAAAGTCTTGATCTTTGGTCGCGGGGGAGACTCTGTAGGACTTGATCCAGGAACTGTGACAGACGGTGAATCATTCAAAGTGACTGTGAACATTTTCGAAACAATTGTAAAATTCGGTGAACAGGATACAGAAGTCAATCCTGGGCTTGCTGAAGAATGGGAAGTATCCGAAGACGGATTAACGTATACATTCATGCTTCGTGACGGAGTGAAATTCCAAGACGGCACAGACTTCAATGCTGATGCAGTCGTGAAAAACTTCGATCGTTGGATGAACGGGAATGCAGATCAATTCCCTTATTACGGTTCAATGTTCGGCGGATTTAAAGCCGATGAAGGCCATGTGATCAAAGAAGTGAAAGCTGTTGATGAGAAGACGGTTGAATTCGTATTGAAGCGTCCTCAAGCACCATTCCTTAAGAATGTAGCAATGAGCCCGTTCGCAATCGTAAGTCCGAAAGCGATTGATGAATTAGGTGACAAGATTGCAGAAACACCGACAGATGCAGGGACTGGTCCTTTCAAATTTGTTGAGTGGAAGCGTAATGACAAAATCGTTCTTGAGAAAAACGAAGACTACTGGAACAAAGATCTGCCTAAATTAGATCAAATCGTATTCAAGTCAATCCCTGAGAACTCAGCCCGTCTGAACGCGTTGATCTCAGGTGAAATCGATCTTGCTGATGGCGTGAATCCAAGTGATGCAAGCAAAGTCGAGGGTGATGAAAACCTTCAATTATTCGAACGTCCATCCATGAACGTTGGATACTTAGGTTTAACATCTACTCGCGAGCCTTTCGATGACCCTAAAGTACGTCAAGCGATTAACTATGCAATCAACAAGCAGGAGATCATCGATGCTTTCTTCGAAGGTAAGGCAGAAATGGCGAAGAACCCGATGCCTCCAGTAATCGGCGGTTACAATGATGATGTGGAAGCGTATGAATACAATCCTGAAAAAGCGAAAGAACTTCTTGCTGAAGCAGGTCATAAGGATGGATTTGAAATGGAACTATGGGCTATGCCTGTACCTCGTCCGTATATGCCTGACGGTCAAAAAGTAGCAGAAGCAATTCAAGCTGATTTAGCTGAAGTAGGAGTTAAAGCCAAAATCGTATCTTACGAGTGGGCGACTTACCTTGAAAAGGCGAAAAACGGAGAAGCAGACGCATTCTTACTTGGCTGGACAGGGGATAATGGAGACGCAGACAACTTCCTATACGTCCTTCTTGACCAAGACAATATCGGAAGCAACAACTATGCTTACTACAAAAACGATGAGGTTCACAAAATCCTGATCGATGCTCAAACAGAAGTAGATCCTGCAAAACGTGAAGAGCTGTACAAGAAAGCACAAGAAATCATCCATGAAGATGCTCCATGGGTACCTCTTGCTCACTCTACACCGTTACTGGCAGGTAGCGCTGCACTTAAAAACTTCAAGCCGCATCCAACCGGTTCAGACTGGTTAGGCGCAGTAGATATGGAGTAATAAGCAACAACCAAAGGGGAGACATCATAGATTTCTCCCCTTTGTACATAGAAAAGCGGAGCCGACTGTTCAGCCCCGACAAGCATTTCCGAGCAAGCAGATGAGGGCGCACTTTGCCCTCAACTGATTGATTGGAAATGACCTCGAGGGGCTAGGAGGCGCAGCTGGACAAAAGAAAAGCGGAGGGGCTTCGCCCAGAGGCGACAAGCATAAGGTTAGTCCGCCGGAAAGGCGTTCTTTGCCTTTTTGGTGGGCTGGCCTTATGACCTCGAGCCTCTAAGCCCCGCAGCTGGACAAAAGAAAAGCGGAGCCGACTGTTCAGCCCCGACAAGCATTACCGTATCTTACTATACTAGCTAATTTAGAATCTCCACTTAGAGAGGTGAACATGATGTTCCAATACACCATACGTCGATTACTGCAACTTATCCCAGTTTTATTGGGAATGACGCTTATCGTCTTTTCAATCATCCGGGCCATTCCAGGGGATCCGGCTCAGGTCATCCTTGGGCAGCAGGCTACGAAAGAAGCCGTTGCAGCCTTGAGGGCCCAGCTCGGTTTAGATCATGCATGGTACATCCAGTATATTGATTATTTAAAAGGTTTACTGACAGGGGATTTAGGCAGTTCCCTGCGTACGAAAACAGAAGTATCCACGGAAATCTGGCCATATTTGGCGGCTACTGCTGAACTTGCAATCGTGGCGATCATCATTGCGATTGTCATCGGTGTGAATGCAGGGATCATCAGTGCCTGGTTCCAGAATTCATGGTTTGATTACACGGCTATGATCCTGGCGCTGGTCGGGGTATCCGTTCCGATTTTCTGGTTAGGCTTGATGGAGCAGTGGACTTTCGGGATCCAGCTTGATCTGCTTCCTACTACGGGAAGGGAGAATATCCGGAACCCTGTCGATTCCATCACCAACTTCTATATTCTTGATACGATCATGCAGGGGCGCTTTGATCAGTTGGGAGATGTACTGAAACACATCATCCTGCCTGGGGTTGCACTGGCGACCATCCCGATGGCGATCATTGCCCGTATGACACGCTCAAGCATGCTCGAAGTAATGCGTTCCGATTACATCCGCACAGCACGTGCGAAAGGTTTGAAGATGTTCTGGGTGGTATACAAGCATTCTTTGAAAAATGCAATCATCCCTGTACTGACTGTCATTGGTCTACAAATGGGATTATTGCTTGGAGGAGCGATACTGACAGAGACCATCTTCGGCTGGCCTGGGATCGGACGTTATATTTATGAAGCGATCGGCTACCGTGATTATCCTGTCGTTCAATCGGGCATCCTTGTGGTCGCAACGATTTTCGTCACGATTAATCTCATTGTCGACCTACTTTATGCGGCTGTCGACCCTCGTATAAAATACAACTAACATCAATAGAAGAAAGAGGTGAACTCCCATGGCAGAAATAGCAGAACTGCAAAAAGAGCTTCAGCCTTCCGTAGAGGCAGAAACGGTCTCTCCCTGGAAGGAAGCATGGAAAAGCTTCACGAAAAATAAGATTGCCCTGGTCGGATTTTGTATCGTCCTTTTCTTTGTGATCCTGGCAATTGCAGCCCCGGTCATTGCCCCGCAGGGAATCAATGAGCAGGATTTATCCAAGCGGCTGCAGGCACCGTCTTCTGAACACTGGTTGGGGACGGATGACTTTGGACGGGATATCTTATCACGGATCATCCATGGCGCGCGAATCTCCCTTTGGGTCGGATTCTTCGCTGTCATCGGATCTTCGGTCATCGGCAGCTTACTCGGGGGTGTAGCGGGATATTATGGACGATGGGTCGATACCATCATCTCCCGTTTGTTTGATATCATGCTTGCATTCCCGAGCATCCTGTTGGCGATTGCTGTTGTGGCGGCACTTGGGCCATCCCTTAGAAATGCCCTGATTGCGATTGCGATCATCAACATTCCTAACTTCGGGCGTTTGATCCGATCGAAGGTACTGAGTGTGAAGCAGGAAGAATATGTGATGGCTGCAAAAGCGATCGGCATGAGCGACAGCCGAATCCTTTTCAGTCATGTACTGCCGAACAGTATGGCACCGATCATCGTGCAAGGAACACTTGCGATTGCGACTGCCATCATTGAAGCGGCGGCACTCGGATTCCTTGGGCTCGGCGCCCAGGCACCTGAACCTGAGTGGGGGAAGATGTTATCTGATGCAAGGCAGTATATGCTGCAGGCCCCTTGGACGATGATCTTCCCGGGACTTGCCATCATGCTGACCGTATTAGGATTTAACTTGATGGGGGACGGACTTAGAGATGCCCTGGACCCTAAAATGAAAAACTGATCCATACAAAAACGGAGCCAGAGGTTTTCGACCCTGGCTCCGTTTTTTTGATTTATTCTTCTTCTTCCCCGATCATCACTTCGTTATCTTCCTTATGGTACGATTGGAAGCTTGTGATCAGCTTCTCCAAATGTTCAAGCTGTTCATCGTATTCAAAGATGGCTGAATAGATGTGAAGCATGTGAAAGGTATGGATGTTATCGTCTTTTTTATGCTGATTGACTTCCTCGAGCATGATTTTCATCAGCTCTTTCCGGTGGAGGCAAACATCCTGCTGCGCCTCTGATTCAGCGTATGGATGCATTTTACCCAGAAACTTCAAGAGAAGCTGTTCGTGGTACGTCAGCAGACAATCAAGCTGATTTTTAATGACTCCCCGCAATTCATCAGGTAATTGGAAAATTTCATTTTCATACCGGTTCAACCGCTTCAGGATTTCAAAGCTTCGGTTTGTGGTTGAAATCATCTGTCTGAAGATGACGAGCTTTCGGCTTTTCACAATAGAATTTTTCTTGAAATAATCCCTTTCTTCTTTGTAAAGAAGGTACAGCTGGTCGACCTTGATCAGCTTTTCTTTGATGCGTTCCAGGTCTTTTTTCAAGAGATGGAATTCAGTCGCATGGCGTGTACTTAACCGGATCCACTTTAAGATTTCCTCCGTTGAATCCGCCACTTTATGATAAAGCTTTGTTTCATATTTCGGCGGCAGGAAAATCAGATTCACAAAGAAAGACGAGAAAACCCCGATCATGATCGTCGAGAAACGGATGAGTGCGAACTGGATGAAGTCCTGATCCGTCACTTCCATGATCGCGATCATCGTCACTAGGGCAAGACCGATTGTATTTTGTAATTTCATTTTCAAAATGATGGCGATGGCAATCACGGCTGCCAGACCGACGATCAAAGGATTGCTCCCGAATAACAGGACGAATAAAACGGCAATCCCGGCACCGATCAGATTGGCTTGAATTTGTTCGATAATGGATAAATAAGAACGGTAAATCGTGGGCTGGACGGCAAAGACCGCGGCGATTCCAGCGAACACCGGAGACGGTATGCCCAACAGCTGAGATACAAGTAAAGCTATTACAATCGCAATTCCTGTCTTAAGGATGCGAGCACCAAGTTTCATGGAAGTAGAATCCTTTCTTGAATCACTTATTTATAAACAATACTGTACTATACATGTACTTACAAGCAATAGCAATAGGCAAATTTAAATAACTTTTTACAAAATATGTACCTTTTCTGGGAGGGGGATAAACCTCCAGATAAGAACCATTTCACATGTGCCGATCAGGAATGAAGGAAGTGAAAAAGACCGCTTCACCATGGATATCAAGTGGTGAAGCGGTCTATTTTTATAAAATATTAAAGCTGTGAAAAAGCATAGTCGACAGCTTGAAGTGTTTCCTTGATATCTTCCTCTGTATGAGCGGTTGTCAGGAACCATGCTTCATATTTGGAAGGAGCAAGATTGATGCCTTGATTCAGCATCAGCTTGAAGAAACGGGCAAACATTTCGCCGTCGGTTGCTTCCGCCTGTTCGTAGTTTTCTACTGTTTCGGTAGTGAAGTAGAGTGTCAGGGCACCTTTCAATCTGTTGATGGAGATCGGGGTATCATGCTTTTTGGCAACAGCAAGGATCCCTTCTTCAAGGATTTTACCAAGTCTGTCCATTTCTTCATATACGCCGTCTTCTTTCAACACTTCGAGGCAGGCGATGCCTGATAGGATCGAAGCAGGATTTCCTGCCATTGTGCCTGCTTGATATGCAGGTCCAAGAGGTGCCACTTGTTCCATGATTTCTTTCTTACCGCCGTACGCACCGATCGGAAGGCCTCCCCCGATGATCTTTCCGAGCGCAGTCAGATCCGGCTTCACTTTTAACATATCCTGGGCACCGCCGTACATGAAACGGAATGCGGTGATGACTTCATCATAGATGACAAGGGAGCCTGCGTCATGGGCGATGTCGTTCACCTGCTCAAGGAACCCTTCTTTCGGTTCAACGATCCCGAAGTTCCCGACGATCGGCTCGACAAGGACTGCTGCGATTTGGTCGCCCCATTTTTCCATTGCTGCCTTGAATGGCTCGATGTCATTGAACGGGACAGTGATGACTTCCTGTGCGATGCTCTTTGGTACACCGGCTGAATCAGGGGTGCCGAGTGTTGAAGGACCTGATCCTGCTGCAACAAGCACGAGGTCAGAGTGGCCGTGGTAGCAGCCGGCAAACTTGATGACTTTGTCTTTCCCTGTATATGCCCGTGCGACACGGATGGTCGTCATGACTGCTTCAGTACCTGAATTGACGAAACGCACCTTGTCCATATAAGGCATCGCTTCTTTGATCATTTTCGCGAACTTCACTTCATGGCGGGTCGGTGTTCCGTACAGGACACCGTTTTCTGCAGCCTGTGTGATCGCTTTGGTGATGTGAGGGTGTGCATGGCCCGTAATGATCGGCCCGTAAGCTGCCAGGTAATCGATGTATTTGTTTCCATCCACATCCCAGAAATATGCACCCTGTCCTCTTTCCATCGCAACAGGGGAGCCGCCGCCGACCGCTTTATAAGAGCGGGACGGACTGTTCACACCTCCGACGATATGTTCCAGTGCTTCTGTATGTAAAGATTCTGATTGAGTGAATTTCATATATGTCCTCCCGGAAAATGTATTTTGATATGCAGTTCCTTTCTATTGTAGTACGGTCTTTTCCACTTTAGCAAATCGGGGGATGAATGCACCCGGTGTTTTTCAAGCAGACTGTTCAAGGGGAGGGGGCTCACTGTGGTACACTATTTCTTGTTTATGAAAGCTACAACAATACTTAACCATTCTAGGAGGACGCAACATGAATGCAATTGAAGTGAATCATTTGCGTAAAGAATTCAAGGCCTTTTCCAGTCGTTCCGGACTGAAGGGTGCCTTCAGGGATTTATTTACCCGTCAATATAAAATCGTTCCTGCTGTGAACGATATTTCTTTTCATGTGAAGCAGGGAGAGATGGTCGGTTATATAGGAGAGAACGGGGCAGGGAAATCGACAACGATCAAAATGCTGACCGGGATCCTGACCCCGACCGGCGGAGAACTGACCGTCAATGGAATGAATCCCCATCGTGATCGGGAAAAGTTCGTCCAGACGATCGGCGTAGTATTCGGTCAACGTTCCCAGCTCTGGTGGGATATTGCCGTCCAGGAGTCCTTTCAATTATTGAAGAAAGTATACAAAGTATCTGACGAGCAATACAAGGAACATATGGATCATGTGATCGAGACCCTTGACATCGGTCCGCTATTGGATAAACCGGTCCGCAAACTGTCCCTCGGCCAGCGGATGAGATGTGAACTGGCTGCAGCCCTCGTTCACAATCCGCCTCTGCTTTTCCTTGATGAACCGACAATCGGGCTGGACGTACTCGTGAAGCTGAAGATTCGCCAGTTCTTAAAAGAAATCAATGAGAAGTACAATACGACGATCCTGCTCACGACCCATGATTTAACCGATATCGAAGCGCTATGTGAGCGGGTCGTGATGCTTGATGAAGGGAGTATCATTTATGACGGTGAGCTGAGCCGTCTGAAAGAAAATTGGGGAGATCAGAAAGAAGTCGTCTTTCAATTCCTTGATGATACGACCCTATCTCAATTATCCGGACTCACGAAAGAAGAAGGCATTTCCTGGACATTCGATGAGAAAAAGCAGTTCTTTTCAGCTGTCACCGAGGCGGATGAAGAAGTGATTTCCCAACTCATCACGAAAGTCGTGGCAAACTTCAAGGTGAAGGATATGAAGATAGAAGAAACGACCACAGAGGAAATTATCCGGAACATCTACGAAAAAGGGGCTGTGGAAAGATGAAGCGAGGAATAGAAGCAGCCGTTATGATTCGTGGGAGAGGAGGTCATCATGGCTAAATATATTGAAATGATCCGCATCCGGTTCCTGATGATGCTTGCCTACCGAACGAATTATTATAGTGGCATCCTGATCTATAGTATCAACATCGGCGCCTATTATTTTCTGTGGCAGGCCATTTACGGGGGCAAACAGGATATCGAAGGACTGTCGGTCATCCAGATGACCACATATGTCGCCGTCTCCTGGATGGCGAGGGCCTTTTACTTTAACAATATCGACAGGGAAATCGCACAGGAAATCAAGGAGGGGAAGGTAGCCGTCGAATTGATCCGGCCCTATAACTACCTTGGCATGAAAACGATGCAAGGTCTCGGGGAAGGAGTCTTTCGATTGGTGTTTTTCTCATTCCCGGGCATGATCATCGTCAGCTTAATTTTCCCGCTCCAAATCGGTACAGGGTTTGATACGCTGGGCTTATTCGCCATTTCGATTCTTTTCAGCTTCATCATTAATACGCAGATCAACTTATTGACCGGTATTACGACTTTCTTTCTATTCAACAATGCCGGATTGATCCGGGCGAAGCGTGTGGTGATCGATTTGTTCTCAGGCTTATTGCTCCCGATCCATTTCTTTCCGATGTGGGCACAGGACGTGATGGGATACCTGCCGTTTCAAAGCATCAGCTATGTTCCGAGCATGATCTTCACCAACGGGTTTCAAACCTCGGAAGCTTTCAATGCCATCATGATGCAGGGAGTATGGTCTTTGATCCTCTTGATTCCGATTAAAGTGCTTTGGATCATTGCGAAAAAACAAATGATTATTCAAGGAGGGTGACCGATGTTTTATATGAAAATGTTCTTTCAATACGTCGCCCAATATATGAAAACAAGATTACAGTATAGAGCCGATCTAATCGTCGAGATCCTGTCAGACCTTCTCTTTCAGGCAGTGAACCTCATATTCATCCTCGTCGTATTCGGCCACACCCAGCTGTTGAGCGGCTGGACGAGGGATGAAATCATATTCATATACGGATTCTTCCTCGTGCCGTTTGCATTATTCAGTTCGTTCTTCAACATATGGGATTTCAACGATCGTTACGTGGTAAAAGGGGAATTCGACCGGATCCTGACAAGGCCGATCCACAGCTTGTTCCAGGTGATCTTAGAGCGGATGGAGTTGGAATCGCTTTTCGGCGTGATCACCGGAATGGCCGTCATGTTTTATGCAGGGGGCAGGCTTGATATCACATTCGATTGGTACGAACCGATCCTGTTCATCATCTTCGTGTTCGGCGGTGCGCTTGTTTATGCGGGAATCTTCATTTCCCTCGCAAGCATCGCCTTCTGGTCGGATGCGAAAACGTCCATCATGCCGATGATGTACAATATCGGGAATTACGGAAGATACCCGGTTGATATTTACAACACTGTCATCAGGTTTGTTCTCACCTGGATCCTTCCATTTGCCTTCGTCGGTGTGTACCCATCTGCATTTTTCCTTGAAAAGGCTGAATGGTACCATTATTCGTTTTTAACCCCATTCGTAGGCATCGGGTTTTTCATCTTTTCGATTGTGCTGTGGAATGAAGGTGTTAAAAGGTACCGGGGTGCAGGTAATTAGAATGATTCCATAAAGATGCGCGTACATATACTATGACAAGCAGAAAAAGAGGGTATGCGCATGCTTTATATCATTGTGTTCTTCATTTTGTTTTGCATGGTCATGAGCCTTCGGGCATTATTCTATCCTTCAAGGTGGAAAGAACATCACGTTTCACTGCATCACTTTTTATTTCTGGGGATGAGTTACATCACGATTATGATCGGATTTGGTCTCCTGTTCACGCTCCTTGAACTGGAGGGGATCCCGATACTCGTTGAAGGAGGGACCCCTGTGACAGGGGATTTCCTCGATCATTTTTTCACGACGATGTATTTTAGCGGAATCACCCTTTTCTCGGTAGGTTACGGGGATGTGACGCCTGTCGGGATCGGAAGGGGGATCGCCCTCATCGAATCGTGGCTCGGTTATACAATCCCTGCAGCCTTCGTTGTGAAATCGTTCCTCAACTATGAAAACAAGTAGCGTATGGTTTGAGTTTTTCCCTTCTATTGGGTAGTCTAAAATCAGAGCGAATTTTCCAATGGAGGGATGAACCATGACAGTAGGTCAAAAAGCACCACAATTCGAACTGCTTGCAAGCAATGGAGAAAAAGTAAAGCTATCAGATTATCAAGGGAAAAACGTCGTCCTTTATTTCTACCCGAAGGACATGACGCCCGGCTGTACGACACAGGCATGTGATTTCAGGGATCAGCATGAGAACTTCGAAGATCTTGATGCGGTCATCCTTGGGGTGAGCCCGGATCCGATTGAAAGACATGAAAAATTCAGAGACAAGCACGGCCTCCCTTTTTTACTGCTTGTGGACGAAGATCACCAAGTGGCAGAGAAGTACGGCGTGTGGAAGCTGAAGAAAAACTTCGGGAAAGAATATATGGGAATCGAACGTTCGACTTTCATCATCGATAAAGAAGGCAACCTTGTGAAAGAATGGAGAAAGGTAAGAGTGAAGGGACACGTGGAAGAAGCACTGGAGTATATCCAGGAGAACCTTTCATAAGCCTATTTTCAAGCCTAATTTGAAACCGGTGAGGCTTTTGTCCATTCACAAGATGGATAAGGACATATAGTAAGAGTAGGGCAACCTCCTCAAATAAGTCAGTCTCATCCGTATAACAGGATCGACCAGGTCGGTCCTCTTTTTTATGGAGCAAACCGTTTTCCAACTAGGGGCCAGGCTGCTGTCTATGGTAAAATAAGGAGCAATAACAGATGGAGGAGATCCTCATGAAAATACTCTTTACATTTCAACCGAGGGAAGAGCAAATTCAGGACTTAAAGAGCGGCTTTCCGGGCATGGAGTTCCTCTTCTTCCGTCGCATCACTGAAGCAGGAAGCGAACTGCCGGGTGCAGAGGTAATTGTGACGATGGGGGAAGATTTAACCGGTGACATCATTGATAAATGTGTAAGCTGTAAATGGATCATGGTCACCTCGGCAGGACTGGAGAAGATGCCGTTCGAAGCCATCCGTAAAAAGGGCATACTTGTGACCAATGCGAGGGGCATTCATAAAATTCCGATGGCGGAATTCACTTTCGGGTTAATTCTTCAGCATGCAAAACAATTACAGTCTGTGTGGGAACAGGAAAAGGAAGGACTGTGGAGCAGAAGGCTCGCAACCTCTGAAATTCACGGAAAGAACCTCCTCATCTTGGGTGCCGGAGCAATCGGAGGTGAAATTGCCCGGTTGGCAAAAGCCTTTCACATGAACGTAAGCGGAGTGAATTCTTCGGGCACGGACAGGGACCATTTTGACAGTATGTTCACACTCGATACCTTCAGCGGCGTCCTTCCCGATGCCGATTATATCGTATCTGTTTTACCGAGCACGGATGAAACGAAGTGCCTCCTCACTGTTGACCACTTTGACCGCATGAAGGACAGGGTAGTGTTTATCAATATCGGCCGTGGAGATCTGTTAGAAGATTCCGTCCTCCTCGAAGTGCTTCAAAGGAAGTTGATCGGACATTTCTATCTGGATGTATTCAATCATGAACCGCTTCCGAAAGAGCATCCGTTCTGGAAGGCGGAGGGGATCACCGTGACGCCTCATCTGTCCAGCATCACAGGCAACTACATGCCAAGGGCGCTGGATATATTTAAAAAGAATTTACGTACATACAGTGAGAATGGGGAAAACTTTACTAACGTGATTGATCTGGAAAGGGGTTATTAAGATGAAAATTTATACAAAAACCGGGGATAAGGGTACAACGTCATTGGTATATGGAACGCGTGTGTCTAAAAAAGATCAGCGCGTGGAAGCCTACGGAACATGTGATGAAGCGAATTCAATGATCGGGTTGGGTCTAAGTTATATCAAATCCGAATACTTTGAAGGAAAAGAAGCATTCGAAGCTTTCTTCCATAAAGTACAAACCATCCTTTTTCACGTCGGAGCAGAACTTGCCACACCACAGGGAAAAGAAGTGAAGTGGAAGCTCGAAGAATCTCATATCAAGGAATTGGAAGAACAGATTGATTTCCTGGACGGAGCGCTGCAGCCGCTCAGTAATTTCATCCTTCCCGGGGGACATCCATCAGGAGCTGCTCTTCATACGGCCAGAACGATCGTGAGAAGAGCTGAAAGAGAAGCGGTCGGAATCGATGAAGAGATCAATCCATTGGTCATGGCCTACCTGAACCGCCTTTCCGATTATTTATTTGTTGCGGGGCGCTACATCAATCTGCAGCTGGGGGAACAGGAAAAGAACTTACATGAGTGATCCGGGAGAAAGATTGACAAAAGGGACTGTTGGTTAGTACACTATTTATAAAGATTATAAACTAATAATTCTTATGAAAAGAGGTGCATGACGATGTCTGAAGAAGGACAATTAAAAGAAGCGATTTCGACATTAAAGGAAACGGGAGTCCGTATCACTCCTCAACGTCATGCGATTTTAGAGTTTCTCATTGATTCAATGGCCCATCCAACTGCCGATGACATATATAAAGCACTTGAAGGGAAATTCCCTAATATGAGTGTAGCGACTGTTTATAATAACTTGCGTGTTTTCCGGGAAGTAGGATTGGTTAAAGAGCTGACTTACGGTGATGCCTCCAGCCGCTTTGACTTTGTGACGACTGATCACTATCATGTCATCTGTGACGGCTGCGGGAAAATGGTCGACTTTCATTATCCGGGTCTTGACGAAGTGGAGCAGCTTGCATCACATGTCACTGGATTCAAAGTGAGCAACCATCGCATGGAGATCTACGGAACCTGTGCTGAATGTTCAGCAAAAGAAACACACTAGTTGAGAATGGTTCTGTCATCAGAACCATTTTTTTTGTTCAAATGAGAAAAGACCTTCCGCGGAAGGTCTTTTCTCATTTAAACTTATCGTTTCTTTTTATTATAGTCCTCATCAAATTCTTCACCTTCAAGATCCGGATCAAGTGTGAGGGGTTCATTGCAATACATGCACATATCTACACGCCCAAGAACTTTCGTCACTTTCCCGCAATTCGGGCAGGTCACCTGAACCGCCTTCGTGGAAAGCATCCCGATCCAGAAATAGACGACTGTGCTCCCGATGATTCCGAGAAAACCGAGCATCATAAAAATGGTCATGACCCATGGGTGGCTTTTGAAGTAAATACCTATGTACATAATGATGAATCCGATGAACACTAAGCTTAAGGCAAACGTACGGATTTTATTGATTTTACTCGAATAGTTCTTAGCCATTTGTTTGTCCCTCCTAAAAAAATACTATACCATATTTACTGAAGGAAGAGGGATAGGAAACCATTTTGTCGAAAAATGACTATAATAGGAGAAGGAAATACCCTGTGAGTGTCGAAATAGTTACCAACCAATGAGTGATGTGGAGGAGTATGAAATGGAAGATATATTACGACCGATATACCAAGAGCGTACAAGTCACCCGAATACTTTAGGAGCGCTTTTAATAGAACAAAGCAAGAAATCAAGTCCCTTGACCGATACATTTGACATCGTCCTGTTCCTTGTCGTAAAGGAATCCGACGAACCGGTTTTCATCAAACATTATTCTTATAAAGAACAAAAGGCAGCGTTACATATCGTAACAGAAGCGAAACTGAATGAGTGGATTTTACTCGGGTCGAACCGTAAAGTGATCGACTGGCTGTTAAACGGGAAAGTACTGTTCGACCGAAATGAATATATTCATCATCTTAAAACCGAGCTGCGGGATTTCCCTTTCTATGGAAGGAAGATAAAGATGGGTATGGAATTTGCCAAGCTTATCCGCCGGTACATGGACGGAAAAGAATTCTTCGAAAGCAGGCATTATCTGGATGCCTATAATCATATCGTCCATTCCCTGCATCATCTGGCGAGGCTTGCAGTGATTGAAAATGGCTTCCATCCAGAAGTGACCGTCTGGAACCAAGTCAAACAAATAGA
Source organism: Bacillus sp. KH172YL63 (assembly GCF_011398925.1). Taxonomy (NCBI): domain Bacteria; kingdom Bacillati; phylum Bacillota; class Bacilli; order Caryophanales; family Bacillaceae; genus Bacillus; species Bacillus sp. KH172YL63. The sequence goes on from NZ_AP022842.1 coordinate 978,249, forward strand.
GCCTGAGATTTATAAACTATATGAAGAACTGGTGACGAGTGATGAAGAAATCGATAAAAGACTAGAACTGCTGTTCCTGGCAAGTGAGTTCCTCATTCATTCAAGAACAAAGGTTTCAGCGGAGCATCTATTGAATATCCTGGACCAGAAAGAACATTGGACATTCCAGGATCTGCTCAATCATTCAGAGGCGAAGCATTACTCGGTTGACCTCAGCATGCTCATTGAATATTTAACTGATAAAGGCTTTGTTGAAATCGTGGATGTAGAAACGAAAGGGCAGGGCATCTACCACCGCTACTACCGGGTGGCAAAATAATTATAGTAAAATATTAAATTACCGTTGACTTCACTATCAAACCTTGATATATTATTATTTGTCGCTGCTGAACGACAGCAAAGAGCGGTCAGTGGCGACTTAAAAAAACACTTAAAAAGTTGTTGACAATATTACAACGGCTTGATAAGATAATAAAGTCGCTTCAACGAAGCGCTTTCACATTGAACCTTGAAAACTGAACAAAACAAGACAATACGTCAACGTTAATTCTAGATTTATTTTAAAGAGCTATTCAAACTTTTATCGGAGAGTTTGATCCTGGCTCAGGACGAACGCTGGCGGCGTGCCTAATACATGCAAGTCGAGCGGATTGATGGGAGCTTGCTCCCTGATATCAGCGGCGGACGGGTGAGTAACACGTGGGTAACCTGCCTGTAAGATCGGGATAACTCCGGGAAACCGGGGCTAATACCGGATAATTCATTCCCTCGCATGAGGGAATGTTGAAAGGTGGCTTTTAGCTACCACTTACAGATGGACCCGCGGCGCATTAGCTAGTTGGTGAGGTAACGGCTCACCAAGGCGACGATGCGTAGCCGACCTGAGAGGGTGATCGGCCACACTGGGACTGAGACACGGCCCAGACTCCTACGGGAGGCAGCAGTAGGGAATCTTCCGCAATGGACGAAAGTCTGACGGAGCAACGCCGCGTGAGTGATGAAGGTTTTCGGATCGTAAAGCTCTGTTGTTAGGGAAGAACAAGTGCCGTTCGAATAGGGCGGCACCTTGACGGTACCTAACCAGAAAGCCACGGCTAACTACGTGCCAGCAGCCGCGGTAATACGTAGGTGGCAAGCGTTGTCCGGAATTATTGGGCGTAAAGCGCGCGCAGGTGGTTCCTTAAGTCTGATGTGAAAGCCCACGGCTCAACCGTGGAGGGTCATTGGAAACTGGGGAACTTGAGTGCAGAAGAGGAAAGTGGAATTCCAAGTGTAGCGGTGAAATGCGTAGATATTTGGAGGAACACCAGTGGCGAAGGCGACTTTCTGGTCTGTAACTGACACTGAGGCGCGAAAGCGTGGGGAGCAAACAGGATTAGATACCCTGGTAGTCCACGCCGTAAACGATGAGTGCTAAGTGTTAGGGGTTTCCGCCCCTTAGTGCTGCAGCTAACGCATTAAGCACTCCGCCTGGGGAGTACGGTCGCAAGACTGAAACTCAAAGGAATTGACGGGGGCCCGCACAAGCGGTGGAGCATGTGGTTTAATTCGAAGCAACGCGAAGAACCTTACCAGGTCTTGACATCCTCTGACAACCCTAGAGATAGGGCTTTCCCCTTCGGGGGACAGAGTGACAGGTGGTGCATGGTTGTCGTCAGCTCGTGTCGTGAGATGTTGGGTTAAGTCCCGCAACGAGCGCAACCCTTGATCTTAGTTGCCAGCATTCAGTTGGGCACTCTAGGATGACTGCCGGTGACAAACCGGAGGAAGGTGGGGATGACGTCAAATCATCATGCCCCTTATGACCTGGGCTACACGTGCTACAATGGACGGTACAAAGGGCTGCAAGACCGCGAGGTTTAGCCAATCCCATAAAACCGTTCTCAGTTCGGATTGCAGGCTGCAACTCGCCTGCATGAAGCTGGAATCGCTAGTAATCGCGGATCAGCATGCCGCGGTGAATACGTTCCCGGGCCTTGTACACACCGCCCGTCACACCACGAGAGTTTGTAACACCCGAAGTCGGTGAGGTAACCTTTTGGAGCCAGCCGCCTAAGGTGGGACAGATGATTGGGGTGAAGTCGTAACAAGGTAGCCGTATCGGAAGGTGCGGCTGGATCACCTCCCTTCTAAGGAAGATTTAACTAAAACGTTTGACAGTCGAAGTTTTGTTCAGTTTTGATGGTTTAATGATCATCAAAACTTTTTGTCTCTTCTGAGACAGAAATTTGTTCTTTGAAAACTAGATAAAGATAAATTGATAGTCAAGAAATTACCAAGTATCGCCATTTTAGGTTTTAAACCTTATGTAACAACCAATTCGGTTAAGTTATGAAGGGCGCACGGTGGATGCCTTGGCACTAGGAGCCGACGAAGGACGGGACTAACACCGATATGCTTTGGGGAGCTGTAAGTGAGCTTTGATCCAGAGATTTCCGAATGGGGGAACCCATTGTTCGTAATGGAACAATATCCATATTTGAATACATAGAGTATGGAAGGCAGACCCAGGGAACTGAAACATCTAAGTACCTGGAGGAAGAGAAAGCAATTGCGATTCCCTGAGTAGCGGCGAGCGAAACGGGATGTAGCCCAAACCAAGAGGCTTGCCTCTTGGGGTTGTAGGACACTCTATACGGAGTTACAAAGGAATGAAGTAGACGAAGAAGTCTGGAAAGGCTCGTCAAAGAAGGTAACAACCCTGTAGTTGAAACTTCATTCTCTCTTGAGTGGATCCTGAGTACGGCGGAACACGTGAAATTCCGTCGGAATCTGGGAGGACCATCTCCCAAGGCTAAATACTACCTAGTGACCGATAGTGAACCAGTACCGTGAGGGAAAGGTGAAAAGCACCCCGGAAGGGGGAGTGAAATAGAACCTGAAACCGTGTGCCTACAAGTAGTCAGAGCCCGTTAACGGGTGATGGCGTGCCTTTTGTAGAATGAACCGGCGAGTTACGATCCCATGCAAGGTTAAGTTGATAAGACGGAGCCGCAGCGAAAGCGAGTCTGAATAGGGCGATTTGAGTATGTGGTCGTAGACCCGAAACCAGGTGATCTACCCATGTCCAGGATGAAGTTCAGGTAACACTGAATGGAGGTCCGAACCCACGCACGTTGAAAAGTGCGGGGATGAGGTGTGGGTAGCGGAGAAATTCCAATCGAACTTGGAGATAGCTGGTTCTCTCCGAAATAGCTTTAGGGCTAGCCTCATGTGTAAGAGTCTTGGAGGTAGAGCACTGTTTGGACTAGGGGCCCTCATCGGGTTACCGAATTCAGACAAACTCCGAATGCCAAAGACTTATCCATGGGAGTCAGACTGCGAGTGATAAGATCCGTAGTCGAAAGGGAAACAGCCCAGACCACCAGCTAAGGTCCCAAAGTATACGTTAAGTGGAAAAGGATGTGGAGTTGCTTAGACAACCAGGATGTTGGCTTAGAAGCAGCCACCATTTAAAGAGTGCGTAATAGCTCACTGGTCGAGTGACTCTGCGCCGAAAATGTACCGGGGCTAAACGTATCACCGAAGCTGTGGATTGACACCTTTAGGTGTCAGTGGTAGGAGAGCGTTCTAAGGACTGCGAAGCTAGACCGTAAGGACTGGTGGAGTGCTTAGAAGTGAGAATGCCGGTATGAGTAGCGAAAGATGGGTGAGAATCCCATCCACCGAATGCCTAAGGTTTCCTGAGGAAGGCTCGTCCGCTCAGGGTTAGTCAGGACCTAAGTCGAGGCCGATAGGCGTAGACGATGGACAACAGGTTGATATTCCTGTACCACCTCTTTTCCGTTTGAGCAATGGGGGACGCAGGAGGATAAGGTAAGCGCACTGCTGGATATGTGCGTCTAAGCAGTTAGGCTGATGATGAGGCAAATCCCGTCATCGTGAAGGCTGAGCTGTGATAGCGAGCGAATTATAGTAGCGAAGTTCCTGATTCCACACTGCCAAGAAAAGCCTCTAGCGAGGGAAAAGGTGCCTGTACCGCAAACCGACACAGGTAGGCGAGGAGAGAATCCTAAGGTGAGCGAGAGAACTCTCGTTAAGGAACTCGGCAAAATGACCCCGTAACTTCGGGAGAAGGGGTGCTCTGGTAGGGTGCAAGCCCGAGAGAGCCGCAGTGAATAGGCCCAGGCGACTGTTTAGCAAAAACACAGGTCTCTGCGAAGCCGTAAGGCGAAGTATAGGGGCTGACGCCTGCCCGGTGCTGGAAGGTTAAGAGGAGTGCTTAGCGCAAGCGAAGGTGCGAATCGAAGCCCCAGTAAACGGCGGCCGTAACTATAACGGTCCTAAGGTAGCGAAATTCCTTGTCGGGTAAGTTCCGACCCGCACGAAAGGCGTAACGATCTGGGCACTGTCTCAACGAGAGACTCGGTGAAATTATAGTACCTGTGAAGATGCAGGTTACCCGCGACAGGACGGAAAGACCCCGTGGAGCTTTACTGTAGCCTGATATTGAATTTTGGTACAGCTTGTACAGGATAGGTAGGAGCCTTGGAAACCGGAGCGCCAGCTTCGGTGGAGGCATCGGTGGGATACTACCCTGGCTGTATTGAAATTCTAACCCGCGCCCCTTATCGGGGTGGGAGACAGTGTCAGGTGGGCAGTTTGACTGGGGCGGTCGCCTCCTAAAGAGTAACGGAGGCGCCCAAAGGTTCCCTCAGAATGGTTGGAAATCATTCGCAGAGTGTAAAGGCACAAGGGAGCTTGACTGCGAGACCTACAAGTCGAGCAGGGACGAAAGTCGGGCTTAGTGATCCGGTGGTTCCGCATGGAAGGGCCATCGCTCAACGGATAAAAGCTACCCCGGGGATAACAGGCTTATCTCCCCCAAGAGTCCACATCGACGGGGAGGTTTGGCACCTCGATGTCGGCTCATCGCATCCTGGGGCTGTAGTCGGTCCCAAGGGTTGGGCTGTTCGCCCATTAAAGCGGTACGCGAGCTGGGTTCAGAACGTCGTGAGACAGTTCGGTCCCTATCCGTCGTGGGCGCAGGAAATTTGAGAGGAGCTGTCCTTAGTACGAGAGGACCGGGATGGACGCACCGCTGGTGTACCAGTTGTCTTGCCAAAGGCATCGCTGGGTAGCTATGTGCGGAAGGGATAAGTGCTGAAAGCATCTAAGCATGAAGCCCCCTCGAGATGAGATTTCCCATCACGTAAGTGAGTAAGATCCCTAGAAGATGACTAGGTAGATAGGTCAGAGATGGAAGCATGGCGACATGTGGAGTTGACTGATACTAATCGATCGAGGACTTAACCACAAAGAGTCATATTTATATGAACAATCGGCTGATATTCGGCTTTCTTGACATCAATTCTTTATCTAGTTTTCAGGGAATAAATTTTATGCGAAAGTATAAAAAAACCTTGAAAAATATCATATAAACGATATAATAGTACTTGTCCTCAAAAAAGGACATACAATAGTCTGGTGACTATGGCGAAGAGGTCACACCCGTTCCCATGCCGAACACGGAAGTTAAGCTCTTCAGCGCCGATGGTAGTTGGGGGATCTCCCCCTGTGAGAGTAGGACGTCGCCAGGCATATCGTTCCGCAGTAGCTCAGTGGTAGAGCTATCGGCTGTTAACCGATCGGTCGCAAGTTCGAATCTTGCCTGCGGAGCCATTTTATGGAGAGCTGTCCGAGTGGCCGAAGGAGCACGATTGGAAATCGTGTAGACGGTTAACGCTGTCTCAAGGGTTCAAATCCCTTGCTCTCCGCCATAACATTTCCATAAAGATAAATATGGCCCATTGGTCAAGCGGTTAAGACACCGCCCTTTCACGGCGGTAACACGGGTTCGAATCCCGTATGGGTCACCATTTTTATAAATGATATACATACTGGAGGATTAGCTCAGCTGGGAGAGCATCTGCCTTACAAGCAGAGGGTCGGCGGTTCGATCCCGTCATCCTCCACCATTTTATCGACGCGGGGTGGAGCAGTTCGGTAGCTCGTCGGGCTCATAACCCGAAGGTCGCAGGTTCAAATCCTGTCCCCGCAATACCATTTTTGATTCAGTAGGAGATTTTCCTTGATGAGTCACCTATGGATAGTTATTTTTGCTGGCGCAAAAAAACTCTGGTCCGGTAGTTCAGTTGGTTAGAATGCCTGCCTGTCACGCAGGAGGTCGCGGGTTCGAGTCCCGTCCGGACCGCCATTTTCTTTTAAAGCATAATGGCTGATTTGATTTAAATATTATGGCTCAGTAGCTCAGTTGGTAGAGCAATGGACTGAAAATCCATGTGTCGGCGGTTCGATTCCGTCCTGAGCCACCATTTGTTTCACTGGATGCCGGTGTAGCTCAACTGGTAGAGCAACTGACTTGTAATCAGTAGGTTGGGGGTTCAAGTCCTCTTGCCGGCACCATCCGAGTGATCTCATATGGAGGGGTAGCGAAGTGGCTAAACGCGGCGGACTGTAAATCCGCTCCTTCGGGTTCGGCAGTTCGAATCTGCCCCCCTCCACCATTTTTTTTATAGGGGTATAGTTTAAAGGTAGAACGAAGGTCTCCAAAACCTTTGGTGTGGGTTCGATTCCTACTACCCCTGCCAATTTTATTATGGCGATTGTGGCGAAGTGGTTAACGCACCTGATTGTGGTTCAGGCATTCGTGGGTTCGATTCCCATCAGTCGCCCCATTAAAGTCACATTTTCAATTCAGTGACATATACTAACAGTGGGCTATAGCCAAGCGGTAAGGCATCGCACTTTGACTGCGACATGCGTTGGTTCGAATCCAGCTAGCCCAGTAGTGCGGAAGTAGTTCAGTGGTAGAACACCACCTTGCCAAGGTGGGGGTCGCGGGTTCGAATCCCGTCTTCCGCTCCAATCATATGGCGGCATAGCCAAGTGGTAAGGCATGGGTCTGCAAAACCCTGATCACCGGTTCAAATCCGGTTGCCGCCTCCATATGTAATGCCGGTGTGGCGGAATTGGCAGACGCGCACGACTCAAAATCGTGTTCCTCTGGAGTGCCGGTTCGATCCCGGCCACCGGTACCACATCGCGGGTGTAGTTTAGTGGTAAAACCTCAGCCTTCCAAGCTGATGATGAGGGTTCGATTCCCTTCACCCGCTCCAACTTACATACGACAGGCTTTCTCATTATGAGGAAGCTTTTTTTGTTGTTTATTAAATAGATAGCGGTGGGGATTTAGAGCGGGATCGAGCGTGTTAGCTTTAAAATGGCGCTCATTTATCTTCAATACTGGGATTATATGTTCAAAGTGACTGTGTATATATTTCATCTCTGGCTTATACCTTCAAAATACCCGTCTTGAGAGTTAATCCGGAGCACATATTTTCAAAACACTTCAACTTATTTTCAAATCTGTGATTTTATTTTCAAAAATGCCCCCCTTATTTTCAATTCCACGATTTTATTTTCAAAAGTGCTGCCCAACGCTTCACACCCCACTCGTGCCACCATGAGTTGCTTAATCAAGCATCTTATTTACCCCCATCACCACAACCTAAAACCTATCTAGTCAAAATAGTGCACCTTCTTCGTCAATTGAGTCTCCCTTAATGAGAAAGCGCTGCCATTATAATGTAAGAAAGCGATTACATATTTAGGGGTGGTGATACGGGTGGAAACGAAGATTCAGACTGGAGCAGTAAGCACAGATGCTCAATTAAAGGCTGTGACGAAGAAGAAGTTTAAGTATAAGGGCTTGCTGACGTATGCTGCCTTTGTAGGACCGGCACTTTTGTTTTTCTTAGTGATACAGATCTTGCCTTTCTTGATGGGGGTCTATTATTCTTTTACTTCATGGAATGGTGTCAGCTCGGTTGTCGAGTGGGTTGGATTTGATAACTACAAGAAGATATTCACGGACGATAAGACTTTCTTTAATTCATTTATGTTCACGACGAAGTTTATGTTTGCAGCTGTGATCATCAGTAACTTGATCGGATTTGGGTTTGCGCTGCTTCTGAATGCAGCGTTGAAGACGCGGAACATTCTGCGTACGGTGTTTTTCATTCCAAACGTTATTGGCGGATTGCTGCTTGGGTTCATCTGGCAGTTCATCTTCGTTAAAGGGTTCGCGTCTCTTGGCAATATGACGGATATCGGATTCTTTAAAATGCCGTGGCTGGGTGATGAAACGACGGCTTTCTGGGGGATTGTCATCGTATTTGCATGGCAGATCTCAGGTTACATGATGGTCATCTATGTGGCAGCTCTGCAAGGGGTGGATAATTCACTGTTAGAAGCAGCGAAGATGGATGGTGCATCCAATTGGACGCTTTTGACCAAGATCATCATCCCATTGATTCTGCCGGCATTTACGATTTGTTTCTTCCTGACGATTTCAATGGCCTTTAAAATATTCGATCTGAATATTTCCCTGACAGGCGGAGGGCCTTTCAATTCTACACAATCTGTTGCGATCAATATTTATCAGGAAGCATTCCAGAATAACCGCTATGGTCTTGGAACAGCAAAATCAATTCTGTTCTTTGTGGTAGTGGCCGTGTTTACGACGATTCAGGTCATGATAACGAAGAAGAAAGAGGTTGAGGCATAATGGGCAATCGCTATACGAAGACAACATTTGTATTAGAGATCATCGGGATTGTGATCGGGCTCATTTTCCTTATCCCTTTCTACTTCGTATTGATCAACTCTGTGAAGCCTTTCGCTGCCATCTTGATCGATGCGGCGGCCTGGCCGAAGGAATTTGTGTTTTCTAACTATGCGAAGGTGTGGGAAGTCATCAATTTCCCCCGTGCCTTCTGGAACTCCCTTGTCATCACGGTGTTCAGTAACATTGGCCTGGTGATCATCAGTTCGATGGCAGCCTGGAAAATGGTCCGTACACCAGGGAAATTCAGCAAGATCCTGTTTGTAGTATTTGTTTCTGCAATGGTCATCCCGTTCCAGACGGTGATGATTCCACTGATGAAGGTCGGAGGGACGCTTGGACTTACGAACAGCATTCCCGGATTGATTATCATGTACTTCGGTTTCGGGGTACCGCTGTCCTTGTTCTTGTATCACGGATTTGTGAAAACAGTTCCGATTGAAATTGAAGAATCAGCAATGATCGATGGATGCAGTCAGTTTGGTGTGTTTTGGAGAATCGTGTTCCCGTTATTGAAACCGATTACGGTGACAGTCATCATTCTGAATACACTGTGGATCTGGAATGACTACCTGCTGCCACTTCTTGTGTTACAGGATGCGGAACTGCGTACGATCCCGCTTGCAGCAAGTTCATTCTTTGCACAGTATACGAAACAGTGGGATATGGGTCTTGCGGCGCTGGTGCTCGGCATTACGCCAATCATCATATTCTTCCTATTCTTACAGAAGCATATCATCAAAGGAATTGCTTCAGGTTCCATCAAGTAGATAGTAAATTTCTGTCACGATGCTATCATTGAAACAGAAATTTATATAAAATATTTTATATCAGGGAGGTCAAACCATTTATGAAACGTATTTTGTTACTTTGTATGTCTTTAGTATTGGTGTTTGGAATCATTGCAGGTTGTTCATCTAAAGATAAGTCAAACAGTTCTGGTGGAGAGTCAGGATCAGGTGATGATGTTGTCACACTTAATTTCTTCCAATTCAAGGTAGAGATTGCTGATCAATTGCAAGAAATGATCAACGAATTCGAAGCTGAACATCCGAATATCAAGGTCAAGCTTGAAACAGTTGGTGGAGGTGCCGATTACGGTGCAGCACTGAAAGCGAAATTCGCTTCTGGGGAAGAGCCTGATATTTTCAACAATGGTGGTTTCAAAGAGCTAGAGCTTTGGAAAGAGAAGCTTGCTGATCTTTCAGGTGAGCCTTGGGTTGAGCATGTTCTTCCTATCGGTAAAGTTCCGATGACAGATGAAGACGGTAAGCTGTATGGTATGCCTGTCAACCTTGAAGGATATGGATTTGTTTACAACAAAGATTTATTCGAAAAAGCAGGAATCACTGAGGCTCCTGCAACGATTGATGAGTTAAAAGATGCTGCGAAGAAACTTGAAGCAAAGAAAATCACTCCGTTCTCAGCTGGTTACGGTGAGTGGTGGGTAATCGGTCAGCATTTACTGAACATTCCTTTTGCTCAACAGGAAGATCCTGAAGCGTTCATCGCCGGTCTATATGATGGATCTGAGAAAATCGTCGGTAATGAAAAGTTTAAGCAGTTCAAAGAAGTTCTGGACACAGAGCTTAAATATGCAAACGATAATCCTTTAACAACGGATTACAACACGCAAGTCACGCTATTCGCTTCTGGTGAAACAGCGATGCTTCAACAAGGTAACTGGACTGAGAACATGATCACTGAAATCAATCCTGAGATCAACATGGGCTTCCTTCCAATCCCTGTAAGCAATGACGACAGTGCAGACCGCCTGCCGGTCGGTGTACCGAATAACTGGGTACTGAACAAGAACTCTGAGCACCTTGAAGAAGCGAAAACATTCTTAAACTGGATGGTATCTTCTGAAACAGGCAAGCGCTACATCACGGAAGAATTCGCGTTCATCCCGGCATTTGATAATATCGAGCCGAACGGTCTTGGTGACCTTGGAGAGTCAATCCTTGAGTACTCTAAAGCGGAGAAAACGATTCCTTGGACTTGGTTCAGATGGCCGGATGGAGCAAACAAAGAGTTTGCTGCGACAATCCAGGAGTATGCCGCTGGAAAAATCGATTACGACACTGTACTTGAGCGATTCCAACAAACTTGGGATAACTTGAAGTAAACAGAATAATGGAAAGCATGTCTATTAAAGGCATGCTTTCTATTTTATAAGTTTAGTAGGAATATTTAGAAAAACTCCTTCAAGAGCCGGGGAAAACACTTTATACTGATTGTATAAGTGAGACCTGGGAGGTCCGTCCCTCATGTTTAAGAAAAGCATTCGCAATAAGTTGATTGTGCTGTTGATGATTACGACGATTGTGCCATTCGGCAGTTCGATCATTATTACATATTTGTATACGAAGGATTCGATGGAGGAGCAGGTGGTGAAGGAGAGCAGCAATCTCCTTTATCAGGGGAAGGTGAATCTTGAGAGCTATATCAATGAGCTCAACGGCCTGACGCTCACACTCTATAATAATCCTGATTTTATTAACTATATGAGGTCACCGGGTGAGGGTGACAATTACTTGACGATCGGCATCGTGAAGAACATTGTGCAAACGATTCTCTACACAGGTGACACGATCAACGGGGTACGCATTTCATTTGCTGATGGTGACCGTGTCATTACGGCCACGAAACGATCGACCGTTGTGTTCTCCAACAAAATCAAGGAGTCGGAATGGAAGAACTTCAGAAGTGCGGAGCGCAGCCCCTATAACATGTATATAGAACCGGCGTACAGCCAGGAAGAGAAGAATATCAACCGTTCGAAGGATATCATCACGATCCACCGGGCTTTCCGGAACGTTCCGGGAGAGGAAGTGCTCGCCTATATCTCACTAGATATTTCCCCGGATAAAATCATTGATCTGAGCAGGAATCTATATAACTCGGATTCTGAGGAATTCTACCTTCTGTCATCGGAGGGGGAAATGATATACAGCTCGGATAAGGACGTTTCCGATGACGGGAATAATCAGAAATGGATCAAGCGGATCCTTGAGTCAAATCATGAATCAGGGACGCTTGAATGGAAGGAAGACTCATTCAACGGCGTGATGATGTATGACCAGCTGCCTGCTTCTGCAGGCGGATGGCTGCTTGTGAAAAGGGTTTCTTATGGGAACCTGTATGAAAGCGCCTTTAGCGTGGCGAAGATCAACATTTTATTCGGGGTACTGGGGTTGAGCCTGGTGGTGCTTGCGACACTGTTCGTTTCCTTTAAGATTACGTCGCCGATCCGTATCCTGCTAACCCATATCCAGGAGGTGGAGAAAGGGAATATGAAGGTTCAGGCCCAGTCATTCGGTCCAGATGAGATCGGGATCCTCGGTTATCGTTTTCAGCAGATGATCGAGAGGATCAATCAACTGATCAACCGTGAGTATAAGCTTGAGCTTGAGAACAAGACGAATCAATTAAAAGTCCTTCAGTCCCAGATCAATCCTCATTTTCTCTATAATGCCCTGCAATCGATCGGAACGATTGCATTGAAGAACAAAGTGCCGCAAATCTACTCCCTGATCACCCACCTTTCGAAAATCATGAGGTACGGGATGAATATGGAGGAGGATGTTGTTCCGTTAAGGCAGGAGATCAATTACACGAACGCCTACCTTCTTTTACAAAAAGAGCGCTTCGGGGAGAACCTCGATTATCACGTCGAAATGGAAGAAGGGGTAAGTGATATCCATGTACCAAAGATGATCCTTCAGCCGCTGATCGAAAATTATTTCAAGCATGGGTTCGATATCCGGGAAGGGGTCGGGCGCATCTCGCTGACAGGCTATCAGGAAGGGGACGAATTGGTTCTGATCGTACGTGATAATGGAGTGGGTGTTACAGAGGACAGGCTACAGGAGATCAGGGAGCATTTTAAAGCGGCTGCATGGAATAAGACCGGTGAAGAGACGAACATCGGTCTGAAGAACGTGTATGTGCGCTTGAAGCTCTATTATGATGAACGGGCCCGCCTCACCCTTGAAAATCATGAAGACGGAGGCTTTATGGTCACCATGAGGCTGCCAATACGAATGGAGAGTGAAGCAAATGAAAGCAATCATCATTGATGACGAAAAGCATGTACGTGAAGGGTTACTTTTATTGGCTGATTGGGAAAAGCACGCCATCCACACGATCCTGGAGGCAGAAGACGGGGACCAGGCCATCGAATTGATCACCGCGCACAGGCCGGAGATTATCTTCACCGATATGAGGATGCCGAGGCGTGACGGGATATCACTCCTGAAGTGGCTGTACGATTCAGATCTTAAAAGCAAAACGATCGTCGTCAGCGGATATGATGATTTTGAATATATGAGAAACGCGATTTTCTATAAAAGCTTCGATTATATCCTGAAGCCGATCGAGCCGGATGTGTTGAATGAAACGTTGGATAAAGCGGTGAAGGAATGGAACGACCAGGCCCGTTCAAGGAAATCTCTTGTTGAGGATACACAGGTGATGAACGAAGCCAAGCCCCTTTATTGGGAAAGGCTGTTTTCAAGCCTTTGCGAGAAGGAAGGCATTTCAGCAGAGATGGTGGAGAAGGTTGAGCACGAGTTCGGCGTAAACATCACCAAGATGCAAAAGACCATCGCCCTCCTGCCGATCAAGCCGATCATGATGAAGTCTTTCCAGGGAGACCGGGATCTTGCCTTTTTCACACTCATCAATATATGCAATGAACTGCTCAGAAAGCAGAATGACGGGGTCTGCTTCAGGAATGGAAACAAGGAAGAAGAGCTGGTGATTCTTTTCTGGAAAGATAAGAACCTCGCGTATTTGTTGGAAGAGATATATACATTGATCTATCAGTATAGCAAAGTCTTCATGGTCATGGCATTGGGACAGAAGTCGAAAATGGTGAATGAGGCATACAGTTCTGCGCTTGAAGTATATTCGAAGCACAGTTTGCTCGTAGAGAAGAAGATTGTCACACATGAAGATCTCGAGAAAGGACCGATGCTTCATTTATTGGATCACTCCAATGAACTGAAATGGGCGATCCGCTCAGGGAGCATGAATCAGGTCCGGGAGCAGCTGGAAGAAATCTTCTCCCTGTTGGACAGTAGGCATACACTGTCCCTTGAACAGGTTCAGGTATGGGAGGATCAGTTCGAGCAATTAAGGAATAACTGGCTGAAAGAATATGAAATCAGGCGTCAGGATCCCTTCTACCAAGGCCTGGATTATTGGCGGGAGGACGGGTCGTTTTCATTCCGGAAATTCAAAGAGGAAAAAACGAAGGAATTTCAAGAGCTTGTCGAGATGCTGAGTCAGTCGAAGTATCAAAAGGAAAAGAATAATATGCAGCGGATTGAAGAATATCTGCAGCAGCATTATCAGGAGGAAATCAACCTTCAGGATATCGCCGACCGGTTCTACTTGAGCAGGGAATATATCTCCCGGAAGTTCAAGCAGGATTATGGGGCGACGATCACCGATTATGTGACGGGTATCCGGATGGATAAGGCCAGAAAGCTGCTGGCAAATCCATATTTGAAAATATATGAAGTGGCTTACGGTGTGGGATATGGAAATGAAAAATATTTCAGTAAAGTATTCAAGAAATATACCGGACATACGCCAAATGAATACAGGCAAAAAGCAAACATATGACTTGGAGGGTTTAACATGTTAAACGTAACTGTATGGAATGAAAATCGTCATGAACAAAAGAATCCAAAGGTGAGAGAAGTGTATCCAGAAGGCATTCACGGAGCCATCGCATCTTTTCTTGGAGAAGCGTCATTCAATGTGAAAACGGCTACACTGGACGAAAATGAGCATGGTTTGACAGATGACGTGCTGAATGGGACTGACGTATTGATCTGGTGGGGGCATATCGCCCATGAAGAAGTTTCAGACGAAGTCGTTGAGCGGGTAAAGCAGCGCGTACTGGACGGGATGGGGTTGATTGTTCTTCATTCAGGCCACTTCTCAAAAATCTTCAAAACGCTGATGGGTACTTCATGCGACCTGAAATGGCGTGAAGCAGATGAGAAGGAGCGGATCTGGATTGTTGACCCAAGTCATCCGATCACTGCCGGTCTTGGAGAATATATTGAGCTTGAAAAAGAAGAGATGTATGGCGAGCATTTTGACATCCCTGCACCGGATCAGCTTGTGATGGTCAGCTGGTTCGAGGGCGGAGAAGTGTTCAGGAGCGGATGCACGTATCAGCGTGGGAACGGGAAAGTATTCTACTTCCGTCCTGGTCATGAAACGTATCCTACTTACTACAATGAAAATATCCAAAAGGTTATCGTCAATGCAGTGAACTGGGCATCCCCGGTTGATCGTGCAAGACCTGTATACGGAAATGCCAAGCCCCTTGAAGAAATCAAAGGATCAAACTAAAGGATAAGAGGAGGAAATCATCATGGATAAATTGAAAATCGGCGTCATCGGATGTGGAAGCATCGCAAAGCACCGTCATTTACCGGAGTATGCAAACAATGAGAATGTTGAAGTGGTGGCAGTATGTGACATCGTCGAAGAAAGAGCGTGGAAAATCGCAGATGCTGTTGGAGCGAAAGCCTATACCAACTATAAAGAGTTGCTTGCAAATGTCGATGTGGAAGCTGTGAGTGTATGTACGCCAAACTATCTGCATGCACCGATCTCCATCGATGCTTTGAACGCAGGAAAGCATGTACTGTGTGAAAAGCCGATGGCAACATCAAGTGAAGAAGCCCAATCCATGATCGATGCCGCTGCGAAAAACGGCAGAAAGCTGATGATTGCCCACAATCAACGTTTCGTCCCATCCCACCAAAAAGCGAGAGAACTGATCGCTCGCGGTGAAGTCGGCAAGATCTACAGCTTCAGATCTGCATTCGGTCACGGTGGACCGGAAGGATGGAGCGCAGACGGCAAGGACAGCTGGTTCTTCAAGAAGGAAGAGGCTTTCATCGGCGCGATGGGTGACCTTGGTGTCCATAAAACAGACCTGTTAAGATATATCCTCGGTGAAGAATTTTCAGAAGTCGGTGCATTCATCGAAACGAGCGCAAAGGAAAATGCCACCGTCGATGATACGGCGGTCTGTGTATTGAAAACAGAGAGCGGCACGATCGGGACACTGGCGGCGAGCTGGTCCTATGTGTCAAAAGAGGACAACTCTACGATCATTTACGGGGAAAAAGCGATTCTCCGCCTGGAGGACGATCCGGTGAATTCCCTTATCATCCAATATGCCACAGGTGAAGTCGTGAAATATGAGCTTGGCGGCATCCAGACAAATGATGAAGGCGGTCAGAAGAATTCCCGTGTGATCGATCAGTTTGTTCAAAGTATCCTGCATGATGAAGAGCCGCCTGTATCAGGTGAAGAAGGAAAGAAATCGTTGGAAGTCGTATTATCCGCGCTTGAATCCAGTGAAACGAAGAGAATTGTAAAACTATCATAGAGGTGAAACAAGCGATGACCAAGCTTCGAATGGGTGTGATCGGTGTAGGGGGCATTGCCCAAACCCGACACATCCCCACATTTATTAAACTATCAGATTCTGTAACGATTGAAGCGATCAGTGATATCAACCCTGTCACTGCCAAAACGGTGGCAGAGACATTCAACATCCCCCATGTGTTCGCGGATTACCGGGAGATGTTCGATCATGTGGATGCGGTTACGATCTGTACGCCGAATAAGTTTCATGCTGACATCTCGATCGCCGCACTGAAAGCCGGGCTGCACGTATTTTGTGAGAAACCGATGGCCATGACGCCCCTTGAATGTGAGCGCATGATAGAGGCTGCCGAAGAGTCCGGGAAAGTCCTTGCGATCGCTTATCATTATCGCTTCATGAAAGACTCCCGTGCGGCGAAACGTGTCATCATGGAAAATGAAATCGGCGAGCCGATGGTGGCGCGTGCCAGAGCGATCAGACGCAGGAAAGTGCCGGGCTGGGGTGTATTCACCAATAAGGAACTCCAAGGCGGCGGCAGTCTGATCGACTACGGCTGTCACTTCCTTGATCTCTCACTGTGGCTGCTCGGAAACCCGGCGCCGGTGGAAGTCAGCGGGACGGCATATAACAAGCTTAGCAGAATGCCAGATCAAGTGAATCAGTGGGGAGACTTCGATAAAGAAGGCTTTGAGGTGGATGATCATGTGACCGCCTATATCAAGTTTGATAACGGGGCATCCATGCTGTTCGAAACGTCATGGTCAGCCAATGTGAAGAGTGATGAAGAAAGCATGAGCATCTCGGGTGAAACCGGCGGGATCGATCTATTCCCATTCCAGATGAACCAAATGAAGCACGGCATGCTCCTGAACAGCGAAGCGGACTGGATCCCGGGGGAAGAGGACCCGAGCATCCCGCAAGCCGAGAACTTCATCAACAGCTGCCTCGGAAAAGAGGAGCTTATCGTGAAGCCTGCAGAAGCGATGCAAGTATCTCAAATCATCGATGCCATTTATAAAAGCAGTGAAACCGGACAGAGCATCCGGTTGAAATAGGAGGAAGCACACAATGAAACTTGGTGTATTTACGGTATTATTTTCTCAGAAGAACCTTGATGAAATGCTTGACTATGTGAAAGAAGCGGGACTGAACGCAGTGGAAATCGGGACGGGTGGATACCCTGGGAATGCCCATTGTGATCTGGACGCCCTTTTGGAAAGCGAAGAAAAGAGAAAAGAATATGCAGAGAAAGTGTCATCGAGGGGGCTTGAAATCAGTGCCTTCAGCTGCCACGGCAATCCGATTTCACCAGATGCGGCGTTTGCGGCCGAGTCCCATGAAGCCCTTCAAAAAACGATCAAGCTTGCCGGATTGATGAACGTTCCGGTCGTCAACTGCTTTTCCGGGACTGCCGGGGATCATGAAGAGGCGAAGCACCCGAACTGGCCGGTATCTCCTTGGCCGAACGAATATGGGGATATCCTGAAATGGCAGTGGGAAGAAAAGCTGATCCCATACTGGAAAGAGATGGGCAAGCTTGCACAAGACAATCAGGTGAAGATCGGTCTCGAGCTTCACGGAGGCTTCCTTGTCCATACGCCTTATACGTTGCTGAAGCTTCGTGAAGAAACATGTGAAGCGATCGGGGCAAATCTTGATCCGAGTCATCTATGGTGGCAAGGAATCGACCCGGTTGCAGCCATCAAGATCCTTGGTAAAGAAAATGCGATCCATCATTTCCATGCCAAAGACACGTATATCGACCAGGATAACGTGAATATGTACGGTCTGACGGATATGCAGCCATACGGCAGCATCCAAACAAGGGCCTGGTCATTCCGTTCTGTCGGATGCGGACACAGCCTGCAGGAATGGTCCGATATGATGAGTGCCCTGCGCACCTTTGGCTACGATTATGTGGTCAGCATCGAACATGAAGACCCGATTATGTCGATTGAAGAAGGATTCGCACGTGCAGTCAAGAACTTAAAATCGATCCTGATCGAAGAACAGCCTTCGGATATGTGGTGGGTGTAGTCAGAAAAAAGAGAGTCGTTGAGGACTCTCTTTTTTATTGGCTCTTTTCGCATTGATTGTTGTTATGAATAGGGGTTAATGTGAGCATCTACGGTAATTTGAGATTGCGGAATAAAAATTTCCATAGCAATGAATCAAGGGCAGTGTACTTAAATGACGTCGATCACTAATATTCAAAAGATGAATAAGCAGATAATCCAGTGAATTTTTGGTTTTTACCTTCGATGGTTGATTGGAGCGGAAGATGCTCGACTCCTGCGGGAACTGATGGACAGGTGAGACCCCGCAGGACGCAGTCCGAGGAGGCTCACCGCCAGCCCCGCGGAAAGCGAGCATCTGGAGCGGAAATCAACCGCATCTAGCTTGTCTAAAAGCCACAATGTTTACGAAAACAGTTTTTTTCACAAAGGTTGATCTAACGGGGTTGTCCAACTACACGACGATTTGATCTATGATATATAAGGCTTTATCGATATCGTTCACATCGATATATAGAAGCGTTTCCTCGCCGATGTAAATGGCCCTTACTTTCACTTTGCACCAAAGGGCACCGTACAGCGTATTGACGATTCCCGGGGTTTCTGGTGGGAAGCCGTAAACCTGGATGATATCATATTCCTGGAATTTCACACAGAGGGATCGAAGCACTTCGCGGGTTGTTTCTAATTCACAATACGTTTGTTGTGATGGCGTTCCTACTACGATTTTCACAAAGTTTGTCCCATTTTTCTCTTTGACTTGGACCAATCCGGTTATATTGATATCTTCCATGGCGAGCTCGTTATAAAAAGAGCTCAGGATCCGGTCATTCACCTGGAAAGTGAATTGCCTGTACACCTGAAACTGGAAAACGTTCTTTGATTTGCCCATATCCATTCACCTCCTGGACAGTACTATCTACTCATTATATGAACTGGAAGTGAATGGGAAACGGCGGGAATGGAGGATTTCAAAAAAAAGAACCCCATTAAAATGGGATCCTGCACAAATGTCTAACCGCCGACTACCTTGAACGTTCCTTCACCGCCATGGATGCTGATGAACATGTCCATCAAAGATTGTGTCAGCTGATTGCTTTCTTCCATTGAAAGGGAAGGCTTAAGGAAGATGACCTGGACCGCATTCTTCGTTTCTTCCCCGACAGGTGCACGATTTGAGTCCACGAAAGGACTGCCGAAAGGTCCGTCCCCGTCACAGGCGACGATCAGGTTCTCCAAGGAGTTGTCCCGGCCGTTGAGTCCTGTGTAGGTTTGTCCTGCTTCGCCGACTTTCAGTTCAAGTTGTTCACCTGTCAGGCGGTCAGTGTCGTATATGCCGATCGGCACTTCGTATTGAAGGGAGAAGAAATTGTTGAGGTCGATGGCTGAATTGATGGTATTCAGGTAATTCTGCTTCTTGACTCTCCGATACAGGGCTTCTGCAGCATGGCGGTACCGGTTCGGGTCTTTGCCGGTCCGCTTGAAGATGTCCCTCCATGCTGCGATGCCTTCGATTTCTGTGACGTTCTTATCATGCAGATCGAAGAAGATCGACTCCTGAAATAACTGCAGCCTCCCTTTCAACATTTGAGGCGAGTCCCCGACTTCGATATGATCGTATTGGATGAACCCTGCTTTAAAATCAGGGATTTTACTCGTAATGGATGAATCGATGGTGATTTCCACTTATTTTCCCTCCACATTTGTTTTAAAATAGTTTATCATAATACACGTTGCTATTTCACGTACGCTTATTTGTGAGCGTTTATATATTTTTAAACCATCAGCGAAAGGAGGAAAGGACAATGGATATGGATCAGTTGAAGCAGGATATCATCGCTTACAGCAAGACGATCGGGATTGATAAGATCGGCTTTACGACGGCAGATACATTTTCTGAAATGAAGAACAGGCTCCTGCGTCAGGAGATGCTTGGATATCAATCCGGCTTCGAGGAGAAGGATATCGAAAAGCGGGTGGACCCTGCATTGATATTCGACAAGCCGAAGTCGATCATCGCCATTGCCCTTGCCTACCCTTCGAGAATGAAGGACGCCCCCCAGAGCAAACGGGGTGAAAGACGGGGGATTTTCTGCCGGGCATCATGGGGAACGGATTATCACCATGTACTCCGGGACCGATTGTCTAAGCTGGAGGACTATATCTCCTCAAGAGTGCCACAGGCACGTTTCAAGTCGATGGTCGATACGGGGGAACTTGTCGATCGGGCAGTTGCGGAACGGGCAGGCATTGGCTGGAGCGGTAAGAACTGCTCGATCATCACACCGGAATTCGGTTCGTATGTGTATTTGGGAGAGATGGTGACGAACCTTCCCTTTGCCCCAGATACACCTATGGAAGACCAGTGCGGTACGTGTAATAAATGTGTGGATGTATGTCCAACCGGCGCCCTGATTGAAGGAGGGCAGCTCGACTCCCAGAAATGCATCGCCTTTTTGACCCAAACGAAGGGGTTTCTTGCCGATGAATACCGGGTGAAGCTGGGTAACCGCCTGTACGGATGTGATACTTGCCAAACGGTATGTCCGGAAAACAAGGGGATGGATTTTCATTTTCACGAAGAGATGGAACCGGATCCGGAAATTGCAAAGCCGCTGCTGAAGCCACTACTTACAATCAGCAATCGTGATTTTAAAGAGAAATATGGACATGTGTCCGGGTCTTGGAGAGGGAAGAAACCGATACAGCGAAATGCCATCATCGCCCTTGCCCATTATAAAGATGATACAGCCGTTGACGATCTGATCCATGTGATGAATAACGATGTGCGGCCGGTCATCCGCGGTACGTCCGCCTGGGCACTCGGTAAAATTGGCGGAGAACAGGCACGTCAGGCACTGCTGACACAGCAAACAACAGAAAAGGATGAAGAGGTTTTAAATGAGATCCAAAAGGGTCTTGACCTGATCATCCGATAAGTTGGAGGTTTGGCTGAAACCTTCTCATATACATGAAGCGTTCGCGATGAAAAACTCTATTCCGAACGGGTTTGATTGTTATTTAATCACTCGTTCGGATTTTTTGTTTGGCAAAAACCTTTTCGTCCCATCCTCTTCATTTTTTGTTTTGAACGGTCGCTTCCCGGCATAACAATTAAGGAGGAGGGAAGCCGATGATCAGAAAGCTCTTAATGGAAAAGGTCCAACATGTGATTGATGAATATACCACCCGGAGCCAGTCGCATTACACGAGCGAAAAAGTGAAGCGAAAGAAAGCATCATGTCTGGCGCGGCATGCAGAGATCGTCAAGGTGGATGCTGCCGGAAAGATTCACCGCATTGCCGACGACGCGGATGAAACCCAAAACATATCATATGATGTTCATTATAAATATCTCATCAAGCAGGGTGAATTATTGTATTTGGAAGAAGAAGTAGAGAATCGGAGCGCCGTCTTTTATGGTGACCGGCTCTATGATGACCGTGAAATCCCGCTTCCCGACGAGGATGGGGACGGAGTCGAAGAACATCTTTCCTTTGAAGGGGACAGAGTGAGCTATCAATATGACAGATTACGGGCCGTCCAATATGCGGAGCGGTGGTGGAACAGCTACAATCCGGCATATAAAAAGTTCGAGAATGACTGCACGAACTATATTTCACAGTGTCTCCATGCCGGCGATGCCCCCATGCGCGGATATCCTGCGAAGGGAAAAGGGTGGTGGATGCGGAGCGGGAACTGGAGCTACAGCTGGACTGTCGCAAATTCTTTGAGGTGGTATATTCCCCATTCAACAGTCGGCCTCCGTGGGACACAGGTAAGCGATCCCCAGGAATTGAAGCTTGGGGATGTGATCTGTTACGACTTTGAAGGGGACGGCCGCTTCGATCATACGACGATCGTCACAGGAAAAGATGCCGGCGGGATGCCTCTTGTGAACGCCCATACTTTCAACAGCAGGATGCGGTATTGGGATTACGAGGACTCGACAGCGTATACCCCGGATATCCAATATCGCTTTTTTACCATCATTGATGACCGGTAAGTATTGTCCTGCGGGGCAGAAATGGTATAATGTCACTTAGAGTTTTATGAATGAGGTGACATTGACATGGGAGTACATGTTGTATTATATCAACCGGAAATCCCTGCAAACACAGGGAATATCGCAAGAACATGTGCAGCGACAGATACAACCCTGCACTTGATCCGTCCACTCGGATTCTCGACAGATGACAAAATGCTAAAACGGGCAGGCCTTGATTACTGGCAGTTCGTAAACATCGTATACTATGATTCCATTGAAGAATTCTTCGAGAAAAATGACGGCGGTGAATTCTTCTACTTAACGAAGTACGGGAAGATCCCGCACACGAACTTCGACTACAGCGTAGAGGACAAAGATTATTTCTTCATCTTTGGACGGGAAACATCCGGCCTCCCGGATGATATCATCCAGAATAATCTAGACCGTGCCCTGCGCATCCCGATGAACGGAAATGTCCGTTCACTGAATCTGTCTAATACTGCAGCCATCTTGATTTATGAAGCATTAAGGCAGAGGAACTATCCGGGGCTACTATAAAAAATGAGGAATGAAAATCATATGATTTTCATTCCTTTTTTTATTTGGCTTATACTATGGAGAAGAACAGGAAGGGAGAGCGACTATAATGAATGAAACAATCGAAACGATCCTTCAGCACAGGTCCATCCGTCAATTCAAAGATGAACCGTTAAGCGAGGAACAGATCCGGACGATCGTCTCGAGCGCCCAGGCTGCGAGCACGTCCAGTTATATACAGGCATATACGATCATCGGGGTGAAGGATCCGGTTAAAAAGAAGAAGCTTTCTGAACTTGCAGGACCACAATCCTATATAGAAGAAAATGGCCACTTCTTTGTATTCTGTGCCGATTTGTACCGTCACGAGAAAATTGGTGAATGGGAACAGGCGGACGTCATTCCTTCGCTGGAAAGTACCGAGAAATTCATGGTGGCAGTGATCGACGCTTCACTTGCTGCCCAAAACGCATCCATTGCAGCTGAATCAATGGGACTCGGGATCTGCTATATCGGCGGAATCCGAAATGACCTGGAATCAGTCAGCGACATACTCGAACTTCCCGACCGTGTCATCCCCCTTTTCGGACTGGCTGTCGGCTATCCTGAAGGGGTGTCCGATGTGAAGTCCCGGTTACCAATGGCAGCCGTTTATCACGAGGATACCTATCAGCGGGATGAAGAAGCCATGAAAGCAGAACTCGACATGTACGATGAAACCATATCCTCCTACTATCATGCACGGACCGCCGGCAAACGCTCAGACCGCTGGACCGGCCAGATGGCGAAGATGCTGTCGGGGAAAAAACGGATGTATATGAAGGATTTTGTGGAGAAGAAAGGCTTTAATAAGCGATAACAAAAGAAAAACCTGCCGGAAAGGCTGACACCCTTCCGGCAGGTTTTTCTTTTGTATTAGTTTGAGCCCGGCTTATCATTATATCCAGCAGTGAAAATCGCTACTAAGAATGTTAATGATACACCTATGATCATTACTGTACCCATGTTTGGTAACCTCCCAGTTTCCATATTCCACAGTCTGTCTTTAGTATAGCCTATTTTTAAATTGATGTGAACGAATCTTGCATTTTTTTTACTGTTTTCTGAAACCGGTTTATTTTCGGGGCTTATCCAGCAGTTTGCAGAGAGTGGGGAGACTTTGTCTCCAATAATTATATCTTCTTAACATGTTCAGGTGAACAAGCGCATAAAGTATATTAATCGTCTCTCATTAAGCGACAGGGGGAGGTCCTTATGGATATCTTAAAAAGAATTGAACATTATCGAGAAGAAGAAGAGAAACTGAAATGGGAAGGGACGTTTGCTCAGTATTTAGACCTGTTGAAAGAGAAACCTTGGATCGGTCAATCCGCTCATTCTAGAGTCTTTAATATGATTAAGGATGCCGGGGTCGAGGAGGTCGAGGGAAAACGGAAGTACAAATTCTTCAGCAATCAATTATTTGGCTTAGAAGAGGCGCTGGAAAGACTCGTTGAAGAATACTTTCATCCTGCTGCGAAAAGGTTAGACGTGAGAAAGAGGATCCTGCTTTTGATGGGGCCGGTCAGTGGAGGGAAATCTACGCTTGTCTCCATGTTAAAACGGGGGCTCGAGCAATATTCACGGTCTGAAAGAGGGGGAGTCTTCTCCATTAAAGGCTGTCCGATGCATGAAGATCCATTGCATTTGATCCCACAGCATTTGCGTGAAGATTTCTATGAAGAATATGGCATCAGAATCGAAGGGAATCTCTCTCCACTGAATACGATGCGACTGGAGAAAGAATACCAGGGCCGCATTGAAGATGTCCAGGTGGAAAGAGTATTCTTCTCAGAAGATAAAAGGGTAGGGATCGGCACATTCAGCCCATCCGATCCGAAGTCACAGGATATCGCCGATCTGACAGGAAGCATCGATTTCTCTACCATCGCTGAATTCGGGTCAGAATCGGATCCGCGGGCATACCGGTTTGACGGAGAATTGAATAAAGCCAACCGTGGATTGATGGAATTCCAGGAAATGCTGAAGTGTGATGAAAAGTTCTTATGGCACTTATTATCCCTTACTCAGGAAGGGAATTTTAAAGCCGGCCGATTCGCCCTGATCTCAGCCGATGAGCTGATCGTGGCCCATACGAATGAAACCGAGTACCGCTCATTCATTTCGAATAAAAAGAATGAAGCCCTTCACTCACGGATCATCGTGATGCCGGTACCGTATAACCTGAAGGTCACCCAGGAAGAGAAAATCTATGAAAAGATGATCAATGAAAGTGATGTGTCCAATGTCCATGTTGCCCCTCATACATTGAGGGTGGCAGCGATGTTCACCATCCTCACCCGCTTAAAAGAACCGAAGCGGGGAGACATCGATCTCATCAAGAAGATGCGTCTTTACGACGGGGAAAATGTAGAAGGATTCAATTCAGCCGATGTGGACGAAATGAAGAAAGAATACCAGGATGAAGGAATGAGCGGAATCGATCCACGTTATGTGATCAACCGGATCTCCTCCACCATCATCCGGAAAGAAGTACCGACAATCAACGCCCTGGATGTGCTTCGTGCCCTCAAGGAAGGGCTGGATCAGCATCCATCGATCACAAATGAGCTTCGTGAAAAGTATCTGAACTTCATTTCCCTTGCCCGGAAAGAATATGATGATATTGCAAAGAAAGAAGTCCAGAAAGCCTTCGTCTACTCATATGAAGAATCGGCGAAAACGCTCATGGATAACTACCTGGATAATGTGGAAGCCTACTGCAATAAAGCAAAGCTCCATGATCCTTTGACCGGAGAAGAAATCAATCCGGATGAAAAGCTGATGCGTTCGATCGAAGAACAGATCGGCATCTCGGAAAATGCGAAGAAAGCATTCCGTGAAGAAATTCTTATCCGCATCTCGGCCTACGCACGAAAAGGGAAACGATTCGACTATAATTCCCATGACCGTCTCCGTGAGGCCATCCAGAAGAAACTATTCGCCGATTTGAAGGACGTAGTGAAAATCACCACATCCTCCAAAACACCGGATGAACAGCAATTGAAAAAAGTCAACGAAGTCGTCGCCCGACTCATCGACGAGCACGGCTACAACTCCACATCAGCCAACGAACTGCTCCGCTATGTCGGAAGCCTGTTAAACAGATAAGAAGGCAAGGTCGGGGGGGATGATCCCCCCGATTTTTCCATGCTCGTTTAAATCTCTCACTCGAAGGGAAAAGTAGTGAAGAGGTGAGAGATATGAGTAAAAACAAGCATGAACTTGATAAAAACTATGAACCGGAAAACGGCTCCATGGCACATGATATGGAGGAAATGGAGCAGCTCGGAAAACAGATGGAAAGACTCAGAACGAATGAAGAACTGAAAGAAGACAAGAAACAGCCTGATCCCGTCCAGTATAAAGAACGAGATAAGGAGTAGTTGACAGAAAAATCAGATTATAATAATCTATAGATAGAGAGCCGGGCCCATTATCTTATATGAAAGTGGGTGAAGAGGATGTCTTCCAAACCATTACCGCCGGAAGAAACAGCCCCTCTTAACGGAAGTATGGCCTCCAACATGGAGGAAGTCATCAAGCTCGGAAAGCAGATGGAGAAATTACGGTCCAGTGGCGAACTGAAGAGTCACAATCGAGTGTCAGACCCGGCCCAATATGAAGAAGATTAATCAGGTGAAGCAGCCTGGTTATTTTTTTTTGTAGGAATGGGGGAGGCAGTTGTGCAGATGACGGGAAGCAGGCATGCGAAATGACCAATTACGCAATGAACCCTGAAAGTTACGCAATAATCAGCTGAAGTCACGCAATGAACCCCGAAAGTTACGCAATCACACCAGGAAGTTACGCAATAACGGGGACAGGGGGCTAAAATAAAGCCTGGATATCAACCAGCACTTAATAAAAATTCTTATGTATGACTCATTTCCGGTCAACAGCGTTTAAAAAACACAAGTTACGCTTTGAAAATCATTCACAATATACGAATTGTTCATATAAAATGTGAAACCTTCTTATCATCCTCTTATCGCAAACGAAAAGCAACACACAGATGCCGCGCTCATACCCCGTCAAACCCACTCCGCTGAAGCAGTTTCCCTCAAAGAATCCCCGTCCATGATCCTTCGAGATAACCTGTCAGAAAAATAGGCTTGTCCAATCATAAAAGAACGATTAATTGTCGAAATTATTTGTAAATTTATCAATACTTCTGCATAGGATAGAGTAATCCCCGTTTCACTTCAAGGGGTACGTTCAGATTAGACAGTCAACATAGTGTATGCAGGAAAATGAAAAAATGTGAAAAAAATTAAGGAGGGGAATAATTTGAGTGAGATGGATAATCATCAGTTTGTCATTTCCAAGGAAGATTGGGCCCTCCACCGCAAAGGTCACGATGATCAGCAAAGGCATCAAGAGAAAGTACAGGATGCGATCCGCAATAATTTACCTGACTTGATTACAGAAGAGAACATTGTGATGTCCAATGGCCGCGATGTCGTCAAAATCCCGATTCGTTCGTTAGATGAATATAAAATTCGATACAACTATGATAAGAATAAACACGTCGGGCAGGGAGACGGTGAGAGCCAGGTAGGGGACGTCATCGCCAGGGACGGATCCCAACAGCAGCAGGGTCCCGGAAAAGGCCAGGGTGCAGGGGACAAAGCCGGTGAAGATTATTATGAAGCAGAAGTTTCGATGCTTGAAATCGAGGAAGCGTTATTCAGTCAATTGGAGCTGCCGAATCTGAAGAAGAAGGAGCAGGATGTTCAAACCGTCGAGCACATCGAGTTCAATGATATCCGGAAAACGGGACTGATGGGGAATATTGATAAAAAGAAGACGATGATGTCGGCCTTTAAGAGGAATGCCATGAAAGGTACTCCCGGATTTCACCCGATTTTCACGGAGGATCTGAAGTTCAGGACATGGAATGAAGTGTTGAAGCCCGAATCCAAGGCAGTCGTGTTGGCGATGATGGATACAAGTGGAAGTATGGGCGTATGGGAGAAGTATATGGCACGGAGTTTCTTCTTCTGGATGACCCGGTTCTTACGGACAAAATATGAAACGGTGGAGATAGAATTCATCGCCCATCACACCGAAGCCAAAGTCGTGTCTGAGGAACACTTCTTCTCGAAAGGTGAAAGCGGCGGGACCATCTGTTCATCCGCCTACCGGAAAGCGTTGGAGCTGATCGACGGTAAATACCCGCCGAGCCGTTATAACATTTATCCGTTCCATTTCTCAGACGGGGATAATCTGACATCGGATAACGTCAGGTGTGTGAAGCTCGTGGAAGAGTTGATAAAAGTGTCCAGCATGTTCGGATACGGGGAAGTAAATCAGTATAATCGTCATTCGACCTTGATGTCGGCTTATAAAAATATTAAAAATGATGACTTCCGATACTACATCCTCAAGCAAAAAGCCGATGTGTTCCATGCGATGAAAAGTTTCTTCCACAAGGACGAGGAAAAAGCCTTCGCTTGAGAAAAACCAGCCGATGAGGCTGGTTTTTCACTATGATTCTCTATACATATGATTAGGTGATGAAGCAGCAAAATGCTAGAATAGAAAATAGCTATGAAAATATCAACATACGGTGAGGTTATCATGACGACTGAAAATCAGGAAATTATGCAATTAAAAAAGGAAGTACAAGATTTGAAAGACCAGCTGGCCCAGGCTGAACAGCTGATTATGGACATCTCTGCCCCGATCATTCCATCGATCGTTCCGGAAACGATTCTGATTCCCATCACGGGCAAGCTCAGTCCTGAGCGGTTTGAGAGGATCATTTCAAAGATTTTGGATGTGTCCTACGGTGAGGAGATTCATACCATCATCGTCGACTTTTCGGCCATTTCAGAAAAAGAAATCGGTGAAACAGATATTTTTGGCACCTATATCGATAATATGGCTAAAGCCATTGGATTGATGGGAATCGAGACCCTTTTTGTCGGATTCACCCCGGCACTGACCCAGGTGATGATCAATTCCGGTGTGAGCGAGCTGCAGGGAATCAAAACATTCCTCACATTCCGGACAGCACTTCAGTATTTGATGAGAGAAAAAGACCTGGAATTTCAGAATGTCAATCAATAACATCAAACAGACAGGTCAATGAAAAGAGGGGGGCATCTGATGCTCCCCCTCTTTTTATTTGTCATCAGGGACGAGTATCTCCACCCCATCCTCTTTTCCTACGATGACCTTGTCAGCCATGCCTGTGAAGAGTCCTGTTTCGATGACGCCTGTCAGCTGTTTTAATTCCCTGTGAAGTTTAACCGGATCACCGATTGATGAGAAATCACAATCGAGAATGTAGTTCCCGTTATCTGTGAGGAAGACATCAAGCCCCTTCTTTCTTAAGACCGGATTGCACCCGAATTCGGCCAATGACTTTGCCGTCATCTCCCATCCGAATGGAACGACCTCAACAGGGAGGGGGAATGAACCAAGGACAGGCACCAGTTTGGACTCATCGATCACAACGATGAAGGATTTCGTGAACATGTCCACAAACTTCTCCCTGAGGAGTGCCCCGCCTCCGCCTTTAATCAAATGAAAATCAGGATCAACTTCATCGGCACCATCGATTGACAGATCCAGGGATTCCACTTCTGCAAAAGAAGTCAGGGGAATGCCTGCCTCTTTAGCAAGACGCGCTGTTTCTTCTGATGAGGGAATCGCTTTGATCTGCAATCCCTGAGAGATGCGTTCCCCTATCTTTTTGATCGTCCAATAGACCGTGGACCCAGAGCCAAGCCCTATCGTCATGCCGTCCTTTATCTCCTCGACCGCTTTCTCTCCGGCTGCTCTTTTCATGAATATACCCCTTTCAGACTTGGATTGATTTGAATATTATACGAATATGGGATGAAAAGAAAGAAGCGCGGCTTGTGGAATAAAGGATTTCACTTCAGGAAAGTCGTATATGTTAGGAAGAAAGGAGGCTGTGAAATGGAATTCATCTATATGTTAAAACTGATTCCCCGTTTATTTAAAGAGGAAAACTGGACGGCCAAGGACGAGGAAATCGTCCAACGGCATTTCTCCAGGTTGAAAGAATGGACCGATCAAGGCGTGGTAACGCTCGCAGGCCGGACATTGAATGAAGAGGAGAATGCCTTCGGGATCGTGATCTTTGAAGCGGAAGGGGAGGAATCTGCAAGGACTTTCATGAATGAGGACCCGGCTGTAAAAGAAGGAATCATGACTGCCGAGCTGTTTCCGTATCGGATCGCGCTGTTAAAAGAAAACCGGTAATCGTCCAGGATTGGAGGAGAATGTATGGAGAAGTGGATAGAGGAACTGTTTACCGGGGAGATATTGGCTGATGCCGCATCCCGGTTTGGTTGTGATGTGAAAGAAGCGAAAAAGCTCGGGGACTTTGAAAACTATGTGTATGAAGTCCATAAAGAGGAGAGCCCGTATATTCTCCGGCTCACACACAGTTCACATCGCTCAAAAGAAGAAGTCGAAGCGGAACTGAATTGGGTCAATTATTTACATAAGCACGGTGTGACCGTCTCTTTGGTCAACCGTTCGGAAGCGGGGAACCTGGTGGAAGTCATTGAAGCCGGGGAAACCCAATTTTACATTTGTTTATTTGATAAAGCTCCAGGACATCCGGTGAAAATAAATGATCCTTTGTTTGATGATCCCTTATTTTATCTGTGGGGTAAGCTGACAGGCCATATGCACAGGGTGACGAAGGAATATGAGCCTGACGGTACCCGCCGTGAACGATGGGATGAAGATGATGTGCTGGATTTTAAAAAGTATGTAACGTCTACAGAAGACAAGGAAATCGTAGAGAAGGGTCACCGCACGAAAGAAATCATCTCCCGCTTCCCAGAGACAAAGGATTCTTTCGGACTGATCCATTCTGATATCCACCCTGGGAACTTCTTTTATCATGAAGGTGACCTGCATGTGTTTGACTTTGATGACAGTTCACAGTTTTACTTTATGAGTGATGTGGCCATCCCCCTTTATTATTCTGTTTGGTGGAAGTACAGAAATGAGACGTTAGAGGATCGGAGCAGATTCGGAGAAAGGTTCCTCGTTTCGTTCTTGAAAGGGTATAGGACAGAATGTGATGTGGAGAATGAATGGGTGGAACGGATTCCCCATTTCCTGCTGCTGAGGGACCTGACGTTATATTCGGTTTTTCATAAAAAATGGGATCTCACAAACTTATCTGAAGCCGAGGAGTCATTGATCCATCAGCTCCGGGATCGATTGGTGAAAGATGAACCGATCGCAGAGCTCGACTACCGCAAAATCCTTGATGAAGTAAGAATGGCATAGGCCGGGAGGAATGTTCCTCCGGGCTTTTTTCTTAGTGGAGGAAGATTTTAATCAGGGGAAAAGTCTGGTAGAATGCAAAAGACTATGTACATATCAACAGATGAGGTGAAACAAATGGATAAAACCATTGGATTTATAGGATGCGGCAATATGGCGCAAGCAATCTTAGGGGGCATACTGCATGCAGGACTCGTCGATAAACGGGCCATACGTGCCAGTGCAAGGACTAAAGCAACACTCGAGAAGGTAGCGGAGCAGTTCGGAGTGGAAACGACCGTTGATAATCAAGCGGTTGCTTCAGTTTCTGATATCGTGTTCCTTGCCGTCAAACCGGATCAATACGGTGTGCTGATCGAAGAAATCAAAGATTCTCTGAAGGAGGACGCCATCATCATGACCATTGCAGCCGGCATCACGATTGACTGGATGGAGAAGAAGCTGTCACCATCTATGAAAATCGTACGGACGATGCCGAATACACCGTCCCTGGTCGGGGAAGGGATGACCGCTTATTGCGTGAATGGAGCGGTGACAGAATCGGACCTTGAAGCTGTGCAGGCAACGCTCGAAAGCTTCGGAAAAGCAGAGAAGGTGGACGAAGGGATGATGGACGCGATTCCCGCCGTCAGCGGGTCATCCCCTGCTTATGTATTCATGTTCATCGAAGCACTGGCCGATGGAGCGGTCCTGCAGGGAATCCCGAGAAAACAAGCGTATCAGCTCGCGTCCCAGGCCGTGCTCGGAGCAGCCAAAATGGTCCTGGAAACAGGCACCCATCCCGGCGAATTGAAAGATGCCGTATGCTCCCCGGGCGGCGCAACGATCGAAGCCGTCGCAGCCCTCGAGAAAAATCAGTTCAGAGGCACAATCCTTTCTGCCATGGAGGCATGCGGGAAGAAGTCTAGGTCCTTAGGGGAGTAGGGGTGTCAGGTTGGATTTAGGGAGCGGGGAGAGGAAGGAGATTGTGGATTTTTTGGGAGTGACGCATAAACCGTTGAGGGTGACGCATAAACGGGGAAAGTGACGCATAAACCAAAATCCAAACATTATCAAACAATCTATCTCTGAAAATAACAACAAAAATTCCGCTTGAATCAAAAAGCAAACCAGATTCTATATCCAAGTAATCCCTTCACAACACAAATCATAACGAAAACCTGCCGGAGTAGTGTCTACTTCGGCAGGTTTTTTATTGTGTCTTGAATTCGACCGTGATACTGGCAGTTACCCCGATTTGTCCTGGCTGTACCGGTGTGCTTTCGTCGGCAGCTTTGAGGTAGGCGACGTTCATCGAGGATGGCATTCCGATCGTCGATTGTTCTGTAATGGATGCAGGCTGGGGGTTGAGGTGTTGATTCGATTGGTTTGCCAGTGTGAGTGCTTTTTGGTACGCCTTTTGATAGGCAGAGGCAAGTGCCTGCTGGTAGGCTTCAATGGGGTTGGAATGGACAAATTGGATGTTTTCGATCCGGTTGGCACCGTTTTTTAAGGCGTCGTCAAGGATCGTCCCCACTTTTTCAAGGTTTTGAATCGTCACTCGATATATCTGACGAACCTCATATCCGGTGAAAACCTGCTTCCCATTATCATAATTGTACTGGGGGTTCACCTGATAGGAGGAGGTTTGGATGTCTTTCTTGAGGACACCGTTAGCCATCAGTGATTGCATGACGCTGCTTGATTGCTGTTGATTCAGTTGTTGAGCAGTCTGTAAATCTTCATCCTTTGTGACGATGCCAATGGAAACAACGGCTTGATCGGGATCGATATACATCGTGTGATCTCCTGAAACGGTGATTGTTCCGGGATTTGCGGTGGTTCGGTAGGAAGGATATGAATACATTTTACACGCACGTAAAGGATTCGATTTTATCTAAATCGATGCCGTAGTATACCCATGTGAAGCCGATCCATCTCCAGCCTGCAATTGAACGGTGTCCGATATATACCGGATAGAACCAGAAGGAATCTCTTTTGAGCCATATATAGGTGTAGTGGAATAAGCATCTTCTGATCGCGCCGGGATCTACTGCATAGAGGCCTGGACTGCCCTGCGTCCCTTGAACTGCCGTCTTTTGCGGCTGGAAATTCGGTGGCGGTCCGGGTGGATGTTGGTTTTGGCCGCCATGGCCGCCGGATGGTGGTGGGGAATCAGGTGCCCCTTGGCCGCCACCTGGAAAACCTGGGAAGCCTGGAAAGCTGCCACTGCCAGATCCCTGCCCTTCGCCCGGAAAACCAGGGAACCCGTTGCCTGATCCCTGCCCTCCGCCGGGAAAGCCAGGAAACCCGCTGCCAGAGCCCTGCCCTCCGCCCGGAAAACCAGGGAACCCACTGCCAGATCCCTGTCCTCCACCGGGAAAACCAGGGAATCCGCCTCCTGGGAATAGTTGTCTGTGACCGTACATAGAAGAACCTCCTCATAAAGAATTCTCTTTATCTTATGAGGAGGTCCGATGGGCGTGCGTGTCTATTCAATTGAGAAATGATTGCCTGATTAAGATTCCATTGCTTTATCGATGACGCTTTTTAACGTAGCTGCAGAATGGGCGAATTGCGCCTTCTCTTTTTCATTCAATGGCAGATCAACGACCTTGCGGATCCCTTCACGATTGATGATGGCAGGAACCCCGATGTAGATGTCGTTTTGATCGTACTCTCCCTCTAAAAGGGCAGATACAGTTAGAATGCTGTTCTCATTGTTAAAAATGGCCTTTGTAATCCGTGCAAGACCCATGGCGATGCCATAATAGGTGGCCCCTTTGCGTTCGATGATTTGATATGCCGCATCCCTTACGTTGACGAAGATGTCTTCGAGCTTGTTCTGCACTTCTTCATTTTCCATATCGATCAACTCGCTCAGTTGACTGGCACCGACGGTTGTATGACTCCATACCGGGAACTCAGTGTCGCCATGTTCCCCCATGATATAGGCGTGGATATTCCGGGTATCGATATCGAAATGCTCACCGACCAGGTATCGGAGTCTTGCTGTATCAAGGATCGTACCAGAACCAATCACCCTTTCCTTTGGCAGCCCGGAGAATTTCCAGGTTGCGTAAGTCAAGATATCTACGGGGTTTGTTGCTACAAGGAATATTCCGTTGAAGCCGCTCGCCATGACAGAGTCTACGATTGTTTTAAAGATCTTCACGTTTTTCTCCACAAGGTCCAGTCGTGTTTCACCAGGCTGCTGATTTGCTCCAGCCGTGATCACGACAAGATCGGCATCCTTACAGTCGCTGTAGTCCCCGGCAGATATCTTCATTTGGGGAGCGAAGGCAAGTCCGTGGTTCAAATCACGAGCATCTCCATCTGCTTTTTCCTTATTCAGATCAATCATCACAAGCTCATGAGCAATTCCTTGATTAAGCAGGGCGAAGGCATAACTTGAACCAACAAACCCTGTGCCGATTAACGCTACTTTATTTGTGCATTTAATTGTCATCCGTCATCACCTATCCACAAATTATTTGAACAATACGCATCCGTTTGAATGGATGTAGAAAAGAAGAAAACATATATTGTGAAGTAATTCACAATATAATCATAACATGAATCACTGTGATATTCTACTCCTTCATCCATTATACTATACGTATATGTGAAGTAATTCACAAATATGTCATAGCTTAGAGGGACGGACCTTGATTCCTAGGACCTGGTCCTAGGAATCAAGGTCCG
Source organism: Bacillus sp. KH172YL63 (assembly GCF_011398925.1). NCBI lineage: Bacteria > Bacillati > Bacillota > Bacilli > Caryophanales > Bacillaceae > Bacillus > Bacillus sp. KH172YL63. The sequence goes on from NZ_AP022842.1 coordinate 1,012,808, forward strand.
TCCCTCAAAAAAAGGGTTTTGTCTCAGTGATGATGAATGTATAGGAAAGAGTGTGTGATGGGGGTGTATGGTATGGATGTGAGGAATGGTGAGTTGGTGATCCGCCCTTTGGAGGAGGGGGATAAGCATTTGCTGGTGAGGTGGCTGTCAGATCCTGTGGTGCTTGAATTCTATGAAGGCAGGGATCAATCGTTCACACTGGAAATGGTGGAGGAGAAATTTTTTGCGGACAGGGGTGTTATGAGCTGTCTCGTTCTCTATGAGGGAAGGGAGATCGGATACTTACAATATTATCCCCTTGATGAAGAAACGATGATCCGCTACGGCTACACGAATCTGGATGAAGTGATTTATGGAACGGATCAATTCATCGGGGAGGCTGTGTATTGGAACAGAGGAGTCGGCACGAAGATGATCAAGGCAGTGGTCGAGTATTTGCTTCAGAAGGAGGGTGTTCACCGGCTGGTGATGGACCCGATGACGTGGAACACCAGGGCGATCCGCTGCTATGAGAAATGCGGGTACAGCAAAGCCCGGATTCTATCGGAGAATGAGCTTCACGAAGGGAAGTATCACGATTGCTGGCTGATGGAGTACATTCCCGAATAAGGAGGAATGAAGGATGAGCAGGATTGAAGAAGCCGTTTCATTGAGGGGAACGGGTAATCATGAAGCGTCTATAAAGAAATGGAAGCAATTGATCGAGGAAGATCCGAAAGTCGGATACCTCCACTATCAATGTGCCTGGACCCATGATGCGATGGGCTGTGAAAGGGAAGCGGTCACTTATTATGAAGAGGCGATCCGGCTGGGATTGACGGACCTTCATCTGCAGGGCGCTTATATCGGGTTGGGAAGTACATATCGGTCATTGGGTGAATATGGGAAGAGCCGATCCGTTTTAAAGGAAGGCATGGAGCGGTTTCCCGACAATAACGGGTTGAAGGTTTTTTACGCCATGGCCCTGTATCATCTCGACGGGCACAAAGAGGCGATGGAGCATCTTCTCACCTGTATCGTGGACACGTCACAAGACGAAACGATCCAGCCTTACAAAAGGGCGATCGCCTTTTATTCAACACAATTGGATAAGGTATGGGACTAGGAAAGGCTGTTAGAGGTAGCAGCTTTTTCATTTTTTTAGATGAAAAAGGAGGGGACGAATGTGACCAGGTTGTACTTTGCGAGGCACGCTCATTCGGTTTATACACCGGAGGAACGGACGAGGCCTTTATCGGAAAAAGGAAAACGGGATGCAAAGATTGTGACTGAACTATTAATGAAAGAAAACATCGATGTTGTCTGTTCAAGTCCTTACCAGAGAGCGATTGAAACGGTGGAAGGGATCGCACATCACATCGGTCAGGATATCAGGATGGTGGAGGAAATGAAGGAGAGGACGTTATCGGGTGAGCCTGTGGATGACTTTCAGCAGGCGATTTCGAAAGTATGGGGAGACCCGGCCTTTTCATTCGAAGGGGGAGAGTCGAATGCTACCGCTCAAAAAAGGGGCGTACAGGGGATATTTAACCTGCTGGAAGAATATAATGGGAAAAACGTCGCAGTCGGAACCCATGGAAACATCATGGTGCTCATCATGAATCACTTCGATGAAAGCTATGATGTGAATTTTTGGAGAGCGCTTGAGATGCCTGATATTTATTGCTTAACCTTTGAAGGGCGAACGCTGCAGAATGTCAGAAGAGTGTGGACAGAGCAGGCAGGAATACTATAAAAAAAGACCGTTCGCTCTGAACGGTCTTTCAGTATCTTCATTAATGAGGCAGGAATGCCAATTGATAGAAGAATAGAACGGCAAAGATATACACAAGTGGATGAACTTGCTTCCACTGACCTTTGACAACTTTCAGTATTGGATAGGAAATGAAGCCCAATGCAATACCTGTTGCAATGCTTGATGTCAGCGGCATGCTCAGGATGATGAGGAAAGCAGGGAAGGCTTCATCAAGCTGATCCCATGAAATCTTTGAAATGCTTCCCATCATCAGACTTCCTACGATGATCAGTGCCGGTGCCGTGATGGCTGCAATCCCGGATACTGAGCTGACAAGCGGGCCGAAGAAAGCTGACGCAATGAATAAGATTGAAACGGTCAACGTTGTCAGTCCGGTTCTTCCTCCTGCAGAAACCCCTGCTGAAGATTCAATGTAAGCAGATGTCGGGCTCGTACCGAACATTGCCCCGACAGTCGTTGCGACTGAATCAGCGAGAAGTGCCTGTCTCGCACGAGGAAGTGTATTGCCTTTCATGAGTCCCGCCTGCTGGGCAACTCCGATCATTGTACCAGTCGTATCGAAAATCGTGACAAGTAAGAAGGAGAAGACTACGGCATATAAACCATATTGGAAAACGTCAGCAAACGCCGTAATCGGATTTGCGACAATCAGTCCTTCAGGCAGATGAGGAAGGGCGACAAACCCATCCTTAAAGGATAACTCGCCTGTGAAATACGCGATCATCCCTGTGACGATCATCCCGATAAACAGGGCACCGTGCACATTCAAGACCATCAGAATCAACGTGACCGCAAGACCGGTCAATGCAAGGATCGCTGAAGAAGAATGGAGATCACCGAGCTGCACAAGGTTCGTCGGGTGAGCCTGGATAAGGCCGGTCAGACGCAATCCGATGAAGGCAATGAACAACCCGATCCCTGCTGTAATTCCGTGCTTCAAATTTTGCGGAATCGCTTCGATCAATTTTTTTCGCAAAGGCGTCAATGAAAGAATGATGAACACAATCCCCGCAACAAATACGGCAGAGAATGCGACGATGTATGAAATATCATCGTGTGCACCAACGACAGAGTATGTGAAATACGCATTCAGTCCCATACCCGGGGCGATGGCGATAGGATAGTTCGCGAACAGTGCCATCCATAAAGTACCGGCAACTGCTGCAATGATGGTCGCCAGGAATACTTGGTCAAAAGGCACCCCTGCATCAGATAAAATGATTGGATTGACAATCACTATATATACCATTGTTAAAAATGTGGTGATTCCGGCCAGTATCTCCGTTTTAGGGTCTGTACCGTTTTCCTTCAATTTAAACATCATAATTCCTCCAATAAATACGAACATTAAAAACAAGCAACTCCTATATTATTCGTTATTTGAGCGAAATTCAATAGATTTCCCCGAATTTTTTTCAAGAAATTATATTGTAACCCCTTCCAAACACCTTCCGTTTTCGATAAGATGTTATCAATTACAGGGGGAGCATCCCCCATCCAGCGCAACTGGTATCACTTAGAGAAAGGGGCGGTACTAACGTGTATCCACAACTTAAAAACAAACCAATCTCAGAACAGATTGAACAGATCACACGGTCATTAGTCGCTCTGAAAAGTTACAACGGTACAACAGGAGAAAGTGAAAAAGCGAGATTCATATATGAACTGATTTCATCGTTCCCTTATTTCAAGGAGCATCCTGACCAGGTATGGATGCAGGAAGTCCCGAACGATCCAGTCGGAAGGAAGAACGTATTCGCCCTTTTAAAAGGACAGTCACCAAAAACTCTTCTATTCCATGCCCACTATGATACGGTCGGCACCGATGATTACGGGGCATTGCAGGATATGGCACATGATCCCGACTTTCTGCAAAAATTCTTTATGGATTATGAAGGGGAGGAAAAGGTGCGGGAAGACGCACTGTCCGGAAAGTGGTTATTCGGAAGGGGAGCCCTTGATATGCAAAGCGGCATCGCCGTTCACCTTGCGAACCTTCTGCACCACTCCAAAGAAAAGGAGCACGACGGACATTTACTCTTCTTATTCAATGGAGACGAAGAAAGTGAGCATGCCGGGATGATTACTGCTTTAAGCGAGCTTTACCGATTGAAGGAAGAAGGCCTGGACTACGTCGCCGCGATCAACACCGACTTCATTTCACCGATCTATGATGGGGACTGTAAGAGATATATCTACACCGGAGCGGCCGGAAAGCTTCTACCCAGCTTTTATATATATGGAAGGGAAGCACATGTAGGCGATGTCCTGACATCAATCGATCCCACCATTATCGCTTCCAGGATCAACTTGGAGGTGAATCAGAACTTAACGTATCTCGAAGATATTCCGGGGGAATTCACCCTGCCTCCTTCATGCTTATATTTTAAAGACGATAAGCATACGTACAATGTGCAGACGCCACTCAGTGCGTCCCTTTACTTCAACTATTTTGTTTATGAAAAAACGGCAAGGGAAGTCCTCTACGAAATGAAGAAAGTCGCCATGAAAGTAGTAAGCGAGGCAGAGGCACGGAGCAAGGAACAATATGAAAAGTACCGAAGCTATCATGGCTTCCCTGAAAGAGAATTCTCATGGGAGATAGAAGTAATGAGCTTGCGAGAGTACATCTTCTGGTTAAAAGAAAGGGGCATCGATCCTGATCCCGTCATGAAGAAAATCTTCCATGATATGGACGGGGAAGACAGACGGACAATCGCTTATGCCATGGTCGAAGCCCTGCAGCAACTGGACCCAGATCGCACACCGAGGGTCATCATCTTCTTTGCACCGCCGTTTTTGCCCCACAACTATGTCAATGAAGACAACGAATACGGAAAACGGGTCAGGGAAGTACTGGGCGCATGCCTCGATGACATCTCAAAAGAAACCGGCGAGGAATTCGTCATCAAACGCTTCTTCCCCTACCTCGCCGACGGCAGTTTTCTTTCCCTTCATGAAGAAGATGAGGATATTGAAGTGTTCAAGAAAAACCTCCCCCTCATCGATCAGCTCTACCCCGTCCCCATCGATATGATCAGGAAACTTAACATTCCATCGATCAATATCGGTGTGTACGGCAAAGACGGTCATCAATGGACGGAAAGGGTATATAAGCCATACACATTCTCCGTGTTGCCGGACATCATCCGGCGGGTGACGAAGGAATTGTTGAAGATTTAAGAGGTGATAGGCGGGTCGATTGGATTGGTTGGCCCGCTTTGTATGGTTTGGGTAGGGGGACGTTGGAGTAGGGTGCCACTAGGGGTGATTCGACTCCGACTCGATTCGATTCGACTGAGCGATCAGTCATATGGGTTTATTTGTAAAAAGACGCATATAAAGAAATTTTGACGCAATCCTTTAAGTAAGAGACGCAATGAAAATTATTATGACGCAATTACCTTTCAAATAGACGCAATCGAAGGATCGTACTGCTAATTGATGGACTGTGGATCTGTAAGAGGATACGAATCTTCTTACGGATTTTTTTATAAGGCATTGGAATGGAACGGGTGCTTCCTTTATTTGTATGGGAAGTTGGCAATTACGCAATCCACCCGGAAAGTCACGCAATAAACATTGATTCTCACGCAATAAGTGGTGAAAGTTACGCAATCAACATCGAAAGTTGCGCAATAACCTGTTCAACAGCCCTTGGTAGGGTACATGTACTTTTAATAGATGACGATTTTTGACAGTGAAGCGTCAAAATTTAGTATTATTTTTGCAAATTAATATGAAAAACAATGGAAACAGCTATCCAAACGGTGTGAAAAGACAATTACGCAATCCACCCGGAAAGTCACGCAATAAACATTGATTCTCGCGCAATAAATGGTGAAAGTTACGCAATCAACATCGAAAGTTGCGCAATAACCTGGTCAACTACCCCTGATAGGGTACATGTACTTTAAATAGATGCCCATTTTTGACAGTGAAGCGTCAAAATTTAGTATTATTTTTACAAATTAATATAAAAAACAACGGAAATAGCCATCCAAATGAGGTAATTAGCATTCCAACCTGAGCCTCTCTATATTGCTCCGCCTGCCCCTACAACCATCCATTCTGAATCTCTCCCCGTAAGATCCCACAATATAGTCAATCCCTTGCTCTCCCCCCACGGCAAGCTACCCTACCAAACCCATCCACGCTCCGCCCAATCAAAAACGCATCCAATCTTCATAAAAGATTGAATGCGTTCTGATTGTCCTATTAATTTAAAGGCTTATTCAGCCCAGTCAATGAGGTTTCGGATATCGAGGCGGCCTGATTTACGGGCTTCCTGCAATGGTTTTCCGATCGTGATCAGCATGATTGGAAGGTAGCGGTCTGAGATGTTGAATTCAGATACTAAGGCTGATGGGTTGAATCCGCCGATCGGGCAAGTATCCCAGCCTTTTGCTTTTGCGGCAAGCATCAGCTGCATTGCTGCGAGGGAAGCGTTGCTGTATGCTGCATCACGTGGATATTCTTCGCGGCCGTATGCGCCGTCGATTTGAGTTTTTAGTACGTTTTTGATTTCGGCTGTCATTTCTCCCTGTTCAACAGCAGGATCGAAGACGGGATCGATGTTTTTATTTGCTTCTAGATCTCCGAGTACCGCAACGACTGCAGAAGCGTCGTGTACTTGTTGCTGATTGTAAGCGATCGGAAGCAGGCGTTCTTGTACTTCTTTTTGATCGAATACTAAGAATTTCCAGTGTTGCAGGTTCCAGGCAGAAGGTGCTTTTCCTGCTGTTTCGAGTAGTCCGACCAGTTCTTCCCGTGGGATTTCCACCTGCGGGTCATAGACTTTTGTTGAGCGTCGTGCTTCGACGAGTTGTAAGAAATCTTCCATGTTATTGCCTCCTTGATGTTTAACACAGTGTTATAATATGGTATATAAAGATTAGTTACTTACTTTTTGTAAGTTAGGTTACAATATGAACAATATAACCGACGTTTTATTTTGCGTCAAGTGATAACGATTTAGGATGTGTTGTATGAAATGGAAACAAAACTTTGTCCGAAATATGCTTCTGCTTTTGAATTGTTGGGAAAGCGGTGGATCGGGTTGATGATAAAAGTTTTATTTGACGGTGAGTGCCGGTTTAAAGATTTACATGGGAAGATTCCGAATATCAGTCAGAAGGTGCTGACTGACAGATTGAAGGAACTGGAAGAGGCCGGCATCGTCCACCGGGATGTGGTGGACGGGAAGCCGGTCAAGGTTTTATACAGTTTGACGGATAAAGGGATGGAACTGAAGCCGGTGATGGATGCAGTCCAGGACTGGGCCATGAAATGGGTAGGTCAAGAGTAGTCGCGAAAGTTGAAAACAACCTGCTCCAGTGAATCATCCTGATCGCGGGGAGTATAGAAATTGATAGGCTTTAATGCGGCATAGCTCCCTCCGACGATGATGAAGCAAAGAATGGGTAAACATAAAATACCTAGCATTGTGACAGCCTCCTTCTCAGATCACAGGGGGAAAGCACTGTGCCCCCTTGCATGATCTACTGTAAACTGTGAAACGCGTTTCATGGCAAGGGCTTTTTTTATAAAAAAAGGGGGAATGGATATGACGAATATCCGGAGCATCGCCAAGCTCGCCGGGGTTTCCGTTTCCACTGTTTCGCGGGTGTTGAATGAGCATCCGTATGTGAAAGAGGAGAAACGTCAGAAGGTTCTGGAGGCAGTTGAGCAATTAAATTATATAAAAAACGCGAATGCGGTTCATTTATCAAAAGGGAAAACGTACAGCATCGGTGTTGTGTTGCCGTATTTGAACCTTCCATACTTCGGGGAAATCCTGCAGGGGATCGCAGGGGAAGCGTTGAAGCATGGCTATCATGTTCAGCTCTTTCAAACAAATTACGATCGAGGGGCTGAGCTGGAAGCTTTTCACCGGCTGAAGATGAAGGAAGTGGACGGATTGATTCTCACGTCGAGGTCGAATCCGATTGATGTGCTTACACCTTACATAGGACCGGATGTGGTGATGTGTGAAAATATTCACGAGCCAATGTGTAAAAAGGTGTTCATCAATCATTACAAGGGTATTCGGGATGGGGTGGATTACCTTCATTCAAAAGGTCATACCAGGATCGGACTTTGCCTGCACCGGACATTCGGTACAAATAGTGAAGAGCGGATCCGTGGCTTTCACGACAGCCTGGAGTCAGCGTCTGAAAGTGCCAGAAGCGAGTGGATCTTCAATGAATGCTACGATTTGCAGGATGGACGGAATGTGGTCAGGACGTGGGCACAGCTGAAAGAAAGGCCAACTGCCATCATCGCAACGAGCGATCAAGTAGCGTCCGGCATCATCGCAGAGGCAGGGAAAAGAGGGATAAGGATACCGGAAGATCTGGCTGTCTTGAGTTTTGATAATCACCCGATTGCTGATGCGCTGGATATCACATCCTTTGAAGTGCCGATTCGGAAGATGGGGGAAGAATCCTTTAGACTATTTCTCGAAAGGGACAATCCTAACCCTGTCATTTTGGAGACGGTGCTGTTTGAACGGAGCAGTGTGTAATTTTGATAAAAGGAGGCGAAGAGACATGTTGGGAGACAAGGAAGAAAAGATTCTGATCGTTGTGATGGGAATCGTTGCAGTGATCATGTTAATGGCCCTCATCGGAAAGTTCTTTTAGTCTGTTTTTATTCTTGTCTTCATATCCCCTTGGTTTCTGCCATATGTTAGGAGTAATGAAGTGGCAGGTGAATGGGAGATGTGGTCAGAATTCAAACAGTTTATTTCAAGGGGGAATGTTTTCGAATTAGCGATTGCCGTCATCATCGGATCCGCATTCAGCAAAATTGTTGAGTCGCTTGTGCAGGACTTTATGATGCCTGCAATCGGCATCCTGTTTGGCGGGATAAACTTCGAAGGAATCCATCTTCGGATAGGGGCAGAGGTGATTGAAGTGGGGAAGTTCCTCAGTGCATTGGTTGACTTTTTGCTGGTGGCCATGAGTATTTTTCTGATGATCAAAGTGGTGAATCATCTTAAAGGAGGAGCACAGCCGTACAAGGTAAAGCAGACGACCAACCTGGAAGTGCTGCAGGAAATCAGGGATATTTTAAAGGATGATGGTAAGGGCGAGGATAATCAGTCATTACTGAAGCCGGGTGATCACCTGCCAAAGAGCGGGATGAAGATCCAGATGAGATCAGACAGAAAACTGAAGTGAATCCAGAAATTGACCTAAATCCTACTTTTATAGTAGGATTACTTTGTGTTAAAGGGGTTTTATTTCATTTTATGGACAAAGGGGTCGAAACCGTGAAAAAAATTCATATCATACATGAAAACAATGAATGGACGCGGCACTTAACCGCACGTCTGGACGAGCTTCAGCTTCCGTACGAGGAATGGTTCCTGGATCAGGGAATCGTTAATTTATCTGAAGAGCCGCCGGAAGGGATATATTATAATCGCATCAGTGCTTCTTCCCATACCCGGAACCACCGCTTCGCACCTGAGTTGACGGAAAGTGTCCTTTCCTGGCTGGAGCGGCATGGACGGACCGTCTTGAACGGGAGCCGGGCACTGCGGTTGGAAGTAAGCAAGGTGAACCAGTACATGGCGTTGAACGCGTCAGGGATCAAGACGCCGAAAACGATTGCAGCCGTAGGGAAAAAGCAAATCATCGAGGCGGCAGAGAAACTCAGTGAAACATCATTTATTACAAAGCATAACCGGGCAGGAAAAGGTCTTGGCGTACGGCTGTTTCATTCTGTTGAAGCCTTGAAGGCGTATGTCGACAGTGATGATTTCGAAGAGCCATTGGACGGCACGACCTTGATCCAGCAATATATTGAATCCCCGGATGCGTCGATTACCCGATGTGAATTCATTGGAGGGAAGTTTGTCTATGCTGTCAAAGTGGACACCTCCAAAGGTTTCGAATTATGTCCTGCAGACGTGTGCCAGGTGGATGATTTATTCTGCCCGTCTGGAGAGAGGGAGGAAAAGCCCAAATTTCAAATCAGGGATGGGTATTCTGACGCGATCATCCAAAGATATGAAGCGTTTTTGCAAGAAAATGGGATCGATGTGGCCGGGATAGAATTCATCGAGGATCAAGAAGGCACCAAGTACACATATGATGTGAATACCAATACGAATTATAACAGGGATGCCGAAGTGGAATATGGACGGTATGGCATGCTGGAATTGGCTAAACATCTTGGACAACGTTTGAATAGGGTGTGAGAGTTGACTCCCCGGTATCAGATGCCGGGGAGTCAACTTATTTTGTATGGATGAAAATACATTTTTCTGTAACGGTTTGTGCTTTAATATGGTAAAATTTCAATCGTGGGGACAATTTTTTGAAAGGCCAAAGGGTACGAAGATGATCTTTAATCAGGATGTAATCAATAACTTTTTTTATATCATTTTAAGTATATTTTTCATTTTTTTCCTTGTTGAAAAAATTCGATTGCACCAATGGTATGCGAGGGCAGCCACATTTGTATCATTCAGTATTGCCATCATCCTGTGCATGCTGTCGCCGATTTATCAAAACCAGTATTGCGTCCATGATTTGCGGATGATCCCGTTTGTTCTCGGTATCTTGTACAGTGGCCCAGTCACAGGGTTTGCCCTGCTGGTTGTATTATTGGTATCAAGGACAATGATCTACAGCTGGAGCGCTGTGGCATTCGTCATCTACGTTGTTATTTTTGTCCTGACCGTCGCAGCCATGAAATGGTTCCGTTTTTCCATGCTTGCAAGCCGCAACAAAATACTGTTTTCAGTGGTGCTATTTACGGTGCACTCGATCCTTGCTGCCTTAATTGCGAAGGCGATGACGGTTTTTGTTATCGATAAAAGCTATTTCATCAATTTCATCTTACTGCCTTCAGTCGGGATGCTCATTCTTACATACATAAGCGAAACACTGTTAAAGCAGATGCAAATCAAGCAAGCACTAGTAAAGATAGAAAAGATGGAAGTGCTGTCCCAATTGGCGGCAAGCATTTCCCATGAGGTCAAGAATCCTTTGACGGTGATTAAAGGGTTCTTAAGGCTCCTGAATCAGGACAATCTTCCGCCTGGAAAGAAAGAACAATATTTGAAAATCGCTTCATCTGAGTTGAACCGGGCTGAAGAAATCATCGATGATTACCTGACATTTGCGAAGCCCGACCCGGAGCAGGTGGAAAGCATCTCCATCGCCGAACAGCTCCATAAGCTTGCCGATATGGTCGAGCCCTTAAGCAATCAACAATCGGTGCTGGTCCAAAAGCAAATCGACGATGCGACGATTCTCGGGAACACGAGAAGTTTTCAGCAGGCGTTTCTGAACATCATCAAAAACGCCATTGAATCCATGCCTGAAGGAGGAGAACTCACCATCGGCTCTGAGGTGAGGAAGGGGAACGTCCACCTTCTCATCAAAGACACGGGCATGGGCATGACACCTGAACAAAAAGCCCGGCTTGGTGAACCATACTTTTCCACAAAGGAAAAAGGGACAGGCCTTGGTCTCATGGTGTCCTATCGGATCATTGAAGCCATGGGGGGAAGCATTTCGGTTGAAAGCAGGGTATCGAAAGGAACAAGCTTTCATATCGTGTTTCCTCTTAATTGAGTTGAAAAACCTTCATCTTTTTAGGTGAAGGTTTTTTCTGCGTTCCTGATCAGCCGCCTGCGCATTTCGATTGTCCAGCTCCGGCGGCTAGCCCCTCGAGGTCACAACGGATAAATCCCATAAGGCAAAGAGCGCCTTTGGGGATTTCCCAGTTGTACTTGTCGGGGCTGCCCAAGCCGCCTGCGCATTTCGATTGTCCAGCTCCGGCGGCTAGCCCCTCGAGGTCACAACGGATAAATCCCATAAGGCAAAGAGCGCCTTTGGGGATTTCCCAGTTGTACTTGTCGGGGCTGCCCAAGCCGCCTGCGCATTTCGATTGTCCAGCTCCGGCGGCTAGCCCCTCGAGGTCACAACGGATAAATCCCATAAGGCAAAGAGCGCCTTTTGGGATTTCCCAGTTGTGCTTGTCGGGGCTCCCAAGCCGCCTGCGCTTTTCTTATTGAACTTTCCTTAATTATCTGATAATATATATTCCTGCTCCTAAACGCCTACATAATTTTTACAGATTTCGATATGTCTATTTAGTTCTGTTTATCCATAGAGCGTCGTTACCTTTATGGAAGTGACAGGATGTTTTTTTCTCCATTGCGGCTAAAACATTTGGAAGGAGAAATGTATGACGAAGGAATCGAACCATCATCCCGATTTTAAAATTGAATCTGAACGGTTAGCGTTCACGAAACGTTACATCGACGTTGTGATTGATACATCCCAGACGAGTAAGGAAAAGTATAAGGAAAACATGGAAAAAGCTTTTGGAGATATTGATTGGGGCGAGTCCAGTGCTGCCTACATCGATATCTTGACGAACTCAAGCTTTTTTGAGATGTCCAAAGAAGAATTGGAGTCGCTTACGAAAGCAAAGTCGAAGCCGTATTTTGCACGGATTGATTTCCAGCATGAGGGTTCGGATAAGGTGGAGAAGCACTATATCGGGAAGACCTCCCTGTATCAGCGGGAGAATCAAGAACAAATCATCGTGGACTGGCGGTCTCCCATCGCGAATCTGTATTACGAAGGAAGGATCGGCGATGTATCGTATGAGGCTGAAGATGAGACGTATGAAGGAGACTTGTCACTCAAGCGTCAATACATGGTCGAGGATGGCCTTCTGGAGGAAATCCGCGATATTGATTTGACCACGACGGATGAATTGCTTCAGGATTCTTTAGCCAAAAGCTCCAGTAATCGGTTAACCGAGATCATTTCCACGATCCAGGAGGAACAAAACCGGATCATCCGTGCCGATTTAAATAAGCCGATCATTGTGCAGGGGGCTGCCGGAAGTGGAAAGACCACCATTGCCCTTCATCGGATTTCTTACTTTATTTATAACTACAAACAATATTTCGATCCGAGTCAACTGATGATTCTGGCACCGAGTAATCTGTTCATTGATTACATTTCAGAAGCGCTGCCGGAGCTCGGAGTCGAGCGGGTAAGACAGACTACTTTTACCGATTACGTGATGACCTGTTTAGAAAAGAGTCTGTCTTTAGTTCAGGACGACAAGCTCATAAAATTGATTGAAGCCCATGATGAAGAGGTAAAGATCGCTTCCTGGATTTCAGGCTTCAAAGGATCCAAGGCATTCAGGCGAATCCTGGATGATTATCTCGAGGAAATCGAACAGCGTTTTTATACATCGAAAGACTTCTATGTTGATAAATATAAGCTATATACCGCCAAGAGGTTCACTCATCTTTTTAAAGAAGAATATACGTATATGCCGATTTATCGCAGGATTGAGAAGCTTAAATCCCTTCTTCAAAGCTATGTCCGTTCGAACAAGAAACAGATGGTGGAGAAGGTGGAGAAGTTCTTCGATGAACGGATCGAAACGGCTTTGTTTGAACGTTCAAAGGCAGGAAACCGGAAGGAATACGTGTCAAAGGCTCTGGATAAGAAAACTGAACGGGTAATCGAGATCAAAAAAGCGATCCGTACAAGCGTCAATGGGTACATGAGACAGTTTGAGAAGAAGAGTCTGGATCAGTACTTCATTGAATTATTCTCTGATCCGGAACGCCTTGTATCGTACTCGAAGGGGGACCTCAGCAGGGATCAGGCGGAGCAGCTTTGTCATTATACGCTGAAATACGCCAAGAAAAAGAAGTATGAAGTCGAGGATCTGGCGATTCTTCTATACTTACAATCCCACTTATTCGGCATTGATAAATATTATAAAGCGAAAAATATCGTCATCGATGAAGCGCAGGATTATAGTTATATGCAGCTTTATTCCTTAAAGAAGGCATTGGAAACCGATATGTTTACACTGGTCGGCGATCTTGCCCAGGGCATTCACTCCTATCGGGGGCTTCAGTCCTGGGAGCTTGTCTATCGTGATATCTTTCCCCGGGCGACGTATACCGAGCTTCAAAAAAGCTACCGGACGACGATTGAAATTATGGAGGAAGCCAATGAACTTCTTAGTCTTTTACCTTATGATTTTCCGAAAGTGAACCCGGTGGTAAGGCACGGGGATGTCCCGACGTATGAAGAATATGCGGATCTTGAAACACTGGCAGCCAACATCGAGGAAAAAGTGGAAGCAGGCAGGAAAGAAGGTTTCCATACCTTCGCCGTCATCGGAAAGAGCATGAAAGATTGTGTACAAATCAGTGAGATGCTCTCGCACCGGCGGCCGGGAAGCGTCAAGCTGCTGGAAGAAAAGGAATCGATCCCGAAAGACCAAATCGTTGTGGTCCCATCCTATCTTTCAAAAGGGCTGGAATTTGATGTCGTGATCATCGCAGCGGTGGATGAAGCATTCAACCCGAAGAATGAATTGGATATCAAGCTCCAATACGTAGCCATGACACGCCCGCTCCATAAGCTTGCCTTCATTGGAAAGCGAAGGGAACAATTCATCGGCCTCTGAATTCATAAAGGTCCGTCCCTCGAAATGGAGGGACGGACCTTTCCTGTACATGGTATGAAAAAAGGATCCGGACATGAAGGCCGGATCCTTTTTTATAGATTGATCAGAATTTGATCTGAACTTTTTTTCCTTCGTCAGCAGGGATGTTGACGTAAAGGGTTTTGGTTTTTTTGTCGTAGAAGTAAGAACGCTTTGTTTCGGTCATTTCGTCCATTGAAGGAACTTCGTGATATTTTCTGTGATGTGCCTGAACTCTCTTTGGAGCTTTTTCGTTATTCAGCTTCAATGTATACTGCTCAATATGAGAATCAAAGTTGTCTGCTTTCATGGATTGGTAGAATTCAATTTTGTTGTGTTTCTTTTCAACTTGGAAGTTTGTGATATCGTATTCTCCATTTTCATGATCCAGCGACTCTCCGTCATCTTCATAGAAGCTGTAAGATGCTTTTCCATCTACATAGGTGTCCAGTAATAGGTTTGTCAGTTCTTTTTCATCTGTGTATTGCTGCACTTCCCGGGTCGGGATGATGGAATCTTTCTTCACGAAAATCGGAAGGTCCTTGAGTGGAGCGTCAACATTGATGGATTGTCCACCTTTATACTCTTCTTGTGTCCAGAAGTTCACCCATGTTTCACCTTCAGGAAGGTAAACGTCACGGTTTGTGCTTCCTTGTTCGACAACCGGTGCAAGCATCATGGAATCTCCGAACATGAATTGATCGTTGATGTCATATGTGTTTTTGTCTTTTTGATAATGATAAACGAGCGGCTGTTGAACCGGCTTGCCTGTTTCTGCTGAATCTTGGAATGCGTTGTATAAGTATGGTAGAAGCTTATAACGCATTTCGATGTACTTCTTGCTGATTTCCTCCACTTCAGGACCGAAAGCCCAAGGCTCCTGACCCTGTTTGACGGTGGCTTTTGCATCTGAATCATAATGAATGCGGGAGAATGGAAGGAAAGCCCCGACCTCGATCCAGCGGGCAAATAGTTCAGCATCCGGGCGGTCAGCGAATCCGCCAATATCATTTCCGACGTTTGCCACTCCGGAAAGGGCGATGTTCATGTTCATAGGAAGTGACATTTGCAGGTGTTCCCATGTACTTGCATTGTCACCAGTCCATAGTGCAGCATAACGCTGAGACCCTGCGAACATATCACGTGTCAGGACAAATGGTCGTTGATTTGGTTTATACATTTCCCAAGCATTATAAGTTGCTTCTGCCTCATCATGACCATAAAGGTTATGATATTCCGTTTGAAGGATTTTATCGTCCTCTGTTCCGAAATATGAATCAAGCGGCATTGTATGATTGAATTCCGGCCCGTCAAGGAACACGGCAGGTTCGTTCATATCATTCCAGATTCCGTCGATGCCGGCATCGAATAATGTGTTGTGCTTGGATGCCCACCAATCACGGACCTCTTCTTTTGAAAAGTCGGGGAATGCCGAATCTCCCGGCCAAACCGGTCCGATGAACATGGATCCGTCCGCATTCTTCGCAAAGTAGTCATTCTTGACGCCTTCATGATACATCTCATAGTTTTCATCTTGTTTTACAGCCGGATCATTGATGGCAATCGCATGGAAGCCGTCCATTGATTTCAACTGCTGAAGGGCATCTTTATATTGATCGTCCCACGTGAATACACGGTATCCATCCATATAATCGATGTCAAAATGCATCGTATCAACAGGAATTCCTTTTTCACGATAGGTTTTTGCCACATCGACAATTTCGTCTGCTGTATATTCCCATTTACTTTGATGTAAACCAAGGGACCATTTGGCAGGCATATTCATTTTACCGGTTAACTCAGTGTAGACATCTAACACGTTTGAAATGTCAGGGCCGTACATGAAGTAATATGTAAGGGGACCGCCATTTGCGTAGAAGTAGTAGTAGTCATCTGACTCACTGGCCATTTCATAATAGGAACGGTAAGAGTTATCGAACATGATTCCATAGGCTTTTTCATTTTTCAGTCCCATGAAGAAAGGAATTGACGTATAGACATATTTCGTATCTTTCGTATATTTATAGGCATCTGTGTTCCACATGCCGATGCTTTCACCGCGCTGGTTGAAGTTCAATCCGGCCTGTTCTCCGAATCCGTAGAAATTCTCACCTTTGTCGGTTTTTTTGAATACGTAAGGCTTTCCGTCTTCGTAACCAGAGGAAGCACCGTTCTTCATATAGTCTTCATTGATGACATTGCCTTCTTTATCAAGAAATTTGACCCCGAATGGAGATTTACTGATCTTGATGGTAAGCTCCTCTGTTTCAATCGTATAAACATCTTTGCCATCTTTGGTTTTGAAATGTGGCGTTTTCCAGTCTTTTTTAGCGATGGCTTTAGAGTATTCTTCTTTCTGTCCTTCTTTTAATACAGAAACTTTTACTAGATCTTTAGAGAAGATACGAATGAAGGCTTGATATTCTCCCAGATCGAATTGAACCCCATTATCGAGTTTCTTCACATCCTTTGCAGAAAGCGTTTGGAGATTCTCCTTATTTAAAGGAGTGTCTGCTTCTGGCTGAGTGACTGCTGCGAATGCTGAAGTCAGTGAAGCCGATAGTGTGATCATGATTGCAATAGAAAGTATAAAGAAAACTCTCAAGGATTGTTTGGCTTGTGCCATGGTAACACCTCTCGTCCTGTTTTTTTATTTTGCTTCGTTACTATACTAATGGGGTGAAGCAGCGTCAACGCTTGTATAGACAAGTTTCCCGGGATGGTCAATAGTCCCTCAAGACTGATGTACCATTAAATGAAAGCGCACTATCAAGAAATGTAAATGATTTCACAGAATGTTAAAAATGAATATGAATGACTAGTTTTTTACAGCTTGTAATAGTACGGGTGCCAAATGGATCGTCTTTTGTCATAATTGATGCCAAAAAATCAAGGAGGGCAGGGGAATGCAGGCTTTCCCTTGATTGAGAGAGGACTTATTCACTAAAATCATGGTGAAATTGGACCATGCCGGATTGAAGGCAGGCAGAAACTTTACAATCATAAAATTAGCATTCTGGATATGAAGTTTGTAAAATATGTAATCAGGAGGGATGCAATATGTTGAAAAACTTACAAAGCACGAAAACTTTACATAACGGAATTGAAATTCCTTATGTCGGTTTAGGAGTTTACCAAATGAAAGATCCGTCTGAAACGGTACAGGCTGTTCAAACAGCGATTGAGTCAGGGTACCGTTCCATCGATACAGCAGCGATCTACGACAATGAAGAGAGCGTGGGTCAAGGTGTGAAAGAAGGTGGAGTGGCAAGGGAGGAACTGTTCATCACATCGAAAGTGTGGAATAGTGATCAAGGCTACGATACAACATTGAAGGCATTTGAAACGAGCCTGAAAAAACTGGACATGGATTATTTGGATCTCTATCTCATCCACTGGCCGGTAGAAGCCCGATACAAAGAAACATGGAAAGCGATGGAGAGGTTACACAGCGAAGGGCTGATTAAATCCATCGGTGTGAGTAATTTCCATCAGCACCATCTCGAAGATCTGCTGAATAACAGCAATGAAAAGCCAGTGCTGAACCAAATCGAATGTCACCCCCGTTTGAATCAGGAAAGTCTCCGGGAATACTGTGTATCGCAGAATATCGCAGTAGAAGCATGGTCCCCGATTGCCCAGGGAAGATTGCTTGATGAACCGACATTGAACCACATTGCAGATAAGCATGGAAAGTCAGCAGCGCAAGTCATTCTTCGCTGGCATCTGCAAAACGACGTCATCATCATCCCGAAATCAGTTCATGAAAACCGGATCAAAGAAAATGCTGATCTGTTCAACTTCGAACTGTCAAAAGAAGAAGTGAACCAAATCAACAACCTGAACCTCAACGAGCGCTTTGGTCCGGATCCGGACAATTTTGATTTTTGATCCATTTATATATGTTAAGAGGTCCGTCCCCTGTTTGAGGGACGGACCTCTTCATTTCCTCCACCCATTTTTTATCCAAAGTACAAAAAATGTAAAAAATGATTGACAGAAAGTGAGGAGCTGTCATACAATTATCTTGAATTCAAAATAAATACTTTCGAGATAATGGTTTGTCTTTTTTTATGCAAATATCTCAAATTAAAGATAATCAAATTTAAAATAATTGAATTTGAATTGTTTGAACAGACATCTCGATGGGAAAACACCAAGGAGGAAGAAAGATGGCGGTTTTAGCTGCATTAGGTTTATTGATAATCCGTTTGGTCGTGGGATTGACATTTGCTGCCCACGGGACACAGAAATTATTCGGCTGGTTTGGCGGACATGGATTGGAAGGGACCGGGGGTTTCTTCGATTCTGTCGGAATTAAACCAGGTAAAACGATGGCACTGATGGCAGGGATTTCAGAAGTTTTGGGCGGTCTTTTGTTCGCAGCCGGTTTGCTGACGCCATTCGCTGCCCTGGTCATCATCTGTACTATGATCGTTGCCATATTGAAAGTTCACGGTCCAAACGGTTATTGGGTTACACAAAATGGTGCAGAATATAATGTGATGCTCATTGTGGTCACGCTTGGCGTGGCATTGATCGGAGCAGGGACATTTTCGCTGGACGCCCTGCTATTCTAATAAATTGAGGTGATAGAGGCATGATAAAACGTTATCCTGCAGAAGAAAGGTATTCAGCAGATCATGGCTGGCTGAAAAGCTGGTTCACCTATTCGTTTGCTAATCATTATGACCCGGATAATCTTAACTTTGGTCCGATGAGGGTGCTGAACGATGACATCATTGCCCCTTCTAGGGGGTTCGGTGCCCATCCACATCAGGAAATGGAGATTGTGACGGTTGTTCTGAGCGGACAGCTTCAGCATGAAGACAGTACAGGGGAACGGGCCGTCACCACCTGGGGAGGCATCCAGAGAATGACAGCCGGAACCGGGGTGGTCCATTCGGAAGTAAACCCCTCTCCGACAGAAGAAGTGAGGTCTCTGCAGATGTGGTTCCTCCCTGAAGAAGACGGTTTACCGCCTTCTTATGAGAAAACTGAATTTCACCTCGATGAATTAAAGGATCAATTGCTGCCTGTCGTGTCAAAACGATATGCGGATGGAAAGACTGTCGCAGGGATCCATCAGGATTTAACGATCTACCTTTCAGAACTGACTGAAGGGAGACAAATTGAATTCAGTCAGGAACCGGGCAGAAAAGTATTTGTCTTTGTATTAGAAGGATCAATGAATATCCAAGATGTGGAATTGAAGAGGAGAGACTCGGCACGCATAACAGACATCACCTCCTTAACATTAAGCGCAAGTGAAATGTGCAGGTTCATGTTGATCGATTTACCTGCAAACTGACGATGTGTTTTACCCATTTATATATAAATGAAATGAAAAGGAGAGATTTAGAGTATGTCTAATGTGAAACTGGCTATCATGTATTACAGTTCTACGGGAACAAATTATCAAATGGCGAAATGGGCAGAAGAGGCAGCGAAGGAAGCAGGTGCAGAGGTGAAATTACTTCGCTTTGAAGAAACGGCACCGGAAGCGGCAATCTCTTCGAACGAAGCCTGGGAAAAGCACTATAATGAAACCAAGGATACCGTACCAGTCGTTTCATTGGATGACCTTGAATGGGCTGACGCCTATCTCTTCAATGTTCCGACCCGATTTGGGAACGTACCTTCACAGGTGAAAGCATTCCTAGATACAACTGGAGGACTATGGTTCAATGGGAAACTGGCAAACAAGGTCGTCAGCGCCACTTCATCAGCGAGCAACTCCCATGGCGGTCAAGAACAAACGATCCTTGCTTTATATACAACGATGATGCATTGGGGCGCCATCATTGCACCTCCGGGTTACACGGATCAATCAGTCTTCACTTCAGGTGGAAACCCGTACGGAACGAGCGTGACAGTCGATCAAGAGGGCAATATGGTCGAGTCGGTAGAGCCGGCCGTCAAACATCAGACGCGACGCACGATCGAGATTGCAGAAGCTGTGAAGAATGGGTTGAAATGATACAGAAATAGAAGAAGAGTGCCGGGGTCATCCGGCACTCTTCTTTTTGTTTCGTGTCATACACATATTCAAAGTCCCACATCATCCAAACAAGGGGCATCACATTCAATCCATTCTTCTGTAAAGGGGTGGGGGATGGAAATGTGGGCAGCATGCAGTGCCTGCCTGTGAAATACCGGTTTCCCGCCATATAATGTGTCTCCTGCAAGGGGATGCCCCAAGTGACTCATATGGACCCGGATTTGATGGGTGCGCCCGGTGTCGAGCTTTACTTCCACCAAGGTATAGGCCTCTTTATATGCCAGAACTTTATAGTGTGTGACGGCTTCCTGTCCGGATGGAGACACCCTCCTTCTCGTACCGTGATGCCTGTCCCTGCCGATCGAAGAAGAAATGGTGCCTTTCTTTTGCTTGATTCGTCCATGGGCAAGTGCGTGATACGTCCGTTTGATTTTCCGCTCAGAAAGCAGGCGATCGAGTATCGCTTTACTTAACGGGTGCTTGGCGAATACGATCGCACCTGACGTATCATGATCCAATCGGTGTATATGAAGCACCCTGCAGCTTTCTCCATTCGCTTGAAAATGGAAGGCGACCAGGTTTGCGAGCGTATCGGTTTCCCCGGGATGATTCGGGTGCGTGTCGATCCCGGCAGGTTTGTTGACGACAATGAGGTGCTCATCCTCGAATAATACATTCAATTCACCATATGTCGGTGTGACATCGTACTTGGCTTCTTTGAAAAGGTGAAGCTGAAGGGTGTCCCCGGGTTCAAGGGGAACATTCCATGGGACGGGCTCTCCATTCACCCTGACATCCTTATCCATACGCATGGAGTGGACCAGTTTCTTTGGCGCCTGCCAGTGATTTCTAAGAATTGTTTCAATCGTTACATTTTTCCATTTATCTGGAATGACTAGTTCAAATTGATCGCCTTTTTTCCTTGTTTTCATCGAAAAACTCCTTAATATGACAAAAATCGAATGATTATATAGGTACTTATGACTACCCCTGCACCTTTTCAACCCAATTCATGGGTATAATTACCACGCGGATGGTTCTACTTCTATGTTATCCTTAATATATCTATTACAGAGAGATTACAACCATTACAAAGGTGGGTTATGACGGTGAAAGTCTTACTAGCATCAACACATGAACAGGAAGAAAAAATCCAAGAGCTAATACAGTATATGTATTGTACTATTTTCCCGGATTATTTCACAGATGATGAAATTGAACAATTCGATGATATGCAAGTGCTACATACATCCACAAGAAATTTTGAATACTTTGGCACCCTGAAAGAAGCGTTTCAAGTCATCTCAAGCTTGCAGACCGTCATTTCGATCGTAGAAAGCGGAGCACGAGAGGAAATGTATGAAGAAATGTTTTACCACAATGCCGAAATCCTTCAGGGGTTCGGAATGTTTTTCCCACTGTCATTCGATCAATTCAGTGAAGACTCCGATTGCAGACATAATCTCAGCATCTATTCAAGAGCGGCTAATCAGCTCCTGATTTAATACCATTCAGAAAATTCTTAAAAATAGGTTTAGATCAAAGGGTTGAGGGGAAATTGATTTATAACAAGTTACTCATGAAGATAGGAATCGATCTTCATCTAGAAATTCCTCCTCATTTAAAAGGGGCTGACCGTGGAAAAGTCAGCCCCTCTTTTTTTTATTCAGATTTCACGTTCTCTTCGAAGAATGCTTTGAAGTCTTCCTCAGGGTGCTCCCCGACTATTCTCTCCACTTCTTTCCCGTTTTCATAATGAACAAGTGTAGGGGTCGCTTCAATTCCGTATTGTTCCCAGCCTTGTTCAAATTCAAGCAGGTTATACTGAACCATATCGACGCCCATTTCATCTGCAAGAGGCGCAAGGACAGGAGTGGTTCTCTTACAATGGATACAGTCGGAACTGTAGAAGTAGACGGTCACATCTTCCTTGTTAGACAGCTTCTCTTCTAATTCTTCCGGCAGGATGACGTTCTGATAGTTTGGGTCATCAAGCAGTTCGACCGTTGCTGGTTTCAAACTTGATTTTTGGAACATATTGCCTTCTGCTTTTTGCTTATTCTGCATGCTGGTGATGATCCCGATGGCTGCGAACAGCCCGACGATCACCACTAGGAAAATAATGATTTTCTTCAATCTAGTTGTCCTCCTTTAATGATTTGATAATGAAAAGGCTTGTGATGAAAATAATGGTGAATCCCGTCAGTGCAAGAAATGGGATGGTGATGAATCCGAGCACGTTGATATATTCCCCTGTACACGGAACACGCCCGCAGGTAGGGGCACTCTCAGTCAAGAATGACACTTTCTGGAGAGCGTAGTGATACAGTGAGAAAAGAAGGCCGATCCCGGATAATATAGAAGAATAAAATGCCATTTGAAAGTCTTTGCGGACATATGCCGCGCCCAGTAGTATGACCATCGGATACATCAATATCCGCTGATACCAGCATAGAAGGCAAGGTTCATATTTCATGATTTCAGAGAAATATAAACTTCCCAATGTGGCAATCAGAGAGGCAGCCCAGGCCAGGAATAAAAGGGAATCTGCTTTTTTATTCATATAGAGTTCCTTTCTTCGGTATATTCTATCAAATTATAGTATGCTATGATTATAAAAGTAAAATGAGAAATACTTCAGAGGAGATTTGATTTTTTTTAACGGTTTGTGCAAGCGTTTGCAAAACAGATTTTCAGGAGGCATACATATGACAAAACAATGGTGGAAAGAGTCGGTCGTTTATCAAATTTACCCCCGGAGCTTCATGGATTCCAATGGGGACGGGATCGGGGATATCAGAGGAATCATTGGCAAACTCGATTATTTGAAGTTGCTTGGGGTCGACGTGATTTGGTTATCGCCTGTTTATGAATCTCCGAACGACGACAATGGTTATGATATCAGTGATTATAAAAAGATCATGGACGAATTCGGCACAATGGCGGATTGGGAAGAGATGCTCGATGAAATGCACAAGCGGGGCATGAAGCTTGTCATGGACCTGGTGGTGAACCATTCATCCGATGAGCACGCCTGGTTTGTGGAAGCGAAAAAGTCGAAAGACAGTCTCTACCGTGATTATTATATTTGGCGTGAAGGCAAGGACGGTGCCGAACCGAATAACTGGGAATCGGTATTCAGCGGATCAGCCTGGGAGTACGATGAAGGGACGGAAGAATATTTCCTTCACCTTTTCTCGAAGAAACAGCCTGACCTCAATTGGGAGAACCCTTCTCTCCGCAGTGAAATATATAGCATGATGAAATTCTGGCTCGATAAGGGAATAGACGGATTCCGCATGGATGTGATCAATTTCATCTCCAAAGTGCCAGGGCTGCCCGATGCCCCCAACCCTGATGGTAAAAGGTATGCATCAGGACATGAGTATTTCATGAACGGGCCCCGCATCCACGAATTCCTTCAGGAGATGCATACCGAAGTC
This sequence comes from Bacillus sp. KH172YL63, assembly GCF_011398925.1. Classification (NCBI taxonomy): domain Bacteria; kingdom Bacillati; phylum Bacillota; class Bacilli; order Caryophanales; family Bacillaceae; genus Bacillus; species Bacillus sp. KH172YL63. The sequence goes on from NZ_AP022842.1 coordinate 1,036,503, forward strand.
CTTTCCCATTATGACGCCATGACTGTCGGGGAAATGCCGGGCGTAACACCTGATGAAGCCGTCCTTTACACTGGAGAGGATCGAAACGAAGTGAATATGGTGTTCCAATTCGAGCATATGGATGTAGACGCCGGCCCAGGAGGGAAGTGGGACGTGATCCCATTTGACCTGGTAAAATTAAAAACGATTCTGACGAAGTGGCAGACTGAACTGCACGGAAAGGGTTGGAACAGCCTGTACTGGAACAATCACGATCAGCCCCGTATTGTATCAAGGCTCGGTGATGACGGGAAGTATCGGAAAAAATCAGCAAAAATGCTTGCCACCCTTCTTCATTTCATGCAGGGTACACCTTATATTTATCAAGGGGAGGAACTCGGGATGACGAATGTCCGGTTCCCTTCCATTGATGATTACAAAGATATCGAAACGTTGAACATGTATCGTGAAAAGACTGCAGCAGGCATTTCACCGGAAGAGATACTGCCATCCATCTATGCGAAGGGGAGGGACAATGCAAGGACTCCTATGCAGTGGAGTGACGAAAAGAACGGCGGTTTCACAGAAGGGAAGCCGTGGATTGCCTCCAATCCAAACTACAAGGACATCAATGCAGAAGAAGCACTGAATGATCCCCATTCCATCTTTTATCACTATCAGAAATTGATCGCTCTTCGCAAGGAGCTCGCCATCATTCCGTACGGTTCCTTCGAACTGCATGAACACGACCATCCGTCTGTCTATGCCTATACGAGAACGTATGGAAACGATCAACTCCTCGTTCTGTGCAATGTATCCGGTGAAACCGTGACGATCGATGAGATTGCTTCATTCGATATCGATGGGGCTGAGGTACTGATCACCAACGAAGATGGGCAAAAAGAAAGTCCATATACCTTGAATCCTTGGGAAGGGACTGCCTACTATATCCGGGGATAACGTTGGCAGGTTCAATCAAATTGCTTCAATTCGGGTACCCCGTTTTGCTAAAATATACAGGATGGACTGTCATGAACTTCGTTTCAACCGTGCATGATAAGGGTATATCATTGATGTAATAGATGAAGGAGTAGATAGCAGATGGCAGAAAAACTGGACTTATCACAATTTGAAAAGAAAATGATCATTCGTCCGATGGAACATAAGGACATTCAAGATATTATCACTATGCAATCTGTCTGCTTTCCCGGGATGGAACCGTGGAAGGTGGAACATCTGGAAAGCCATTTGGACGTTTTTCCCGAAGGACAGCTTGTTGCAGAATTAGAAGGTGAGATCATTGCATCCTGCTCAAGTCTCATCATCAATTTCGATGAGTACGATGACCGTCATACGTGGGATGATGTGACGGATAACGGGTACATAACCAACCACAACCCTGACGGCTACAACCTGTATGGGATCGAAGTGATGGTACATCCCGATTACCGCAGGATGAAGGTCGGGCACCGCTTATATGAAGCGAGGAAAGACCTGGCACGGAAATGGAACTTAAAGAGTATCATCATCGGGGGGCGGATCCCGAATTACTATAAACACTCGGACGAAATGTCACCGAGGGAGTATGTGGATTCAGTGGGGCGTCACAAGATTTACGATCCTGTGCTGTCGTTTCAGCTCCTGAACGGCTTCACACTCATGCGGATCAATCCGAACTACCTGCCTGACGACAAACGCTCACAAAAATATGCGACCCTAATGGAATGGAATAACGTAGACTACCGGCCGTCGAGCAAGCGTCATTTCAAGACGAGCTATCCGGTACGGATCTGCGTGGTTCAATATATGATGCGGAAAATCAATTCCTTTGAAGAATTTGCGAATCAGGTTGAATATTTCACCGATGTCGCCTCAGATGCGAAATCGGATTTCGTCGTGTTCCCAGAAATCTTCACGACACAGCTCATGTCATTCCTGAACATTCAATCACCGAGCCTTGCCGTGCGCAGATTGACGGATTTCACAGAGGACTATATCGAATTATTCACCGATCTTGCCGTCCGCTACAACGTCAATATCATCGGCGGATCCCACTTCGTCAAGGAAGAAAATGATGAAATCTACAACATTGCCTACCTCTTCCGACGGGACGGGACAATCGAGAAGCAGTACAAAGTGCACATCACACCGAACGAACGGAAATGGTGGGGAATCAGCCCTGGAGATTCTGTGCGTGTGTTTGATACCGATTGCGGCAAGATTGCAATCCAAATCTGCTACGATATCGAATTCCCTGAGCTTGCCCGCATCGCTACCGATAAAGGGGCGAAGATCATCTTTACGCCATTCTGTACAGAAGATCGCCAGGGCTATCTCCGCGTCAGATACTGCGCCCAGGCCCGGGCAGTGGAAAATCAGATTTACACGGTCATTTCCGGTACAGTCGGAAATCTTCCGCAAACGGAAAACATGGACATCCAATATGCCCAATCTGGCATCTTCGCACCGTCCGACTTTGAATTCGCACGTGACGGGATAGTCGGAGAAACAAACCCGAACATCGAAATGGTCATGATCGGCGACGTCGACCTCGAAGTGCTGCGACGCCAGCGCCAATCCGGCACCGTCCGTCAACTAAAGGACCGCCGCCATGATGTATACAGCGTGAATTATAAAAAATAAGCTTTTTGGCTAAGGGAAATCCGAGCGTATTCGAAACTCTTGATGAGAATGCGCTCGGATTTTTTTGTTGGGGATGTTTCTGTCGTCTGGATTCAATGATGGAGAAAAAGGTCGTTCGGCGATAAAAATGAGATATCGCCGTTAAAATCAGGATATCGCCGATAAAAATGATATTTCGCCGTTATATCCGGAATATCGCCGTTAAATTTAGAATTTCGCCGATATCGGGGTGAAAGGTAATAGAGATGACGTGCGTGTCAGGGGAATTGCTTGTAGTTTTTAAAAGGAATCGTATTATTAGGTATTTATTATGTATATATCACGTTAATTATATAGATTTTACCATAATGATGTTACTGTAGAGCTCAATCGTCCAAAGCGAAAGTCCTGTGTACATAATCATGCGTCTTGGAGAGATGTGAGGAAAAGACCGTTCGCCGATATCCATAAAGCATATAGCAAAAGCAAAATCAAACCAATCAACAAGCATTCCCGGCTGAAAATGAAATAGTATAAAACCTCACATGCCCTGAAATCTCCCACTACTCCAGCTTTCAACCCCACAGAATCCAACCTCCATACACCACGAACACCCCCACCAAAATTATGCTAAAATAAGATTTGTAAAAATCTTGTCGACAAGTGACGGATTGTTTTAGAAGGATTTCTACAATTTGTGATAGAATTTATTATTATACAGCATTAGGAGGGGATCGTTTTGAATTGGAAAACATCGTGGGAAAGATGGAGCAGCCACTTACATCTGGATAAGGAATTGAACGGCCTTTTAGATTCAATGAAAGACGATGAAAAGTCGCTGGAAGATGCATTTTATAAAAACCTTGAATTTGGTACCGGCGGGATGCGGGGAGAAATCGGCCCGGGAACGAACCGGATGAACATCTATACAGTAAGGAAGGCTTCTGAAGGCTTGGCAAGATACATAGAAGAGCAAGGGGAAGAGGCGAAAAGTCGCGGCGTTGTAATCGCTTACGATTCCCGTTATAAATCGCCTGAGTTTGCCATGGAATCTGCGAAGACATTGGCGACACACGGCATTCAAACGTTTGTGTTCGATGAATTGAAGCCGACACCGGAGCTTTCGTTCGCCCTCAGACAGTTGAAGGCATTCTCGGGGATTGTCGTGACCGCAAGTCACAATCCGCCTGAATACAATGGATACAAAGTGTATGGTGATGATGGGGCACAGCTGCCTCCGCATGTGGCGGACGCCGTGATCGAGAAAGTGAACGGTGTGGAAAATGAGCTTGAGATTTCCGTGAAATCAGAGGATGAGTTGAAATCTGCCGGTCTGATCAAAATGATCGGAGACGAAATCGATCAGTCTTACCTGGAACATTTGATTTCCATTTCCGAGAAACCTCAGATCGCCAAGGAGGTCGATCTTAAGATCGTCTTCTCTCCACTTCACGGGACAGCTTTGAAGATGGCAGAAAAAGGTTTGAAGGCACTTGGATATGAGCATGTTCATATCGTCAAGGAACAGTCTGTGCCAGACCCTGAATTCACGACGGTTAAATCACCGAATCCTGAGGATAAGGCGGCATTTGAATACGCGATCCGGGACGGGAAGGAAATCGATGCCGATATCCTGATTGCGACAGATCCTGATGCAGACCGTCTTGGTGTTGCGGTGAAGGGTGAGACGGGAGAATATGTTCTACTGACTGGAAATCAGACAGGTGCGATTCTCCTCGATTACATCCTGGCACGCAAACAGGAGAAGAATATGATACCTGCCAATGGGCGCGTCTTCAAGACGATCGTGACCTCTGAGTTGGGCCGCAAAGTGGCTGAGCATTACGGGGCATCAGTCGAAGATGTGTTGACAGGTTTTAAATTTATCGGGGAAAAAATCAAGAAATATGAAGAGACAGGTGAATATTCCTTCCTGTTTGGTTACGAGGAAAGCTACGGCTACTTGATCGGTGATTTCGCCCGTGACAAAGATGCCATCCAGGCCGTATTGATGGCTGCCGAGGCGGCTGCTTATTATAAGAAAGAAGGAAAGACCCTTTATGATGTATTGAACGACTTGTTCGAAAAGCATGGATTCTATCAGGAAGGCCTGAAGAGCTTAACGCTGAAAGGAAAAGAAGGCGCAGAACAAATCCAGGGGATCCTGAAAGACTTCCGGAACGAGCCGCTGAAAGAAGTGGCCGGCCTACAGGTTGTTTCTTCTGAAGACTATAAAGTGAGTACAAAAATGGACGCGCTGACAGGTGAGCAGTCGATGATCGACCTGCCTTCGTCCAATGTGCTGAAATATCATCTCGAGGACGGCTCATGGATCTGCCTCCGTCCATCAGGGACAGAACCGAAAATCAAGTTCTATTTCAGCGTGATCGGTAAAACGCAAGAGGACAGCGATCAGAAACTTCATGCATTGCAGGATGCAATCATGGCTAAGGTTGAAACGATGATCAGCTCCTCGGTGGGAAAGGCGTAACACATGGTGCGGCACTCAGGGAAATCACTGAGTGCCAAAAGTCTTAAATCGAAACAAGAGATGCTAAACCGGCATCTCTTGTTTTTTAATCGTGGAAGAACATATGTTTTCAGTCAAAGGTCGTAGAATGTTTCCTTCTTTTTGATAATCCCCCTTTTGATTGAAGTCGATATAATAATGGTAGAAGGATCGGAAAGGACGATGAGCATGAATCAGGAATCCCTTTCAAACATTGAGCTGTTGAAAGAGATCGCCGAATTACTGAATAATGAAACCGAACTTGCCTCGATGCTGTCAGGGGCGTTAAAAAAGCTGATCAATGGGTCCAGTTTTACGACAGGCTGGATCTTTTTTATAGAAGGGGAAGGGAGGCATGAGCTTGTTTCGTATGAGAATCTCCCCGAATCCCTTTCAGACCGTAAATGTGAGTTGATGAATAAGGGCGGGTGCTGGTGTGTGAACCGCTTCCGGAAAGGAAAGCTCACGAAAGCCTCGAACATCATTGAATGTCAGCGGATCGAGCAGGCCATTGAAGAGAACAGGGGCAAGACCGATGATATCACGTATCATGCCACGGTCCCCCTCCAGTCGGGACAAGAATCTTTTGGGCTTTTGAATGTGGCGGCACCACATAAAACCCATTTCTCGTCGGATGAATTGGCACTGCTGGAATCGGTCGCTTTCCAGATAGGTTCTGCAATCAAGCGCATCATGCTGACCAGGAAGGAACAGGAAATCGCCCTGATCGGGGAGAGGAACCGATTGGCAAGGGATCTTCATGATTCTGTGAATCAGCTGTTGTTTTCCCTGACATTGACGGCAAGGGGCGGTGCTGAGATGACCGGGGATGAAGGCGTGAAGGAAACCTTCCGGACCATTCAGGACATGGCGCAGGAAGCACTTTCGGAAATGAGGGCACTTATTTGGCAATTGCGGCCCAATGGGTTGGAAAACGGGGTCGTCGAGGCCGTGAAAGGTTATTCCGAAATGCTGGGGTTGTGTCTTGAAACGAAAGTGGAAGGTGTCTTATCCTTGAGCTCAAGGATGGAAGAAGTATTATGGAGGGTCTCTCAGGAAGCCTTGAATAATTGTAAGAAGCATTCAGGTGAAACCCATATTTACTATACGTTGAAAAGTGAACCGGAATCCCTTTATTTAAAGATTGAAGACCAGGGATATGGTTTTCAATATGACAAGAAGCAATCTATCCCATCGATGGGGATCCAGAGTATGAGGGAACGGGTGAAAAGCATCGGCGGGGAGCTGACAATTCAAAGCAGGCTCGGTAAAGGAACGGCGATAAATGTCCGATTACCCTATTAGGAGGATGCATGCATGATCAGAGTATTGATAGCAGATGACCATCACGTCGTACGGAGAGGCCTTGTCTTCTTTTTGAAGACGCAAAAAGACATAGATATCGTCGGTGAAGCAAAGGACGGGGCAGAAGCTGTCCGGCTGGCGCATTCCTTAAAGCCTGATATCATCTTGATGGACTTGATGATGCCTGTGATGGACGGCATCCAGGCCACCATGGAAATCAAGGCGCTTCATCCTGAAGTGCAGGTGCTGATGCTGACGAGCTTTTCGGATCAGAACCATGTCATTCCGGCCATTGAGGCAGGTGCAGCCGGATATCAGCTAAAGGATATTGAGCCCGATGAATTGGTGAACAGCATCCGAAAGCTCCTGTCGGGGGAAAATTCACTACATCCGAAAGCGACGAATCATCTGCTCACGAGGATTTCCAAACAGGAACCTCCTCACAAAATGGATGAACTCACAAAGCGGGAACGGGATGTTTTGATTGAACTGACGAAAGGGAAAAGTAATAAAGAAATCGCCTCCAGTCTTTATATAACGGAGAAAACGGTCAAAACCCATATTTCCAACATCTTTTCCAAACTGGAGGTTGCCGACCGGACACAAGCAGCTTTATACGCTGTCAAACATCAATTAACTTCAAATGATGAAAGAAAGGATATGTGAGGATGAACATTTTAATAATCAACGGAAGCCCCAGGAAGAACGGCCGGACTGGAATCGCATCACGATTCATCGCCCGGAACCACAACTGCGGACTCATTGACCTGAGTGACGGTTCGCTGCCTCTCTACACAGGGGAACAGGATCAGGCAGCGCTGGCATCGGTTCAAGGTTTAAAGAAAAAGGTAAAGGAAGCGGATGCTGTCATTTTGGCTTCCCCAGAGTATCACAGCGGTATGAGCGGGGCATTGAAAAACGCCCTCGACTTCCTCAGCTCTGAGCAATTTGCCCACAAGCCTGTGGCATTATTGGCCTGTGCAGGAGGCGGAAAAGGCGGTATCAACTGCTTGAACAATCTACGCATTGTCTCCCGGGGTGTATATGCAAACGTCATCCCGAAGCAGCTGATTCTTGATCCCCATTGCTTTGATTATGAAGGGGACGGACTTCTGGATGAGCCTGCAAAAATGGTCGAGGATCTCATGAAGGAACTGAAGATGTATGTAAAAGCGGCAGCATTGATCAAAAGTGAACAATCATCTTAACCGGCGCAGGTGCCGGTTTTTTTTATAAAAAAATAAAAGCTGATCCAATTGTGCAAACTAATTGGATCAGCCCGAGGTGGAATTCTCTTGTCGCTACATCTCTGCAAAGGTTTCCTCCAGTGGTTGCTCGACACTGTAGGTGAAGTTTGCATGCTCAATATATCGTAAAAGCGTATACAGGTTACGCTCTACAACCGTGTAGTCTTTAGAAAAATGATACGCGTGCAGGAAATGTTCAATTCTTTTTGAAAGAAGGTCATCCTTCGTTCTCACCATGAGGATCAGCAGGTTATCCCATTCTGACCGGTGAGTGTAATACAGAGCCCGATCGTAATCGACTTTGTTCACGTGGTTTCCCTCCTTTTGAAGGGGTAATGTTATTGTGTGAAGAAAAGGAGGATTCCTTTCTCTGAAAAAGTTGGTTATGCTGCTATTGCTCGCTTTCCTACTATTGGTTGAATAATCGAGGCGTTTTCATTCATCCTAAGAATGAAACATAATCAGGAGTGATGATAATGAAGAAAGCAATCGCAATTTTTTTAGCAGTATTTTTCCTGCTGTTTTCAGGACATGCCAACGCTGAACCGACAGATTATAAAAAATTTGGCCGGATTGCCACAGCCGTCATTAAAGAAGATTATCCCGGTCAGCCTGTGAAGGATTATCAATATCAGGGCCGCCGGAAAATGACTGAAAATAAAGTGGCGGATTCTTTTGAGTTCACTGTTCAGGAGAACAACAAGGATAAGAAAGTGACCGTCATCGTCGTGCACAATCTCGACAATGAAAAAACACTCAATATCACCGTACAGGAATAATTGAACGAGCCTCTTTTCAGGGGCTTTTTTTATTAGGGTATTTTTCAAAAAATTCACCTGCACATCAGCAATTGAAACATTTTTTTGATAGAATAAACCTATATAAATTTCTGAACGGGGAGCTTCTGTCCAATGTGATGCTGAACTTTTCTTACCTCATTAAAAATTGAATAAAGGAGGAAAAGAGATGCATTCCATTGCATTTAGACATTTATGGTTCGGCCAGGCGCTGGCGAACATGGGGGATGTTTTCTATATCGTCGGATTGATTTCACTTGTATACAGTTTGACAGGGTCCGCTGTGTATATGACGGCCGTTCCGCTCGTGATTACATTTTCCCGCTTCATCAGCAGCATGGCGGCACCTCTGCTATTGAACCGCACACAGATGAGGACGCTCATTGCGTACTCCCAGATGGGGAAGACATTCTTTCTTTGTCTGTTTTTACTGATGATGGTGTTGAATGCAGACAATGTCTGGTTGTTTCTTGCTTGTGCAGGTGTTGTTTCATTCCTGGACGGATGGGCTTTGCCTGCGAGGAATTCCTATGTCCCCTTTCTTGTGAAGCGGGAAGAATTGATGGGGGCGAATGGGTTTCTTTCCACAGTGGATCAGACCATACAATTTTCGAGCTGGGCGGTTGGCGGTATGCTGGTCGCTGTGATTCATGAAACGAACGTGTTCACCATCGTCATCATCCTGTTTCTCGCCAGCACCCTGTACATGTTGAAGCTGCCGGTCATCCCGACCACCACGTTGGAAGTGCGGAAAGCATGGTGGCAGCAGTTATTGGAAGGATGGTCAGAAGTCAGGAAGCGCAAGGGGCTTGCTCCAGTTTTTTGGATTTACGGGCTTGAGTCGGTTTCCGGGACCGTCTGGATCGCAGCCGTTCTCTATTTATATGTAGATCAGGTGCTCGGCAAGGGAGAAGAATGGTGGGGGTTCATAAACGCCAGTTTTTTTATCGGGCTGATTCTTGCATCTATGTTGATTTTCAAGCTGCACGGTCTGTTCTCCCATCACCGGAGCAGATGGCTGCCTCTTTGCATGATCCTGACTTCGATTGCGACCCTCGCCTTTGCCTGGAATCAGGCGGCCTGGTTGGCGCTCGTATTGTCCTTTCTGTTCGGACTGTTCGATCAAATCAAGAATGTCATCATGCAAACGTATATTCAGGAAAGTGCTCCGCCTGAAGAGCTCGGTAAAATCTATGCAGCACAGGGGGCGCTCTCGACATGTTTATTTGGATTATCATCCGTTGGTGTCGGGTTGCTTATAGAGGTTTTCAGCATGAGTACGATTTTCTCCTTCTCGGCACTATTGCTGATGACTGCGCTCATCCCAGTGTGGATCTTGCAAAGAAATATGAATAGGTAAGAATGAAGCTGTTCCCTGTGAAAGGGGACAGCTTTTTTCTTACCTGCTTGTCCCCCCTTGTCCAAACCCTCCCGCTTTTCTTTTCATCAAATCCATTTTTGGCTCATACATTTAGATAAGAGTATAAAGAGGGGGATGGCGATGAATTTAGAGGAACAAAGGCAGTTGCAGAATGCGATAGGTGAAATTACGGAGATTGCAGCCGGATTCGGTCTTGATTTTTACCCGATGCGTTACGAGATTTGTCCTGCTGAAATCATTTATACATTTGGCGCTTATGGTATGCCGACACGCTTTTCCCATTGGAGTTTCGGGAAGCAGTTCCATAAGATGAAGCTTCAATATGATCTGGGATTAAGCAAGATTTACGAGCTCGTGATCAATTCGGATCCTTGTTATGCGTTCTTGCTCGATTCGAATTCACTGATCCAGAATAAGCTGATTGTCGCCCACGTGCTTGCACACTGTGACTTCTTCAAGAATAATGTTCGCTTTCAGAATACGAAGCGGGATATGGTGGAGAGTATGTCGGCAACCGCCGAGCGTGTGCGGAGTTATGAGATTGAGTACGGTAAACAGGAGGTTGAAGATTTCCTTGATGCTGTGCTTGCCGTTGATGAACATATCGACCCGTCCCTTATGCGTCCGAAGCTGTCGTGGACGATGAATGATGTGGAATGGGAAGAGGTTGAAATCAGTCAGGCGACACCGTACGATGATCTGTGGTCATTGGATGAAAAGCCAAAGAAATTGGAAAAAAAGAAGGTCAAGAAGAAATTCCCTCCACAACCGGAGAAGGATATCATGCTCTTCATCGAACAATACAGCAGGGAGTTGTCGGATTGGCAGCGGGATATATTGACGATGATGAGGGAAGAGATGCTGTATTTCTGGCCGCAGCTCGAAACGAAGATCATGAATGAAGGATGGGCTTCATATTGGCATCAGCGGATCATCCGGGAAATGGATCTGACCAGCGGTGAGTCGATTGAGTTTGCCAAACTGAACGCAGGTGTTGTACAGCCTTCCCGCACACAGATCAATCCATATTACTTAGGGCTAAAAATATTTGAAGATATCGAAGAACGGTTCGATAACCCGACTGAAGAAATGAAGAAGCGGGGAGTCAAACCGAACTCAGGACGTGAAAAAATGTTTGAGGTCCGTGAAATTGAATCGGATATTTCCTTCTTGCGGAATTATTTAACGAAAGACCTCGTCACCCGGGAGGATATGTATTTATTCCAAAAGCAGGGGAAGGATTACAAAATTGTGGATAAAGAATGGACCCACGTCCGGGATCAGCTTGTCGGCATGAGGGTAAATGGGGGATTCCCTTACATCACTGTGAATGACGGCGACTATATGAAGAGTGGGGAACTATATTTGAAGCACTGGTATGAAGATGTGGAGCTTGATATCAAATACCTGGAGAAGGTCTTGCCGTACCTGCATCAGCTGTGGGGAAGACCGGTCCATATCGAAACACATGTGGAAAACCGGGATATGCTTTTTACGTATGATGGAAGAAGCGTACAGCGGAAATATTTATAATAGTGGGAACCGACTCGGAGTACGGGTCGGTTTTTTTGCTTCGTGAGTTCTAAAAGGAAGGACAGGCTTATACATAATAGAAGAGGCATTTATATGAGGAGGAGATACGATGGCAGATGTAGAAGTCTTTATCGGTGATTTAACAGACCGCACTTTCCATTACGACGGAGGGGACTGGAATCATAATTTCCCCAAACGGATCAGTCCGTTTTTCCCTAAAGGATATGACCTCTTTTTCAAGCTGCTGGACGGGATTTATCATAAAAAAATCGAGGGCAGGCAAACAGATTGGGGAAGTCACACCTGTTTGATGTATCCAGGTGAAATGCTCGCCGTGCTTGAAGATTATTATAAGAGGGAAGTGGACAACGAGAAGGTACAGGGACTGTTTCAGTTCATCAAAGGACTGGATCAGGAACAACAATACGGACTGGTGGCATGTGAAATGTCATGATGAAAAAGGACAAAGGGCTATATGGCCATTTGTCCTTTCTTACATACTGATGTTCTTTTGTTCAGAGAACCTCGCATGGAGTGTGCCTGTGAAGAATAGGAAGGAACGCTGGAAGATCGGGCTTTGAATGAACGTATAGAAAAAGGTGAAAATGAATACAGGCCCCCCAAGGAGCAAACCGAATAGAAGGATCGTGCATTCGCACATGATCCGGACCCTGCTGATGGAAAGCCCGGTTAAATCGGAAAGTGTGAGCATGAAACCGTCACGGGGCCCGGTACCCAAATGGGCTGCTGAATATAATCCCCCTCCGGTCCCCATCAAAATCACCGCTGACAGCAGCGTCAGGACATCCCCGGTGAGATTGGTCTCAGGCGGGAGAAGGTCAAAATAAAGGAAAAAATCAACGAGCATGCCCACCATTACCCCATTGAGCACCGTCCCGATCCTGACGTATTTTCCTTTTAATATCAGGGTCCCAGCGATCAACACCACCCCCACGATGATATTCCACGTTCCGATCGTGAGCCCGAATTTCTGAAACAATGCGATATTCAATACATCCCACGGATGGATCCCCAAGTATTGAACATGAATGGACAAACTGATGCCGTAGCTGAAAAGAAGTAATCCCACCACAAAATAACTGATTTGCCAATAGATTTTCATCGTGTCTCCTTCCTGATGCTTCCATCTAAAGCTATTTTACAATGAAGAGCCGCAGAAAAATAGTAAAAAAGAAGTGAATAATCAGATTTTGACTTATAATGGAAGAATATAATTGACACCGCTTTCTGTGGTCGATAGAGTTTTAGTATGAGAAACAGAGGAGGTTTATTAGGATGTTAACAATGAAACATGCGTGGACAACTTTATGGAAGTGGCATGGGGATGTACGGCAGACTCTCATGTTCTTTACTTCAGGCAGCACCGGGACTTCAGTGTCCGGACGCGTCCAGACCGATCATCAGCCTGGACCTGGCACAAATCCCAGGCAGAAAATAGGATTCATCCTCGGACCCCTGCTATTCTTTTTTTTCCTGCTGTTTTTTTCACCTGAAGGACTCTCGCAGGGGGCCGTCGGGGTACTTGCAGGCACGGTTTGGATTGCGGTGTGGTGGATCACGGAAGCGATACCGATTCCGGCAACGGCCCTGTTGCCGATCATACTCTTCCCGCTGACCGGTGCGCTCGAATCGGGAGACGTCACTTCCGCTTATGGGGACGGGACGATCTTTCTGTTTATGGGCGGATTCATCATCGCGATTGCCATGGAGAAGTGGAATTTACATAAACGGATCGCCATGAACATCATTCTCGCGATCGGGACAAGCACCGAGAGGATCGTACTTGGCTTCATGCTCGCAACAGGCTTCCTCTCCATGTGGATTTCCAATACGGCAACGGCGATGATGATGCTCCCGATCGGTACCGCCGTCGTTTACCAGGTGAATGAGAGTCTAAAAGGGGAGAAGCGGACCGGCCACTTCAGCAAGGTCATCATGCTCGGGATTGCCTACAGTGCATCGATCGGTGGACTGGGCACGTTGATCGGCACCCCTCCGAACACCATCTTTGCAGCTGTTGCTAAACAACTGTACGGCATCGACTTTTCTTTCGCAAAATGGATGATGTTCGGGGTTCCACTGTCAGCGATTCTCCTGCTCGCCACCTGGTGGTATCTCATCAAAATCGCCTTTCCGCTGAAAATCAAGGAACTTCCAGGGGGAAGGGAAATTGTCGAGAAAGAAAACCGGTCCCTTGGAAGGATCTCTTTTGAAGAAAAGCTTGTTCTTACTGTCTTTGTCACCACTGCACTGTGCTGGATCACCCGCTCGTTCCTATTGAGCCAGTGGATTCCGTCACTTGATGACACGATGATTGCCATCACAGGGGCACTCGTCCTGTTCCTGCTGCCGGGCCAAAAGGAATCCCGTCTCCTCAAATGGGAGGATGCGAAGAAACTTCCGTGGGGCATCCTTCTCTTATTCGGAGGCGGACTTGCCATAGCCAAAGGCTTCAAGGAAACCGGGCTTGCAGAATGGATCGGCAAGCAATTGACGGTGCTGGATGGGATTTCTTTCATCATCATCCTTGTGGCAGTGACAGCATTTGTAATATTCTTAACGGAAATCACGCCCAATACGGCGACGGCCACAATGATGTTCCCAATCATGGCATCACTCGCTGCCGCACTGAACGTCCATCCATACAGCCTGATGGTGGCGGCCGGCCTCGCAGCGTCCTGCGCCTTCATGCTTCCGGTAGCCACACCGCCGAATGCGGTCGTCTTCGGCTCCGGCTTCATCAAAATGGGGGACATGGTCAAAGCGGGTATATGGCTGAACATCATCAGCATTATTTGCATCACACTTCTCGTGTACTTATTCATGCCTGTTGTATGGGGAGTGGATCTTGGGGTGTTCCCTGGGGATATGAGATAATTGTTTCAGCATGTGATGGGGTAGAGTGTTGGATTCCAGGGCAGTAGGTGATATTTATTGAATAAACGCCGGAGGTCCTGCTTCATCCGATGTTCATGCTGGCGTTTGCAAGTCTTTCTCTCATGATATGATGAAATTAAATGATTCCACGTGAAAAAATCCGAACACATTCGATTTTCTGCAGAGAATTTCGAATGATATGTTCGGATTTTTGCTTTTGATTTGTTATGTTGTTGTGCCGAGGGTGCGATAACGGCGAAATATTTGATTTAACGGCGAAATCCTGGATATATCGGCGAAATTTTCATTATAACGGCGATATCACAAATATATCGGCGAAATCCCATTTTTAACGGCGAACGCCGATATTCCCTCATGCCGTCGACATCACCGACCACCCGGCACACACTCCATCCAACCCACAGCTACTGAGCCGTATACCCGCCATCGAGCACCACTGCCTGACCGGTAACTCCTTTGGCTTTATCACTCGAAAGGAAGATTGTGTAGTCTGCAATTTCTTCTACCGACAGTAATCGTTTTTGTGGAACAAGGGGATAGATGACATCCTCCAATACTTTTTTGAGTTCGACCCCACGTGTGTTTGAGATATCCTGTAGCTGATTGCGGACGAGGGGGGTGTCCACATAGCCTGGGCACATGGCGTTGACGGTGATGCCGTGCTCGGCTCCTTCAAGGGCCGATACTTTTGTTAAGCCGATCACACCGTGTTTGGCACTGTTGTAAGCGGCTTTGCCTGCAAATCCGATCAGTCCGTTGATGGATGCCATGTTGATGATGCGCCCGAATTTTTGCTTTTTCATATGAGGGAAAGCAAATTTTGTCGCGATGAATGGGGCGGTGAGCATGATTTTGATCAATAGCTCGAATTTTTCAATCGGGAAGTCTTCGATTGGCGCGACGTGCTGGAGTCCCGCGTTGTTGATCAGGACGTCGATGCGGCCATAGTGTTCAACCGTTTTATCGATCCCTGCCTTAACGTCTGATTCACTTGTTACATCGCATTTGATGCCGAGGCAGTCAAAGCCCCTGCTTTTCAGTTCATCGACCGCTTCGTCGAGTCCTTCCTGGTTGATATCAGAAAGGACGACCTTCGCGCCGTTTTGTGCAAAGTGTTCCCCTATTTCATATCCAATTCCCCTTGCAGCACCTGTGATGAATACCACTTTATCATTGACCATTTTCATTTCCTCCTCGCATTAATAAATTCCCATATTGGCTAGTATGATGGACACAATCTCTGCGATGGTCGGAATGAGAAGGCCGACGACCGCAACGTCCAGATATGAATCTTTGTGGGTGAGACCTGTTACGGCAAACAGAGTCAAAAGCGCCCCGTTATGAGGCAGGATCGAAGCACCGGAAGAGATGGAAGCGATTCTGTGGAACGCCTCTGCACTTATTCCGCTTGTTTGGGATAATTCGTAATATTTATCACCCAGTGCCTCAAGGGCAATCCCCATCCCGCCTGAAGCAGACCCGGTGATGGCAGCAAGGGTCTGGACTGCGATCGCTTCAGATATCACAGGATTTCCTTTGATGCCGAGTATCAGCTTCGTTAATGTCTTGAAACCTGGTGCAGCCGTGACGACAGCACCGAAGCCTACGGCAGCACTTGTGTTGATCACTGCCATAACACTGCCTTTTGCCCCCCCGTTGATCGCCGGGATAAATTTTTTATAATGCTTGAAGTTGATCAGCAATATGGACAGAATCCCGACAAGAAGTGCTGTGAGGATGTTCCACTCGAATACATTCAAGGTAACCACGACGATGACGAGAGGAAGGAAAGACAAATAAAAATTAGGAAGATCTGATTCATTTATTTCCTTCACATCATTTCCACCCTTTGGCTCTGTGAAAGTATCCCCTTTATTGGTGAATTGCTTTTGGCGCCACCTTAAGTAAAAATATCCGCCGCAAGCCATAATCAGTCCGCCGACCGTCCCAATGATCGGGGCGGCGGTAGGGGACGTCTTGAAATAGTCGATTGGGATCAGATTCTGGATCTGGGGTGTCCCTGGGATAGCCGTCATCGTAAATGTGAAAGCTCCCAATACAAATGTGGGCGGCAATAGTTTTCGGGTGATATTTGCCTCCCTGAACATGGCGATCGCCAAGGGGTAGATCGCAAACACGACGACGAATAAGCTTACCCCTCCGTATGTTAAAACAGCGGCTGCGATAAGGACGCCGAGGATGGCACGGTCTTTGCCGATGAGGTTGGTGATTTTATAGGCAACCGATTGAGCGGCACCTACATCTTCCATCAGCTTTCCAAAGATGGCCCCGAATAGGAAGACAGGGAACCATTCCTTCGCAAAATCCACAAATCCGGTCATATACGTTTCTGTATAGGCCGGCAGGAGATCGAGACCGCTCATGAGCGCAACGAGCCCTGCAACCAATGGGGCGATCCAGATGATGGACCAGCCCAAATAGGCCAGGAGCATGAGCAGGATTAAACCAATGATGATACTAGTCATATGTCACCTCTCATAAATGTTTGTGATTATCTTTCCATGAATGATAGGATTTATGCGATATGGAAAAGAACAAATCAAGGAGTATGGGATGAGCGGAGGAGTAACTGGGGGACAGGTCAAAAAAAAGAACGAGCCGTCAGTTTGACTCGTTCTTTTCAATAGTAAGTGATTTCATTTTCGTCACTTCCAGATATTGAATATGGTGACCGTCGATTTTCTTTACTTTGAAGCAATAGCCTTGTTCCTCGATTTTATCATCGGGCTTCACTTCATATTTCTGTGTAAGGAACCAGCCGCCGATTGTATCCACTTCATCTTCTTCGATAGATATACCGAGGAGATCATTGACGTCTTCAATGAGCATGACGGCATCGAAAATATAGTGATCTTCTTTGAGTTTTTGGACTTCAGGGATTTCATCGATATCGAACTCATCCCTGATTTCCCCGACAATTTCTTCGATGATGTCTTCAAGCGTCACAAGCCCCGCGGTTCCGCCGTATTCATCAAGGAGGACGGCCATCGGAGAGCGTTCTTTTTGAAGCTTGAGAAGGAGCGCCTTGATCGGGATTGTCTCGATGACACGGATGACAGGTTTGATGAAGGGCGTAACGTCCTGATGTTTTCCCTGTTCTGTCATGAGTGTTGTCAACAATTCCTTCACATTTACAACCCCGAGTACATTGTCTTTATCACCGTCCACGACCGGATATCGGGTATAACGTTCTTCCCCGATGACGGTCAGCACTTCCTCGATGGAAGAACCTGCTGATAGGGTGACGATATTCGTTCTCGGAACCATGATTTCCTTTGCAATCCGTTCGTCAAATTCAAATATTTTGTTCACATATTTGAATTCCGATGAATTGATCTCGCCGCTTTTGTAGCTGTCTGATAAGATGATTCGAAGCTCTTCTTCAGAATGGGCGATTTCATGCTCAGAAGCAGGCTTTAACCCGAACAATCCTGTAAATACCCGGGCAGCGCTGTTCAGCGTCCAGATGAAGGGATATGCGATGCGGTAAAACCAAATCAACGGACGGGCAAACAATAAGGTGATTGTCTCTGCCTTCTGGATGGCGAATGTCTTCGGGGCAAGCTCACCAACAACAACGTGCAAAAAGGTGATGACCGAGAAAGCAAGTCCGAACGAAATGATGCTCGTGATCGAAGGGCTCAATTCGATCCGTTCGAAAACCGGATGAAGGAGCGTTTCGATTGTCGGTTCACCCAACCAACCAAGTCCGAGGGCGGTGATGGTGATACCCAATTGACAGGCTGAAAGATATTCGTCTAAGTGTGATATGACTTTCTTTGCTGCGATTGCCGTTTGATTCCCTTCTGAAACCAATTGATCGATCCGGGAACTCCTCACCTTGACGATGGCGAATTCTGAAGCCACGAAAAAGGCTGTCAGTGCAATCAAGAGAGCAACGAGAAATAAATTAAATAAAATGTCCAATTGAGTGAAGCGAATAGAATGGGAATGGTCCCCCTTCCTATGCCTCAAACACCTCCTTTATATAATAATGATAAATGCATACGGACACACCGGGAATCATCCTTTTGTTCAGATTACAATCTAGAATCTCAATTGAAAAGTGATCCCCATTCGTTTATTCTTAATGATAATGATTGATATGATTTCATCATAGAGAATATCATCCCGCTTTACAATCATTTCGAATTTCAATTGTAGTCAGTTTGGAAAGGAGAACGATCATGGCAGACGTATTCAACCAAGAGTTTGTTGTATCCCTCATCATTGCCTTTTCGGTTTATATGATGATCAGGGGAATAGCCATTTTCTTCGGAAAAGCAGGAAAAGGCTATCTGGAGACCATTCAGTCTGGAAACGGGCAATCATACCTGCACTTTATTGGGGGTTATTATATATTATCAGGCGTACTCGGCCTGCTTATTCCACGTTTGGACTGGAAAACGGAAGACATTTACTTCGCAATAGCGATTTACGCCGTAACATCCGTCGTATTCTGGGTCACGCTTGATGTGCTGATGAAACGTGAAAGAAAAAAACTGCAGCAGAACTGATGGAGTGACAGGGGTCAACAACAGGCCCCCTGTTTTGTATATCCATCCTTTTCATAAAAAACCGACCGGAATCGATTTCAATATCGATTCCGGTCGGTTTTTTTCGTGGAACTTCACCCAATGAAAATTTGGGCAGGACATCTCCGTGCCAACTGAATAAATTACATAAAAAAGTGTTAACATTCAAAAGAATGTTTGAACATCTTTGCCAATTCTTTTATACTATATTCAAAAGGATGTTTGAATGAAATAGGGGTGGAGACATGAAAGAGACGGAAGTATGTGAAGTGGCCTGTGTGGAAAGTGACAAGGTCAATCGCTTAAAAACAGATCTTTTAACACAAAATACGTCTAAAGTAGCGGAGATTTTCAAGGCATTGTCTGATCAGACGAGAATGAAGATTGCCTATGCACTGACGGTAGAAGAAGAGTTGTGCGTGTGTGATGTGGCGAATATCGTAGGTTCATCAACAGCAACGGCGTCCCATCATTTGCGTTTATTAAAAAAGCTGGGCTTGGCAAAATTCCGGAAAAAAGGCAAGCTGGTGTATTATTCTTTGGATGATCATCACGTGAAACAGTTAATAGAAATCGCTGTGACGCATCAAATGGAGGTAGAGGAACGTGACCGGTAAACCTGCAGAAAAACAAACATATAGAGTGGAAGGATTTACGTGTGCAGGCTGTGCGGCCAAGTTTGAAAAGAACGTCCAGCATCTCCCTGGCGTTATGGATGCCAAGGTGAACTTCGGCGCAGCCAAGATCACCGTTTACGGGGATACGTCAAAGGAAGCGGTTGAAAAAGCAGGGGCCTTTGAAGGGCTTCGCCTGACCGAAGACGGAATGAGAAAGATCCAGGAAGAAAAGGAACCATTTTTAAAAAGATATAAACATGTATTCATTTCCATCATGTTCATTTTGATTGCATATGCGATCCCCTTGACCGAAGCGGCAAATAGCCAGCTGTTAGCAAATCTGTCATTCGGCATTGCCATCGTCATAGGGGGATATCGATTATTTGAAACAGGGTTGAAGAACCTCTTTAAATTAGAGTTCGATATGAGGACCCTGATGACCATTGCGATCATTGGTGCAGCAATCATTGGAGAATGGGGGGAAGGTGCAGTCGTCGTGATCCTCTTTGCAATCAGTGAAGTGCTCGAAGCCTACTCCATGGATAAGGCAAGGGAATCGATCCGGTCGCTCATGGATATCGCACCTCAACAGGCGCTGATCCTCCGAAACGGCACAGAAGTGAAGATTGATGCAGAAGATATCGAGGTCGGGGACATCATGATCGTCAAACCGGGCCAAAAGATCGCCATGGACGGAGACATTATCGAAGGGGCATCCTACATCAACCAGGCTGCGATTACCGGTGAGTCTGTCCCGGTGAGAAAGGGCAAGGGAGATGAAGTGTTTGCAGGGACGCTGAATGAAGAAGGATATGTAAAAGTGCTGGTGACAAAGCGCATTGAAGATACCACTCTTGCCAAAATCATTCATTTAGTAGAGGAAGCACAGGGTGAAAAGGCACCTTCCCAGGCATTCATCGATGTATTCGCGAAATACTATACGCCTGTGATCATGATCATCGCGTTTCTTGTCGCAATCATCCCGCCGCTATTATTTGGCGGGGAGTGGTCGGTGTGGGTATATCAGGGGCTGTCTGTCCTAGTCGTCGGATGTCCATGTGCGCTGGTCATTTCCACCCCGGTGGCCATCGTGACGGCCATCGGAAATGCCGCGAAAAACGGCATCCTGATCAAAGGCGGGGTGTATTTAGAGGAATTGGGGCGTTTGAAGGCGATTGCCTTTGATAAGACGGGGACGCTGACAAAGGGTGAACCTGTCATAACTGATGTGGTGACTGCAGGTGAAATGGAAGAGAGGGAATTGTTGACGAAGATGGCTGCCCTCGAATACCATTCACAGCATCCGCTTGCCCATGCCTTTTTGAAAAAAGCCGATGAAATGGGGCTGAACTATAAGGAATGTGAAGTGTTTGAGTTCCAATCCCATACGGGTAAAGGAATCAGTGGTGTGATTGATGGTGAGAGGTATTTCCTTGGTTCTGATGATTCTTTGAATCCTTCTTCTGTTGATATGAAAAAGCTTCAGGATGAAGGAAAGACTGTCATCGTATTTGGTACAGAAGGCAGACCTCTTGCCATGGTCGCAGTGGCAGATGAAGTAAGGGAAACGAGTGCATCTATTATAGGTGAACTTCACCGGATGGGTGTCGAACAAACCGTCATGTTGACAGGTGACCATGAACATACGGCATCATCGATCGGCAAACAAATCGGAGTCAAAGATATCAAGGCGGGACTCCTACCTGAACAAAAACTTGAATTTGTTAAACGATATATGCAGACGTACGGGAAAGTGGCCATGGTCGGGGACGGAATCAATGATGCCCCAGCCCTTGCCGCGTCTACTGTCGGGATTGCGATGGGGGGAGCCGGTACAGACACAGCCCTGGAAACGGCAGACATCGCACTGATGAATGATGATTTAAAGAAATTACCTTATATTATCGGCTTAAGCAGAAAGACGCTTGCGATTATCAAGCAAAATATCACATTTGCCATCGGCATCAAACTTCTTGCCCTATTACTGGTCATCCCCGGGTGGCTGACGTTGTGGATTGCCATCTTTGCCGATATGGGCGCAACGCTGCTCGTCACTTTAAACGGGCTGAGATTATTGAGAATCAAAGATAGAAAGTGAGGGATACCCAATGGGTCACGATCACAACCATGGACATAACCAGAATAAGAAAGCGTTATTCATCAGCTTTGTATTTATCTTCACCTTTATGATCGTTGAGGTGATCGGGGGCATCGTCACAAACAGCTTAGCCCTTCTTTCAGATGCCGGGCATATGCTCAGCGATGCTGCGGCACTTGGCCTGAGCCTTGCAGCATTTTATATCGGGGAGAAGGCGACTGATAAAGGGAAGACGTATGGTTACAAGCGATTTGAAATTGTAGCCGCATTCCTAAACGGCATCACCTTGCTGCTGGTCTCTCTTTATATCTTTTGGGAGGCGTATCATCGTTTCATCGATACGCCGACGGTTTCTCCAACGATGATGATCATCGCCGTTATCGGTCTGGTCGTGAATATCATCGTGGCATGGATCCTGATGAGGGGTGACACAGAACATAACCTCAATGTCAGGAGTGCCTTCCTCCACGTTCTCGGAGACATGCTCGGTTCTGTCGGTGCCATCATAGCGGGTCTGTTGATCTATTTCTTCAGCTGGAACCTGGCAGATCCGATTGCATCAGTCATTGTAGCCGTCCTCATCATCATTTCCGGATGGAGGGTAACGAAAGATTCCATCCATATCCTGATGGAAGGTTCCCCTGAACACATCGATACTGAAAAGGTGAAGTCAGATTTATCTCAACTCGGGGGCGTACTGGAAGTGCATGATCTCCATGTCTGGTGCATCACTTCGGATTTCACGGCATTGAGCTGTCATGTCGTAGTAGGGGAAGAGGTGGACAGGGACCGCATCCTTGTGGAATTGTCCCACTTCCTGGAAGAAGAGTATGATATCCAACATACAACGATCCAAGTCGAAGGAAAGGGTGTCACAGAAGGTCACCATCACGTTTGTACGTAAACGCTCACCGTATAGAAAAATTTTCAACAATCATGTTTACTCCCTTCAAGAATTGGGGTATACCCTCAACTGGAGGGATTGTCATGTACCATCAGGAAACAACACTTCAACAGAAAAAGACACCTGAATTTAAAAAAGACTTTTATATTCAACAACTATTAAGAATCGGTGTATATAAATCTTTCGGGAAACAACTGTATGAATTATCAATGGACGATTTGCAGGATGTTTACCTGGAATACTATATTGGCGGAGAAATGGCTCAATAGAAAAAAGACGGACCTTTTAAATGAAAAGGCTCGTCTTTTTTTATGGTTCTTACCGCTCTTTAGGGAAACAAGTGAATCTAACATTCATCACGGTACATCATGCCCCATGGATGACTGGAGGATCTCAAACCATTGATCATGGTTCAAGGTGATGTGTTGAGAGTCGATTGCACGCTGGATACGTGCTTTTTTGCCGGATCCGACAATCGGCATGATGTTCGCAGGATGATTCAGGAGCCAGGCATATAACACCTGATCGATTCCCTCGGCACCCGTTTCTTCCTGGACTTTCTTTAATGTCCCTTGAAGGCGCAGCGCTTTCTCGTCTTCCCCTTTAAAGATCGCCCCTCCTGCCAGCGGTGACCAGGCCATCGGTGCGACCCGTTTCTCCTGGCAGTGATCCAAGGTGCCGTCTTCGAAGTTTTCCAGATGATAAGCAGACAATTCAATCTGGTTGGTGATCAGTGGGAAAGGAAGATACGATTGAAGCATGTTCCACTGGTGCTGTTTGAAATTGGACACACCGAAGTGTCGTACCTTTCCTTCTTCTTTCAGCTGCGTGAAGGCCTCTGCCACTTCTTCCCCGTTCATGAACGGATCGGGGCGGTGTATGAGTAAGAGGTCGATATAGTCGGTGTTTAGATTGTGAAGAGAGTGTTCCACCGACCTGATAATATGCTTTTTGCTTGTATTATAATGATGTGTCTTATGTTCAGGACGATTGCCAGAAGGAAGCACGATGCCGCATTTTGTGACAATCTCCATTTTCTCACGTAATGAAGGCTGTAGTGAAAGTGCGTCACCGAAGAGGGCTTCGCACGTATAAGATCCATAAATATCTGCATGGTCGAATGTAGTGATGCCGCTTTCAATATTGTGCTGAATCAAGGAAAGTGTATCTTCCTTCGATTGCTTCCAGTCTGCAAGTCTCCACAAACCATGGATGATCCTTGAAAATGATAAGTCCTCAGACATTTGTACTCGTTGCATTTCTAAACCCCTTTTCAAATGGTATGTAGATATTCTTTCAAGTCATACTAAACGTATATTACTACGTTCTGAAAGGAAAGGAAAATGATAGCGTCCATCCAGGATATTTTACGGAGTTGGGAACTTGGTCCCCAATTGATAGTAGCCTCCCAGGTCGCACCAAAAGTGTGGAGGGTGAAGAGTGGGGGAAAGGTATTTTATTTAAAAAGAAGAGGGAACACACATCCCTGGGGACCTTCGGATGAGCTTGAGCTGGCCGCCTATCTGAACGGGAAGGGGATCGCTGTTGAATCGCCCCTGTTGACCCGGGCCTGCCAGCCGGCACTGAGGGTTGGGGAAAAATCTTACTTGTTATACGAAGCACTCGAAGGGGAACCGTTGAAGGAACCAACACTTTCTTCCCTGACAGCCATAGGGGCACACTTGTCAGCCTTACATGTGCACTTGGACAAGTATCCCGGCCAGAGCATCGTCAGCCGGTGGGAAATTGAAAGACATACCCGTCAATGGGTGGATGAATGTGGCCACCCCCCGATTGGGAAATGGGCAAGGGAAGTGCTTCTGGAATTAAAGGGAAAGATGGGACGATATAGTGAATTACCCTGTCAGCTTGTACACAGTGACCTGAATAAGGGCAATATCTTGATGAAAGGTGGACGGGTTACCGGCCTTATTGATTTTGAACGGGTGAGAAAGGCTCCCCGTATAGCCGACATCGGCTATTTCCTGGCAGGCAGGCTGAAGGAGGGAAATGTGCCGGCTTCATCAGGATCCGTCGCTGCGTTTTTGAAGGGGTATGAGGGGGCCGGTGCTGCTCTGACACCGGAGGAAAGGAGGCTGCTGCCATACGTGATCCTTACTTTTCTCTTGCAGTACACATTATTTTATTATGACAGGGGCTGCTTTTCACTTGGCTCAGTTCTCACAACGATAGTGGAAGATTTTCTCGGTACAGGGGTCATTTCAATAAAATGAATAGGTAATACTTGAATAACCACCTTTTCTATGGCAAAGTAGGGATGAAGATAACGTGTAATTTCATATACTAAGTGTAGGGGAACCGGTAAGGCCGGTTGAGATTGTATCCAGCAGATACTGACCCTTTGAACCTGAACTGGCTGATACCAGCGTAGGAAACAACATTCTCTTAAACGATACATACATTTGTTTAATGATGCGTCCTAAAGCTGCTGCTTGGGGCGCATTTTTGTCGTTCCAGCCCTGCTGCTGGGGTTTCCTTGCCATTGTTCCGCCTTCATTTATTTTAAGGCTACGTTATCATTGAGTATTCAAGGAGGAATCATCATGAAGAAATGGTTAATGATCATCAGTTCCGTGTTTCTGCTGACTGCCTGCGGCGGCGGTGGGGATACTGCGGATGAAAAAAAGGAAGAGTTGAAAAAAGTCTCGGTCGTACTGGACTGGACTCCGAATACAAATCACACGGGGCTGTATGTAGCCAAAGAGAAGGGCTATTTTAAAGACGAGGGCCTTGATGTGGACATTATCTTACCAGGAGAAGCAGGTGCCGATCAGCTTGTCGCTTCCGGTAAGGCTGAATTTGGCGTTGGGTATCAGGAAAGTGTGACACAGGCAAGGGTTCAGGATGTTCCCCTTGTATCCATCGCTGCCGTCATCCAGCACAATACATCAGGATTTGCTTCGCCAAAGGATAAGGGGATTGCAAAGCCTGAAGATTTCGAAGGGAAAAGCTATGGAGGATGGGGTTCCCCTGTTGAAAAAGCCGTGATGACTTCCATCATGAAGCAGGAAGGTGCAGATGTAGAAAAAGTGAATTTCATCAATATGGGAGACACCGATTTCTTTACAGCCGTCAAACGTGATGTGGATTTTGCCTGGATTTATTATGGATGGACAGGGATTGAAGCAGAGCTTCGCGGTGAAGAATTGAACATGCTGTATGTGAAGGACTACTCGGACAAGCTGGATTACTACACGCCAGTACTGACAACGAATGAAAAAATGATCGACTCGGACCCGGAAACAGTAAAGGCGTTTTTGGCCGCAACATCAAAAGGATATCAATTCTCCATCGATCATCCGAAAGAGGCAGGGGAGATCCTGCTTTCCTCAGCGCCAGATTTAGATGAAGAATTAGTCTTGAAAAGCCAGGAATGGTTAGCCCCGAAATACAAAGATGATGCAAAAAGATGGGGAGAACAGAAGCTTGAAGTGTGGGAAGGCTATGCTGACTGGATGTATGAAAATGATCTGTTAGATAAGAAGCTTGACAGCAAGCAGGCATTCACAAACGAATTTTTACCAAAATAAGAGGTGAACGGTAATGGGGAACTCACTCGTAAGTATACAAATCATCCCGAAGACAAAAAACGGGGAAGATGTCATCCCGTATGTAGATGAGGCGATTGCCATCATTGAAAAGTCAGGTGTCCGTTATGAAGTCCATCCGTTGGAAACGACGATGGAAGGCGATCTCAGTGAATTATTCAAAGTGATCGAAGAAATGAATGAACGGATGGTCGAGCTTGGGAGCAAAAATGTCATTTCTCAAATCAAGGTGCTTTATCAGCCGGACGGCATTGAAATGAATCAATTGACGGAGAAGTACAGAGGATGAGGCAGTGGATTTCAAAAGGATGGAGACCCTTCTTGGTCCTCATCCTTTTATTCATCATCTGGGAAGTCAGTATAGGGATATTCAAGGTGCCAACGTGGTTGATGCCAGCACCATCAGATATTTGGAGTGAGGGGATTTCCTCTTGGGGGGAATTTACCGGTCACCTTACCTCCACCACGCTTCTGACGGTCGTTGGATTTGTGATCGGATGTTCATTCGGAATCGGAGCGGCAGTAGCCCTCCATCTCCTTCCGAAAGTAAGGGAGGCCCTCTATCCACTGATGATCCTTTCTCAAAATATACCGATCATTGTCCTTGCGCCACTCCTGGTCATTTGGTTCGGATTTGGTTTGCTGCCAAAAATCATCGTCATCACCCTGATCTGTTTCTTTCCGGTAGCAGTATCGGCATTGGATGGGTTCAGACAGACAAATGCTGAATACATCCTCTATATGAAGATGTCAGGGGCGACGAAGGGGCAAATCTTCAGGAAAGTGGAATGGCCCCATGCCCTCCCGTCCATTTTCTCAGGCTTGAAAATCTCGGCTACCTACAGTGTGATGGGGGCTGTCATTTCTGAATGGCTTGGTGCCCAAAAAGGGATCGGGGTATATATGACCCTGGCATCTTCTTCTTTCAGGACCGACCGGGTGTTTGTCGCTATCTTCATGATCATGGTTCTCAGTCTTGTATTCTTTTCGATCATCGTCTGGCTGGAAAGAGTCTTGATCAAGTGGAACCGAAAGGAGGAAGAGTAATTTGACCACACTATCGATTCAGCATATGTCTAAATCCTTTGACGGTGAGCGGATATTGGAAGACCTTTCAATCACTGTGAAGGAAGGGGAGTTTGTGTCGATCCTCGGTCCTTCAGGAAGCGGTAAAAGTACGTTATTTCACGTGATCGGCGGGTTATTCACTCCGGATGAAGGGGACATCGTACTTGACGGCGCGTCGATCAATGGAAAGCGGGGGGCAATCAGCTATATGCCCCAAAGTCCGTCCCTCCTTCCATGGAGAACGGTGCTTGAAAACGTGATGCTCGGTCAGGAGCTTCACGGGAAAAGGGACCGTGAAAAGGCGATTGGCATGATTGAAAGGGCCGGGCTGACTGGATATGAGGATGCTTATCCGGCCGACCTGTCAGGTGGGATGAAGCAGCGGGTTGCATTTATCCGTGCCCTCGTCAGTCCACAGCCTTTCCTATGCCTCGATGAACCCTTCTCTGCACTCGACGAGTTCACGCGCCTCGATATGCAGAAGTGGCTTCTATCCTTGTGGGAGGAAGATAAAAGCTCAGTCCTGTTTGTTACCCATAATATCGACGAGGCATTATTCCTGTCCGACCGGATCATCGTTTTATCGACCAGGCCGGCAAGGGTTCAGAAGGCATTCAAGGTGCCATTCCCCCGCCCTCGCAGCGAAGACATCCTTCTCACGGAAGAATTTTTGAGATGGAAGGCAGATATATTCCGGGAGCTGTCCCATTATGTGTAATCACTCCCTTATCGATGCCCATATCCATCTGGATTTTTATGACGAAATCGAACGGATGAAAATCCTTCAGGAACTCGATCTTTATTCGGTAGAAGCGCTGATTTCAGTTTCTTTTCATCTCGATTCCTCAAAACGGAATCTGGCATTTGCGAAACGTGACAACCGGGTCAAGCCGGCAGCCGGTTTTCATCCGGAGCAAGAGCTGCCATCTGAGAAAGATGCAGACGAACTTCTCCGTTTCATTGAATGTCACCACCAGGAGCTGGTTGCGATCGGGGAAGTGGGATTACCCTATTATAAAATGAAAGAAAATCCATCGTTGCCCCTCACGCCGTATATTGAGCTGTTAGAGCGCTTGATCATCACCGGGAAAAAGCTTGATAAGCCGATCATCCTCCACGGGATCTATGATCATGCACCAATCATATGTGATCTCTTGGAGAAGCATCATGTCCGTGATGCCCATTTTCACTGGTTCAAAGGGGACTCAGACACAGTGGCAAGAATGATTGAAAATGGTTATTTCATATCAGTCACCCCGGATATTCTCTATGAACCGGAAATTCAGGACCTTGTCAAAATCTATCCAATCACAGGGCTGATGGTGGAAACGGACGGTCCATGGAGGTTTGGCGATGTTTTTCTCGAAAGGATGACACATCCAGGCATGATGCACCGGACCATCGAGAAGATAGCCGAATTGAAGGGTATGAAAGAAGCAGAGGTGTATGGACAGTTAATCAAGAATACGAGAAAATTTTACAGAATTTAGGGTTAGTGTAGATCCGAACGGTGATGGTTCCTTTAGTGGAATGATAATCGTTCGGATTTTTTGACGCCGTTCAAGTATAAACATCTTTTTCCATCATATTTCTGTCACCATTGACAGAAAATGATAATAATCAACCGAAGGAAAAGGTGAAAATCATGGAACTGAACAGTCAAAGTATGTCTTATCAGGCCGGCGATGTTGTATATGTCATTTATCGCAATCCCCACACGCAGAGTGTGGCAAATGTACAGGAGGCAGCCGTTGTGCATGATCCCGGCAATCCTCATGAATTGGCATTATTTTTTTATGAGACGTATTACCCGTTAACAGATGAGATCGCCGTCTATCCAACCGAGACTGAGGCAGAAGAAGCATATAGCCAATCTTTTGGAGACCTTTAGGAGGGGATGAAGGAATGGTAAAACCGTTTGTACCTCAACTGGTCTATTTCGAACCGAATGCATTGGATTATCCGTTGGGAAAACAGCTGAAAGAGAAATTTGAGAACATGGATGTGGAAATCAGATATACAACCTCACACAACCAGGTCCGGAATCTGCCAGGGGATAATCATTTCCAGAAATACCGGATCGCCAAATCCACATTGGTCGTAGGAGTCAGGAAGACGCTCAAATTCGATACGTCCAAACCGTCGGCGGAATATGCGATTCCATTTGCGACCGGCTGCATGGGACACTGTCATTATTGCTACCTGCAAACGACGATGGGGAGCAAACCGTATATACGGACCTATGTCAATGTCGATGAAATCTTTGAATCGGCCGATCGATACATCGCAGAGCGTGCACCTGAATTTACACGCTTTGAGGCAGCCTGTACTTCTGATATAGTAGGAGTGGACCATCTTACTCATTCACTCAAGCGGGCAATCGAGCATTTTGGTGAATCAGAATACGGAAAGCTCCGTTTCGTCACGAAATTCCATCATGTCGATCACCTTCTCGATGCGAAGCATAACGGGAAAACACGATTCCGGTTCAGTATCAATGCCGATTATGTAATCAAGAATTTCGAACCGGGCACCTCACCGCTGGATAAACGGCTGGAGGCTGCAGGGAAAGTGGCGAAAGCCGGATATCCCCTCGGTTTCATCGTGGCCCCTATTTATCTTCATGAAGGTTGGAAGGAAGGATATCAACAGATGTTCGAGCATCTGGAAGCCCACTTGCCTCAGGAAGCGAAAAAGGATCTCACTTTTGAATTCATCCAGCATCGTTTCACAAAGCCTGCCAAAAGGGTGATCGAGAAGAACTATCCCATGACCAAGCTTGAATTGAATGAAGAAGAGCGAAGGTATAAATGGGGGAAATACGGAATCGGAAAATATATTTACCAGAAGGATGAAGAACAGGAAATCAAGGATCATCTTTATGCCCATATGGAGAAACTGTTTCCTCAAGCGAAACTTGAGTATTTCACATAAAAAAAAGGACTGGTTACAAGTGCTTAACTGTAATCAGTCCTCTCAATGTATTTGTGGAAGAAGGCTTTCTAAATCCTTCACTTTCATGGCGATTTCCTCGCAAACTTCCTGATAATGCGCCCATTCCTCTATGAGGGAAGTGGATCGTTTTTGTGGATTTGGCAAGTCCCAGTAGATGACTTTATCTTTCAGTTCAGCGGGTATCTCAAACTCATCATCAAACTCTCTATCTTGAATCGCTACAATAACCGAAGCGTCACCGAGATCCTTCATTTCAATGCGTGAGAGTGGGAATGCACTGATGTCGATACATAATTCCTTCATTGCCAAAACGCTGAATTCAGCACGACACTCAGCAGCCCATCCGGCGCTTTTGAAAGACCAATCGGTCACATCCAGCTTTTCGGCCCATCCTTCGGCCATCAAGCTGCGCTGCTGACAACTGGAAAGAAAATAGACAGTTTTATTCATAATCATATGTTCCTTTCTATTATCATGCTGTTATTACTATTTACCCAATCCCGGATACTTTAATCCATGAATCGCCAAAAGAAAAAATTGGTATTCATCCTATAGTATAATATAATCATTGTTTTTCCGGAAATTATGTTGTTTGGCGCCCTGGGGATAGTAAATATGATTTAATTCGTCACGATATTCTTCAATAATTAAAAAAATCAGTATAATAGGAAAAGGACAAACAAACTTTACCCGGTTAAAACATCTATGCAGCCAGGTTCATGAAAAAGAGGGGAATGTGAGGGAACAATCCATATGGATGGTTTCAAAAACATGAAAGAAGGGTAAATATATTTCATTATTTGGAAAAATATAGGGAGGTACATCAATGAAATTTAACTTAACAACAAAGATTATCACAGCCCTGATTTTAGGGGCGATAGTGGGGTTGATCCTAAATATATTCGCAAAAGATCTATTCGATATTCTGGATCCATTCCTTTTCACCCCACTGGGAAAGATTTTCCTTAATTTAATCAGCATGCTTGTCGTGCCGATCGTCTTCCTTTCCATCGTCCTTGGGTCGGCTGGACTGGGGGACCCAAAGAAGCTCGGACGAATCGGGCTGAAAACAATTATTTTCTTCCTGCTGACAACTTGTATCGCAATCGTCATTGGTTTATCGCTTGCTTACATCATTGACCCAGGGTTGGTTGAGGGGATAGACAAAACCCAATCAGAAGGGTTTGATTCAAAAGAAGCGCCTCCTGTTGGTGAGACACTCATGAACATCATCCCAAAAAACCCACTTACAGCGATGACGGAAGGGAATATGCTGCAAATCATCGCATTTGCGATTTTCATCGGATTCGGCCTGACTGCCTTGGGTGAAAAGACAAAAGGGATCCTTAAACTGGTAGAGCAGGGGAACGAACTGATGATGTATCTCGTTACACTTGTCATGAAATTTGCCCCATACGGAACGTTCGGCCTGATCGCTTCTGCCATCGGTAGCCAAGGATCGGGTGCGTTAAAAGCGATGTGGTTATACTTCGTTGTCGTTCTTGCTGCATTACTCGTTCACGCGATCATTACATATGGCGGAACGATCCTGCTGCTGGCGAAGAAAAATCCACTGTGGTTCTTTAAGAATTTCAGCCCGGCCATGAGCGTGGGTTTCAGTACGTCAAGCAGTAACGCAACACTCCCGATCTCAATGGAGGTTGCACAGCAGCGCTTAGGGGTGTCGAAATCAGTAAGCTCATTCGTCCAACCGCTTGGTGCTACGATCAATATGGATGGGACCGCAATCATGCAGGGGGTTGCCACAGTGTTCATCGCCCAGGTATACAACGTAGACCTTACGTTGGAACAGCTCATCACCGTTGTACTGACGGCCGTATTGGCAAGCATTGGTACGGCAGGGGTGCCGGGTGTAGGACTGATTCTTCTTGCCATGGTACTAAGTAGCGTCAACCTGCCGGTGGAAGGAATCGGACTGATCCTTGGAATTGACCGTCTGCTGGACATGGCCCGTACGTCCATCAACATTTCCGGAGATGCGGCCTGTGCATTATTTGTATCTGAATCTGAGAAGAAACGGACGATCAAGATACAGAGGGGCGAATCATAACTTTCAGTCAAAAATGATAAAGAAGTGGGCATCATCGAGATGCCCACTTCTTTTTTTATATGCAGTATTATTTGGAATGCTGTTTGATGTCATTGAATCTCTCCAGTGCCCTTTCTCTTGCAGCCTTATGGTCTACAATTGGATAAGGGTAGTCTTCCCCAAGGGTTATATTTGCTTTTGTAAGGACATCCTTTGGTGCACTGGATGGATTGTGAATATATTTATCTGGAAGCCCGGTCAATTCCGGCACCCACATCCGTATATACGAACCATCTTCATCGAATTTCCCGCTTTGTAAAGTCGGGTTGAAAATCCGGAAATAAGGGGACGAATCGAAGCCTGAACCGGCAACCCACTGCCAACCCATTGAATTATTGGCAAGATCAGCATCAATCAATGTCTGAAGGAACCATTCAGCTCCCCGCTGCCATGGCAGGAGTAAATGCTTCGTCAAAAATGATGCAGCGATCATCCTTACCCGGTTGTGCATGAATCCGGTAGCCCACAGTTCCCTCATCCCGGCGTCTACAATGGGATAGCCCGTTTTTCCCTCTGTCCACCTTTTCCATTGCCCTGCATCTTTATCCCATTGGAAATGATTGAACTTTTCATGGAGGGGGCGGGAAGGGGACTGGGGAAAATGACTGAGTACCGAATAAGAAAATTCTCTCCAGATCAGCTGCTTTATGAACGGCTCCACCGGTTTGTGTTCCAGTTTCAAAAGGGTATGGAACATCCCCCGGACCGAGAT
Organism: Bacillus sp. KH172YL63; assembly: GCF_011398925.1. Lineage (NCBI taxonomy): Bacteria > Bacillati > Bacillota > Bacilli > Caryophanales > Bacillaceae > Bacillus > Bacillus sp. KH172YL63. The sequence continues at coordinate 1,069,384 of NZ_AP022842.1, forward strand.
GACACCCAGTGCGAGGTAAGGAGAAAGGGTGGAATGGTGGCCTTCGCTTGGATAATCCCTGCCCTCGGCATAGTGTTGCAAACTCTTCTTGATAAATGCATGAAACCTTTTGACTGCAGCTTCTTCCCCAGGGTCCCATATACTTTCCATCACATCATACCAAGGGATGGAAGGGACGAGTCCCAAATCCTTCAGGGAAAGTCCTTCCTCTTCAATGTCTGCGATTTTTACATGCTTTAAAGATGGAACAGGTCGAGGTATGTCTTCCTTCCTTAAAGCTTTATAAAACGCCGAATACACTTTATAAGGGGTATCGTCGTCTTTTTTGATCGTCCAAGGCGGAAGCAGAAGTGCTCCCTCAAAGGTTTGAACATCAATTCCCTGAGAAGATAGTGAGTGGGCAAGTGCCCGGTCCTTATCATAGACAGCAGGATCATAAACCCGGTTCCAGTAAACGGCAGAGGCATTTGTCCTCTTCACCCACCGGGGCAGCACCTCATCGACTTTTCCTTTATCGATCCATAACTTCCCGCCAATGGACTGGAGTGATGATTGAAAGGATGCCAAGTTCTGATGAAGCCACCATTTTTTCGCTTCCCCGATCGGGAATTGTGAAGTTTCGTCATCCAATATATACAGGGGGATGACGGTGCCATCCTGGGAGGCCTGATAAAGGGCCGGATGATCATGGAGTCTGAGGTCCTCCCTGATCACCACGATGATACGTCGATCCATAGCGTTTGCTCCTTTCATAAGTTGATCAACAGCGATGTTTTTCTTAAATTATAGCCAAAGGCACCACACGGCACAAAAATGGATGGGTTTTGATTTGGATGATTGAAGGGAAGAAAAGATCCCAGTATTGAAATGAATGGAAGGATTGGTGTAATATTACACTATAAGAACAGAAGGTGTGAAACGATGACAAAAGAAGAAATTATCTTAATCATTTCGGAGAAGTTAAGGCTGATCCGGACAGAAGCAGGATACACCCAGGATAAAATGGCAAGCGTCATAGGAATATCAAAAAAAACCCTCGTTCAGATAGAAAAAGGGAGAGTAATGGCCGGCTGGACGGCTGCGATTGCCATCTGTGCCCTGTTCAAAGATAGTGAAACCCTGACAACAAGCCTTGGAGGGGAACCTTTGGAAGTGATTGAAATCATCGCAAGGGAAGGCATTGACTACCGGAAAGAAAAGACGCTTGGAGGAAAAATCTGGTGGAAAGACCTGAAGCGTCACCACGAATACATCCTTCAACAAAACATGTTCAGTCAGCACTTCCGGATACTTGACGCGGAAAACTACCGGATCTACAGCACATTTGATGAAACCAGTGCCTACACGAGATTTGATGAATTGATTGGCGGATAAACAAGAGCAAAAGTGAGGGACGGACCTGGGTCCGTCCCTCACTTCATCCTATTATTTCACCACTAGGACACTCGCTTCACAATCCTGTGTCACTTTTTCACTCACGCTTCCGAGAACCCATTTTTTCATGCCGGTTTTTGTACTGCACCCGACTGCAACGAGATCGGCCTGAATTTCTTTCGCATATTCACAAATGCGCTTCGCTTCGGACCCTGAAAGATGAATATAATTTGCATCTATCCCGTACGCAGTAAATTTATCCCTGGCGCTTTTCAGAGTTGGGTGTGTCGATGCCGGCGTCTGAATTTCGTGGCGTTCTTCCTCCGTTCCCCGCACTTTGTTATCCGGGGAGACAGACAGGTTTCCCATGTACTGATTATCGAACCCCGGCGATGTGTCTGCGATTGCGTGAGTCGGCGTGTAGTGGTCCCTTGATTCATTCGCTGTCTTTTCGTCAGAGATATGGAGGACGGTCAATTTGGTGTCTATGGAATTCTTCATTAATTTCGATACTTGATCTAAAGCTTTATTGCTTCCATCACTTTCATCGTAAGCCAATAAAATATGTTTATACATCAAAATCACCTCGAAATTGTAATACACATTATTTACCCCGTATGAAAACTTTTAACCCCTTTTTTAAAAAACTATGGCGTGCTGCAGGGAGAAAGAAGGGTGAATATATAAAGCGGGTGCTTCTCCAGGAGGGATTCTCTGAGATGTTTGTAAGCTGATTGATAATGTTAAACGGAGCGGTTCTTTTCCGTGGGCATTGTATAATCGTAGCGTACAAAAAAGGAGCAGAATGGGGGGAAGATCCATTCTGCTCCTTTTTGTACATATGATAACGTGAATGATAGCAAGAATCTTACTTTCCTACAGCATGCTGATAATCCAGCCAATGACGACAATTGCCCCAATGACCATTAGAATTGTACGTACCATGAAAATCACCTCGACTTATCGTATCGTAAAATGTAGTTTTTTCTTTTAACCGGTTAAGGTAACGATACCCCGTTATCGGATCGTTAAAACATACCTGCACTTCACAGCGATTATTTTGCCATTTTGAAAAGAAATCCTCTTTAAAATGAAAGAAGATACCCTTAGTTTGGCTGGTTTTGGTTAAAATATGCGTGTTTTTATTAGGAGGGAGTGGTGGGTTTGATGACAGGGGCCAGGAATTTGTTTTAACGGCGAAATCCTGGATATAACGGCGAAATTTTCATTTTAACGGCGATATTCCTGAGATAACGGCGAAAAATCAATTATAACGGCGAAATCTCGAATTTAACGGCGAACGTGTTAAATCCACCGCCTCTCCACTTCCTCAGAATGAAGCGAACGCCCCCTCCGGCACAATCCCAACCCCTATCCGACCTGAGGCGGAGGAAAAAACCTCCAGTAGCCCCTCCTGAGGGCCGGGGATTTCTTATAGAATGAGATTATGCAAACAAAGATGGGAGACGGGTTTTGTGAAGAAGTTGATTGAGATATTCAAGAATAAAATATTTTTAAAATTGTTTTTTGCTAATTTCACTTCGCATATGGGAAGTGTGATCGGGATGACTGCATTTATGTTTTACCTTCTTGATCGTTTTGCTGAGAAGCCCATGTATGCGTCCATTACGGAAATGATGTATTCGCTGCCTACACTGGTCGTGTTTTTCCTGGTCGGGGTACTGGCTGACAGGATGGACCGGCAGAAGATTGCCTATCATTGTGATACGATCAGTGCGTTTTTGACATTGGTGTTATTTGGGGCCATTTTCATCGGCTGGCTTCCGTTCATCTTTTTCGTGTTGTTCCTGCGGAGCGGTGTTCAGAAGTTCTTCTTCCCGGCTGAGCAGGGGATACTGCAAGGGGTTCTTACAAAGGATGATTATTCGACTGCTGCCGGCCTGAATCAAATGGTGATGAGTTTATTCATGCTGCTCGGAAATGCAGTGGCGATCTTTGTGTACTGGACGACCGGAATTTACGGTGCACTTGTGGTTGACTTTCTGACCTTCGCGGTTTCTGCCGTTTTGATCAAACGCTGTGATATCCCGGAGGAAGTCCGTCTCCCGAATGGGAAGCATTCCTGGAAAGACTTGAATATCAAATCTGTATCTAAAGACTTTACTGCCGGGATGAAGTATATCCTGAATCATAAGCTCCTTCTGTCTCTTGTTGGAGGATTTGTCGTGTTTGGTGTCGTGAACGGCGGGTTCGCGGTCATCCCAATTTTTATTTTGAAATATAAACTCGCCCCTCAGTCTTATGAAGAATACTCGATTCTCCTCGGAATTGCGTTTGGGGCAGGGGTCCTGATCGGCAGCGTTTTCTCCTCGGTGCTCGCTCAGAAATTGAAGTTTCACGTTTTGATTGTAGCGGGGCTCGTCATATCGGGGACGTTCATCATTGCCGCATCCTTTGCACCGACAACCTGGATCTTTCTGATTGTGATATTTATCTCTGCTCTTGGACTGCCCCTTGTGAACATCGCAATCGGCGGCTGGATGCCGAGTATCATCGATCCGAAGATGATGGGAAGGGTACAGGGATGGATCACTCCCCTGATGATGCTGTCACAATCCATTACCCTTGGGGTGATTGCCCTTACGTTCCCTAAAATCGTCACCGTCGAAATGCTGTACTGGCTCGTGGGCGGATGTTTGATTCTTGTAGCTATCTTCTACACACTCATCCTTCCTAAATACGTAAAGGAAGAAGAAGATCATTCCCCTGCGGTCTTAAATGGTTAGAAATAGTCTCCCTTCATTTTATATATGGAGGGAGTTTTTATAGGTTATAAGGACATATGCAAAACTTTCAGGCAGATTGTGGTAAGGTTCTCCTCATACATAGCAGCAGGATATGAAGAAATACTATTCAATAGTAAATCTATAAAAATCTACCGGGCGTAGGATTGTCTCAGCGCCTTCCCGAGTGAAAAAATAAAATCATCATAAATTGAACGATTTCTCCTGTTCCACGTCTTATAGATGAATGAGGCCGGTTTTGGCGGCTGGAAAGGACAGTAAGGGATGAAAGAGAAACAATGGATCAAGCAAGCGAAAAAAGGGAATCACGAAGCCTTTGCTCTTCTTTTTAGGGAACATTATCCGTTTCTCTTAAAATATTTGATCAAGGTGACCATGGACCGGGATCAGGCTGAAGAGCTTGCCCAGGAAACGATGGCGACTTGTGTAGAGAAGATCCATCAGTATCATGGGAAAGCTAAATTTTCTTCATGGCTGATCTCGATTGCGACCAATCGCTTCATCGACCTTCAGCGGAAAAAGAAAAGGGAGCAGGAGTGGAAACATGAAGAAGTGAACATCAGAAAGCTGAGATGGGAAATGGAATCCAGGAATGAGGAGTGGAATGATGTGTTGGGTGCATTAGCGGGTTTGTCTGAAGATGTCAGGCTGCCAATCATCCTGAAGCATTATTACGGATATTCTTATGAAGAAATCGGCCGCATGATGGATATATCCCAAGGAACCGTTAAATCACGGGTGCACAATGGCATCGCTCGGCTCAGGAAGGAGTTGAAAATAGATGGATAAAGAAAATGATGACTTAAAGGAATTATTGGATGAAGGATTCAGGCCACTCCATGAAGAAATCGATGGGCATACACCACCTTTGCAATGGTTCGAGCAGCTGGTCAAGGACCGGCAGGCGGAGATGAAAGCGAGGTTCAAGCGCGATTTCATCGTGTTCCTTCTGATCGCCTGCTGCATCCTGACGGTGTTGGCCCTCACTTTATTTCAGATGCCACTTCTATTTCTCCTCCTTCAGGGGGCCATCTTTATAGGGGGGACGGTTTTTACCGGAATCATTTACGTGAAAAAGGTGAAAGAAATATGACAAAAGAAGAATTATATATTTTCCTTCTCCTCATACCGATCCTGCTGGCGCAAAGCATGTATTTGTTCATCGATGCAAGGAAGAATGGGCATCATTACTGGTTCTGGGGAATCTGGGGGTTGATTCAATGCCCGATGCCCCTCCTGTTTTATTTCCTGTTCGCGAAGAAAGTATGGAAAAAATATAAAGCAAGGGAGAGAAAGATATGATCATCGTGACGTCAGCGTTTGTACCAGGCAGGGAAGTGAAAGAACTGAAGGGCTTTGTGAGGGGCAGCACCGTGCAGGCCAAGCATATCGGAAAGGATATCATCGCCGGACTGAAAACACTCATCGGTGGAGAAATCAGCGAATACAGTGAGCTGATGGAGGAAGCAAGAAAGCAGGCAATCGAGCGGATGACAAATGAAGCGGAGAAGCTCGGGGCGAATGCGGTCATTGCGGTCCGTCTCGAAACGTCTTCGGTCATGCAAAATGCATCAGAAATCATCGCCTACGGGACGGCCGTTTTTGTGGAGTAAAAACGGCGGATATTGTAGAGAAAATTATCAATTAAAATAATATTGACACAATTTCAACTGTATAGTATGGTTATTAATGGAATTAATAAAAGAGATTGGAGGGTTTTGTGATGATGAAGAGATATACAACTGATCGAGTAGCGGCAGGATTTAAAAGCCAACTTCATACCATCACATAACCGGTAACTCCTTAAATTAACATGTTTATGGGCACAGGTTATGTATGTAACCTGTGCTTTTGTATGTCCAAGGAAAAGACGGACGTTCATAGGCGCAACAGATCAGGGTGAGAATGTCATCATCCTGATCTGAAGGAAGCCTGTTGACGTCCGTCTTTTTTTGTTCATTCGGTGCATTCAGGGTCCGACCCTGATCACATATAGAAGTTCCATAACAAAAGGAGGAAATGATGATGTCAATTGTACAAAAGAAGAAGATGATGGCCGCCGTGGAGGCAGAAGGCGGATAGTGAAGAAAGCCAATGAGGGGAGGTAAATGGGATGTTCAGTATTTTTAAGAAGTTATCGTGGTTTTTTAAAGAAAATTGGAAGAGATATACCGTGGCAATCGGTTTGTTGACGATTGTCGGCGTGCTTGATGTGGTGCCCCCTAAACTTGTGGGGAATGCCATCGATGATATTCACCTCGGTGATATGTCGTGGGGGGATGTCGGGAAGTATCTGTGGATGATCGGGGGAATTGCCCTTATATCGTATGCCATGACGTATGTATGGATGTATCAGCTGTTCGGAGGGGCATTCCTTGTAGAACGGAAGCTCCGGAGCAGGTTTATGGGACATCTGTTAAAGATGACACCGACGTTCTTTGAGAAAAATCGTACAGGAGATCTGATGGCAAGGGCGACGAATGACCTGAAGGCGATTTCTGTCACGGCCGGGTTCGGGGTGCTGACATTGATCGATTCGAGCGTATTCATGCTTACGATTCTGTTTACGATGGGATTCCTCATCAGCTGGAAGCTGACGTTTGCGGCGATTTTGCCCCTTCCGATCATGGCGTTGCTCATGAAGGTGTATGGAGCGAGGATCCATAAGCGATTCACGGAAGCGCAGGATGCGTTCGGTGATCTCAACGATAAAGTGCTTGAATCGATTGCAGGCGTACGTGTGATCCGGGCGTATGTCCAGGAGCGGGCGGATGAATCCCGATTCGGAGAGATGACCGAAGATGTGTACAGAAAGAACATTGCTGTAGCCAAGATTGATTCCCTTTTTGAACCGACGATTAAAGTGCTTGTCGGGTTAAGTTATTTGATTGGTCTCGGGTATGGCGCATATCTGGTGTTTCATCAGACGATTACGTTAGGGGAACTGGTTTCATTTAACGTCTACCTCGGGATGCTGATCTGGCCGATGTTTGCAATCGGTGAACTGATCAATGTGATGCAGCGGGGAAATGCTTCCCTGGACCGGGTGCAGGAAACACTCGATTATGAACAGGATGTAAAGGACGGCTATCATCCGAAAGAAGTAGATGCACCAGATCGTATCGGATTCAAAGATGTTGATTTCCAATACCCTTCTTCCCAGGTCCTGAACTTAAGCGCGGTCAATGTAAGCATTGAACGGGGAGGGACGCTCGGGATCGTCGGGAAAACAGGCAGCGGGAAGACGACTTTCATCAAGCAGCTACTCCGTGAATACCCAACGGGGAAAGGATCCCTGACAATCGGAGGGGTGCCGATCACCGACCTGTCGATCCAGCAGGTGAGGGACTGGATCGGCTACGTTCCCCAGGATCATGTCCTGTTTTCAAGGACTGTAAGGGAAAACATACTATTCGGCCGACACGATGCAACTGAGGAAGATTTGGAAAAGGCAATAGAATTGGCCGATTTCAAGAAAGATTTAGAAATGCTTCCGGACGGATTGAATACGCTTGTTGGAGAAAAGGGGGTCGCCCTGTCAGGGGGACAAAAGCAGCGGATATCGATTGCACGGGCACTGATCAAAGATCCGGAAATCCTGATCCTCGATGATTCATTATCAGCGGTGGATGCCAAAACAGAAGCCAAGATCATAGACAATATACGTAAAGAACGTGACGGAAAAACAACGATCATTACGACTCACCGTCTATCGGCTGTGCAACATGCAGACTGGATTGTCGTATTTGAAGACGGGAAAGTGGTAGAAGAAGGCGTACACGAACGTCTCCTTGAAAATGGCGGCTGGTATAAAGAACAGTTTGACCGCCAACAAGTTGAAGATTCCTCACGGGAGGAGGTGGGCGCATGAAAGTCGGAAGAAAATTAACCGGATATGCCCTTATTTATAAAAAAATTATCATTGCGGCCCTGTTGATGCTGAGTGTGTCGGTGGCGGCAGAACTGGCCGGTCCTTTTATCGCCAAGAAGCTGATTGATGACCATATCCTTGGGATAGAATCGAGCTGGTATGAGACGGTTGAGGGGCAGGATGCCGTCTTGTACGATGGAAAATGGTATAAACGTGAGCAGTATTTCTCAGACGGGGAGGCAAAAGGCGATGAAAGCCGGGTCCTTCAAGTTGGAAGAGCGTTTTATTTCGTCCCATCCTCCGTTTCATTTGATGGGGAAAGAAAGGTGAAAGCAGGGGAACTGACGATTTCAAAAGGGGATGAATCCAACACGTATCCTGCTTCAAAGTTGACAGGGGAAGAGTTGTTAAGGTTCTATAATCCGGAAATCCCAAAGATCATCAAACTGATCGCCTTTTATTTCGGGTTGCTTGTCGTCGCTGCCTTTTTCCAATATGGTCAGCGGTTCTATCTGCAAAAAGCAGCGAACAGGGTCATCCAAAAAATGCGGAATGACGTGTTTCAACATATTCAAAAGCTGCCGATCCGGTATTTTGATAATCTTCCTGCAGGGAAGGTAGTGGCGAGGATCACCAACGATACGGAAGCGATCCGGGATCTGTATGTCACGGTTTTATCAACCTTCTTTTCCAGTACGATTTATATCATCGGGATCTACATCGCCCTTTTCATTCTCGATGTGAAGCTGGCGGCGATTTGCTTGATCCTGATTCCGATCTTGATCATTTGGACGTATCTGTACCGGATTTATGCGTCGAAATACAATCATATCATCCGGTCCAAGGTCAGTGAGATCAACGCCATGATCAATGAATCGATCCAAGGGATGAACATCATCCAGGCGTTCAGCAGAGAGAAGAAGACGAGGGAAGAATTCAAGGATTTGAATGATACCCATTTCAAGTACCAGAATAAATTGTTAAGCCTTAACTCAATGACATCCCATAATCTCGTCGGGGTGCTGCGAAATATCACGTTTGTCGCTTTCATCTGGTATTTCGGAGGCGCTTCGATCGGCGTTGGCTCCGTGGTTACATTGGGCGTCCTATATGCCTTTGTCGATTACATCAACCGTTTATTCCAGCCGGTGACAGGCATTGTGAACCAGCTTGCCAATCTTGAGCAGGCACTTGTGGCAGGTGAGCGGGTATTCAAGCTGCTGGACGAGGACGGGGTTCAGGTAGAGGATGAAAAGATGGCCCGCTATGAAGGAAATGTAAGCTTTGAACATGTTTTCTTCGGATACAAAAAAGACGAATATGTGCTGAAGGATATTACCTTCACCGCGAACAAAGGGGAAACGGTGGCATTGGTCGGTCATACAGGATCAGGGAAAAGCTCGATCATGAATCTGCTGTTCCGTTTCTATGACAGCAATGAAGGGAAGATCCTGATTGACGGCAAAGACATCGTCGACATCCCTTATCAGACGATCCGTGAGCACATGGGAATCGTGCTGCAGGACCCGTACTTGTTCACTGGAACGATCGCTTCAAATGTAAGCCTTGATGATCCGCGGATTTCCCGGGATCAGGTAGAGGCTGCCCTTAAGGCGGTAGGGGCAGAGAAAGTGTTCAAGAATCTGGAGAACGGATACGATGAGCCGGTGATTGAGAAAGGGAGCACCCTTTCATCGGGGCAGCGACAGCTGATTTCCTTTGCAAGGGCACTTGCCTTCAATCCGGCGATCCTGATCCTGGACGAAGCGACTTCCAGCATCGATACGGAAACAGAATCGATCATACAGGAAGCCATGGAAGTCCTGAAAAAAGGAAGAACGACCTTCATCATCGCCCACCGGCTTTCCACGATCAAAAATGCCGATCAAATCCTTGTGTTGGACCGGGGAGAAATCGTAGAGCGTGGTAACCATGATGAGCTGATGAAGCAAATGGGCCGTTATTACCAAATGTATCAGCTCCAGCAGGGCACGAAGGAAGAAAAGGCAGGGTAAGAAGGAAAAAGCATCCGGCAAAGGTGAAGCCGGATGCTTTTTTTATCCAAAAAAAGGATTTTTACCGTACAGACAAGAAATGATTACTAAGAAGCAGAGAGGAAAAAGGGGGAAATCATGAAAGCACTTCTTCAATTATTTCTGATCATAACGGGTTTCATCCTGATCAGTGTCTTGCCCGTATTGTTTTATGGAGCTGAAAAGGCGGAACTTTTCTACTTGATGGTAAAAGGTAACGGAAGTTCTTTTGGCTTTTATCCGAAGGAATACCTTTTCGGGATCTATCATATTTTCACAGGAATCTTTCATCCTGGAGAGTGGAAGGTGTTCATTTTGCGTAATGAATATCCTCTGCAGGATGTGCTGGCAGACAGATATATTTATTCTATGAAAGTATTTTTATTTTCATTAAGCTTGGCGGTGGGAATCTCATTTATTGTGAGCGTATGCATCTCCCTTTCGTCAAAATGGTTTCAATGGGCATTCATGGGGATGGTGAATATCCTTGAATCACTTCCTGACGTTTTTATTATCATTGGCGTTCAGCTGGCGGTGGTTATGTACTTCCGGGAAACCGGTGTGCTGATCGGTGAGATTGCGATGATGGATAAGGAATTATACCTGTTACCAGTGACATGTTTGACAATTGTCCCTACAGTGTTCCTGATCAAAACGATTGTATTGCTTCTCAAGGAAGAAGAGCGGAAGCCTTATGTCGAGCTTGCGAAAGGAAAAGGGTTGAACGCTTTACAGGTGTTGGTGACCCACAGTTTCCGGAATGTGGTATTCAGCTTATTCTACCGTTCGAAGCTGATTTTTTCTTTTATGCTCTCCAATTTGTTCATTTTGGAGAGGTTGTTCAATATGAGGGGAATCATGGATTTATTACTATGGTCGGGCGGGATCACTTTTGTCGTCATTTCAACTGTCATCCTCCTGCCGTTTTACCTGGTGTTCACAATGATTGAAGTCCGTTTGAAAATGAGCATTGGCTTAAAGGGGGACGGGACGTATGCTTAACGGTTTATGGAGGCGTCCCCGATTCCTTGCGGGCTTCCTGTTCATTACTGGCGTTTTATTGCTTAGTTTTATGTATGAACCTTTTATTGAAGAACATGTGAAAATGTACAGCTTCTTTGACCACAACGGTGAAAGGGTGGGACCGCCGTTTACACCGGCAGAGCTTCCCCCATTCGGTTCTGACCGGTTGGGGATCCCCCTCTGGACATACGTCATTCAGGGAGCGAAGTATACAATTCTGATCGGGTTGTCCATCAGTCTACTTCAAATGGTGCTTGCCTTTTCATTATCCGTCCTGTTCATTAAGTTCTTCAATAAACTACAAAGTTTGTTGGAAGGACTGGTAGAGGCCATGATGTATATTCCCATGGCCGTCATTGCTTATTTGCTTCTTTCACCGATCAGCTTCGTTATTGAAGAACCGGAAAAAGCATTTGTAAAGGTGCTGTGCATCCAAATCTTCATATTGACAATCGTCGGCATCCCGCCATTGATAGTCGTATTGTCAAAAGAAATCAGGAAAGTGCTTCAGGAAGAATTCATCCTTAGCGCCAGGACGCTCGGGGCCCGGGGGATTTCACTTTATAAGAAGCATGTGCTGACTGCCCTGTTCCCGAGGCTGATCCTGTTGTTTTTTCAGCGGAATGTGGCAGTGCTGATCCTGTTCGCCCACCTCGGTTTCCTTGAAATATTCCTTGGGGGTGCCGTTGAAAGGGAGATCATGATCGACGTGATCCGGAAGTTTTCCCTCTCCAACGAATGGGCGGGAAATATCGGTAAATCCTATTTTGAATTGATGGTCGCGCCCTGGATCCTTTTTGTCCCCCTTGTCGCCTTATCCTTGACGGCCTTTTCCTACAATCTTATGGCTTCATCCCTCCAGAAAATCCTGCTCGGGGACAAGAGTCGAGTGAAGAAGAGCAAGAAAAAGGACGTAGATGGTGGAAACCGGGATAAAAACGTAATGGAAGGGATGTTTGTGAGGGAAAAGAAGGAATATTTCAAAGGATAAACCGTTCGTGAAATAACGTTGGTCCCAATGCCAGCAGGGGTTCCAGCAACCCGGTCATGTACTATTTTCTGCAAGTAAAACAGGACTTTTGTGTGATTTTGTCGATTCCAATCGAAATTCTTCCTTTATCAATGTATAATTTAATTGATGAAATAGTTTCATAATAAGGGAGGACACTAAAATGGGATGGATCATCACCATTTTGTTTGGTACAGCAGTAGTACTGCTAGTTATATCGTTTGTGAAAACGACACAATCAAACTCAAAGCTTGAGCAGCAGATAGAGCATGTTTCGATTTCAGTATTGAATGAAGTTCATGAACTTGAAAAACAGTTGCGCAATATTCAATTAGACGCAGAAATCACCGCCCAACAGGCAGGTGTGGCCCCGGCAGCCTCGGATGAACGATTGTTGCTCCGTGAGATGCTCGACCTGCAAAAACGGGGGTATTCGTTCGAAAGCATCGCAGCGCAAACGAAGTTAAAACCCCACGAAGTTGAACACATGCTGACACCATATATTGCAGACAGGACGGAAAGGGGCTTAGTGGCACAATGACAGTGACATCTCATTCTTTGCGCAGCTTTGCTGCAGGCCTCTTGATTGCCACAAGTTTGATCGGTGCTGTATATCTTTTCGGCCCTGCAGAGGCGAAAAGCTCGGAGAAAGAAGCGCCGGTTAAAGTGGAGAAAATCTCTGAGGATAAAATGGTGGAAGAGCTGACTTCAAAGGGTTATGTGATCCATACAGAAGATCAATGGAACAAGCAGCTGGCTGACATGAACGAAAAGCAGGAAAAAAGCGAAAACAAAAAAGATGAAAAATCAGATGGTAAGGTCATCTATCGTACGATGCTGACCGTCTCTACCGGGATGACGAGCATCGATGTTGGGAATGCATTGGAGAGCGCCCACATCATTGAGAGCGGGCTGGATTTCTATAAAGAAGTTGAGAAGCGCGGTGTGGAAAATGACCTGCGCCCAGGCACGTTCCAAGTGGAAAGCGGAATGACAACTGATGAAATCATTTCAACGATTTTTAAATAATATAACAAAAGGACAGCTCATAAGTGGGCTGTCCTTTTGTTTATTACTGCTGGTGGAAAAGGCAAAGCTTAATAACAAATCCCTACCCGGCTTTTGATATAGCGGTCATCCGTTAACTGCCGGCAGATGAAATCCCCTGTATCATAAATGGAAATGCTTTTCCCTCCTTGTGGGAGTGTATCCTTCTCGACCCGATATTCTCCCCGTCTTTCCCCGTCCGGCAAGTAAGTGGGGCAAACGATCGTCCAGTCCATATCAGAAGCTTGTAACATCAAGAAAGCTTTTAAATGATCTTCTGCCGCCGTTGTACTCCTCCTTTTCGATTCGCTCGTTTGAAAGCGATAGAGGTCTGAATCCTTCCGTGCTTGGAGGATGCCTGCCGTACCGCAGGTGATGATCCTTTTCACGCCGTGAGCTCTCATGGCTTTTAGGAGGATAGGCATGCTTTTTGAAAGCACATCCTGTTTATCCGTGTTCAAGCAGCTCACCACTGTATCACAGCCTTCAATCGTTTTCATCACGTCTTCTTCATTCAATACGTCTCCTGATATCTCTAAACACGAAACAGCCGTCTGGCTTTGCCTTCGGGTTAGAGCTTTAACTTCATGTTCCAATTGGACATTTCTTAGAACAACGGAACCGACTCTTCCTGTGCTCCCAAAAATAGCGATTTTCATCATTCAACCCCCTGAGTTCTAATACATAATAGTTTATCTTAATTTTGGACGTATTACATGTTTTTGCATGAAGCGATCCATACTAACACTACATCTGTGAACATCTCGAAATGAAAACTTCTTTATTGACTTCTGATTCATATCGTTTTATGATGACATTCGTAACAAAATAATTCCGATAAGAATAGTGGGGGTTTAAAAATGAGAAATTGGACATTATCCATCATGTTGCTGATTGCATTATCTACGGTGCTAGCTGCTTGTGGATCAAAAGATAAAGAAGAAATGTCACTATACGATAAAGTAATGGAAGACGGGGAATTACTCGTAGGGACGGAAGGTACATATCCTCCTTTCACATTCCACGATGAATCAGGGGAACTGACAGGATTCGACGTAGACATCGCCCGTGAAGTTGCGAAGCGTCTTGGCGTTGAAGCGAAATTCCAGGAAACACAATGGGATGCCATGTTTGAAGGCTTGAATTCAAAGCGATTCGATATGATTGCAAATCAGGTTGGGATCCGTGAAGACCGTGAGGAGAAATATGATTTTTCCAAACCATATATCGAGTCAAGTGCAGTAGTGGTCGTGTCGAAAGATAATAAAGAAGTGACATCATTTGAAGATATCAAAGGATTGACTTCTGCTCAATCACTGACAAGTAACTACCGTGATATCGCTGAAGAAAACGGGGCTGAAATCCAGGGTGTGGATGGATTGGCTCAATCGATCCAGCTTCTTGAACAAGGAAGAGTGGATGTGACCGTTAATGATAAAATCTCGATTCTTGATTATTTAAAGAAACAGCCGAACGCAGGCATCAAAATTGCAGCTGAAGCTGAAGATGCCGGACAAAGCGGGCTGATGTTCCGCAAAGGGAACGAACAGCTGGTGGAGGAAGTAAACAAGGCGTTAGAGGAAATGAAAGAAGACGGTACGTACAAAAAGATTTCTGAGAAATGGTTCGGGGAAGATGTATCTCCTAAGTAGCATTTACCAGAACCCTGAAGCAATGATTGATATGTTACAAAGCTCCCTGCTTCCAATGTTAGAGGGGGCTTTGTACTATTCTATCCCTCTGGCGCTCATTTCATTTGCTTTAGGTATGGTTCTGGCCGTTCTCACCGCATTGGCAAGGCTGTCCAATATCCCGATATTAAGGGGCATCGCAAAGGTCTATGTATCGGCCATCCGTGGTACGCCTTTATTGGTGCAATTATTCATCATCTTTTATGGATTGCCTTCAACCGGCATCGAGTGGCTCAAGTTTGATCCATTCCCTGCAGCCGTCATTGCATTCTCATTAAATAAAGGGGCTTATTCATCGGAAATCGTCCGGGCGGCGATCCAGTCCATCCCGAAAGGTCAATGGGAAGCGGGTTATTCAATCGGAATGACGTACTCACAGACTTTAAAGAGGATCATCCTGCCCCAGGCGACGAGGGTATCGATCCCGCCGCTTTCGAATTCCTTCATCAGTCTCGTGAAAGATACATCGCTTGCTTCCCTCATACTTGTGACGGAAATGTTCCGCAAAGCCCAGGAAATCGCCGCCACGAACTATGAGTTCCTGCTCATGTATATGGAAGCAGCCCTGTTGTATTGGGTGATCTGTTTTATTTTATCCATCATTCAAGGCCGTATCGAGAAACGGCTTGACCGATATATCGCCAAGTAATATTAAAGGAGATTGACGATGATTTCCATTAAAGGATTAACAAAACGATTTGATCAGTTAGAAGTATTAAAGGGCATGGATGTTGATGTCGGCAAAGGGCAGGTGGTTGTGCTGATCGGCCCTTCAGGATCAGGAAAGACGACATTCCTCCGCTGCCTGAATGCACTTGAAATCCCGAATGAGGGGAATGTGTCGATCGGGGATGCGACTGTAGATTTCAGCCGTAAGCCGTCGAAAAAAGAGCTTATCAGCCTTAGGAGAAAAACCGGGATGGTATTCCAGAATTATAATCTCTTCCCTCATATGACGGCCCTTGAAAACGTTATGGAAGGCCCGATGGTCGTACAGAAGCGAAGTAAGTCCGACACAAGGAAGAAGGCCGTCCAGCTGCTTGAGAAGGTGGGGCTTGGGGACAAAGTCGACTACTATCCATTCCAGCTTTCAGGCGGACAGCAGCAAAGGGTCGGGATCGCAAGGGCACTGGCGATCGAGCCGGAAGTCATGCTCTTTGATGAGCCGACATCGGCACTAGATCCGGAACTGGTGGGAGAAGTCCTGAAGGTCATGAAGGATCTTGCCGAAGAAGGCATGACCATGGTCGTTGTCACACATGAAATGAGGTTTGCCAGGGAAGCCGCTGACAAGGTCATCTTTATGGATGGTGGACATATCCTTGAAGAAGGGTCTCCACATCAAATTTTCGAGGCTCCCCAACATGAAAGGACACGACAATTCTTGAATTTAATACAGTAAAGGTATAAGGATGAATGAGGATGATACCCGTTCATCCTTTTATTTTGTCATCCTCTATGTAAACATTAACGAAAATTAAGTTGACATAAAGTGAAAAAAATCTTATATTTTGAATTGTAGAACTTTTAAGGAGTGTTGTTGGATGAGATTAAAAGACATGATTTTGGTTTCAATGTTTACAGCGATTGTGGCAGCTCTTGGCGTGATTCCGCCGATCGCACTGCCGTTCACACCAGTTCCAATCACCGCACAGACATTTGGTGTCATGTTGGCAGGAGCAGTGCTTGGCGCGAGGCTTGGCGGATTAAGCCTTGGATTATTCGTATTGTTAGTCGGTGTAGGTGCACCGATTCTTTCCGGTGGAAGAGGAGGGTTTCCGATCCTGATCGGACCGAGCGGAGGATACATATTAAGTTGGCCGGTTGCGGCATTTGTCATCGGTTTCCTCGTTGACAGATACAGAGGCCGTTTGAAACTCTGGAATATGATAGTATTCAATGTCATTGGTGGAATCTTAGTTGTCTATGCAGGCGGGATTACATTCTTATCTATCGTGACGGGACTTTCCTGGATGGAGGCGGCCACCTCTGCTCTGGCTTATATCCCTGGTGATATGGTGAAAGCGGTCATTGCAGGTACGGTTGCCCTTCAGTTGCATAAGGCGGCACCGATCGCTAAATTTCATAAAGAACAAAAAGCGGCGTAAGTGGAAAAAGGCTCGATGGGACAGTGGTTACACTGCTTGTCGGGCCTTTTTAACTTGTACGGGGGAATCAGATATGATTTCATTAGGATATATATATAATTTTCTGATCATTCAGGCAGAAGGGACTTTCATTCATGAACTATATCGGAAGCACCTTGGAAGATCACAGCCGGCAATTTCCTGATAAGCTGGCGGTTGTTTCGGAAAAGGACAGGATCACGTATAAAGAATTCAATGAACTTGTAACGGGATATCAACAAGCACTGTTGAAATATACCGGTGTACATAAGAAGCGGATCGGCATCAAGGTGGAGGATCCGCCGGCCTTCCTCGCACTGTTCATGGCCACGGCAGGAAACGGTTGGGAGGCGATGCCGATCGATCCGAAATGGACCGACGCAGAAATCCGGCATGCATATGCTGTCGCTTCTCCTGACTATATTGTGACAGATGGTGAAGAGGCGGAAGAAGACGATCGTGTCATTGCTATAAGGCGCCTGAGAGAGGCGGGAAGGGGTCATGCACTTGTTTCCCCTCCTGCCCCGTTAGATGATTTCTATGTAGGATTTACATCCGGTTCATCGGGCAAGCCTAAAGGATTTACACGCCATCATTTATCGTGGACCGAGAGCTTTTCCGTCTGTGAGGAAATCTTTCAGCTGACACAAAGAGACATCATCACGTCTCCGGGCCCTCTCTATCATTCTTTGAGTTTATTCACAGCGGTCCATGCCATCCAATTGGGAGCGACCCTTCATGTGACAGATGCATTTCACCGCAAAACGTTGCTGGACAGGCTGGAAAAGGATGAAATCGATACGTTTGTCGGCGTCCCAACCATGCTTGAGGCATTGATGGAAGAATGTCGTTCACGCTCATTGCAGCTCCAGGGTATCAAAAAGGTCATCGTCTCTGGGGCAGGTTGGTCACAGACTTCAAAGGAAAAGGCAAGATGCTTTTTTCCCGAGGCATCCTTCTTAGAATATTACGGGGCGTCAGAGCTGAGTTTCGTGATGTATAAGAAAGACCGTGAGCAGGGGCACCGCCCCTTTCCAAATGTGTCTGTGCGCATACTGAATGAACACTTTAAGGAAACGGATTGCAAAGAAGCGGGGAATGTATTTGTGAGAAGTCCCATGCTCTTTACCGGATATCTCGGGCTTCCGGAAGAAACGAAGGAAGTGCTGACACCATACGGGGCAACCGTAGGCGACGTTGGATACAAGAACGAAAACGGGGAAGTCGTCCTGGTCGGAAGAAAAAGCAATATGATCAAAAGCGGTGGATTAAAGGTGTATCCAGAGGAAGTGGAGGCGGTTCTTGAAAGCCATCCGGATATCGAAGCGTCCATCGTCTACCCCGTTGAGGATCCCTATTGGGGTGAGATGGTTGTGTGCTCATTGCAATTGAAGAATAAAGCCTGCCTGACAGCAGAGGACGTAAGGAATTTCTGCAGAGGTAAACTGTCTGACTATAAAGTGCCAAAGCAAATCCTTCCCCTTTCCGTCTTTCACTACACAAAAAGCGGGAAAATCAACCGGAAAGCAACACTTGAGGGACGGACCTTATAATCGAAGGAGGAAGAAATCATGAAAGAAGCGGTTATCGTTTGGGCGAAGAGAACGCCCGTCGGAAAATGCGGGGGCAGCTTAAAGGATGTTCCGCCTCAGCATCTCGCCGCCCCACTCATCAGGGCATTGGTGACTGAAACGGGGATCGTCCCGGAAGAAATAGATGATGTGATCCTCGGTAATACGGTCGGTCCCGGTGGAAATCTTGCCCGTCTGTCTGCACTGACTGCAGGACTGCCCGTCAAGGTTCCGGGAGTGACCGTTGACCGGCAATGCGGCTCAGGGTTGGAAGCGATTGTGACGGCATGCAGATTGGTCCAATCTGGAGCAGGCGAAGTGTATGTGGCCGGCGGTGTGGAAAGCACGAGCCTTGCCCCATGGAAAATGGACAAGCCGGCACATCCTGTAAAAGCGCCGCGCATTTTCACAAGGGCGAGATTCTCCCCTGACCATATAGGGGATCCGGAAATGGGCGAAGCTGCAGAAAACGTAGCAGAAGCATTTAGGATCTCCCGCCGTGATCAAGATGAGTATGCGCTGAAGAGCCATCAAAAAGCGGTACGGGCCCAGAAGGAAAAACGGTTCACCGGTGAAATCGTCCCTGTAGAACATGTAATGGCCGACGAATGTCCAAGGGAAGACACATCCATGGAAAAACTCTCAAGTCTTCTTCCTGTATTCCGTGAAGGAGGAAGTGTAACCGCCGGCAATGCTTGTCCGATCAATGACGGGGCAGCGGTCGCACTCGTCTTATCAATGGATAAATGCCGTGAATATGGACTCATGCCCGTACTGAAATTCATCGATGGGACGGCGGCGGGTGTAGACCCGAATCTTCTGGGCATTGGCCCGGTCCCGGCTGTCGGCAGGCTGTTAGAGAGAAACAGACTCACATCAGATGACATTGATCTCGTTGAATTCAATGAAGCATTTGCAAGTCAGGTTCTGGCCTCATTGAGGGAACTGAACATACCGGAACACAAAGTCAATATTGGAGGCGGTGCATTGGCGATCGGACATCCATACGGGGCTTCCGGGGCGATCCTTTTGACACGGTTGTTTCATGAGATGAAGAAAGGACAATTGGGGCTTGCCACTCTCGGTATCGGTGGAGGAATGGGCCTCGCCGCTTTATTTGAACGGATAGAATGAGGGAGGAAGAGAGAATGAATGAAGAGGTAGTCATCATCACCGGCTCGACAAGGGGAATCGGCAAAAGCATCGCCTGTACACTTGCCAGAAGAGGTGCAAAAGTCGTTATAAACGGAACATCAGAAGAAAATGTGAAAGCAGTGGTGCAGGAAATCAGGGCGGCCGGAGGTGAAGCGGCAGGGTGCTGCGGAAGAGTGGAAGAGTTGGAAACTGGGGAGAAGCTGATTCAGACAGCGATCGAGGCGTTCGGAAGGGCGACGATACTCATTAATAATGCAGGGAACAACAGGGACCGCATGGCTCACCGCTTATCGGAAGATGATTGGGATTCAGTTATTTCCACCCACCTGAAAGGGACATTTTCAGCGGTGAAACCTTTTATACTCCATAGAAAAAAAGATGGGGGAGAGGGAATCATCCTTAATATGACTTCTCGGGCAGGGATTAAAGGCACGATGGGACAGTTGAATTACAGTGCAGCGAAAGCCGGGATCATCGGGATGACGAAAACCTTGGCGCAAGAATTAAAAAGGGAACATATCCTGGTGCTCGCACTGTCCCCTGCTGCCCTGACGGATATGACCTCACCCCATGTGGAAAAGGCGAAAGCGAAGGCACTCGAGGAGGGTAGGGAACTGGAATCTTATTGGGAAATCGGAACGGCTGAAGATGTGGCTGCTTTTGTCGGGTCCCTTATCGAGAAGAAAGGATCCATTCGCTCCGGTGCAGTTTACAGCGTAAACGGAAAGCAGGCAGGCGTGTGGGAGGATCCCGTCTGGCACGAACTGAATTTATCATAAAAAGGTTAGTTTCCATGAATTAGTGGAATTATGGTAAAGAGAATCGTAAAGGGAGGATCAGAGGATGGAATTTCGTATTGAACGAGACACAATCGGAGAAATGAAAGTGCCGAAGGAAAAGTATTGGGGCGCTCAGACTCAGCGAAGTAAAGAGAATTTCCGGATCGGAACGGAAAAGATGCCGATCGAGGTGACATATGCTTTCGCTCAGTTGAAAAAAGCGGCTGCAGTCGCCAACCATTCCCTCGGGAAACTTTCTGAGAACAAGATGAAGGCGATCGGGCAGGCTTGTGATGAAATCTTGGAAGGAAAATGGGACACCCATTTCCCCCTTGTTGTATGGCAGACAGGAAGCGGCACACAATCCAACATGAATGTGAACGAAGTCGTCGCTTACCGGGCGAATGAAATTTTAGCGGAAAAAGGTTTAGACGGAGGCGTACATCCAAATGATGATGTGAATATGTCGCAAAGCTCCAATGACACATTCCCTACAGCCATGCATGTCGCAGCTTACCAGGAACTTGAATCCAAGCTGTTTCCTGTCCTTCAGGAATTCATCTCCACATTACAAGAGAAGGAAGACCAGTTTAAGGACATCATTAAAATCGGCAGGACCCATCTTCAGGATGCCACCCCCTTGACCCTCGGGCAGGAAATCAGCGGGTGGCGGGCGATGATGGAACGGTCTTACAGTATGATGCGGGAAAGCCTGCAACGGCTGGTCAATCTGGCTATCGGCGGGACGGCTGTAGGGACGGGCATCAATGCACACCCGGTGTTTGGAGAGAGAGTGGCGAAACAGCTGGAGGTCCAAACAGGCATAAAGTTCGTTTCCTCGGATAATAAGTTTCACGCGCTGACGTCCCATGATGAAATGGTGTATGTCCACGGTGCGGTAAAAGCACTGGCAGCCGACCTGATGAAAATAGCGAATGATGTCAGGTGGCTCGCAAGCGGTCCGAGAAGCGGAATCGGGGAGATGGCGATCCCGGCCAATGAACCGGGTAGTTCAATCATGCCAGGGAAAGTGAACCCGACCCAGAGTGAGGCCGTCACGATGGTCGTCACGCAGGTGTTCGGAAACGATGCGGCAATCGGCTTTGCAGCGAGTCAAGGGAACTTTGAGCTGAATGTATTCAAACCGGTGATCATTTATAATTTCCTTCAGTCTGTCCGCCTGCTGACAGATGGAATCAAGTCGTTTAACGATAAGTGTGTGAAGGGGCTGGAGGCCAATACAGAGGTCATTGAAGGTTTTGTTCAAAAATCACTGATGCTCGTGACAGCCCTGAATCCCCATATCGGCTATGAAAAAGCCGCCGAAATTGCGAAGAAGGCCCATCAGGAAGGCACGACATTAAAGAAAGCCGCCATCGAATCAGGATATGTAACCGAAGAACAATACGACAAATGGATTGATCCTGCAGCGATGGTCCATCCTGAGTCGTAGGATTGCTTTGTGAAAGAGCAGTATGAAGGACCCGGGCGATGATCCTGCATTCGCCCGGGTTTATTATGATTGGAAAGGCTTTGTTACCAAGACAAATTGAATCCCCCGGCCATAAGACCGGGGGATTTATCCATTCATATGAAATTGCTTATTATTTTTGGTACCCGCCGCCGATTTGTTGTTCAGCCATTTGAACAAGGCGTTTTGTGATTTCTCCACCTACAGAACCGTTAGCGCGTGCTGTTGCATCTGGTCCTAATTGTACGCCAAATTCTGAAGCGATTTCGTACTTCATTTGGTCGATTGCTTGTTGAGCTCCTGGAGCTACCAGTTGGTTAGATGAATTGCTGCGAGATTGTTGTTGCATAATCTGTCATCTCCTTAAAATGTATAAGATTTTTTTGGCTGGGTCAGCTGGATTTGCACCAGCGCGCTATTCCATGAGCGGCCATCTGATATGGCATAACCCATCGTCTGGGTGTGAGAGAAGGCTTGTTGCTTGCCTTGTTACTGATATTATGGATTGTTTCGGCCGTAATATTCAACGTGCACTCAGGGAATTTATTCCTTTTAAATACCGATAAGTTCTGTACATAATTCAGGTCTATTGTCAAAAGGCTAACAGTATATACTGAATAGATTTGAAAGTATGGTGACAACATGAAAGCCTGCGCATTATGTAATGGAATCGTTGAATACAGGGGGCTCTGCGGAAAGTGCGGGGACGCTACAACGGATCAGGGAAGATATTATGATTATTATGATGAATACAGTGCATATATGGACATTCAACATTTACAGTTAGCCGACGGAATTCCGAACAGCAGCTGTTCCGATACGTGCCTTCATCTTTTTACGTGCCTCAGGTGCGGGGAAGAAGAAGGGAAAAGTGTTGATTTGACTGAGTTTTAACGTTTGTAAACAGGAAAAGAGTCCGTCATCGACGGACTCTTTTTCTCATGTATTATCGGATTCTGAACTCAGATGCTGAGTCGAAGAAGTGGGCTTTGTTCATATCAAAGGCCAGTTCAATCGTTTGACCTGCAGAAATATCAGTGCGTGAATCAACGCGAGCGACAAATTCTTGGCCCTCTAGTTGTGAATAGAGCATCGTTTCAGCTCCCGTCAGCTCGGACACTTCGATTTTCGCAGTGATTTTCGCACCTTGGGCAGTATCGATGAAAAGCGGCTCATCATGGATATCTTCCGGACGTACGCCCAGGATGATGCTCTTGCCGACCTGACCTTGTTCACGAAGGACTTTCATCTTTCCTTCCGGTACAGATACTTTCGTGTTTCCGAGCACGAAATGACCATCCTCAAGGGAACCGTGGAAGAAGTTCATGGCAGGTGAACCGATGAAGCCGCCGACAAACACATTTTCAGGCTTATCGTACACTTCTTTAGGAGAACCGACCTGCTGGATGACCCCATCCTTCATGACGACGATACGTGTAGCCATCGTCATCGCTTCAGTTTGGTCATGTGTCACATAAATCGTCGTCGTTTGCAGACGTTGGTGAAGCTTGGCGATTTCAGCACGCATTTGGACACGCAGCTTTGCATCAAGGTTGGATAATGGTTCATCCATCAAGAACACTTTCGCATCACGCACGATGGCACGTCCGAGGGCGACACGCTGACGCTGTCCACCAGACAGTGCTTTCGGTTTACGGTCAAGCAACGCTTCAAGTCCAAGGATCTTGGCTGCTTCCTGCACGCGGCGGTCAATTTCCTTTTTATCGAACTTGCGTAATTTAAGACCGAATGCCATGTTGTCATATACGGTCATGTGCGGATATAGTGCGTAGTTCTGGAATACCATGGCAATGTCACGGTCTTTCGGCGCAACATCGTTCACACGTTTTCCGTCGATGGAGAAGTCACCTTTTGAAATTTCTTCAAGACCTGCGATCATGCGGAGTGTGGTTGATTTTCCACACCCTGATGGTCCAACGAATACGATGAACTCTTTATCTTGAATATGAAGATTGAAATCATTTACCGCCGTTACTTTGCTATCATAAATTTTGTGGATGTTTTCCAGTTTTAATTCAGCCATTATCCTCTTCCTCCCTGAAATGCAATCGTTTTCATCTATATATTTATTGTAGAGAAAACGGATTCAAAAGGGTATGGTCAACCTGCACAAAGTTGCCTACATCTTTTTAGGCAGGTTGTCAGATTGAAAGTCTAAGCAGGCGAAGTAAGCGAGAACCCCTCCCTGGAATGTCTTAATATCGATATCCGTTTTCTCGATGAACTTATCGATCCGGTATTGGACACTGTTCCGGTGCATAAATAATTGTTTGGCGGTTTGACTGATATTTGATTGGTTTTCCAGGAATGCCTTCACCGTATGAATCATTTCAGGGTCTTCTTGGAATAGATCCGTCACTTTCCCAAACAGGTTCAGCCTCCATTCGTGGGGGAGGTGATGCAGGGTGAAAGCCGGCAGGATCTTTACGGCCGTTTGGATGGAAGCCTTCTTATGAACCGTCTGTGAAAATGAAAATAACTCCTGTTCAAAAGAAAATGAAGAGGGGAAGTCAGCATCGACCGGACGGAACTGACCGATGAAAAATGAAAGACTGACGAAAAAGTCGGCTTCGATCACATGTGAAATTGAAAGCAATTGTTCCTCATCGAGGGAAAACTCATTCTTCTCTTCAATGATCAGGCCTGCACCGTCATGTTGAAAAACAAGGCACGTACCGTGGGGGAGGAGATGCTTGAATGCTTCCTTCAGCATACCCTGTTCGGCCACATCTTTCATTGAGAATTGAATGATGCGGTGATCTCCCGTTGCCCCGTTAGGTCTGCTTCCTTGTTCAAATAAGTAGGCATGCCATTCTGACGCTTCTCTGGAATCATTGACGGTCAGGGGAGGCATTTTCACTTCCTGTAACAAGCATGATAATACTTCCAGCTCACCTATCGGGGTGTCATTCCTGGATAGTCCTATGTATTGTTCTTCACTGCTGTCGGTGAACCAGACGATCGTGTCGTCGAGCAGGGAAGGGAAATGGTTTTGAAGTATGGCAGTTGGATATTTTTTACGCAAAGATGTAAGCATGGGACCCCTCTTTGTTCATTATTATAGTAAAAAAGGTTATAATGGTATTGTACTGAAAACATCACGGTAGTCAAAGGGTACAGGTTTGCAAAAAAATGCTGTATTTACTACTATTATAGAATGAATAACTATTTATGGGGTGCCGAATATGGAATATACCAAGGAAGTCACGAATCGAATGAAACGTCTTGAAGGTCAAGTCCGTGGCGTATTGAAGATGATGGAGGACGAAAAGCATTGTAAAGATGTTGTCACTCAGCTGTCTGCCGTCCGTACTGCAGTTGACCGCACCATTGGCCTCATCGTCGCAAAGAATCTGGAAGCTTGCATACGTGAATCGGAAGATGAAGGCATCAAGGCTGAAGATGCCATCCAGGAAGCCGTCAATATGCTTGTGAAAAGTCGATAAAAGATAGAAAAGCTGCCTGTTCGGCAGCTTTTTTTATTGTTACATAGGGGGTTCTTCGTAATCGGTGATCTCTACCGCTTCTTCGATATTGGTTGTGTTTTCCCTCATGTGGACAGAGCCGCCTGACAAGCCTTCATTGATGAATCGATCCACATCGAGGAATGCCTTCTCTCTTCCTTCATAATTGGTATCCGGAAGGAACTGGGCATTCTGATTGTCCTTTTTCATGTTCATCAGCCTCCTTACGTTAGTTTTCGAAAGGGGGCTGAAGTTATGCATGAAGAATGAATGACTTCAGCGCCTTGAGTGGAAGTGTCTTATTCATACACATGAAAGAGCATCAGTTCATGAAGCTGTTTCTTGAGGGACTCTTCCTTTTCTTCTGCCGGGACTGGGCCGGTCCATTCGATTCTTCCGTCTTTATGGTAATTCCCGGCATATTTTGTGCCGCCGAAGTAAAACGAAAACGTCCAGCCGGGAAGCTGCGTATTTTCGAACATATTCTTGAATTGAAAATGCTGGATCATCGTTTCTCACCTCCATCCTCATTGTAAACGTTTTATTGATGGCTGTGTAGCGCAATGGTTGAAATGTATCATAAATGGAATGCCCCTCTAATAGAATTTACTGAAGAGGAACAGAGGGGGTGCCGAAGATGAATGCGTTTATTCGTGATTTGCAAAAGGCGATAAGTGATGAATGGACAGGTTATTATTTCTATAAAGAGCTGAAAGCGCGAACGAATAATCCCATGTATGTGGAATTCATAGAACATGCGAAGAAAGATGAGAAGGAGCATTATGAAATGTTCCAGTATCTTCATTATTTATTAACAGGTGAGTATTATGAACATAAGAAGGAAAAAGTAGGGTTCACCACCTTTAAGGAAGGGGTGATGCTTGCGCTGAAGGATGAGCTTGAAGCAGCGGAATTTTATCGGGATATGCTGCTTGACCTCCCGAATCAGCAGGCGTATAAGCCCCTTTTTATTGCCATGACCGATGAACAGGAACATGCCATCCGGTTTTCCACGATTTATAATTCTTTGAAATAGCGGACGTGAAAAAAAGGTTGAACCTAGTGTGCGCCACGAAGATTCAACCTTGATTATGTTTTGCGCTGAGTGTGAGGAATGTACGGACAAGCTGTTGTCTCCGGCTGTTTTCTATTTCCTCTTCGTCAAAGGTCATCGGCTTTGAATTGATTTCAAACAACACAAATCCCCCTGTTTCCCTTGGCGCAATGTCAATGGAAAATTCACCGATATACCCAAATGATTTGGCGAGTTCCTCTCCGCACAGCTGGACAATTCTTCCGATCTCCTGTTTTGCCCCGCTATCGGCCACTTCCTTGACAGAAATGATTTTCCCCCCGCTTGGTACATGTGTGGTGACTTCCTGTCGCTGTGACATGCGGACCCCGATGCCGATCAATTTGAATGCTTTCCCTGTATGAAGGACCAATACCCTGAAATCGTAGCGGTGATCCTGCAGCGTTCTACATTGTATCGCTTCCTGCATGATCCACTGTTGAGTCGTAAACCAATCCGGATACGTCTGGAGAAGCCTTGAGACGTTAACGAACCTCTCGATTTTTTTGGTGCTTTTGCATAGTACTCTGCCGGTGGGATCGATTTCGATCAGCCTGATGCCTTTTCCCTGTGAAGCGAGGGTATGCTTCACATAGATTTTTCGATTGGCAGTCAGGAATCGGATGAAAGATTCTTCATTTGTGACCTGCTCTGTGGCAGGGAGGTAAGGAAGAAGTTCTTCATTTTTCGATAGGAGCCCATGAAGTTCCCATTTGTTGAAAAAATGTGGGTTAAAGAAAGGGATGCCGTGCTTCCGTACAAATACTAGAAGCTTTTCATACTCCTTATGCTGTTCAGCATGCCTTGAAGGCACCCGGTTGTAAATGACGTTCGGGACCGGGAACACACATTTTACCCATTTGTTCAACCCGTGATGGTAGATGATTCCGGCGATCGAATCACCAAATATATCCTGAGGGGAAAAGACGAAGCAGATGCCGCCTGACTCAGCCACGTCCTGCTGAATACAGCGGAATAATCCGAAGTTCCCCTTATATTTATTGCTTCCTTCCTTGCTTGAAACGATTCCTATCAAGGGGATCGACGGTTTATTGCTATGATTGGGGGCAATCGTGAATTCATAGCATGCTTCACTTCCCCTGGAAGAAAGAAGGAATGCCCCCTTTGCAAATGCATATGTCTTCATCGGTTCCCCGCCGTGAAAGAATGTCTGCTTACCCCGGTCGTACAGAATATTCATGGAATCATTTCCTCTGGATGATTCAAGCTCTGTTTGGTAAGAAATACGCCGAATGAAAGGGCAAGCTTTCTGGTCAATAAGTCAAAGCTCTTCAAGTGGGGGTGCGAAAAGATGGACCTGCCTGGTTTAGAATTCGCTTCAAACATCCATATGTGATGATTTTCATCCACCCCGAAGTCAAACCCGATTTCCCCGATAAAGCCTTCCAGATTCCGTTCGATGGCATGGGAGAGGATGAGTGCAGCCTCCCTTAAGGCATCTTCGATGAATTGCCGTTCCTCCTCATCAGGAAACAGTTCTGCCAGTATCTTTATTTCTCCCCCGTTATTGGCATGTGTGGTGACGCTTCCCGACCCGGCGACTTTACCAGCCACTGCGCTCACCTGCCAGTTTCCTTCCTCATCTTTATTCGTATGGACCCGGAAATCGATGACCCGGTTATTTTCCTTCAAGAGGGGAATGCCCTGCTGGACGATGAAATTGTCCAGACTGCGGTGCTTGAAAACGGCGTTCACCAGCTGTTCCAGCGTCTTGAATTTCAACAGCCTGTTCTGATTCCCTTCATCCCTGAAGCGGCAATAATATTCCTGGAGTGACCGGCTGTAGGTGATTTTATGAATGCCTTTACCGAGGCTTCCGTTTTTCGGCTTCAAGTACACTTGTTGATAACGGGTCAGCATCCGTTCAATTTCTTCCAGTGATTGAAACCTATGTGTTTCAGGAAGGAATTGTTGGACAGCATCATCATTCTCAAGCCTTTCAAACAGGTCCAGCTTATTAAAGAACCCGGGATTATACCAGGGAATCCCGTATTCCCTTTGCAACCGTTCCTTGATGGTTTGATAGGTTTTCCGCTTCTCGCTGCGCCGGTTCGGAAGTCTGTCATAAATCACATTCGGAAAGGGGATCTCCTCGATTTCCCATCCTTCACCAAAGTGAAAATATCCTTTGATCCGTCCATTTTCCCAATCAATATGGCGCTCGCCGAACACAAACGGGACGACACCCAACGACGATTGAACAGACAACAGCTTCTTGAAAAAGTATGAGCGTTCCCCGATCGGACTGAGCCGGAAGCTTGTGAACCCAGCGGTGAAAATGCCAATCAGCACACCGGTATATAAACACCCATCCTTATAAAAGAGGGAAAGGGAATCCACTTTGCCGGGGAGGTAGAGGCTTTTTGCCAGCGCAGAGCTGATGCCGATCACATTGCGGCCATTCGGGTGCCTTCTGCATAAGGCAGGCTGACGTTTCGTGCCGAGTATCACGGTGCCCGCGCCTTGATCGTCGTCCACCACAAACCCGGAAGGAATGTAAAGGATGCACGCTTCATCCTGAAAGTGTTCCACTTTATATGTTTTGAGCACTAGAAATCACCTCTATTTAAGGATGTCAGGGACAGGGAAGACAGATAATCACAATAATCCAGTGGAGCGTTGTATAATGCGGAGAGTTTTTCCGGCTCTATTGCCCCTACGAGTTTGTGACCCGGCTTTGAATTCATATCCAGTATCCACAATGATTGATCTTCACCGATGATCAGGTCCACACCGATTTCAAATAATGGAGAAAAGTGATCTTCGAGAAGCACGGGCATATCATCCAGGATCCCGGTGATTTCCCCTTCAATGAATGCCCAATCTCTCCTATGGTCGGCTTTTTTCCAGTCGGAGAAAGAATGATAAGCGGCCCCCCGGCTGATATTCGTCAAGATGGCATTTTCCTCCCCTAAGCGCACGGCCCGTTGAAACTCCCTCCATTCCCCGCTCTGGTCCTTATTCAGCAGGATCCGCATATCAAAGGGTGCACCGCTTTTGGTCAGATTCGGGAGCCGTTTCTGACAAATGAATGTGTGCCTTTGTAAAATGCGGCCGACCCACCTCAGAAACATATCCTTCGATGGAAATGTACGCTCCATGATCCCCTGTTTCTTGGTCGTGCGTAAGAGGATGCCCCCGGTGACAGAGGTGATGTGATAAACCGCATATCCTTGTGCACCGTCTACCGGTTTGATGATGATGTCTTGATGTTCATCAAGGAGATTCATGAGATGGTATCCATCTGCAGCAAGAAAGGTTTCAGGTATATAAGGGGAAAGGGAAGTGTGCCGGAGCTTTTCGTACAGATGCCATTTGTTCGGCAGGCCGTACCCGAGGAAGCGGATATGCTTCTGGTTCTTCAGCCATTGTACGATCGCCTTCGCCTGCCTGGATTCCATATCGTTCTGATAATAGGTCCGGTCATAAATGTAGTCTGGGATGTTGAACACTTCCTCCACCCATTTTTGGGACAAACGGTTAAAATGATATCCTTCCACGGTTTCATCGATAGGGGAAATGCCTTTTGGAGAAAAGAGATAAAGGTCGACCATATGGGACAGGGAATGCTTCGCGATTTCGAGAAAGTATGGATTCGTCTCTTGTGGGGTGAGGGTCATGATGCCTAGTGAGTGATTCATACGTTAATCCTCCTTGTGGATCCATTTTCTGTAGCTGTATGCATAGAGCGATTTAACCGATGGACGGATCGCTGAAGCTTCAGTATAGGTGCGCTTCGACGGTTTGGCATTGACTTCAATCAGCCAAGGCTTGCCGGATCCGTCAATGCCAATATCCATCCCGAGCTCTGCGAAATGCCCATCGATGCTGTCTGCAAGCAGCCTGGCAGTTGCGATGCACAATTTCTTCATTTCATTTGAAATCTCCACTGCCTTTTCAGGGAAAAGAGTCTGAAGGATGGCGGCCGGCTTTTCGATCACGCCTCCTTGGTCTACATTCGCTACAAACTGATGGGGGGAAGATACCCTGGCGACCGATGAGACGATTTGCCATGTCCCGTTTTCATCGAGATGGCACAGATAACGGAAATCCAAAGAACAGCCATCCACCTTTACGAACGAAATCGTCTCCTGAACCAGATAGGAAGATCTCCTGCACCACAACTTTATCTGCCTGAGGAGTGCCTCTTGGGAGGAAAAAGTGAGAGGGCTTTTCGCCCCGAAAGAATTTTGATGAACGAGGTAATCTCGCTCCCTTTTCTGGATGCGCAGAATGTACCTTCCCCGGCTCCCGTCAACAGCTTTAACGAAAACATCGTTACAGGAGGCAAGCATTTCTTCAAGTGAATCCAGTCCATTCACCGTTTCAGGCAGATGGGCTGAAATGACCGGGCTGTCTTTCAGCGCCGCGTACACTTCATCTTTCGACAGGAAGCCGCGGTTGAATACATGGATCTTTTTTTTCTCAAAACGTGACAGCGCCCCCTGAAAAGAAGGGCTTCTCTCCATCTTCCGGGAGTGACAGCGATTATATATGACGTCAGGGGCGGGAAGGGGAGCCATCTCCCAGGTGTGTCCGTTATATGCAGCTCCTTCCTGCCTGCTCCCGAGGAAGGAGGGGAGGGGCAACAGGTAGAAGAAGCCTCCTTTTCGCTGAAACCAATTGTGACACTCAATAAAATAATTCATTAATGGATGGGTATGAATTCCGTTGGGATTGAAAGGGTGGATTAAAAGCGCGACCACTGGTCCCATTCTGATCGTGGCAGTGTCAGGATTGAATGAAATCCAGCTATTTTCCAATTCCGGGATGGAAGAAAATAATGAATCCCCCGTATCCAACATAATCTGTAAAGAATCGGTCTTTGCCTCCAGACATGTGACATTGAGGGAAGCGTGCCCGACCCAGAGCGTCATGTTCCGCTGAAAAGGGTACTGGGCCAGCATGTTGGCCGGCACATATAGATGGTGATATCCCTCGGTGTTTTTTCTCGATAGAAATGAACATTTTATTCTCATCCGGCATTCCCCGTTTGCATAACCCGTCAGATTGATTTTATAATGTTATATTGGGCTAAGGTTGATATAGCATTCTATGTGAACCTGGGCAAAATGTTCAAACGAGAGAAGTAGAAAAGGAAGGTGCGCACATGCTAGATGCTTTCATCCTGGTACTGTTCATGGTGATCGTCGGAGCCCTCATCGGCGGTTTCACGAATTCACTGGCAATAAAAATGTTATTCAGGCCTTATCGGGCTTACTATATTGGTAAATTCAAAGTTCCCTTCACCCCGGGACTGATCCCGAAACGAAGGGAAGAATTAGCGGAGCAGCTTGGAAAGATGGTGGTCGATCACTTGATCACGCCGGAAAGCCTCCAGAAGAAAGTAATGAATGAAGACTTCCAAAGAGATGTCACCCTGTGGCT
The DNA here is from genome assembly GCF_011398925.1 of Bacillus sp. KH172YL63. Taxonomy (NCBI): domain Bacteria; kingdom Bacillati; phylum Bacillota; class Bacilli; order Caryophanales; family Bacillaceae; genus Bacillus; species Bacillus sp. KH172YL63. The sequence goes on from NZ_AP022842.1 coordinate 1,101,265, forward strand.
GACCGAAGAGCTGGAGCCGGTTTTTTCATCGGATAAAACAGTGGAAGAATGGCTCGATATCCTTCAAATCCCCGTCTCATCAGAACGGCTGAACGAATGGCTGGAGGACTGGATATCGGTCAAAATGACGTCTGCCAAAGAAACCTATACATCAAGGACACTTTCTGAAACACTTCCGGAAAAATGGCAGAATAAAGTTTCAGAAAGCATCCCGACACTCGTCACGTTCATCGCGACCCGGGCAGAAGATTATTTCACAAGCCCGGAAGGAAAAAAGAAAGTGAAAATCATGATCGACGATTTCCTCAAAGAGCGGGGTATGCTCGGCAATATGCTCGGCATGTTCCTCGGCAACACATCGGTCGCAGATAAAATACAGCCGGAAATCGTAAAGTTCATCAAGCATGAAGGAACACAGGAAATCCTTTTCAATCTCCTGACAAACGAATGGGCGAAACTGAAGTCAATGAAACTCGAAGAATTCATCGACCGTCTACCGGAAGAAGAGCTGATCGAAACCGCTCAATCCTCCCTGGTAAAACTCGTCAACATCGACGGACACCTGGCAAAGCCGCTCTCACACTGGCTCGAACCACATAAACAATCCTTCTTCGCCATCCAGCTCCCGAAATGGGTGGACAGAGGGACGGACCTTCTATCGAAGAAGATCCCTAACCTGATGGAGAAAATGCACCTCCAGCATATCGTCAAAGAGCAGGTGGAATCATTCTCCGTTGGACGCTTGGAGGAACTCGTGCTCGGCATATCCCGCCGCGAATTCAAAATGATCACCTATCTTGGGGCACTGCTCGGAGGGATCATCGGAATCGTCCAGGGGTTCATCGCCCTCTTCATCTCCTGACCGCATAAAGGTTCTTCCTAGAAATTCACTCTATAGTTTGTTATAGTGATGGAGGAAACATAGAGTGAAATTATAGGAGGTACGTATAATGGCAATCAACTTATACGATCAAGCGAACGAACTGGAAAGAGCAATGCGTCAAAGCGAAGAATTCATCCAATTGAAGAACATGTACGATGAAGTGAACAATGATGAATCTGCAAGCAAGATGTTCGAAAACTTCAGAAACATCCAAATGACACTTCAACAAAAGCAAATGAGCGGCGAAGAAATTTCCCAAGAGGAAATCGAGCAAGCTCAAAAAACTGCACAACTTGTTCAACAACACGAAAAAATCGCCAAGCTTATGGAAGCTGAGCAACGCATGAGCATGGTCATCAATGACTTAAACAAAGTCATCATGAAGCCGCTTGAAGAACTTTACGGTTCAATGCAGCAGTAATGATGAGATAGAGGGACCGACTTTCTTTGGAAAGTCGGTTTTTTTATTTGGGATTGTGAGGAAGTGGGTGCCAGTGGTTGGTCTGGGACCTGACGCATAAATTTGGGAAGTGACGCATAACCGAGGGATCCGACGCATAAATCCTGAAAGTGACGCATAACCGGGGGATCTGACGCATAAATCCGAAAAGTGACGCATAATCCAGGAACCACGCCACATACATCCATTTGTAAAAAAGGAAATCAAATTTCCCTTCACACCAAATGAGAAACAAATCAACGTTCTCCGTACTGATTTTCTCCTTCCAGAAGCTGAAACTCCCTCCCTTTTCAAGCTGCCTTGCATTTTTCATCCCCACCCCTTGTCATATTTGTCTCTCCTCCTTCATAAAAGTAGAGAAAGGGAGTAGACAACACTTAGGAGGGACACCGATGATGATCTATCGCATGCTTGCATTGAATATTGATGGCACGATCGTGAATGAAAACGGAAAGATTGCAAGGGAAACAAAGGAAGCAATCGAGTACGTTCAAGATAAAGGGGTACCCGTCACGCTGGTGACCAGCAGGAGCTTCGCTTCGGCTAAAAAAGTGGCAAAAGCGTTAAAAATCAATAGTCCCCTCGTCACCCACAGCGGCTGCTATATTGCCGGTGAGCTTGAACAGCCGATGTTTGTAAAAAAGATTGCAGAAGATATCACATATGAAATCACTCAATTCCTGGAAGGTTTCTCGAGTCAGGTTCACCTTTCCCATGAAAAACGGTCCATTATCGGAAAAGTGAATGCACAGGCACGGGACCGGGCACACGTCTCGTGGGAAAAGGAATCTAAATTGATCTATAGTAAACAGTATGTGGACAGAGTAAGTGACTTCCTGCTTGAAAACCCGATGTCGGTGCCGAAGATCTCAGTCATGATGGAGCATAAAGAAGATGTGTGGGATGTGGTTGCATCGTTGAAAGGGATGTACGGGGAAGTGGACGCCATCCCGACTTCCGAGTATAAATTGGATATCGTGCCAAAGGGTGTTTCAAAGTTAAGGGGCCTCATGTACCTGTCAGAGCGCCTTGGTGTGAAAAAGGATGAAATCGTCATGGTCGGTTCGGGCATTGACGACATCGACACCATGGAATGCTGCGGTTTAGGCGTCGCCATGGGGAATGCCCCACGGCAAGTCCGGGATTCAGCCAACTGGATCACCCGGAGCCAGGCTGAAAAAGGCATCCCGTACTTTGTGACAGAGCTGTTCCGGAAGCAGCATCCCATCCCGTTCCTGAAGAAAATGAACATCATCAAATCATAAATTAAGAGTAACACCACCCATTCCGGGAGAGGGATGGGTGGTGTTTTTTGCCTCAAGAGCGGCACCGGCACCATTGACCATTACGACCCCATTCTGTACACTTATAAAAGCTTATTAGATTTGGTGAAAGGTGATTACATCGTGAATGTTTTAATAAAAGGAATCGAGGATGAACGTTTTGAACGTCCTTTGAGATTGATAGCCAATTTATTTTTTGAAGAGTCGGCGATCCACTTCGGTACATGTGCGGATCCGGAGCTTCAGGTCCATATACAACTTTCAACAGAGGATAACATAGAAGCTTCTGCAACACTGACTGAATTGTCGACAGACGTAAGGCACACAGCCCGTTATGAACACGGATGGATGCCCTATGAAACGGAGAAGGAACGGTTCAAACAGCTGAAAACAGCCGTTTCCCACGTGTATTTGAATGTTCTTCAGGATTTGACCGGCATCAGGCAAAAGTGGGGGATTTTGACAGGGATCCGCCCGACAAAGCTTTTGCATAAACAGAAACAGCTTGGCGTACCCAAAGAGGAGATTCATGCAAAGCTGAAAGAGGAATACCTCATCACCGATGAGAAAATCCAGCTGATGCAAAACATCGTGGACCGCCAGCTTTCCGTCGTGCCGGATCTCTATGATCTTCAGCATGAGGTGAGCATTTATATCGGGATCCCGTTTTGTCCAACCAAATGTGCGTATTGCACCTTCCCTGCCTATGCGATTCTTGGCAAACAAGGGCGGGTGGATTCGTTCCTCGCAGGTCTTCACTATGAAGTCCAGGAGATGGGGCGCTGGCTGAAGGAAAATAACGTGAAAATTACGACCATCTATTACGGAGGCGGGACACCGACATCGATCACCGCAGAAGAAATGGATGCCCTCTATGAAGAAATGTACCGCTCATTCCCTGATGTGGACAGTGTCCGGGAAGTGACCGTGGAAGCAGGAAGACCGGATACAATTTCGCCGGATAAACTCGAGGTTCTGAAGAAATGGAATATCGACCGGATTTCCATCAATCCACAGTCGTACACACAGGAAACCCTGAAAGCAATCGGCCGCCATCATACGGTGGAAGAGACGATCGATAAGTTCCATTTATCCCGTAACATGGGGATGAACAACATCAACATGGATCTCATCATCGGACTTCCCGGCGAAGAGACGCCTGAGCTACAGCATTCACTGGATGAAACGGAGAAGCTCATGCCTGAATCGCTGACGGTGCATACGCTGTCGTTCAAGCGTGCGTCCGAAATGACGAAGAACAAAGACAAGTACAAAGTGGCGGACCGTGTGGAAATCGAGAAGATGATGGACCTGGCCGAAGACTGGACAAAACGCAAAGGCTATGAACCATATTATTTATATCGTCAGAAGAACATCCTCGGAAATCTCGAAAATGTCGGGTATGCACTTCCTGGACAGGACAGCCTCTATAACATCATGATCATGGAAGAAGTTCAGACAATCATCGGCATCGGCTGCGGTGCCGCAAGTAAATTCATCGACCCGAAGACAGGGAAGATCACACACTTCGCCAATCCGAAAGAGCCGAATGCGTATAACCTCGGCTTCAAGGAGTATACAGATAAGAAGATTAAGATCCTGAATGAATTATTTTCTTAATTCTTTCTTCATAGACAGCGGCGTAGCGATTTTTCGACAAAGAGATCATAAGTCCGATGAGATGGATCATATTTTAAAAATCCCGCTCATATATTTTGAAAGGTGCTCATAAATGTAAAAAGTGGATCATAAACAGAGGAAACCGGCTCATATTCCACGGAATCATTGGGCAAGAGCCGGTTTCACCCCTTTTGCAACGGTCTCTTTGGCCTTTTTCAGCTTGTTAGCGGACCGAATCATATGATTTTGATAAAAAAATCGAACAAAAATGTACATTTTATCGTTAAATCCGCTATATCATGTCATGGCTTTGACAGGCAAAGTGGGTGTACCTCCAAAAGGTGCCGAAGAGATTCTCTTCGGCACCTTTTTTTCATGTCTCGACCTCTCCCTTAAAAGCTACAATACTGAATGGTCGGAATTTTTAAATAACGTGGAGGAATATTTGCAGAAAAGGAGAATTAGTACAATAGGTATAAATTGAAAGCGGTTACCGAAGGGAGGAAACCTCCCATATGTATATTACGCTATTAGAAAGGGGAGGGATTGTGTTGACAGTGTCAAATCAATACGAAACAGTAACTTTACATAAAGAGGGGAAGGTTGCGAGGCTCAAGCTGAATCGTCCTCAATCGTTGAACGCATTGGATGCCGGATTGATGAAGGAACTGCTTGCGGCATTGAAGGAAGTGGAGAACGATCCGTCGATTTCGCTGTTGGTCCTGACCGGTGAAGGGAAGGGGTTCTCTTCCGGGGGAGATATCAAGTCCATGCTTTCATTAAGCGGGGAGGAGCAGTTCTCGGAAATCATGGATACGATCAGTGAACTGGTCATGACACTGTATTCGATGCCGAAAGTTGTGCTGACGGGCATTCACGGGGCGGCTGCAGGTCTCGGCTTCAGTCTTGCGCTTGCTTCTGACTATATCCTTTGTGAGGAAGACAGCAAGCTCGCCATGAATTTCATCGGGATCGCCCTGATTCCTGACGGGGGAAGCCATTTTCTCCTGCAGGAACGATTGGGGACCCATAAAGCGAAGCGCCTGATTTGGAACGGGAAGGTGTTCGAAGGCCAGGAAGCGATGATGAAAGGGCTGGTCGATGAAGCGATTCCTTCAGGAAAGTTGGAAGAGGGCATTGAACGGTACATCAAACAGGTATTGGCGGCACCGACCAAAGCGTTGCTGAAGACGAAAGAAGTGTATGTGTCACTGAACAAAGAAAGGCTTCAGCATGCACTCGACCTTGAAAAAGAAGGGCAGTGGCTCATGCGTCAAACATCCGATCATCAAGAAGGCATTACCGCATTCGTTGAAAAAAGGAAACCGAATTTCAAAGGGGAATAAGCAGGGAGGGGACTGACCTTGAAGAGGTCGGTTCTTTTTTCTTTAACAAACGAGGGGGAGATGTTCCGCTCTGCACGTAGATGTTACTGTTCACCTGAAAAAACAGCATGACAGGCCACATTAAGTGACCTGTCATGCACCCCCTTTTTCACACGTGGAACAACAACAATTTGCCAAGCGGCGATGTACAGCGGTGGGTATGCTCAGCATATCCTTTTTCCTCCAACAGCGTTTCTCCCATTTTCTTCGCTTCGCTGTCAGATGCTGCTTCAAACGATTCATCAAGAATTTTTTTTCCGTCCTTTTCAAAAACCGTCAATTTGTATACTTTCATCTTGATTTACCCCTTTGTCTTGAAGTATGTACTTCTTTATTTTTTCATAATATCTTTTTTTTGGGAAGTCTAAATAGTTTGATAATGAGAAAAAGATTGGAAAGTGAAACCTTTTCAGGATAGAATCGTAAAGTACTAGAGAGAAAAATGGATGCATAAAAGCATCGATCGGAAACAGGAGGGAGATGGGGAAATGAGTTTAGAGATAGAACAAGTAACCAAAAGGTTCGGGGATTTTACTGCTGTCGACGAGCTTTCACTGAACATTCCTCGCAGTGAAATGTTCGGGTTTCTTGGAGCGAATGGAGCAGGGAAGACGACGACTTTCCGGATGATTCTCGGATTATTGGATCTGACGGATGGAAAGATCACGTGGAACGGGAAGAAGATTGATTATTCCACGAGTCCGGAAATCGGTTATCTTCCTGAAGAAAGAGGATTATATCCGAAGATGAAGGTAAGCGATCAAATCGTCTATCTTGCACGTCTGCGCGGGATGGAGAAGAAAACGGTGCTGAAGGAATTGGATTACTGGCTGAAACGCTTCAATGTGCCGCAATACTTGAACAAAAAAGTTGAAGAGCTGTCAAAAGGGAATCAGCAAAAAATCCAATTCATCGCTTCTGTGATTCATAAACCGAAATTACTGATACTGGATGAGCCATTCAGCGGTCTCGATCCGGTAAATGTGGAGCTGTTGAAGGATGCCGTCCGTGAAATTAAGAAAAGCGGGACGACGATCGTCTTTTCCAGCCACCGCATGGAGCATGTGGAGGAGTTGTGCGAAAGCTTGTGCATCATGCATAAAGGCAGACCGGTCGTCCATGGCGGCTTGAAGGAGATCAAGCGCTCCTTTGGTAAGAAAAATGTGGTGATTCATGCAGACTTCGATCTCACATTCCTGAAAGAGAAGGAAGGCGTTGTGAAGCTGAAAGAAACAACCGAAGGCGTCACGCTGCAGGTTGAGTCAGAGCAAGCGGCGGAAAGCGTGTTTCATGAAGTCGTCCAAAAGGGCTTCCTTCGTAAATTCGAATTAGAGGAACCTTCTCTCAACGATATTTTCATAGAAAAGGTGGGAACTTCTTATGAATAATTTCTTCTTGATGCTAGGACACTCCTATCTGTCAAAGCTGAAAGCGAAGTCGTTTATCATCTCCACTGTCATCATCGCCTGTGCCCTCGTGTTATTGGCGAATTTCGACAGCGTGATTTCTAAATTCACCGGAGACGAAGAAAGCAAGGTAGCGGTCATGGATGAAACGGGCCAATTGTATGAGCCGCTCGTTCAGCAAATGAAAGCGATGAATAGTGACATTATATTGGAGCCGGCTTCTCAATCAACGGAAAAGATCGAGGAAAGGATTCAATCTGAAGAACTGAAGGGCCTGCTCGTACTGAGTGAAAGTCCGGATGGCCTTCCGCAGGCGTTATATAAATCGAATTCATTATCGGATACATCGGTGACCGGTGAACTTCAGGTTGCGCTGCAGAATGTGAAATCAGCCCAGGCTGCAAGCAAGTTAGAACTTTCGGGAGATGAACTGGCACTGCTGAGCGGGCCTGTCGCCTTTGAAAAAGAGGCACTTGTGGAAGGTGCAAAGTCTGAAGAGGAGTTAAGTCAGGCAAGGGGCATCGTGTATGTGCTATTATTCTTTATTTACTTTTCAGTCATTGCCTATGCAAATATGACCGCCATGGAAGTGGCAACTGAAAAAAGCTCAAGGGTGATGGAAATCCTCATCTCGAGCGCTTCGCCGGTAAAGCAGATGTTTGCCAAAATCATCGGGATCGGGCTCGTCGGTTTGACACAACTGGCGGTCATCCTTACAGTGGGTTACTTCACAATGATAAGGAAAAAGGATGAACTCGTAGGTGGATTCTTTGAAGGGTTCGGGTTTGAATCTCTGTCAGTGAGCGTTGTCATCTATGCGATTCTCTTCTTCCTGCTGGGGTATTTCCTATATGCGACACTGGCTGCATTGCTGGGATCGCTCGTAAGCAGGATTGAAGATGTTCAGCAGATGATCATGCCGATGACCTTCCTGATCATGATTGGATTCTTCATCTCCATGTTCGGACTTGGAAATCCTGAATCAGGGTTTGTCACCGTGACATCTTATATTCCGTTTTTCACACCGATGGTCATGTTCCTCCGGGTCGGGATGCTGAACCTTCCTGTGTATGAGCCGATCATCGGGATCGTGGTTATGCTGCTTTCGATCATCCTGTTGGGTGTGTTTGGGGCAAGGGTTTACCGTGGAGGTGTCCTTCTTTACGGGAAATCGAACTCCTTTAAAGATATTAAGAAAGCAATCGACCTGACGTCTAAAAAATAGTGCTCACCCTGAAGTGAAGATAATCCGGATCATTCGAGTTTCTTTGATGAAATCGAATGGATCCGGATTTTTTGTATTTAAATGTCCGGTGAACAATGCAAAATCTCTTTCTTCAGGAGCACAAAAATTGCATACAGGCTGAAAATATCACGGGTTTTAGGATATAATGGAGATATATAGGAACGTATATTCGTAGTGTTGGGAGGTTTTTTTATGGAAGAGATCCGTTTTTTTCATGTAGCAGATCTGCATTTGGACAGTCCCTTTAAAGGGCTTAAGCATATGCCGGATGAAGTGTTTGAACGGATTCAGAATAGTACGTTTGCTTCTTTTGAAAAAGTGGTGAGTGAGGCGATAGCCGGCCAGATCGATTTTATGATCATCAGCGGGGATTTATTTGACGAAGAAGACCGGAGCATCCAGGCACAGGCGAGGTTATTGAAGCAATTCAATCTTCTGCATACATACGGCATCCCTGTATACGTCGTTCATGGAAACCATGATCATCTGGGAAGTCATCGGCTGGAGCTCGATATGCCTGACAACATACATATTTTCAAAGATGTGACCGAGGTGAAACAGCTGATCACCAAAAAGGGTGCGGTTGTCGACATTGCCGGATTCAGCTATGGTACGAGGCATGTGAAGGAAAGACGGATCAGTGAGTATCCTAAACGGACTGAGGACCATTATATGATCGGTATCCTGCATGGAAGTGAAGGAAGCATGAAGTCACTGCATGAAACGTATGCCCCGTTTACGGTAGAAGAGCTGCTTGAAAAGAAATATCACTATTGGGCGCTCGGTCACATCCATGATCGGAGAATCCTGCATGAAGAGCCGTTTATCGTCTATCCAGGCAACATCCAAGGAAGGCACCGGAAGGAATCAGGGGCGAAGGGATGCTATGAAGTCGTGCTGAAAGAGCATCATACCTCGTTGACCTTCATTCCGACCCATGATGTAAGATGGGAGACGTGCAGTATTTCCCTGGAGGGGACCGAACGATTTGGAGAAGTGTTTCAGCGCATTCAACAGGAGCTGGATGGACTGACGGAAGACGTACTGGTCGACATCGTTTTGACAGGGACTGGAGCGCTGTCGAAAGAAATGAAAGTGAAATTGGACAATGGAGATTTGCTCGAGGCACTTCAGGCAGACTATGACAGAAACGGAGACTTGAGGTGGATCCATACCTTACGCAGGGCGAAAGATGAGGGAGACCGTGATCCGGAACAGGATCCATTCTTGGGAGAAGTCATCGAGACCCTGGAAGGGATGAATGGGGCCGAATGGGAAGAAGCCCTTGCCGATCTCTATGAGCACCCATCCATTTACCGTTTTCTTGACCCTTTGGATGAAGGGGATAAGCGCTCTTTAATAGAAGAAACTGAACAATTATTATCATACAAGGGCTAAGGATTGGAGGTGAGCACCTTGAAGTTGATTGAACTTCATATTTACGGATATGGAAAGCTTGAGGATAAGCATTATCAATTGGGGGATCTTCAATTGTTTTATGGTGAAAATGAAGCCGGAAAATCGACGATTATGTCACTGATCCACAGCATTTTGTTCGGCTTTCCGACGAAACAGCAGGCCATGCTGAGATATGAGCCCAGGTCCTCGACGAAGTATGGGGGCAGGCTCGTTTGTGAGACTGCCGACCATGGGAAGGTGAGCATCGAGCGGATGAAAGGGAAAGCGACGGGAGATGTCACTGTCCAATTCGAAGACGGCAGGATTGAAGGGGAAGAAACCCTTCAACTCCTGCTTGGACAGATGGACAGGACCACTTACCAAAACATTTTCTCTTTCAATCTCGAAGGCTTGCAAAACATCCATCGCCTCAAAAAAGAAGACCTGAACCGTTACCTCTTCTCGGCAGGCTCCACAGGGACAGACCTTCTTTTACAGGTTGAGCAGGACTGGCAAAAAGAAAGGGAACAGCTGTTTAAGAAATCAGGAAGAAAACCCCGGATCAATACGGTGCTGAACGAACTGAAATCCCTCGAAAAAGAAGTGAGGGAAGGAAGGGAGAATAATGAGCAGTATCGGCCTCTGATCGAACAGCGCAGATCCCTGGAATCTGACATCTCTTCTCTTGAAGCGGAGAAGAAGACATTGGGAGCAAGAAAAGATGAGTTGACTTCAGTGAATGAAAACTGGGAAACGCTGGCCCGGTTCAAAGATGTGGAAGAACGCCTGAATGAGCTTGAAGGCATCGATTTCCCCATTAAAGGATTGGACCGCCTCAATGAGTTGAAAAGGGAAGAGCGGCAACTATCCGCTTCTCTTGAGACCCTGAAAGGAAAGCAAGAGAAGCTGCTGAAAAAATTATCTGCAGATGAAGAATCGGATACATATGTGAATGAACGTCCATTTATGGAGAAGATGCTGTCCCGTCAAGCCTTCTACATGAAGTGGCGGGAAGAGAACGCCGAGCGGATGAAAGAGCTCAAAAACCTGAGGGCGAAAATCGACGATACAATCAGGGAATTAGGCCTGCATATCGATGTGGAGAATATCCCTGAACTCGAGACTGGCATGATGATGGCAGACCGTATCGAACAGGCAGTAGAACGACAAACCGAACTTCTCCATGAACAGAAAAGCTTACACAAGGTGTATGAAGAAGAAGAGGACACACTGCATCTCATCGAACAAAAATGTGACAGCTTAGAAGACCGGCTGATGGAGGAAGAAGAATATCAGGAGCTGCAGCGGACAGTGAAAGCACAATCCGCGCAAAAAGCCTCCTACGAGCAGATGCAGTGGCTGAACATGCAAATGAAGGATGCGGAGGAAAGCTACAGAAGAAAGAAATCCTCCTTCTCTGGCCAGATGATCTTGAGCATGACGGCCCTTGTCCTCTTCCTTGGACTCGGCATTTGGGGAGTCATGTCAGGAAATGGGATTCTTACAGTGGTTTGCTTATTAATGGTCGTGCTCCTTGGGCTAACAGGAATGCAGGCGAGGCGCAACCTTCTTGAAGAAGCCCGCAGCCTTCAGCGGACGAAGAGCAGAGTCAAAGAACTGAAGCCTGAAGAGGTGAAAGACATTGAGCACCTCGATAAGGCAGAGCACATCCTGAATCAGCAAATGGAATACAGAAATGAATGGAAGCAGCGGATTCTTGCCCTGGAAGAGCAGGAAATGAAAATCCATCATCTCCGGAATAAAATGAAGGATGTGGAGAACGGGATCCACCTTGGTGAAGAAAAGCTGAATGATGTAAAGGAAGCCCTTCACCTGCCAACAGATTTCCATTGGAAGTGGCTCAGAGATGCCTTCACCAAAATCAAAGCACTGGTTGCTTCCTATGAAAGCTATAAACAATTGAACAGGGAAGTAGCGCATACCCGGGATAAATTGATTGATTATGAGAAAGAGACCGAGGATTGGTTTCAGCGTCATTCGTTGCCATTCACCACGGTGGATGAAGCGGGTGTGAAGTGGAAACACATCATCCAGGCGCTGGACAAACGTCAGCTGGAAGCAGGAAATATTGATTCTGAGCTTGAGGCCATCTCTTTTGAAATTGAAAAATATTCGAACGAGAAAAAAAAGATCAGGGATGAGATCCAGGCTCTCTTCCTGTCAGCAGATTGCAGGGACGAAGAGGCATTTCGGGAACGGGGCCTTCTGGACGAGGAACGCACTTCATTATCCACACAGTACGGTGCCATGAAGACGGCACTGACGGTAACCGCGTTCCATACATTTCTTGCGTTCAGCTCCCTGGAAGAGTGCAGGCATGAATTACGACGGATTTCGGATGAGGTTGAATCCTGTGTAAAGGAGCTTTCTCTACGTCAAAAAGAACTGGCGACGGTTTCCTATGAAATCAAGATGCTCGAAGAAGGAAAAAGTTACTCAGCACTCCTTCAGGAATTCGAAGGGAAGAAAGCAGAGCTGCAGGAACTCGCCTATGAGTGGTCGAAATACACCCTTGCCCAAGCTTCCCTGAAGAAAACGATGGACCACTATCAGAAAACAAAGATGCCTAAAGTGATGAAACTTGCAGAAGCAAACTTCCGGGAACTGACTGAAGGGAATTATCACAGAGTGTTTTTGATAGAAGATGAAATGATCAAAGTGGAAAGGAAAGATGGCGCCGTCTTTCACGCAGTGGAGCTCAGTCAAGGGACGAAGGAGCAGCTTTATATCGCGATCCGTTTTGCCCTCATTCAATCATTCAGGGACAAATATCCATTGCCAGTCCTGATTGATGACGGTGTTGTGAATTTTGACAGGTCAAGAACCCGTGCGTTCCTGTCCCTTCTCAGGAACATATCAGCACATCATCAGGTACTGTTCTTTACATGTCACCCCCATATCAGCGAAAGTTTCTCACAGGAAGAAACGATCCGTTTGAAAAGGGAAGAAAAAGAATCGAGTCCGACATTCTGACAGAAGAAAAGAACCATTCGCAATAATTGTCATATTTCGGTACAATAAACAAGTAGTTTTCATCAGAAAAACCGTGCAGATACAGAAGAAAAGAGTGCCGGAAAGAAGGAACACATGTTATGACAAAAACAAAAGGACGGAAACGAAATCGGGGACCCCTTGCCCTCTTGAGCTTTAATTTATTTATCGTCATGGTGGGGATCGGTCTGGTCATCCCGATTCTTCCTTTCTATGTAGAGAAATTCAATGCCAATGCCCAAACACTAGGTGCATTGGTCGCAGTATTTGCTTTTATGCAGTTTCTATTTGCCCCTGTGTGGGGACGGTTGTCCGACCGGATCGGAAGGAAGCCGCTGATCACGATCGGTCTCATCGGTTTTGCCGTCGCAGAATTTATCTTCGCTTTTGCGGTAGGCTTGTGGATGCTCTTTTTATCCCGTATCCTTGCGGGAATTTTCGGTTCCGCATTGATGCCGACAGCCATGGCATACGTCTCTGATGTGACCGATGAAGATAACCGCGGGCAGGGGATGGGGATCCTTGGTGCCGCCATGGGCCTCGGGATCGTCATCGGACCGGGGATCGGCGGATGGCTTGCGGAAATCGACCTTTCCTATCCATTCCTCTTTGCAGGCGTAGCGGCCAGTCTCGCAGCCATTGTCTCGGTCATCATCCTGCCTGAATCGTATCCTAAAGAAAAAAGGATCACTGACGGGGATGAAAAGCTGGAGAATCGCTTTGTCGTCATGAAAAACGCTGTGATGAGCCCGGTTGGATTTCTATTGGTGCTCGTCTTCATCATGAGCTTCGGGCTTGCCAATTTCCAATCGATCTTCAGCTATTATGCACTGGAGAACTTCGGATACGGACCCCAGGAAGTCGGGATCATCATCCTGATCATCGGATTGATTGGGACGATTGTACAGGGAGCAGGCGTTGGAAGAGCGACGAAAAGATTCGGCGAAGAAAAGGTTGTGACCGTATCACTGCTCATCAGCGCATTTGGGTTTGTGATCATGAATTTTGCGACAGATTTCACAGGGGTATTGATCACGACGGCGATTTTCTTCATCGGGAACTCGATGCTGCGCCCATCGCTGAATTCCCTGATCTCCAAACTTGCAGGTGAACGCCAGGGAACCGTCATGGGGCTGAATAACTCGTTCCTGAGTCTCGGGAACGTTGCAGGACCCATCCTTGCCGGAACACTGTTTGAATGGAATATCCACATCCCTTATTATTTCGGGGCATTTGTTATGCTTGTCGGCTTGGTTTCGACGAAAGTATGGATCGGGAAGAAAAAGAAAAGGGCACTCGTATAATGAAAACCGCCTCACACAGGCGGTTTTTATCATGAAGGGGACAGTGCTTCAAGAATGTGTGGTTATGGGGTATGAGAGCCCTTTCCAGCCCTTATCATCCATGAAATATGATATACTGAAAACACAATAATAGCAGGACGGAGGAATACACATGTCTGGTATCACACATTTCAACGTCGGGGAGACGATCGATCTACCCCTTTTAATCAAGACAATGACAAAAGGTACGACAAATACAGGAAAGCCGTTTTTGACGCTGATCCTGCAGGACAAGAGTGGAGACATGGAAGCGAAGCTTTGGGACGCTTCTGAGCAGGATGAGAAGGCATTTCAGCCTGAAACCATCGTAAGGGTCGTCGGAGACATCCACAGTTACCGGGGGAAGAGTCAGCTGAAAATCAAGCAGATCCGCCCTGTAGCGCCTGGTGATGGGTATGCGATTTCCGATTTCCTTGAAACGGCCCCTGTGAGCATGGAGGAAATGACGAGTAAAATCACCCAGTATATTTTCGAAATGACAAATCCGAATATCCAACGGATCACAAGGCATTTGCTCAAAAAGTATCAAAAGCCTTTCTTCGAGTATCCGGCTGCCACGCGGAATCATCATGAATTTGTTTCTGGCCTTGCTTATCACGTCGTCTCGATGCTTGACCTTTCAAAGGCGATTGCCGGGCTGTATCCTTCCCTTGATTCCGACCTGTTATATGCAGGAGTCATCCTCCATGACCTGGGTAAGGTCATCGAACTGTCAGGCCCTACCTCGACGACGTACACGATCGAGGGCAACCTGCTCGGACATATTACCATCATGGTGAATGAAATCGGGAAAGCGGCCGAGGAGCTTGGGATCGAAGGGGAAGAAGTCATGATCCTTCAGCACCTCGTGTTAAGCCACCACGGAAAAGCAGAGTGGGGAAGCCCTAAGCCGCCGTTGATCCGTGAAGCGGAAATCCTTCACTATATCGACAACGTGGATGCGAAGATGAATATGCTCGACCGGTCCCTTGAAAAAGTGAAACCGGGAGAATATACGGAAAGAGTCTTCGCCCTGGATAATCGTTCCTTCTATAAACCTACGTTTCATAAATGATCAGAAAGGACCCGGTCTTTAACCCGGGTCCTTTTTTTATGAATGGGGCATGTTTTAAATCTCCATCTCATATAGTGTAATAAAAGCAGGACAAACCTATAAGGAGATGAAGCAAATGACACTGCCCATTTGGATGTATCTGGTTGTAGCAGGGATCTTCGGAAGTGCCTTCATGACAATAAAATCTGCCAAAGAAGAAAAATCCTTGGAAGATGAATGGATCGAAAAAGAAGGAGAAGTGTATATCCACAGGATGGAAGAAGAAAAAGAAAAACGGCGTCAACTCTCGTCTTGATATAGCAAAAAGGACTGAAGGCTACGCATGCCTTCAGTCCTTTTTATATTATTCTTTACTTTCGCTTTCTGGTGCTTCTTCGCCTTCAGGAGCAGGCGTTTCTCCAGCTTCAGGAGCTGCCGGAGGATTTAATACCTCGTCAAAAGATTTCTTCAAATCTTCATCCTTGATGTTCAAATCCGCTTTTTCAATTTCAGCTTTCATCGCTTCCTGGATTTTTTGAGGATCCACTTTTGAAAGCTTCAATTCTTTTTCGATTTCCTTTTTCATTTCATCGAGAGATTTCTTCTCTTTCTTATCTGTCACTTCAATGATATGGAAACCATATTCTGTCTTGATCGGCTCGCTTACTTTGCCTTTTTCAAGCGTATCCAGCGCCTTTGAGAATTCAGGTACGAAATTCTGACGGCCTGCGTAGTCTACCCATCCAAGGCTTCCGCCGTTTTCAGCAGATCCTGGATCAGTGGAATATTCCTTGGCAAGATCTTCGAATTTCGCTCCATCAGCAAGCTTTTGCTGAACCTCTTTAACAGTCTTTTCGTCCTCTACAAGAATGTGGCGCACCTTGATGTCAGGCTTCCAGTTCTCATAGTATTCTTTCACTTCTTTCTCCGTCACCTTCACATCGGAGATCGCCGCTTTTTCTTGAAGCAGCTGAAGCTTCAAGTATTGTTTGAATGACTTCTCATCCAGATTGTATTGTTGTAAGAACATATCGAATTGAGGTCCTAATTGATCCTTCGCCTCATTCAGCTTTTCTTCCACTTCCTCTTTGGACACATCATACTTTTCTTCAAGTACCTTTGTGTAAACCAGTTCTTGAAGGGCTTGTTCCATTTGTGGAGTGAATTTTTGCTTCATTGATTTGTAAAGTTCATCCTTCGTTACATCTCCAGCCTTCGTTGTGGCAACAACGTCGCTGTCAGCGCCGTCCCCACTGCAGCCTGCGAGCCCGATGACCCCGGCAGCCAATGATACTGACATGATCCATTTTTTCATGGTGACCAACTCCTACAATATATTCGTTTGATAGCTTGGCAAATTTCTACAAACCATACTATAACACACTTATTCCATTTAAAAAAATATTTTCCAAACTAATCTTCAGAAAAATGGGCATTTTACACACCCATTTCCTAGGTTCCTTCATATGATAAGAGCGAAGAGAGAAAAGGAGGTAATAAATATGAGCTGTGGATACAATTCCGGATTCGCGTTAATCGTAGTGCTGTTCATCTTATTAATCATCGTTGGTGCCGCATATCTTTACTAAAAAAACCTAAATTTATGACATTAGCCTAAACAAATGGCAGCTAACTTGAATAAGATAAATTAGCGCTTCAAAGGAGGTGGGAAGTTATGGGTAATGCATACGGCGGAGGATTCGCGTTAATCGTAGTACTGTTCATCCTGTTAATCATTGTGGGTGCAGCATGGCTATAATTTTAGCCTCAGGAAAAAAGTTCATCGGATCATGACTGTAAGAGGGGGCAACTAAGCAAGGCTGGCCCCTTTTGCTCATATGCTTTTCATACATGAAAGGAGGAAGCGCATATGTCAGGTGCTTACGGCGGAGGTTTCGCGTTAATCGTAGTTTTATTCATTTTGTTAATCATCATCGGTGCAGCATACGTTTGCTAATCTAAATAGAGTGTGTTCAGCAGGTCCGGATTTGCCGGGTCTGCTTTTTTGTTGTGGGGGAGGTGGAGGTGGAGATGGATGGAGTGGAGGTCGGTAATATATTTGGAAAGTTGATAATATCCGTTTTAAGGGAGTTGATCCGTCGTCGAATCCACGCTTTCTGGCCCAATGGACGTCTGTGAACAGCAGGAACGGGTCATGATTGGGACGGAAAGGGTGAAAATAAGGAAGTTGATAATATATCCGGAAATTCGATAATAAATGGGTCAAAGTCGATAATATCAGCCTGGACTCGATAATATATCCGAAAAGTCGATAATATCCCGGCTAAAGTCGATAATATCCGTGTCAAGGTAGTCCATCCGCCGTCGAATCACGCTCGCCCGTCCCAGGATAAACCTGTAAACGGCAGGAACGGGTCAGGATTGGGACGGATGGAGGGGCGGAAAGGGTGAAAATGAGGAGGTTGATAATATATCGGGAAAGTCGATAATAAATGGGTCAAAGTCGATAATATCCAGCCTCGAGTCGATAATATATCCAGAAAGTTGATAATATCCCGGCCAAAGTCGATAATATCCCCAATCCAGCAGCCAATCCCCATCCCAAGCAGTCACTCCCCCACCCAATCCAAGCGAATAAAACGGCAAGTATAACACCCTCAATACAAACCTTCTCCCCCTCCCCATCACCCATCCCAATCACATGAAAAACCCCACCAGGCTGCAGCCTGATGGGGGTTTTTTGCCTGGGCTTCAAGATGAGCCGGCAAGCATTTGGTGCTATGTAAATAATATCTCTATGTATGAAGAAATCAGCAGTATGGTGATTAGGATATTGATGGTTCTAAACACCTTAGATTGGCGTTCTTCAGGTATTTCTTTCTGTAAACATAATGCATTTGTCATTTTATTTATATAAAATAAGATGAAAACTGCAAAGACTAAAAACATGGAGATCATCCAAACCCCTCCCCGTTATCTCCTATAGACTATACATTACCAAATTATTTGGCGGAATGGTAGCGTGAGGATTGGAATTCACGCATTTTCAATTGTGGATTTCCTTTTTTTATGGAAAAGAGAGAAGGATGATTTCTTCCATCGAGTGCTTTCGTTCAATGGTCATTCATCATCCTTACTGATATATCAATATTTCATATCCATCTTCGTTCTCTTCGATCAGTGCATTCTTTGGTGAATCCATCAGCTGCTTTGCATAAATGAAATCAATGGCACATATCCCGGAATGAAATGCTAGAAGCATTGAGAAGTAATGGGAATAATGCGGGAAATGCAGGCATGCATAAAGTAAAATGCTGTTCAGTACGAAAAAGGGTGCCACCAGGGCAACGAGATAATGGTATTTTGAAATCGGCTGGTCGACTCTCACTGAAAGGATCGGCAGCAGGTACATTCTCCGGTTGCATTTGAATTTTATCTTTTTCACAAACGGCAGGACCGGAACAATGTGAAAAAATTTATGCAAAGGATAGATGCTCATCAAACCTGCGAAAAATCCAAAGATATGGCGGTCGTAGAATGCGCTCGGAAAGAGCAGGTTGATCGGTACATATATGAGTGAAAAGACCATCATCATGATGATGGTTGACATAAGAAAGACTCTATAAAAACCGAATTGTTTTTCAAGATTAATTGTTTTCCAGCAATGCATAAAAAAATCGCCTCCATTAGACGAATTGTGGTGAATTAATAAGTGCTTTACATACTTTATTACGATTGCAGAAAAAAATCAATACATTTTAAGATGATTTTTTTCTTCTTTTTTGGGGATGGTTTTGAGGACAGGTATGTGATAGTTTTGTACAATAAGAGTAAGAGGAATTTAGTAGGTGATATGCAATGGATGAAGTACTTAAAAGATTAGAGAAACTTGAATATTATCAGCGGTTGATGGCTGAGATGATACCCGATGAAGGTTACCCGTTTCACCGGCTGATCATCCAAGGAGGCCTGTCTGAGGAAGAGGTTCAGGCGTTTTTACTGTTATGTGATAGATTGAGCAAGAAGTTTGAAAAACAAAAAGCGGAAGGATTTGTGTATCATACTCCGCTTTTTAAAGAATTTAAGAATGAGCTCCATCCAAAACTTGAAGTGAAAGAAGTGGTGGAGAGCTGCTTGGCTCAGGAATTATATCCTGCTCTGATGTATCATTTTAAGAAGAGCCTGTAGGTCAAGCGAGTTCTTCTTCATCTTGAAAAAGTTCACCGAGCTTTCCGTTGTCATCGGAGAAATCGTTTTCTATGTTATGAAACGACTTTTCAAAGATTTCCATAAAGTCATTTCCATAAATGTTCCGAACGACCGTCATCATTTCGATCATTTCAGGGAATTTCCCATATAATTCACGTAATGGGGCAACTCCTTGGAAGATCGAATGACTTTCAGGCTTGTAATTCTTCATCAGCTCCAGCAGAATTTTTTCCCCTTTATCGGTCAGCTGAATGTACGTATTCCGTTTGTCATTCTCCCGCTTGGAAAACCTCAGGAGTTCACGCTCCTCCAATTTCTTTGAGAAGTTAAAGGCAGTTGAAACATGCATCACCCCGAATTTGGCCACGTCTGATATGGAAGCACCCTTCAGATGATAGGCAATCCAGAGAATATGATGCTCGTTGATATTCAGGTCGTATGGCTTGATCCACTGCTGCCAGTCCTTTTCTATGGCCTTCCATAAAGCTTTACTGAGCTGGGCCATCCTTTGACTGAAAAGCATTGCCTCTTTCAAAGTAAATTCTCTTTCCTTCATCTCATTCACCCACTTTGCTAGAAAATCTTTTTCTGTCATGTGACGCATCGATCCTTGCAAGATAGTATCTCAATTGAACTTCTTTGTTAGCAGTACCAGAATGGTCATTCATCCACCTGTTGAAAAAAAAGAAAGCGCTTATATTTTATTATGCCAATAAAACAATAATTAATAAAGACTAAATTGACAAAATTTTTCGAAGTATATAATTTCTGGGGGTGGAATGTTAGGTATGACATGGGTGAAACCCTGTATGTACGGATAATTTTTTTTATAAAAAAGAAAATTCCCCGGCCGTATACAGGCAGGGGAAAGCTAGATCATTGATTTGTCGGATTCGCCGAATTGATTGATTTCTCAAGGTCTTCGATCGTTCGTTGGATGGACTGGATTTCTTCCTGGAGACGCTGGTTATTCGGTTCGGTGGAAGCCTGCCATTGCTTGAATGAGGCCTGAAGATCCTTGGAAAGCTGAAGGACCGTTTCTTTTCCTTCCTGTGAAAGGGTGCCGATGGATTCCTTTAGTTCACCGATGTGCATCTTCATTTCTTCGATGACTTCGTTCCAGTCATCTTTCTTTTCTTTGATTTGAGCACGGATTTCTTTTCCGGATGAAGGGGAAGTCAGCAGTGAAGCCAATCCTCCAACCACTCCTCCGATCAAAAGGCCGTAAGCAAGAGATTTCTTATTCATTGTCATTCACCTCGATATACTATGTCTATAATACTATATTTCTACAATCATTATGTATTCTCCTTTTCCCTTTTAACACAGATTGAAACAAGACGGCTCATATCTTCCCTTGCAAGCGCATAAAATAAAAGAAAAGAGGTGGTGGAGGGGGGAGGTCCTGACGCAATGGACGGGATAATCTTTGGTTTCTTTGCTCTCAGTGGCGTACTTTTTTTAAGCATGGTGTATAACTTTATCAGCATTCAAAGACCCGGCATGTATCCTCCTAAGAATATATTGAAAAAACGTGCAACGATCATGGGGTCCGGCGGGGTGATCACGTTTCTCATCGGTATCCTCTTGTGGTTTGCAGTCAGTTGATAGAAAAAAGCCCTCCATTTCTGCGCAATGGAGGGCTTTTCTATGATTTCAATCAGGACAGCTGTTCTGATGTGACAGCTTCCTGAATGGATGAGCGTTTTAAAATACCGTTGATGATCGGATACACAACGAACATCGCTCCGGCGTTCACAAGTGTTGCCGGAAGGACCACTGCTGCGAATAGAGCGAAGAACGCGCCAGGCAGACCAACGATCACATATGCGGAAAGCAGGAATACACTTCCTGATACCAGTGTACCGATTGCGGTAAGAACGGATGCACCTACCAATGAACGGGTGATTTTCTTTGTTGCAAGGAATAATCCGTAAAACACGAAGGCTGTGATCGGCTTATCGATCAGGTTTGGCAGGAATCCACCAGGGAATTGTGTTGTCAATCCTGAAATGACGCCTGTCAGCAGACCTAACAGCAATACGTTTTTCTTTGCCGGGAATAAAATAATGCCGAGAAACATCATCGTAAGCATCATGTCCGGCTTCATTCCTAAGAAAATTCCGGGGATCACTGTGTGCAGGACCGCCCCGATCCCAACTAATAATGATAGGGATACAAGTGTTTTTGTATTCATTTCTCATCTCTCCTCAACTAAACTGAACTTTTGTACTGCTTCTCCTGATGTGCACTATTGCCATCAGCGAAAAGATAGGTACATTATAACACATCGATGGATGTTGTCAAAAGTGCCGCAATCGTAAAAAGAGCCTGAACCCCTTGATGAAAGGGGAACAAGCTCTCTTTTAGTTTATGACAGATGCCCTTTGATGGAATCGGCAATTTCCTTCAGTTCTTCTTGTGTGTAGTCGTCGTTATGTGTTTTCCATACGGCGCCGAAGCCGTCTCCGTTTCCGTAGCGTGGAATGAAGTGCATATGGAAGTGAAAGACCGATTGACCGGCTTCTTCTCCAGCATTGCTCAACAGATTCATGCCGACCGGATTGAATTCAGCTTTTATACTGTTGGCGATTTTTGGTGCAACAGAGAATAAATGACTCGAGATATCCGGTGTAAGCTCGTATACGTTTTCCTTATGTACTTTCGGGATCAGGAGCGTATGCCCTTTCGTCACCTGGCTGATGTCAAGGAAAGCAAGGACGTGCTCATCTTCATACACTTTCATTGCCGGGATGTCACCATCGATGATTTTACAAAAAATACAGTCACTCATATTCATTTCCACCTTTCAGTAATGGTGTATGTATTTTATCATTAATAAGCTCATAAATGAAGAAGAGACAGGAACGATTTTCCTGCCTCTCTTCTAGAAGGGGTAATACTTTAAGGTTATATGTCAGGCTTCGTTTTCTTTGATAAACACCTCATTCGCTAGTAGCTTCGAAAAGTGTTCCATTCCTGGATAGAATGAACGTTGTTCAATGCGACCATCCCCTTATCTTTTAGCTATTTAAGCAATTAAGACAATAGAAACTGTAAGCCGTCTTGGACAAACACCTCATTTGCTATAAGGATGATATGTGTAAATCTCTGGAAACATGAATGACGTTGTGCAAACTGACCATCCCCTTATCTTGTAGGCTAAGAAAGCTTATAAAGTAAGTTGATTCAGTCATAATGTGCTTTAACAAACACCTCATTTATCAAAATTTGATGAAATGAATTGTGTGAGTATGTCATTCACTAAGGAAGACGACGAATCCTTCAAGTCGCAAACAATAGTGAAATCGGTTAGCTGGTCTTTAACAACCATCCCCTTTTTCTTATTGCTGGCCCCTTCTGATATTATGTTGTGCAGATCGTGAAGGAATATGAATTCTAAAATATGGTAGTGAGATGGAATCAAACATGCCTTCATCTCAATATTTTGATAAAATAGATACAATACAAGAAGAGAAAGGACGTTGGCTCGTGTCATTATTAGAAATCAACCACCTGGTGGGAGGATATACCCGCAAGCCTGTACTGAAGGATATTTCCTTTCGCGTAAATGCAAATGAAATCGTCGGCTTGATCGGCCTGAATGGAGCCGGAAAAAGCACGACCATCAAACATATCATCGGCCTGATGGAGCCTAAGCAAGGTGAGGTTTCCATCAATGGCCATACGTTGAAGAGCGATGCAGACCTTTATCGGAAGCAATTCTCATACATACCTGAAACACCGATTTTATATGATGAACTCACCCTTGAGGAGCATCTGAGACTGACTGCGATGGCATACGGCCTGAGTGAATCAGAGTACAAAGACAGAATCGACAAGCTGTTAAAGGCATATCGCATGGAGAAGAAAATGAACTGGTTCCCTGCTCATTTCTCAAAAGGAATGAAGCAAAAGGTGATGATCATGTGTGCGTTTCTCATTCAGCCTAGCCTTTATATCATCGACGAGCCGTTTGTAGGTTTGGATCCGCTCGGGATACAGTCGCTGCTGGATTGGATGGAAGAAATGAAGAGAAACGGTGCAGGCATCCTCATGTCGACACACATTTTGGCCACGGCAGAAAGATACTGCGATTCCTTCATCATCCTTCATGAAGGGAAAATCAGGGCAAAGGGGACGCTTGGTGAACTTCGCAAGGAATTCGCGATGCCGGATGCGACGTTGGATGATATTTATATCCAGCTGACGAAGGAAGAGTCTCATGATGAATAATGTGGAGAGTATCTGGAAGAAACGAATCGTAGAGTATAATCAAGAACTGCAGAAATATTTAAAGTACATGTTCAACGACCATTTATTGTTTGTCCTGATTTTCGCATTGGGGGGAGGAGCCTTTACGTATAATCAATGGGTCAAAACGCTTGACCCTGGCTTTCCCGCCCCGCTGATCATGGCGGTCATACTCGGATTCCTGCTTGCTTGGAGCCCAGTCTATACATTCCTGAGGGAAGCGGATGCCGTCTTTCTTTTACCACTTGAAGGACGCCTGACAAGCTACTTCACAAAGTGTATCTGGATCAGCTTCATGTTCCAGTCGTACATCCTTCTCTTGGCGCTTGCAGCCCTGATGCCGATGTATGTGGCCGTATCAGGTAACAGTTTCAGGACTTTCTTTCCACTGCTTGGCCTAGTTGGCATCCTGAAAGTATGGAATCTTTATGTGCGCTGGTTCATGCTGAGATATCAGGAAAAAGAAGCCCATTGGATAGACAGCTCGATCCGCTTCCTGTTAAGCGGGGCACTCGTCTTTCTTATCTTATCGGGAGCGGTCCTGTGGATGCCGAGCGTGCTCGCCGTCTCCATGCTTGGGTATGCCCTGTATTTCCATCAAGCCACAAAAGGAAAGAACCTTAAATGGGACACATTGATCAATCTGGAAGAACAACGGATGCTGATGTTTTACCGAATTGCCAATATGTTCACCGATGTTCCGAAGCTAAAAGGAAAGGTGCACCGGAGAAAATGGCTTGATCTGTTCGTACGGACTCCTTTTTCACAGTCATCTACATACCGTTATCTCTACATGAGATCATTGGTGAGGACGAGTGAATATTCCGGACTATACATTCGCCTGACCGTCATCGGGGTGTTGTTGATTTATTTCAACTCATCATTTATCTTCAGCATCCTGACCGCCCTGGTATTCTTGTATTTAACAGCTTTCCAGCTGATCCCGTTATACAAGCGGTATGATTATAAAATATGGGTGCTCATCTACCCGGTTTCAAGGGAATTGAAGACAACCTCTTTTCAAAAGATCATCGGGCAGTCGATGATGGTCCAGGCGGCTGTATTTTCCCTGCCTCTCCTGGTGAAGGGAGCCTGGCTCGAATCATTGATCACCCTGATAGCCGGTTTGACCCTTTCACTTTTCTTCAGTCAATTCTATCTGGTACAAAGGTTGAAGAAGATGGAAGAAACACTGTTTTAGTGAAACGATCCTTCAGGCACAAACGTATAGTATAAAAAGGATGGTGGTTTTCTTTGAACCGTGAGAAAGAAGAGCTTGAAGCATGGAAGCGGAAATATACGAGAAAATCTTCGGTATTTCAAAGGTTTTCAAAGCAGGCGCAGACGAAAGTGAACGGATGGATCCCGGAAAAAGCCCATAAAATCGTGACGGAAAGCATCAAGAAAATGGTGGAAGCCACACTAAAGGGGAGCGAATGGGTGTCGCTTCAAACGATTACGGTAAAACCGAACCTGGATGAGCGGGATGCTCTAATGAAAGAACGGATGGAATTTTACAGGAAAGCTGCGACCATTGAAGGCGCAGGGACAGGGGCCGGTGGGATCTTCCTTGGACTGGCAGATTTCCCGCTGCTTCTGTCCATCAAGATGAAGTTCCTAAGTGAATGCGCTGCGATTCATGGATATGATCCAAGACAATACGAAGAACGATTATTTCTTCTGCACGTCTTTCAGCTGGCCTACTCGAGTGATTCCCATAAAAGGGATGTCCTCCGGGTCATCGAAAACTGGGAGGAAGAGAAGGAAAAACTGAAAGATCTTGATTGGAAAACCTTTCAACAGGAATACCGGGACTATATCGACTTTGTAAAAATGCTGCAGCTCATCCCGGGAGTCGGGGCAGTCGTCGGGGCATATGCGAACTATCAGCTCCTCGATCAGCTTGGAGAGGTGGCAAAATTTGCTTATCGGATCCGGTACTTTCATGAGATAGAATAGGCATGGAGAGAGAAGGTCGAGCGAAGGCGTCGACCTTTTTCCTTACAATCCGTTATTGTTGTTTGGATGTAAGGAGATACAGCGCAGTAAAGAGGTGTATAGTATGATGAATAAACGGAAAAAAGGATTGAAAATACTCGGGCTCTTCCTGTTTTCAGTTTTCTTCTTTGGAGCAGGGGTATCACATTTCATCGAGGCACAGGGATTTGCGAAGATGATCCCGCCTTTCATTCCCTTGAAGGAAGAACTCGTCTATATCACGGGAATCATTGAATTCCTGCTGGCATTTTTATTATTGATTCCGAAGACCAGGGAAAAGGCCGGGATCATCACCGCGATTTATTTGGTACTTATTTTCCCAGCAAATATATATGCTGCCATGAAAGGAATCCCTGCACCGGGACAGGAGGAAACAAATCACCTCCTCCTTTGGATCAGGCTATTGTTCCAGCCGCTCCTGATCTGGTGGGTCCTGTCTGTGAGCAAAGTGGAGCAGCAGCACCGGTTTTATTAGAATTGAAAGAAAAAAACCAAACGCTTCGGATGTTGCAAAAGTCCGAATGGGTTTGGTTTTTGTTTTTATTTAGAAACAGCTTGTGATGCTGCATGTTTCTCCTGAAAGTGAAGGGTCGCACTTGCAAGTGATTTTGCCGCTATCAGAAGTGCTTTTTCGTTAATATCGAACTTCGGGTGATGGTGAGGGAATGCGATGTCCACACCATCAGGCTTTGCCCCGGTAAAAAAGAATGTTCCCTTTACATGTTCCAAATAGTAGGCAAAGTCCTCGCCGCCCATCTGCATCTCAATTTCTTCCGCGGTGTGAATCTCATCTACAGTCCCTGCGCACTCGACAAAAAGATCTGTTTCTTCGCCGTGATTCACGACGGCCGGATACCCACGGTCATACGTATAGTCGAATTCACAGCGGGCAGAGAGACAAGCACCTTTGGAAATCTGACCGATTTCTTCTTCAATCAGGTCCCTCACTTCAGGATTAAAGGTCCGGACCGTACCGATCAATTTAGCCGAATCGGCGATAACATTGAACGCATTGCCGGCGATAAAGGAACCGATCGTCACGACAGCAGGTTCAATCGGATTCACCCTTCTGCTGACAATCTGCTGAAGATCTGACACGACCTGGGCCCCCACCACGATAGAATCCTTCGTTTTATGAGGCTGTGCACCGTGACCGCCGGAACCCTGGATCAGGATTTCGAACCGGTCGGCTGAAGCCATGACAGGTCCGGTACGATAAAGGACCTTCCCGACGGGCTCGGTTGCCCATAAATGAGTCCCGAAAATCACATCGACCCCATCCAGGCAGCCCGCTTCAATCATCGACCTGGCCCCGCCCGGCGCATACTCTTCCGCATGCTGATGAATCAGAACGACCGTCCCTTGCAGGGTATCGCGCATCGCGTGGAGCGACTTTCCCAGTACGAGAAGGGAAGCCGTATGTCCGTCATGACCACAGGCGTGCATGACGCCCGGAACAGTCGATCGGTATGGCACATCCTTCTCATCCTGAATCGGCAATGCATCAAAATCGGCACGCAAAGCCACTGTCTTCCCAGGGAGGCTACCCTGTATCCGGGCGACAACCCCGTTGCCCCCGACCCCTTCTTCCACAGGGACGCCGATATTTCTGTAGTAGTCTGCAATATACTTCGCAGTATTCTTTTCCTTGAAAGATACTTCCGGATGCTGATGGAGATAGCGCCGGATTTTAACCATTTCGTCCCAATGACTTTCTAATTTCTGATATAATTCATTCAGCAAGTGAAGAACCCCCTAATGATTGGTAATAGTAAGAATATTATAACATTAAAAGTCCCGGGGAGAATATCTAGGAGGAAACAATGAAGAAAATCCACTACATAACAGCTATTATTTCATTTTTATTATTTATGTCTATCGCTCATTTTGTTTTTTACGGAATGGAGATTTTCGGCGAGAACTACCTGATGACAAACATGAAAGACCTTCATTTTCTGGTTCCATTTTCAGTGATCGGCACCGAGATTGTGATTGGAATTGCATCCGTTGCACTGATTCTGTATCTTTGGTGGGGCAAGAAAGACTACGTGGGAATCCTGACAGTCGTCGTCCTTGTCGCAGGGAGCAACGTGCTGAACAAACTTATCAAGAGCCTGATGAAAAGAGAAAGACCGACGTTTGCACATATTGAAGAAGGATTCAGCTTCCCAAGTGGCCATGCCATGGTCGGATTGGTCTTTCTACTGGTGATCGCTTACTTCATCAGCAAAGAATGTGCCTCCGTACGAATAAAAGCGGCAGTCTACACATCTGCCGTCCTCCTGGCGCTCCTCACAGGATTCAGCCGAATCACCCAGGGAGCCCACTACCCATCAGACGTAGCAGCAGGCTTCCTGCTCGGATATGCATACTTTGTTCTATGCATCTTCCTGTATGAGAAGCGGGGAAGGGATTAGGAGATTGGATTTAGAGGGACAGGTTTAGGAGCTTTAAGGGGACAGCGTTAAGGGGACGGACCTTGGAATTGGGGTCCGTCTTTTTTTGTGGCATGGGCAGGGGGGAGTTGCGGTTTGGAGATTTGGTGACTTGGACGAAGGGGATGGGCACATTGCTGTATGTTCAGGGAGGATAATTACGCAATGAACCCTTATAGTTACGTAATAAGTGTTGAAAGTCACGCAATAAATGGGTGAAGTTACGCGATAAATGTTTGAAGTTACGCAATAAGAGCTTTAGCGTGGAATAAAACAGTGAAAGTACCAGTGGAGAACCCCTTTTTGAATGCAAGATTTTTAATAAAGATCAAATATTGCAGGGAAACGCATGGTATGAGAATGAAAACAGTTGTATTCGTACGAAAACGGATTAAGGGCGGCGATCGCTCACTAAGCTTTTAACATTTGCCCGGTGAGCTGTGATAGCAGCGTGATCCGCACACCTTCTCACTGTTGAGAAAGGTCAATTACGCAATGAACCTCTAAATTCGCGCAATAAATGCCGAAAGTTACGCAATCCCCCCGGAAATTCACGCAATAAAATATGAATCTCACGCAATAAACGTCTCCACCCTACAACCAACCGCCTATATCCCGGCTCTATCCTTCAAAAATTCCGGAGCGACCATCCCTGTCACCCCAAAAACAACCTTTCCAACGCAAATCAACTACCAAACCACACACAAAACCGGAATTCTACTCAATTTTTTAAAGATCTCCATGAAAAACAATCATCCCCGAAGAAAACCACCTTCCCACGTGTCCCAGTCCCAAACCAAAAAAGAGGGACGGACCTCAAAACCGAGGTCCGTCCCCAAAAGCCCAAAGTCATATCAAAAACATGGCCACGATGGTGGTGGCGGTTAAGCCGATGAGGACGGGGAGGAGGTTGCGGCGGGCGAGTTCGAATGGGTCGACTCCGCAGATGGCGGCTGCGGGGATGAGTGCCCATGGGACGAGTGTGCCTCCTCCGACCCAGATTGCTGCCACCTGTCCGAGGGCGGTGAGTGTCGCGATGCCGGAGCCGATGCTTTCTGCGAAGAGGTTGGCTACGGAGCCGGCGAGGGAAATGCCGGAGAATCCTGATCCGTCCAGTCCGGTGATGGCTCCGACAGTGGTAAGCGTGATCGCCCCGACCGCTTTGGAGAGGGGAACGGCAGCGGCGAGGGAAGCGCCGAGGTCATTGACAATTCCTTGTGACGTGGCAGGGAGAAAGTCGCCGATGATCGTCTGAAATCCCGAATCACCCAAGTAGAAGAAAGCGGCGATTGGAATGACGGGGCCGAACACTTTGAAGCCGAACTGAAATCCTTCAATCATGTAGCTTGTCGTTTTCTCCAACCCTTTTCCTTTGTAGGCGGCCAATGAGATGAGAAGCAGGATGAGGATGGAGGTACCGCCGATGAGTGCCGTTGCATCTCCGCCCTGCAGATTGAATACGACCATGGCAGCGATATCCAGTCCGAAGAGAACGGGAATGAGAAGGGCGATGACCCTCTTCCATTTTGTTGAAAGAAGCCCGGGTTCCGTTTTATCATCCTCCTGGAGCGTCATAAGGGAGCTGGAGTCCACTTTCAGGATTCCCTTTTTCATATCCCTTTTTAAGAAAATGAAGGCAGTAACGGTGGTGACGGCACCCATGACAATGATAAGGGGGATGCTTGCTGAAATGACTTCGGAGACCGGTATACCTGCAGCATCTGCAGTCAGTTTTGGTGCCGCCTGAATGACGAAGTCCCCGGAGAGGGCGATACCGTGGCCGAATAAGTTCATGGCCATGGCGATGCCAAGCGCAGGTAAACCCACCCTTAAGGCGACGGGTACCAGAACGGCTCCAAGGAGGGCGACTGCCGGAGACGGCCAGAAGAACCAGGAGATGAACATCATCAACAGTCCGATCGTCCAATAGGCAAGGGCAGGTGTCCGGATGAATGTTGTGAAGGGACGGATCATGACATCGTTAATGCCTGTCGATGTAAGTCCTTTGCTCATGGCTACGATGATGGAAATGACGAGAATGGTAGAAAGGAGTTCGGTGATGGCGAAGATGAAGCTGTTGAATATGCTGCTGATGGAGCCGCTCAATGAACCTGTTGCAACGAGGGCGATGCTGAAGATCCCGATGATACAGACAATCGTTGTATCTTTGCGAAAAATCATAAATAGGATGATCAATCCTATGAAAGCTAAATAAATCCAATGAAGAGAAGTCAAATCAATCCCCACTAGAAAAACCTCCTCATAAATACTTCTTCAATCTTTAGGCGTTTGCCCTGAACTGTAGTATAGATTATGAAAATATGAGGAAGATGTGAAACCGCTCCTGAAAGGTTTTTCCGTCTTCAGACGGAGAAGGAATCGTGCCGATGCTCCTTCTCCGGAGGGGAAAAGGCACCTATAATGAATATCAAACAGGAGTTTGTCAATTTTTAGCGAACTTATAGTAAATGTGAGGGTGGTGTCTATATGAGGTATCAGGGAAGGAAACAATGGTTCTTCTCATTCCTGTTATTGATGACAGGACTGCTGTTGTTACTGTTGAATATTGGTGTCATTTCCTTGGAAATAACGCAGATATTTGTCAATATAGTTCCTATTTTGTTACTGCTGCTTGGTGTGAAGTGGACGGTAGACAGTATGTTGAGGAAAAGTTTCGGGAAATTATTATTTGGGCTTTTCAGTTTGGTGTTTGGACTGCTCATTCTCCTGGACAGGTATGAGGTAATGGTATTCGATTATGAGAACTGGTGGAAGCTGTGGCCGATCTTTATCATTGCCATTGCGATTAACCGGGTCATCCTGAAGAAGCCGATCAAGGTAAGCATCAGCAATGAATATCCTTATGATAAGGAGTCTGATTTTGAAAGCGGGGCAGAACATACGCCGCGGCCGAAAAAAAACAAGATGAACAGGGGCTTCATAGTCGGTGACATCCGCTTCTCAGAGCCGAATTGGCCGCTGGAGAATATGAAACTGTACAATGCGATAGGAGATTACTATTTTGACTTCAGTAAGGCGTATATCCCTGAAGGTGAATCTACGATCGATATTAAAGGCTGGATTGGTGATGTGAAGATGATCATCCCTGAAAATGTCCCGGTGGAGATCGACTTGAGAGTACAGGTGGGGGATGTGAAGTTATTTGAACAAAAATCTGCAGATATCCGTTCAGAACTTTACTATCGTTCTCCTGAATACGAATCGGCAGCAAAGAAGATCAAGCTGACCGTTGATGTGAAGATCGGTTCAATCCGCATTAATCGGGTGTAATAACCATGTTGGAAAGGAGGAAAAGGCTTGAACAAATCCTCTAATATTCGAAATTGGATTTTTAAAAGTTTCTTCATGATGTCAGTCATGGCCGTATTGCTGTTTTTTGTTTCCCTGCAAGTTTATTTGATGCTATCGGACAGGCCCAGTATATCACTTCAACTGTCAATCTACCTGACCCTGTGGCTCGCTTTCATTCTATTGTTATTAAGCATTTATTTCGGTTTTCGTACAGGATATACGTTCAAGGGAAGGATCGATGATATTTCGACTTTCATTACGTTATTGAGAAGCGGGAAGTTTTCTGCCCGGGTCGATCGTTTCGAGCATGATGAGCTTGGAATATTATCAGATGAATTGAATCAGCTGGCTGTGTATATCCAGGAGCAGGTGAAATCTTTGCAGCGCCTGGCTGATGAAAAATCCGAACTTGCCGATCAGGCCCATCAGGCTGCGGTCATGGAAGAACGTCATCGGCTTGCCAGGGATTTGCACGATTCGGTCAGTCAGCAATTATTCGCGTTGAATATGCTCTCTTCCGCAGCCCAGAAGAGTGTCGGGAAAGACGGCGGGAAAGTGGAACTTATCGTGAAACAGATCGCCGATATCGCCGGTAAAGCACAAGGTGAGATGAGGGCACTTTTACTCCATCTGCGGCCGATAGATTTAAAGGGGGAAAGTCTCTGTGAGGCGTTGACGATCCTGATCAGGGAGCTGAAAGAAAAGACAATGATTGAAATCGATGCGACACTTGAGGGCATCGATGATTTGTCAAAAGGGACGGAAACCCATATGTTCCGGATCATCCAGGAAAGCCTCTCCAATATACTTCGCCACTCGGAAGCGACGAAAGTGAAAATCGTGACGGAGAAAAAGGGTGGTTATGTTTCTTTATATATCAGTGACAACGGCAAGGGCTTTGATTTAAAGAAGAATAAGATGACGTCTTATGGACTTCAAACGATGAGGGAAAGGGCCGAGGAAATCGGCGGGAGGTTTCAGATCCGCTCGAAAGAAAGGGAAGGTACATATATCGACCTTCGCATCCCGGTTTAATGAAAGGAGGAGAATTCATGGAAAAAGTTAAGGTGATGATCGTGGATGATCATGAGATGGTCAGGTTGGGAATGAAGACCTATCTACTGACAGAGGAAAGGATTGAATTCCTCGGTGAAGCGAGCAGTGGAAATGAGGCGGCAAAGCTCGCGAAACTGTATATGCCTGATGTCATTTTGATGGACTTGTTGATGGAAAACGGTAACGGGATCGAGGCGACGGAGAAGGTCCTGAGCTTCCATCCCCACTGTAAAATCATCATTCTGACGAGCTATTATGATGATGAAAAGGTGTTCCCTGCCATTGAGGCTGGTGCCCATAGTTATTTATTGAAAACGGCAAGTGCAGAAGAAGTGACGGAGGCCGTTTATAAAGCGGTGAAAGGGGAAGCGGTCATTGCGTCGAAGGTTGCAGATAAAATGCTGAACCGCTTCCGTCCTCAGAAAAAGATGCCCCATGAAGAGCTGACATCAAGGGAAATGGATGTTCTGAAATGTCTGGGTGAAGGGATGACGAATCAGCAGATTTCCGAGATGCTGTTTATCGGGATCAAGACAGTCAAAACGCATGTCAGCAACATCCTGAGTAAACTTGGTGTCGATGACCGCACTCAGGCAGCGGTTTATGCGAATCGGAATGGTATTTTGCACGGGGAAGAAAAGAAAGGATAAGCAACATGCAAAGGGGCTTAGTCAGAAGGAATGGAAACATTCCCCTTGACTAAGCCCCTTTGCAGGATAGAAAGAGATGAGTTAAAAAGTGACCGGTTTGCCGGATTTCAAAACAGATGATATCAGATGTTCGGTTGTAGAGATGGTGGCATACTGCCGGTGGAGATTGGCCAGTGAGAGGTTATGGACAATTTCTGCTGAAAACAATGAACCATCATATGAGTAGGTTTCAAAGCAGGCGGCGGCATCATGTGCGACCGTCACATCGTATCCCAGGTCTGCGGCCATGCGGACGGTGGCAGAGACACAGTGGTTTGTGGTGAAACCCATCGTGACAAGGGATGTGAATTTTTCCTTTTTTAAGAATAAATCCAGATCGGTATCGATAAATGCGCTGTTCACGTGCTTAATGATTTGTTTTTCCCCCCGTAAAGGCTGAAATTCGTCAATAAAGTCGAAACCGGCAGAGCTTGAATGAAGCAGTGATTCCATATCAATTGAAGAGTGCTGAACATGAACAAGCGGCCATTCTCTTTCTCTCCATCTTTTTAAAAGATGATAGGCGTTCTTTTCCATATCCGGATTGTTTCGTTTTCCCCATGAAGGATCACTAAAGGCTTTTTGAAAGTCAATCAGAAGCAGACAGGTTTGACTCATCGGTACTCCTCTCCTTTCATACAGGGTAGGAAGGTCAGGTGTTGAGACCAACACGATAAAGTATACTGTTAATTTTTTGTAATTATGTATGTACACCTGAACTGTTATGTTAAGATTCTTCCGCTTCACCAAAAGATCCGGACGCACCTGATTCCGTTGAATTCAGTGCGTCCGGATCTTGATGTGACAAATTTAAGATTGTGATGATACGTGAAATTTCGTTACGTAGGAAGCGCGGGGGAAGATATCCTTCTTCTGATCGATCCCTTCCTCTGTCCCACGTTTTGCATGTGCTTTCTCATATTGCTTCGACTCCTGCCAACCGTGGAAGCTTTTTTCATCTTCCCAAAGTGTCATAATCACATATGTATCACTGTCGAGAGGACGGAGTACACGGATGGCTGTAAAGCCCGGCACTTCTTCGATTAATCCTGCACGATTTTTGAATCGGTATTCAAACAGGGGGCGGCCCTCGTCTGAAACTGGGATGTTGTTGAATACGGCATATCCTTTATTTTCAAGCTCACCGGACTGATCGACGATTTCATAGCGTCTGGGGGATTCAAATACGCTTTCACCGTTCGTCTCGTGTACAAGCAGTGCATCCTCTCCCTGCATCAATATCATCTTCTCATCCTTGTTTTCATTCTGGATTTTCTGCAGGAAGTCATGGGTTCCCGTCGTCATAAAAAGCTTCATCCAAATCACCTCGATTAAGTAGTACCTTCTATTATACTGTTCCCTTTTCTTCTGCGCATGTAAACGGATTTATGGACATTTTTTCTTTTCTGCGGGAAAATCGGCAAATTTATGACATTTTCCCTTGATAACTATACATTTCTCTTTAAAACGCTTATAGTTTATAAGGGTTACAATCTGAACGGTCAGAGGGAAGTTAGCGCAATTTTAGAATCTACTCAAATTAGTATACAATGGGAATAATGGAGTTACATAGAAAGGTGGACGAACAAAGGTATGAAACAGATGAATGATACGTTTTTACGAGCGGCAATGGGGGAAAAAACGGACTATACGCCAGTATGGTATATGAGACAAGCCGGTCGTTCCCAGCCTGAATATCGAAAAATTAAGGAGAAGTATTCTCTTTTTGAAATCACGCATCAGCCGGAGCTTTGTGCATATGTGACGAGGCTGCCTGTCGAGCAATATGATGTGGATGCAGCGATCCTTTATAAAGATATCATGTCACCGCTTCCATCTATCGGTGTGGATGTTGAGATCAAATCAGGGATCGGCCCTGTCATCGATAATCCCATTCGTACGACTGCGGATGTGGAGAAGCTTGGGGAAATCAATCCAGAGCAGGATGTCCCTTATGTTCTTGATACGATTAAATTATTGACGCAGGAACAATTATCGGTTCCGTTAATCGGATTTGCCGGTGCCCCGTTCACGATGGCGAGCTATATGATCGAAGGCGGACCTTCCAAAAACTACAACAAAACGAAAGCTTTCATGTATGCAGAACCACAAGCCTGGTTTGCACTGATGGATAAATTGGCTGCAATGACGATTACATATGGGAAAGCACAGATTAAGGCAGGTGCCTCGGCTTTCCAAATTTTCGATTCTTGGGTCGGCGCGCTTAATGTGCAGGATTACCGCACGTTCATCAAGCCGGTTATGGAAAAGATCTTCAATGAATTGAAGGAAGAGAACGTTCCATTGATCATGTTTGGCGTAGGGGCAAGTCA
This sequence comes from Bacillus sp. KH172YL63, assembly GCF_011398925.1. Lineage (NCBI taxonomy): Bacteria > Bacillati > Bacillota > Bacilli > Caryophanales > Bacillaceae > Bacillus > Bacillus sp. KH172YL63. The sequence goes on from NZ_AP022842.1 coordinate 1,136,581, forward strand.
CCTGGCAAATGAGTGGCATGACCTGCCCATCGATGTCGTTGGCCTGGATTGGCGTCTGCCGATTACAGAGGCACGTGACAGAGGCATTTCGAAAACGGTTATGGGCAACCTGGATCCTGCCATCCTGTTAGCTCCTTGGAACGTGATTGAAGAGAAAGCAAAAGAGATCCTGGATCAGGGCATGGAGCTTCCAGGACATATTTTCAACCTTGGTCACGGGGTATTCCCGCAGGTCAATCCGGATACGTTAAAGCGTTTGGCAGCATTCGTTCATGAATACAGTGCAAGATAGAACACATTCATCAGTGCTTATTCATGGATTCAGAATAAGAAGCATGGCACAATAATGGAATGTAGGAAACTGATAATGAGGTGAAATGGTATGTCAAAGAAGAAAATGGGCCTGTTGGTGATGGCTTACGGGACTCCTTATAAAGAAGAAGATCTGGAACGGTACTACACACATATCCGTCACGGAAGAGCGCCATCAAGTGAACTGCTTGAAGATCTCCGGGAACGTTACGAAGCGATCGGAGGGATCTCTCCACTCGCTGGCATCACCCTGGATCAGGCGAAGAGCCTGGAAGAACATTTAAATTCCATTCAAGACGAAATCGAATTTCACATGTACCTGGGCTTGAAGCATATCGAACCGTTTGTTGAAGACGCAGTGGAAAAAATGCATGAAGACGGCATTGAAGAAGCAGTATCGATCGTACTTGCTCCTCACTTTTCAACATTCAGCGTGAAGTCATACAATGGACGTGCGAAAGAAAAGGCAGCACAACTGGGTGGACCTGTGATCACGTCAGTTGAGAGCTGGTATGATGAACCGAAATTCATTCAATATTGGGTGGACCGTGTGAAAGAAACGTATGCAGGAATGTCTGAGGACGAACGCAGCAAAGCTGTCCTGATTGTATCTGCACACAGTTTACCTGAGCGGATTCTTCAATCGGGTGACCCTTACCCGTCTCAATTGGAGGAAACGGCCAAGATGATTGCTGAAGGGGCAGGCGTGACTGAGTATGCAGTCGGCTGGCAAAGTGAAGGGAATACCCCAGATCCATGGCTAGGTCCTGACGTACAGGATCTTACAAGGGAACTGCACAAAGAAAAAGGATTTACAACTTTTGTTTATACACCGGTAGGATTTGTGTCAGACCATCTAGAAGTATTATATGACAATGACTATGAGTGCAAAGTGGTGACAGATGAGATCGGCGCTTCGTACTATCGTCCAGAAATGCCAAATGCCAAGCCTGAATTCATCGATGCCATGGCGGATGTCGTGTTAAAACACTTAAAATAATGCTGGCTAAGGACTGAAGCAAGAGATCACTCTCATTGCTTTGGTCCTTCTCTTATGGGAATGGAAGATATTTTGTTAAAGAAGGCGATGAACGTGTTGAAACAACAAACAAAGAAAGTTGTGATCATTGGTGGGGGGATCACAGGATTGACGACGGCTTATTATTTACAGCAGGAAATGAAAGAAAAAGGTCTTCCCATCGAAATCAAACTTGTTGAAGCGACCCATCGACTCGGGGGCAAAGTCCAAACCTTGGAAAAGGATGGCTTTGTAATCGAAAAGGGTCCCGATTCCTGTCTTGCAACGAAAACAGAGGTATCGCGCTTAGCCCAAAGCCTGGGCATAGAAAGTACAATGATCCGAAACCAAAAAGGTGTTTCCTACGTCATCGCAGGCGGAGAGCTCTATCCTATACCAGGGGGATCGATCGTCGGCATCCCTACACAAATCGCTCCCTTCATTACAACAAGCTTATTTTCATTAACGGGGAAAATGAGGGCAGCAGCGGATTTTGTCCTGCCCCGTTCACAGGAAAACGAAGATCAGTCACTTGGGAAATTCTTTAGACGAAGAATGGGTGATGAAGTCGTCGATCATTTGATTGAGCCTCTCTTAACAGGCATTTTTGCCGGGGATATCGATCAATTAAGCTTAATGTCTACCTTCCCGCAGCTCTATGAATTAGAACAAAAACACCGAAGCCTGATTGCGGGGATCAAGAAGACCGGTCAGGGTGCCGACCCGCATGGAGAAGGGAACTTCCTTACCTTCACCGGCGGCCTTCAATCATTGATAGATGCAATGGAAGAAAGATTGGATCCACATACGGTATATAAAGGCATGAAAGTGACCTCCATTGAAAAAGAAGACAGTGCTGGTTATACGATAACCTTTACGAGTGGGGAACAGCTGGAGGCGGACAGTGTCATCGTCACCACCCCTCATCACGTATTGCAATCTGTATTACCTTCCTATTCTTTTTTATCATTTTTAAAAGACATGCCGGCAACGTCTGTCGCGACTGTTGCAATGGGCTTTTCACAGCAGGCCATCAAAAAGGACATCGCCGGGACAGAATTCCTCGTATCCCGGAACAGCGACTTCTCCTTGACCGCCGGGACATGGACACATAAGAAGTGGCCGCATACCGCACCTGAAGGAAAAGCACTGTTAAGATGCTATGTTGGCAAATCAGGTGATGAAACCATCGTTGACCTGTCCGATGATTCCATCGAGCAAATCGTCCTTGAGGACCTTGGGAAGATCATGGATATCGAAGGGAAACCGGAATTTACAATCGTTTCCCGGTATAAAAATTCCATGCCTCAATATACGGTTGGACACGGTGAACGCATACGTGACATGTATGATGAAGTGGAATCGACGCTGCCTGGATTGTTCATTGCAGGAAGTTCCTACGACGGACTCAGTATCCCCGACTGCATTGCCCAGGGGGAAAAGACCGTTGAGAAGATTGTGGAATATGTAAGATAAGGGAGGCTGCCGATTGGCGGTCTTTTTTTTGTTGGTGAAAGGGGAAGAAGGCAGACTGTTGAATACGAAGCCTCTTTCTGAATACTTTCTAGAATTTATTTGATACAATAGAAAATAATGGATGATCAGGCGTCGGTCTGGAGTATCAAACATAGAGGAGAGTAGCCAATGAGCCAACAATGCGCTTCTTTGCAAAGTCCCATTGATTTAGGGGAAGGATTAACGCTGGTGTATCAAAATCCGAAAGCGTTTTCTAGATATTACGCTATTTATTATGCACAAAAATATGCAGACTACTTTTTTAAAAGCTCTCCAGAAGCATCGATCGAAATCGCCACTGCATTTGATTGCGGATACTTGATCGTGAAAGATGGTATGCCGATTGGCGGTGTTTTTCTGAAACCCAACTTTATGGCGGATTTTTTTCTTGTACCGCCTTTTGAAGACTATGAAGGCTTACTTCACAAACTTTTAAGACATGTAAGAAAGATTTCAAAGGCCGAAGAGAAAATTTTCCTGAGAGAAATCGTAGAAGAACATGTACTTGCTTATAAAGAAAAAGGGTGCCGCATTCATGAAGTGAACTATTGGATGATCCGTCCGACAGAATCACTTAAGGTAACTCTTCCGGAAGGATATCGTTCACGTTCCGTATCATATGATGATATTCATGGAATCGCTTCTTTACTATTGAAATCGTATAAAGCGAATCCTGCCTATAAGAACATTGGTACGAAAGAGGCTTATGCAGATCATGTAATGGAGTTCATCGAAAAATATCAACACAATCATACAATGGATCAGTGCTCAAGGGTCATCATTGATCAGAGGAATGGTGCCATTGTTGGTGTCTGTCTTCATATGGAGTTCGAAGGGTATCCATTAATCATGAGTTTGGCAGTCGATCCAGATCATCAACGAAACGGCCTCGGACGATATTTGTTAACCCATTCAATCAACGCATCAAGTAAAAAGTATCCGGCTACCCGTCTGAGTGTGATCAAAGATAATGCAGCGATTAAACTCTATGAGGATCTTGGGTTTATCAGAAATAGATCACTGACGGATATGTATGTCGTTTAATTGGCATCATTCTTAAAACCCAGCGCCCCGGAAGCGCTGGGTTTTTTTCGTGTGAAACAATGGGGTTGCAAAGCTTCCCTGATGAAATGGCTTTCGTCAAATGAGCACCGGCATTTACTTCTCCACCCTGTATCTGGCATGCTGCAGCATCCAGTTCTGTGGAAATGCCGACCCAAGGACCCAGTAGCTCAGCCCCTTTAATTGATAGTCATCGAGCGTCTTTTGTTTGGCAAGCATGCTCCTGGCGTCTTCAAACCAGACCTCATGCTGCTGCCCTTCTCTGTCCCAATAGGTGAAGTAGGGTGACTGATATTGTTCATTGTACCGGATCCTTACACCGTATTGAGCAGCGAGGTCGACTGCTCCCTGCGGGGAAATCGTTTTGGCGAATGTCCCTTCTTTCCATGGGATCTTCCAGTCACGCCCGTAAAGCGGGGTCCCCATCATGATTTTTTTCCTTGGAATGACGGTTACTGCATAGTCGAGTACCTTCTTTACTTCATTGATTGGTGCGATCGCCCATGGTTTGCCCCCGGCCCAGCCCCACTCATAGGTCATGAGCACGACAAAGTCGACGATTTCACCGTGTGCTTTGTAATCATGGGCTTCATACAGGAGTCCTTTTTGATCGCCTTTCGTTTTGGGTGCAAGAGCTGTTGATACCGAATAGCCTTTCGGTTTCAACGAAGCAACGGTCTTTCTTAGAAAACGATTGTAATGTTCCCGGTCTTCAGGATAAATGTATTCGAAATCAATGTTCAACCCTGTGTAGCCTTTGTCCTCAATTTTCTTCACAATCGAAGCAATTAATGCATCCTGCAGGGAATCACTCCGTAAAATTGTCGCAGCCAGGTCTGAATTGAATTTCCCATCCCGGTAATTGGTCAGGACGAGCAGCGGATCGACATCCCCATTCTTTGAAACGGAAATGAGGGCGGCATCATTCAGTTCGGTCATCGACCCTTCTTTCGTGATGGTATGTGTGAACGGAGAGAGGTAAGAGAAATAACTTGAAAGGCCATTCACTTCCGCTGCACCTTCCCCTTCGGCTCGGGTCGTATAGGCATTCACTGCAATGACAGGTTTGGGATTGGGAATCCTGATCTGCTGTTGGGGATAAATCAGGGACGGATTGGGAATAGCGTTCGCTTTCAATACGTCTTCCAGGGGAACTTTATGATTATAAGAAATCGTATAAAGCGATTCACCAGATCTGACTTCATGTATAAAAGCAGGCAGGACGATCAATTGACCGACAAACAACCGGGACGGATCTGTGATTTGATTGAATGCGATCAGTTCATCAATGCCTATTCCATACTTCTGACTTACCCCGGATAATGTATCACCAGGCTCAATGATATACTCCTTTAATGGCTCTGGAATGAGGAGACATTGACCGATTACCAATATATTCGGGTTCTTCAGCTGGTTTCCATACAGGATTTGATTTATTTCCACACCATATCTTGAAGCAATCGACCAAAGTGAGTCTCCGCTTTTTACCACATAGATATTCATTTCACACCTCCAGCTCCTCTTGTTCTAGCTTATTCAAGAGGGCTTATTCCATATGTGAACCTGTGTGGAATAAAAAGAACTTGTATAACCGGTGAGGATGTGATAAATTATTCAATGTTAACGAAATGACCGAAAATGTATTTTGGTCATTTTATCAAAAAACTTTATTTGTCGGTAAGTGGAGGTGCCGGATCACGTTCAAATCGTGTGATCCAATATTTTTTACCCGGAAATGACCGAAATTAAAATACGGTCAATTTAATTTCAAATGTGACTGATTGTATTTATTGGTCATTTGTTCTTTTTTAATATATAGGAGGTAAATATGAGACAATCATTTATTGGTTCAGAATTCAAAGCGATTTTCCAAAATAAAAAGTTGCTCATTCCGATACTCGCGGTACTGTTTATACCCGTGTTATACAGCGGTATGTTTCTGTGGGCATTCTGGGATCCATACGAGCAGCTGCCTGATCTTCCGGTAGCGGTTGTGAACAGCGATCAGGGTGCTGAGTTTGACGGAAAGGAATTGCATATCGGATCTGATCTCGTGGAGAAATTACAGGAAAGCGGTCAATTCGATTTCCATTTCGTTGATAAAGAAGAAGGATATAAGAATCTTGAGAAACAGGACTATTACATGCTTGTAGAGATTCCTGAGGATTTCTCTGAAAATGGGACGACGCTGTTAGAAGAGGACCCGAAGAAGCTTTCACTAAAGTATGTACCGAATGAAAGCTTTAACTTTCTTTCCGCCCAAATCGGAGATACGGCGATGAAAGAAATCAAGGCGAGTCTTTCAAAATCCGTTTCAGAAACGTATGCTGAAACGATGTTCGAGAAAATCCAGGAAATGGGGGATGGTTTCCAGACGGCAAGTGATAAAGCCGGTGAAATCAATCATGGTGCCATTGATCTTTCTCAAGGTGCCAACAAACTGAAGGACAATCTGGCTGTCCTTGCTGAAAAAAATGTAGAGATGACTGACGGTGTGGCGAAGACCCGTGAAGGAGCCGGGAAGCTGGCAAGTGGTTCTCAGGAATTATCTGATGGAGTGGCCGTCATGAAGGACAAATCCCGGCAGTTGTACAAAGGGACGCAGGACATCCAATCGGGGATGAATTCCCTGGCAGCCGGTATCGATAAAAGTAAGGCAGGTTTGGAGGAGCTTGATGCCGGAGTTGACCGTGCAGTGGACAATACGGCTTTATTGCAGGCGGGATCTGAAGAACTTGCAAAGAAAATCGGTGCGCTGAAAGACGGCGCAGACAATGCAAAAGCAGGAGCACAGACAATCGGAGCGGGTGCGACAAAGCTTGAAGAAGAACTGGCTCCATTCATGGGCAGTCTGCCTGAAGAGAAACAGGCGGAATTACAGGCTGCCATCGACAGTATTAAAAAGGGTGCATCGGGCCTTGAAACGGGTACCGGGTCATTGAGTGCAGGAGTGACCGGCCTGGAGGGCGGAGCATATAACCTGGCTGATGGCATCGGGAAATTAAACGAAGGTCAAAAGAAACTCCAAGGTGGGGTAGATCAGCTTGTGGCAGGTTCAGTCCAGCTTGACGAAGGCTCGGACGGGCTCGTGGCAGGACAGAACACCGTTGTTGAAAAATACGGATTATTAAATGAAAAGCTTGACGAGGTATATAAGGGGACAGTCGGACTCTCAACTGGTGCGAGTGAATTAAGTTCAGGGCTGGACCAGGTATACAGCGGCTCGACGCAGCTTGCAGATGGTTCGAAAAAGCTTGCAGACGGTTCTAGTGAGCTGGCAGATGGAACAACGAAGCTGTCAGACGGAACTGGAGAATATGCCGAGAAATTAAAAGATGCTGCCAAAGAGGCGAACGGTGTCAAAGCAGATGATGACACGTACGACATGATGGCAGGTCCGGTGGATGTGAAAAATGAGAAAATCAATCATGTTCCCAACTACGGAACCGGGTTTGCTCCCTATTTCTTATCACTCGGACTGTTCGTCGGAGCACTGTTGATCTCGATTGTGTATCCGCTGAGAGAACCATCCGACCGCCCATCAAGCGGCATGAGTTGGTTCCTTGGTAAGTTTACGGTCCTTACGACAGTAGGGGTCATTCAATCATTGATCGCTGCAGCGATTCTGCTCTTTGGGTTGGGGCTTGAAGTGGAAAGTGTTCCTTTATTCTTACTTTCTACAATCATCACAAGTCTCACATTCCTCGCTCTCATTCAGATGCTTGTGACGGTCCTTGGCGATCCGGGACGATTCGTTGCAATCATCATCTTGATTCTGCAATTAACAACGAGCGCAGGGACATTCCCGCTTGAATTGATTCCGACGGCACTTCAACCGATCAGTGCCGCATTACCGATGACGTATTCCGTGGCGGCATTCAAGTCTGTCATCTCCAGCGGTGACTATGCTTTCATGTGGCAAAATCTTTGGATCCTGCTTGGGTATTTCATCGTATTTGTCACTCTGACCTCGGTGTTCTTTATCGGATTATTCAAGAAGCAGTATTCGAAAACAATAGAAGCATAATGAGAAGCGGCAGGTGCGACAGGCATCTGCCGTTTCTTCATAAATTAGACAAACCCTTTCTCGTCCTGAACGTGTATACTGATTGGGAAGAGGTACATACTGGTGTTACGAAGAATGCTCATTAGGAGGTTATACAATGAAGAAGGCAAGCTTGATCATGTTTATGGGGTTACTTGCACTATTGATGACGGCATGCGGAAATGCCGATGAACATAACGGGGCAAATGAAGACAATCAGCTGAAACCGATCGAGGCGAAATTGGATGTTCCTGCAACAGGCAAAAAGGGTGAAACCATTTCCCTTTCTACAACAGTCACACAAGGCGATGAAAACGTAGAGGATGCCGGCGAAGTGAAATATGAAATATGGCAGGATGGTCATAAGGAAGAAAGTGAAATGATTGAAGCGAAACATGAAAAAGGCGGGATATACAAGGCAGAAAAGTCGTTCGGGGAAGACGGTATGTATACAGTACAGGTTCATGTGACCGCTCGTGACATGCATACGATGCCTAAAGCGCAAATTGCGATTGGTGAAGTGGAAGCCGGTGAGCACGAGGAAGCCGGGGATGACCACCATCACGGCGACCATGAAAGCACAGTCGCGATTCATCTCATGAAGCCTGACAAAATGACAGCAGGGGAAGAAACCGGACTGATGGTGCATGTTGAGGAGGAAGGAAGTGCCTTGGAAGATGCCGAGGTGCGCTTTGAAATTTATCAGGACGGTCAGGAAAAGCATGAATGGGTCGATCTCACATCAACTGAAGCCGGCAAGTACAGCGGCTCTTATACCTTCCCTGAAAAAGGCACATATACTGTCCAGGTACATGTCACCAAAGGAGAAGCCATCCACGAACATATCATGGAAATGGTGGATGTAAAATAACAATAAAAAGGATGCTCATAGATTGAGCATCCTTTTTATTACCCCTTAATCAGCTTATCAGTATTCGTAATCAGTCGTACATTTCTCGCAATAAATGCCGTAGCATTCATGCTGCTCCTCAATTGTATCTCCACACTGTGCACAAGACTTAGGCGGCAAATTCCGAAAGAACTCCATAATATTTTTTACCATGTTCATCACCCTCCGTAAATTTGTATTCACCCATCAATTGTTCGTGTTATATAACTGATGTGTTAATTTATTTTATTGTATTATAACAGTATGAACTTCGTCAACGATTAATTCAAAAATGGGCGAAAAAAATGAAAAAATAGGTCCAATGAAGTATAGTAAGGATACATACCAACTGAATGGAGGAGTGGCATTATGAAGCTGACCATCATCGGCCATTGGGGCGGTTATCCGAAGGCCGGAGAAGCCAGCACAGGTTATTTGCTGGAGCATGACGGCTTTAAGCTGTTGATTGACTGCGGGAGCGGGGTGCTGTCCCATCTGCAGCGTCATATAGAAGCAACCGATCTGGATGCTGTATTATTGTCCCACTATCACCCGGATCACACAGCGGATATCGGTGTACTACAACACGCATTATTGATTCAATTTTTCCTTGGGAAGAACAGCGGGACCCTTCCCGTATACGCCCATCGGGGGGATGAATCGGGCTATGGCGCCATTACATATAAGAATCTGATGAAAGCACATGAATACAAGGAGGATTCAACTTTAACGATCGGCCCTTTCACGGTCACATTCGTGAAAACGAAACATCCGGTACCATGCTACGGGATGAGAATCGAAGCTGACGGGCAATCGCTGTTTTACACAGCCGATTCCGCCTACCGTGAAGCTTTCATTCCGTTCGGTAAAGATGTTGATGTACTTCTTTGTGAGTGTAATTTTTACGGAGGGATGGATGCATCGAATGCCGGTCATATGACGAGTCTCGAAGCGGGGACCCTTGCCCGGATAACGAATGCCGGAAAACTGATCCTGACCCATCTCCCTCATTTCGGGGATCTCAATCAGCTCGTGACAGAAGCGAAAACCAATTATGACGGCGACGTACTGTTGGCGGAGAAAGATATGGAAGTCATCATTTAGGAGGAAAAAAGATGTTATTTATCGATAATAAAGGGATCACAGATCCCCGCATCAACCTGGCTATAGAAGAATATGCGCTCAAGAACCTGGATATTAATGAGAGTTACCTATTGTTTTACATCAATGAGCCTTCCATCATCATCGGAAAGAATCAAAATACGATCGAAGAGATCAACACTGAGTATGTGGATAGTGAAGGTCTTCATGTCGTACGCCGTCTTTCCGGTGGAGGAGCCGTATACCATGATCTGGGGAACTTGAACTTCAGCTTCATCACCAAGGATGACGGAGAGAGCTTTCACAATTTCAAGAAATTCACAGAGCCTGTCGTCACCGCCCTTCACAAACTGGGCGTGAAAGCGGAATTGAGCGGGCGCAATGACATCATCGCCGAAGGAAGAAAGATTTCCGGAAATGCACAATTTTCGACAAAGGGACGCATGTTCAGCCACGGAACATTATTATTCGATTCAGAGATGGAAAACGTCGTATCTGCACTCAGGGTGAAAAAGGACAAAATCGAATCAAAGGGGATCAAATCGATCCGCAGCCGCGTCGCCAACATTTCTGAATTCCTGACAAAGGAAATGACGATCGAAGAGTTCCGCGCCACATTGCTAGATTATATATTCGATGGAAATGATGTAGAGGAATATGTGCTTTCGGAAGAAGACTGGAAGAACATCCATGAGCTGTCTGAAGAGCGCTACGGGAACTGGGATTGGAACTACGGGAAGTCCCCTAAATTCAATCTTCAGCACTCCCACCGATTCCCGATCGGTTCGATTGATGTCCGTCTTGAAGTGAACAAAGGAAGAATCGACTCCTGTAAGATATTTGGTGACTTCTTCGGTGTCGGGAATGTGGAAGAAGTGGAAGAAAAGCTGACAGGTATCCGTTACGAGAGAAAAGATATAGCCGAGGCACTCGACGGTGTTGACATCCAGCACTATTTCGGGAATGTATCAAAGGAAGAATTCGTGGACCTGGTCTACTGAAGTATAGGAATGAAAAGTCGTCCGGATCGCGGGCGGCTTTTTTTAATTTGCAACACTTGTATTAATACTATTCTTTATATAGAATATATTTTGAATACTTTTAATAGTTAGATGAATGACCATTCATTCAGTTTTCCGGAAAAGGGGAGGGATTCAAATGAATATTTCTACCGTGTTAGACCAAATCGCCCAAGAGAAAGCAGATAAAACGGCGTATCACTTTCTTCACACCTCCAGTACATATGGGGAGTTAAATGGGGCCGTATCGAAATTTGCAAGCGGCCTTAAGCGGTTGGGTTTAAGCAAAGGGGATCACATCGCACTGGTATTGGGGAATTCGCCGCATTTCGTCATTGGGTTGTATGGTGCATTGCGCCTCGGATTAAAGGTCATTCCGATCAATCCGATCTACACCCCCGATGAAATAGGCTACATCTTGAAAAATGGGGATGTCAAAGCAATCGTCACACTCGATTTACTTGTTCCATTGATCGAGAAGATGCAGCATGCTTTATCCGATGTCGACCATTTCATCCTGTGTGAATCAGGAGATGAAAGGGCAAAGGGGATCGACCTTGAAAAGCTTTCCCTTGCATACCCTAAAATGAAATCGTTTACAAGTATTCTGAGTCAAGGAGATCCCACGTTCAAAGGGGAAGACGTGGATGAAGACGAAGTCGCCATCATCCTTTACACCTCGGGAACGACCGGGAAACCGAAAGGCGCAATGCTGACACATAAGAACATTTATTCAAATGCCACCGATGTGGGCAGCTATCTGAAGATGAATGAAGATGATACGGTCATCACGGCACTGCCGATGTTTCATGTGTTTTGTTTGACGGTGGTACTGAATGCGCCGTTAATGACCGGGGCGACGTTACTGATTGTACCCCGCTTCAGTCCGAAGGCCATCTTTGATCTGTCGAAGGCTCATCGTCCGACTGTATTCGCCGGTGTGCCGACGATGTACAATTTCTTATTTCAGTATCCGGAAGGGAATCCAGAAGATTTATCGTCACTCCGCCTCTGTATTTCCGGCGGGGCTTCGTTGCCTGTTGCGCTCTTGAAAAACTTCGAAAAGAAATTCAACGTGATGATCTCGGAAGGGTATGGCCTATCGGAAGCGTCACCTGTCACCTGCTTCAACCCGCTGGACCGACCAAGAAAGCCAGGCTCCATCGGAACGTCGATCATGAATCTTGAGAACAAGGTTGTCGATGAAATGGGCGATGAGGTGCCGGTCGGACAGGTTGGGGAACTGATCGTCAAAGGACCGAATGTCATGAAGGGGTACTACAAGATGGAAGAAGAAACGGCCGCCACGATCCGTGATGGATGGCTGTACACCGGAGATCTTGCCCGGATGGATGAAGAAGGCTATTTCTACATCGTGGACAGAAAGAAAGAGCTGATCATCGTCGGCGGATACAACGTGTATCCACGTGAAGTGGAAGAAGTGTTATACAATCACCCTGGCATCGTCGAAGCAGCCGTCATCGGCGTCCCTCACCCTGAGCTTGGTGAAGCGGTCAGCAGCTATGTTGTCAAAAGCGATCCATCTTTAACGGAAGAAGATGTGCTTGCTTATTGCAAGGAGCATCTTGCCAAATATAAATGGCCGGCGTCGATCGAATTCATAGATGAGCTTCCGAAAAATACGACAGGGAAAATCCTGAGGAGAGCCCTGAAAGAACAAGTGCTTCAGGCATAGAAAACAGAAGGTGTCCAGTGATTCACTGGACATCTTTTCTCTGTATTGTTTAGGCAGGATATATACCAAAATCAGAAAAATGAAAGGGTTTTCTTCGGATGGTGTCGAATTCTAGTCAGGGAAGAAACACTTAAACAAAGGGGAGAATACACATGGAATCCATACTTCTAGAACAAAAAGGCAACGTCGCAACCGTCACGATCAATCGTCCGGATGCGATGAATGCCTTTAATTATGATACGCTGAATGAGCTTCAGCAAGTTGTCGAGGCGCTGCGGATCAATCCGGATGTCAGGGTCGTCATCTTTACGGGCAGCGGAGAGAAAGCCTTCTCTGTCGGAGCCGATTTGAAGGAAAGAAAAACCCTGACCGAGCAGCAGGTCATCCGGAATGTCTACAAAATCGGTGAAGTGTTCCAATCGGTCTCCACCCTTCCGCAGCCGACAATCGCTGCCATGAACGGCTATGCTTTCGGCGGAGGAATGGAGCTCGCACTTGCCTGTGACTTCCGGATCGCCGTTGAAGGGACCACAATGGGACTCACTGAAACGAGTCTCGCCATCATACCTGGAGCAGGAGGTACGCAGCGTCTGCCACGATTGATCGGAGAATCAAAAGCGCTTGAACTGATTCTGACGGCAAAACGATTGAGCTCGGAAGAAGCATTGAATATCGGACTCGTCACAAAAGTAGTAGAAAAAGAGAACTTCATGGGTGAAGTCCATGCCTTTGTAGAACCGATGCTGTCGAACGGTCCGGTTGCCCTGCAGCAGGCTAAATTCGCCGTAAAAAACGGGATGAACGCTGATTTGCAGACTGGATTGCAGATTGAAAGAAAAGCATATGAAATCACCATCCCCACTGAAGACCGTGTGGAGGCGTTACTGGCATTCAGCCAAAAGCGAAAGCCTGAATTCAAGGGGAAATAATACGGCAAAAAGGACTCTCATGGAGGGTCCTTTTTATATTGGGATGATACGAACAGATTGAAATAAATCGTTGAGTAAAGGTTCTTTATTTGGAATAATGAAAGGAAGGAAAAAAATGTATGATGAAGGCAGGATGAAGGGATCCTGAAGCAAACTCAGTGAACGGAAAGTAGAAAGTATGTCTGATCATGAAAGGTGAGCTTTTCAACATGAAGAAGAAATCGCTTGTATTAACGGGAAAGCAGCAGCTCGAATGGCGGGTGAAAACCATCCCTCCCATGAAAGAAGATGAAATCCTCATCAAAACGATGGCAGGTGCCATCAGCATCGGGGCTGAACTCCCTCAATATGATGAATGTGATCTCACTGAGCCTGCACCTTCCTACCCGAAAGAGACCGGTTATGAAAGTTACGGGGAAGTGATCGGTGTCGGTGACGGAGTGGAGAAGATCAAGGCCGGTGACCGGGTCGTGGCATTCTATGGACATAGTGATTACGGGATTGTGAAAGCGGCTAAAGTCATCCCTGTTCCAGAAGAGATGCCTTCTGCAGACGCGCTGCTCATCATTTTGTCATGTGATGCCGGCAAAGGAGCGTTAAAGCTGAATCCATCCAAGGATGAGACCGTCCTCATTTCTGGTGGAGGCACAATGGGGCTCTTGACCCTTCACTTCTTGAAGGAGCATCTCGGCGTGACAAAGATTGATGTAATCGAACCAGATAGGAATAGGGGAAGGCTGGCAAAATCATTCGGTGCTCATACCGTGTTTTTGAATGGGGACGAGATCCCCGGTGATCATTACGATTATGGTGTGGAATGTTCAGGGAGAAACGATGCTTTCCACACCCTTCAAAAGGCGATGAAACATGAAGGGGCGATCTGTATCCTTTCTGACGGCAATAAGGAAACGTTCACCCTTCACCCTGATTTCTACCGCAAAGAGCTCAAAGCAGTGGGGTCGAGTGACGGATGGGATTATCATCGCCATGCAGCATGGTATGCTGATGCGGTAAAAAGAAGTGATGGGGGCTTGCGCAGCATTTTTGAGAAAGTGATTTCTTCTCATGAACTTATCTCATGCTTTGAAGAATTGAGCAGTGGCAAGAGAAATCCTGTGAAGGTCCTTGTGGAGTATTGATAGGTCGTCAAGATATGTCAATGAAAAGAGGTGTGAGCAATGGAAGATGAAAATAAGACAGATGATCAGATGTTAAAGAAGCATATTCAATTTCTTGAAGAAGCCCTTCTTGATCCTGGGGTCCGTACCGATCGTGAGTCATTGGAGCGGCTGCTGGCTGAAAGTTTTATCGAATTCGGGAGTTCCGGTACCGTATGGAAAAGAAAAGACTGCCTGGGGGAAAGCGGGCTCAGCGTCAGAAACTTTCATCTCTATGATTTCAACCTCGAATCCTTGGCTGACAACGTCGTCCTCGCAACCTATCGATTGCATGATAGGACAAGAGGGCAGCACACTTTACGCAGTTCTATATGGAAAGCAGCCGATGGAGGGTGGCAGATGTGTTTTCATCAGGGGACTGTTACCGATCAAAATGAATTCCTTTGAAGCGTAGATATGATACACTGAGGCTTGACTCCCATAGTCAAGTCTCTTTCACTTTAATAGATTGTGGTGACATACATGGATGTAATTTTGATTGTGCTGCCGGCATTGCTTGTGTTTGCCGTTGGATATGTCGGTCAGAAGAAGCTTGGTTTCGAGATCAATTCTATTTCGAAGATGGCCATTTATTTAATGTATCCGTTCCTGGCTTTCAAGACCTTTTATGAAAATGAACTCAATATGGATTACGCTTATATTTTTCTCTTTTGCATCGGTCTGTGTCTGATCTTGATCCTTGCGATTAAAATCGTCGCCAAGATCAGGAATTATCCCAAACCGAAAGTCTCTGCCATGATTCTTTCAGGTGTGTTCATGAATTCGGGGAACTATGGGGTTCCGATCATCCTGTTCGGTTTCGGGGAGCTTGGTTTCCGGTATGCGGTCATCATGATGGTCATTCAGTCATTCCTCATGAATACGATCGGGTTATACTATGCGATCAGCGGAAGTGGACAGGCGAGGGGTTCGAAGGATATTTGGGTGAAGATCGCCACTATGCCGATCCTCCATGGTGCTGCGCTGGGTCTTGCTTTCCAGCTGCTGAATGTCCATGTGCCATTATTTCTGCATCAAACAATTGATTTGATCTCACAGGCGACAATTCCGACAATCATGGTGGTGCTCGGGATGCAGCTGGCTACTTTAGGCGGGAAGAAGGTGGAACGAAGTGCACTTTCCTTCATAGTCATCATGCGGATGGTGGCATCGCCGGTTCTTGCACTTCTACTTGTTTCACTGCTGCCGATTTCATCCACATTGGGGTCGATCCTCATTATTTTGGCAAGCATGCCGACTGCAGCAAACACGACGATGTTTTCCCTCCAGTTCAACACAGAGCCGGATTTAGTATCAGCAAGCACACTCGTCACTACACTCATGAGCATAGTGACGATTCCAATCATGCTTGCACTTGTGTCTTAATGAGCTGTCGAGAGTGTCCTCTCGACAGCTTTTTTTGTTCATGAAAAAATTATTTTGACAGACGTCTTCCAATCTATTAAGATGGTTAAATGAATTCCAACCAAATCAATCAACTTTAGGAGGATTATATATGTCTGGCTATGTTCAACCTATCAATGAACAAAAAGGACCCCAGAAGCAAAGTACGGAATTGAATGCACCACAGATGCCATTGGTGGCTGGTGGAATCATCGTCACTGCGGTTCTGGGCCTATATCTTTTATTCACACAAGAAATCTCCCAGACCGTCTTGCTACTTCTTGGGTTGCTGTTAGGATATACATTATTCCACGCCCGATTCGGCTTCACTTCAGCGTTCCGGAGAGTGATGTCAGTAGGGAACGGACAGGCGTTGCGCGCCCATATGCTCATGCTTGCCGTTGCAGTAACGCTGTTTGCACCGATCCTTGCGACAGGCTTCACATTCTTTGGCGGTGAAGCGGCAGGATATGTGGCGCCGGTCGGTGTCAGCTTGTTTGTAGGAGCCTTCCTGTTCGGAATCGGCATGCAGCTTGGAGGCGGATGTGCGTCAGGTACCCTGTATGCGATCGGCGGGGGACGTTCTGTGATGTTCATTACTCTGTTGTTCTTCATCGTAGGAGCGACTGTCGGTGCTTATCACCTTCCGTTTTGGACACAGGAACTGCCATCATTTGCACCTGTTTCATTGGCAACGTCCACTGGCTTGGGGTACTTTGGTGCCTGGGTCGTTTCCCTATTATTCTTTGCACTGGTAGCGTGGACCACGCTGCGAATTGAAAAGAAGAAGAATCCTCCCCGTATGGCGGCACTTCCATCAACGAAAGGATGGAAGAGGGTGTTACGCGGATCATGGCCGATGTTTACCGCAGGGATCGTCCTTGCTGTCTTGAATGCCCTCACCCTCATGACAAGGGGAAACCCTTGGGGGATCACGTCTGCCTTCGCCCTTTGGGGATCTAAAGTCGCAGATGTATTCGGTGTAGATGTTGCGGGCTGGGGCTACTGGTCTGGCGCCAATGCCGAGGCACTTCAGGCTTCAATCATGGCCGACTCGACCACTGTCCTGAACTTCGGTGTCATCCTGGGTGCATTTCTTGCATCGGCTGCAGGCGGATTATTCCGATTCAATAAAATCACCGGTAAAAATGCGATGGCATCAGTCATCGGTGGCCTGTTGATGGGGTATGGTGCACGCCTTGCATTCGGATGTAATATCGGGGCGTACTTCGGTGGAATCGCATCCTTCAGCCTTCATGGCTACATCTGGGGAATCCTTGCCCTTGCAGGTACATTCCTGGCTCTGTATCTCCGACCGCTCTTTGGGTTGTCGGTACCAAAGCCGAAGGATACATTTTGCTGATTCCATTGTTTGATAAACTGCTTGTGACCATGGTCACAGGCAGTTTTTTTATTTGAGGAACATCAATTCCCTTTTTAAAAAGGCATTCCGGTCCTTGATGAACTGAAAGATGAAGGCAGGCTCTTCATCATATGCATCGATATTGTCCTGGAAGTGGGGATCCATCAACACATAGGGACGTAATGCAGTATGGAGCGTCATCACTTTCTCTTCCAGATAATTAACCGTAAAGATCGTCTCAAGGAGTTCCTCCAGAATCTTTTTATACATATTCCGGAAACTCGATGATTTCATCAACTGTGCCGTAAGGTGGTTTTTGCTTTTACCTGTCAGGGGAAGGTAATCCCATTCCATCACACCGCCGTTCACTTTTCGTCCGAATGTCGCATCATAGTCCCAAGGAATGATGTTGAACTGCTTTTTCTCCCCGTCCCTGTATAAGGCATAGTTATGGGTGAAGCCGTCATTATTCATCGTGCATACGGCACCGGCGAGCCATCGTAAGTAGTTCTCGACATTCAATACTTTTGGTATTTCCTTTTGGAATGATAACCGGGAGGGGGTGTTGATGGTTCTGATGAAAGAGATGAGATGGTGGTCATCCTTCATTTTTCCCACCTTACGCACGTAACCGGAAGTGAGTCCCCGCTTTTTCTTTTGGGAGAAATCCGCTTTATTATTTACCGCGTAATAAATCGGTCCGAAAGGGAGGTTCCTTTTCGTTAAATATTGTTCATTGACGGACTCGAGCTGAAGATAGAGGCCAAGGGGTGCGCCGTCCATGGTCAGGAAAACATGCTTGCTTTCCGGCGAATGGATCCCTATGTCACGCATGAAATCAAGAGAAAGCTTGTTCCTGAAATGGGCCGGATCATAGGCTTCTGCATTCAGGTGGATCTCTTCAGGGTAGTCAGCACCCCTATTCTGCACAAACTCAACCTGGTAGGATTTCTTTTCTAACTTTCTTGTATATGATCCCCGATACCGAATGGCGATGTCGTGAACATCTTCTTCCATGCGGATTTTTGCGGGGACGGGCTTTTTACTCGAAACATCCCGTTGCAGTTTTTTTAAATCACTCTCTTCAAAATGGAGGTCATATGAGGGTAAGGATACAACCATCTATTACCTTCTCCTTTCATTTGCTTCCTTCCACGCACGACTAGGCGGGAGAATGTTTCACTGTATGATGTAATAGTGTATTATTCTCCTGCTCTCCTTGACATTGAAAGTTGCAAAGAAAATGAGTACTGAAGCAGAACGAAAAAAAACCGGACGGCCACCCCATTCCTTGAAGAATGTCGGATGAACGCCCGGATTTCACCGGTCAGTTTCTAGTTTATTCTCCCCCATAATAAATGACCATTTGACAAACAGCCATTTCCCCGGTGTCGTTGGTATATTCATGGCCCGAGTCTGCGGCAAAACGGATCGAGCTCCCCTCAGTCAGGTCATATGTTTCCCCGCCTATCTTCAGTCTGATGCTTCCTGACAGCACCGTGATGTATTCTTCCACACCCTTCGTATGTCCGTCATTTTTGTAGGCGCAGCCGTGCTTCAGCTCAACCCGGTAGCTCTCCCATTTCTTCAGGGGATCGAAGGGGAAGATGGGATAGACGATATAATGTCCGTCATCTTCGAGCACTGGTTGAACATCTTCATAATGGATGATGGAGACCTGGCTTGCCGGCTTTTCGATCAAGGAAGAAAAAGACACCTTTAACCCATTGGCGATTTTCCAAAGTATTGCAACGGTAGGATTTGAATCCCCCCGTTCAATTTGTCCGATCATCGCCTTGCTCACGCCTGTACGCTCTGCCATCTGTTCCAGGCTGAATCCCCGTTCCCGTCTGATCCTTCTGATATTCTCCCCAATCTGCAGTGGGAAATGTTCCATATTCATGCCCCCTCTTGTATACTATAACGTCTATATGTATAATATAATAAATTATCAAAAAAGTGAAAAAACGTATGTATTTTCTATTATAAAGGATGTGAGCCGATGGAAGCACTTCTTTCAAGAAAAAAGGTGAGTGATTTTCGCCTTGGCCTTCAAGGCGGATTGAGTATCGCCATTGGGTATATGCCTGTGGCATTAACCTTTGGTTTGTTGGCCCGTACGACAGGGCTGACGGTCGCGGAAACGGTCCTGATGAGCATGCTCGTGTTTGCAGGTGCGGCCCAATATATTTCGTTGAGTCTGATCGCGGTGGGAACCGGAATCATAGAGATTATTCTCACCACGTTCATCGTCAACATACGCCATTTCCTCATGTCTGCCTCCCTGAGTGAAAAGCTCGATGAGGACCGTTTATTCAAGAAGCTCTTTTTTGCGTTCGGCATCACAGATGAAACCTTTACAGTCATCAGTGTCAAAGAAGGCAGGGTGAGAACGGGGTTTGTCTTCGGCGTCATGCTCATTTCATACGGTAGCTGGGTCGTGAATTCGGGGGTCGGGTATTTTATCGGGGAAATCCTTCCTGAATTCCTGCAGGCAAGTATGACGATCGCCCTTTACGCCATGTTTGTCGGACTGCTCGTGCCTTCCATGAAAAAAAGTGCAAAGGTCACATTATTGGCTGTGACAGCGGGGGCTCTGAACAGTGTACTCCTGTATACGACGAATCTGTCCAATGGATGGTCGATTGTGACGGCCACCATCGTGTCGGCAATCGTAGTGGAACTAGTTGGGCTGAAGAAAGGGGGAGGAAGAGATGAATAGCGCTATTGTATGGATGATTCTTGGCATGGCGGTGGTCACATATATTCCAAGGATGCTTCCCTTCCTTGTGTTTAAAGGAAAAGAACTTCCTCCATTTCTTCAGGGTGTGCTGAGGAATGTGCCATTTGCCGTACTGGGTGCATTGATTTTCCCGAGCATCCTGTTCATACAGGAAGGAAACCTCCTGTTCGGCTTCGTCGGGACGGCTGCCGCTTTTCTCATCGCTTTTCTCGGAGCGAACGTCATCCTCGTCGTCATCGGGTCGATTGCCGTATTGTCCCTGTATTCGGTTTTCTTCATGTAACTTGGGGTTGGGATAAAACGGTGCCCGCCAATGAAACGTCTGAACGAATGATTTGTAAAAAATCTACTTCGTTCGGATTTTTTTATGCGATCAGTCCTTGCCTGTATTTAGCAGGTTCCGGCTGTTGATTGGCGTGCAAAGCGGATACTCCTTCGGGAAAAGCAGGGGAGATGTGACCCCGCAGGAGTGCATAGATATGTCCCACCCTCTTTTTTATATTTTCATTGTGGAAGTTATAATGTAAGAAAGAGCAGGTCAACGTGAAAAGGTGTTTAGGTTCTAAAACGTTGGACAGGGTATTACATATAGTAGTGAAGAAGAAGGGGGGAAGCGTATTGGCTAGAAAATGGGCAGTCAGGTCGATACTGGCTTATATATTATTAGGCTTATTTTTGTATGTATATTTATTTTTCCTGGCGGATTCCACTTTACCTGATATGTATAAAGGAAGCAGTGCGGATCCAACCACATTTATGAACGAAAAGGAAATTATGCTGAGTGAGGACTTTTCGAAAATCAAAAATCTCTTGTTCTTTTTATCGACTCCATATGAATGGTTGTTTTATTTATTGATTTTGATCCTTGGTGCATCACGCATGTTTGAGAAGTGGGCGAGGGGGACGGTGAAAAACGGATTCCTGCAAACGGCCATATACTTATTCTGGCTATCGATTGCATCTTTTGCAGCCATCTTTCCGCTTCAATATCTCTCTTATAAGATCTCAAAGAGCTACCATATTTCCACTCAGACCTTCTCGATGTGGATGAAGGATGAAATCACGGATTTCTGGGTGAATTATCTGATCATGTTCATCATCGTCTCGGTTCTTTATGGCTTGATGAAACGGTTCAAGCAGCGGTGGTGGCTTGCGGCCTGGGCATTGTCTGTACCGTTTACGGTCTTCATGATGTTCGTGCAGCCCGTCTTGATCGATCCATTGTACAATGACTTCTATCCACTGAAAGATAAAGTATTGGAAGAGGAGATCCTGTCCCTTGCAGAGAGGGCGAACATCCCGGCCGATCATGTCTTCGAAGTCGACATGTCGGAAAAGACCAATTCCCTGAACGCGTACGTGACCGGAGTCGGGTCGAATTCAAGGATCGTCCTTTGGGATACGACCCTTGAGAAAATGACAGACAAAGAAATCCTCTTCGTCATGGCCCATGAAATGGCCCACTATGTAGAAAAACACATCTATATCGGGATTGCCATTTATCTTATCCTGTCCTTCTTCGGGTTGTTCCTGACATCCAAGTTGATGAGGGGGATCGTCGCGAATCATAAGGACGATCTCAAAGTATCGAGCGTGTCGAGCCTGAGCTCGCTCCCGCTGTTTCTCATGATCACATCGATGCTGTTGTTCACCGTCAGTCCTCTGAGCAATTGGATCTCCCGCTATCAGGAAACAAGGGCGGACCGATATGCCATTGAAATGACCGGAGATAAAGAAGCAGCCATTTCGTCCTTCCAGAAGCTGTCGAAGGTGGGCTTATCCCAAGTGAATCCACCCCTCTTAGTGAAGATTTTCCGCTACGGGCATCCGACCATGCTTGAGCGTCTGTCTATGCTGGAAGAATATGAGGTTGAAAAACAGGAAGACTAAAGAAGAAGGACCTGATCCCTTATATAAAGGGAAGCGGGTCCTTTTTTATGAATCGGTTCCTGAGAAAAATATTCTCATGCACATCTCGAGATAATTATAATATTCAGAACACTTTCATGTTAAATGTGGTAAAATAAGGGATATTGTGAATTCTACTCAAGGGGGCATGGGGAATGGAAAGTGTCTTACACAAGAAGGTAGTACAATTGTTCATTAAAGTTGCTTTTACAATGTTGGCATTATTGGGGATCCCGTATTTGAGTTACCTTGAAACGGGCAGACCGATGCTGGAATGGTCATTAATCATCGGGGTTTTGGTCACGCTGACCATCATCTATGTCAATGGCGACGGTTATTTTTACAGACCGGGACAGTACCTCATGAAGCAAAAGAAAAAAATGTTTTATCAATCGATTTCTTTTTGGACGGCTTTTTTATTTACGGTCGCAGCCTTCTATTTCACGATGAAAGCATACGGGAATATTTTACTGTAGATGAGCGGACGCCTGCCGGTGATGATAATGGCCCGTCCATTATAAAAGGAGATAGCTGACCCTCAAAGAGAGCCAGCTATTTTTTATGAACCGTAGCTTACGTTCAGTGTTTTCAATTCTTCGGTCAGCTTCATGAATAGAGGTTTATCATGTTGATCCAGGGCGGCGTCAATGTCTGTTAGAAGTCTGTCTTTCTGCGACTTGAGGATGCTTTCATGGACAACCATATCAATGTAGATCTCCATAACGCTTCTTCCAGCGGCTTTTTTGCGGGTCATCGCAGAAGCTTTCATCAATTCGGTATAGGACTTTTTGTTTTCCATATACGATCACCTCTGAATTCTTTTTATTAGTATATGGGGGAAGGAGTGAAAACTCAACCTAAAATTTAAATATTCTGAAAATTTTTTAAAGGTTGCTATTGGGGTGTGAATGATTTCAGAATTTTTAAAAATATAGGAGACATAAGTCGGGATTTATGGTATTATTTTGGAGAAAAATGTAAATGGAGGCGATGAAATGAGAGAAAAATCTCGAATTATAGAAGAATATGAAGTGAATCCACATACGATGATCCTTCAGCCTATGGAATATGGTGCCAGGACATTTACAAAAATCATAGAAGTTGATGATGTATTGGTGTCTCCATTTAAACCCTTTGATATCATAAAGAAAAGCTGTGAGTTCTTTGGATGCTCTTATGAGGGAAGAAAAGAAGGCACGAAACAGCTAACCGGTATCATCTATAAAGCCCCCATCATGGTCAATCCAGATATGTTCATCTATCTCTTTCCAACATCTTCTCCGGTCAAACAGGATTGCACCTGGGTTTCCCACTCCCATGTTCGTGGATACGAACGCTCAACAAATGGTTCGACCAAGGTTTTTCTTCACAATAACGAGTCCTGCATCGTGCCGATTTCCTACAGTTCTTTTGAAAATCAGATGCTCCGCACGTCCGACCTGCGCATCGCATACACCCAGCGTGTCTCGGAAATGGAGAGCAAGTATCATACGAAGCTTCAGGCCCAAAGTAACAATGTGAAGACATTTTACTTTAATCGCCATGCCCACAAAACCGATGCGTGAGCCATGATCACGCTTCTTTAGTTGTATCGGCTTTTGTTTCAAGGAACCTGCGGTACAAATAATGGCGCATTAAATCCTCAACCCGGTTCCTTAAGCGGGGATTAAAGTAGTTATGATGTTCTTCATACCCCTTATAGAGGAACATATACATCGTAAAAGCATCATCCGACTGCATCCGCTCAACCTTCATCTTATTCGTCCTCATGTGTTTCTTTACATGGGCGAGTTCCCCTTGTATCACCTTCATCGTTTCCTCGATCATTTCTACATATGGTCTTTTTAATTTAAATGGACAGTTGTCGACGATCTGCAGGTCACGGTTTAGAATCGTCAGTACCATGGGCAGATAAATCGCCTGCTCAAAAATATTCCGCTCGTTTTCCGGAATTCTGGTCATATGAAAAGCCCCCTTTTCACTTTTATAGAACAAATGTTCGTATTTTTATTTTACGTGGAATTCAATTTACTTTCAATAGGGAAAGTTGTAGAATTTGAATTTGTTTCTATTATGAAAATGAATCCACTTTTTTATCCATAAAGGGAATGGTATTTCAAACGTCGAAATACTACTGGAAAGAACGGGAAGGAAGGGACGTTAACATGAATAAAGGCATAAAGATCGAGGATCTCTATCAATTCAATTTCGTATCAGACCCGGTGCTCTCCCCTGATGGAGACAGCGCCGTCTTCGTCCAGACGGTCATGTGCAGGGAAAAAGACGATTATCGGTCAACGCTTCACAGCATCAATCTTCACGACCATTCGATCCGTCAATGGACGTTTGGGAGTGAAAAAGTATCTGCCCCGAGATGGTCGCCTGATGGGAAGCAGGTCATTTTCATCTCCAACAGGACGGGTGCCAATCAACTTTACCTGATTCACCGTGACGGGGGAGAGGCGCAGAAGATCACCGATGTTCCGAACGGGGTTTCTAAACCGGTCTGGTCCCCCTGTGGTGAAAAGATCGCCTTTTCGATTTCCCTGAAAAAAGGTGCCGCAGTTGACGGGAAGGAAGAAGGGGAGGAAAAACCGGTCCCGTTTGTTGCGACAACGATGAAGTATAAAAGTGATGAACGGGGCTTCCATGATGAGCGCCGTACCCAGATTGCAATCCTGGATATCTCCACCGGGGACGTGAGGAGGGTCACGGATGACGAGCATGATTACACCCTTCATTCATGGTCCCCTGATGGTGAATATCTCGCCCTTTCGACCGATCAGCAGGAAGAGAAGGATTTCTCCTTCCGTTCCGATTTGTACGTGTTGAACCTCGGCACAGAAGAGGTCCGCCAGATCAATGAGGGGGGAGGATACTTCGGTGAAGCGAGCTGGTCACCGGATGGAAAGCGGCTGGCTTATATCGGGCATGACCGGGAGTTTGAGAATGCGACTCTTCGTAAAGTATGGCTCCATGAGATTGCGACAGGATATTCTGTTTGCCTGACTGAGGGAATGGACGTTCCGGCAGGGGATTATCTCAACAGCGACAGTATTCAAGGTTCATCGGAGACGGGGATTCGCTGGTCGAAGGATAATGAAAGCTTATACTTTATCGCATCGGATGCCGGCAATACGGTCCTCTACTACGCCCACATCGATGGGGCGATTTATCCGGCACTGTTACAGGAAGAACAGCATGTGTACGGGTTCGACCTTGATTCAGACCGTCAAAGGATCCTCCTCGCCATGAGCAAACCGTCCGAGCCCGGTGAGTTATACACGCTCCATGTCCCGACAGGCGAACTGACCAAAGTCACCAACTTAAACGGTGAGTGGCTCTCGGACCGGCATATTTCCGCTCCCGAATCATTTATGTATCCCGGGGCAGGCGGCACGCTCGTGCAGGGCTGGATCATGAAGCCGGCAGGGTATGAAGAAGGAAAGAAATATCCACTGATCGTCGAAATCCATGGTGGTCCCCATACGATGTACGGCAACACCTTCTTTCATGAGTTCCAGGTGCTTGCTGACAAAGGATATGCCGTTCTCTTCGTCAATCCCCGGGGCAGCCACGGCTATGGCCAGGAGTTTGTAAATGCCGTCCGGGGTGACTATGGCGGAGGGGATTACGAAGACATCATGCTTGCTGTCGACTACGGACTGGACGCATTTCCATTCATTGATGAAACCCGGCTTGGTGTAACCGGGGGCAGCTACGGGGGATTCATGACCAACTGGATCATCGCCCATACCGACCGGTTTAAAGCGGCAGTCACACAGCGCTCCATTTCCAATTGGATCAGCTTTTACGGAGTCAGTGACATCGGATACTACTTTTCAGAATGGCAGATCCAAAGTAATCTTGGTGACGTTGAAACGTTGTGGAAGCATTCACCGCTCGCCTATGTAGGTGGAATCGAAACGCCACTGTTGATCCTTCACAGCGAAAAGGATTACCGCTGTCCGATCGAACAGGCTGAACAGCTGTTCATCGCCATGAAACGGCAAGGAAAAGAAGCGAGATTCGTCCGTTTTCCCGAATCGAACCATAACCTCTCAAGAACCGGGAAGCCTTCTTTACGGGAAGCCAGGTTACAGGAAATTGTGGATTGGTTTGACGCCCATCTGTGAATAGGAGAGCTGTCATCCCGGTTGGGTGGCAGCTTTTTGTTTTGGGGGCAATGATTAGGGAGTCGAGCATATGGGGAGGGGGGCGGTCATGAAATTGGGAAGTTGACTATACGTGGATGGAGTGGGGCATGAAATTGTGAAGTTGATAATATCCGGGGAGAAGTCGATAATAAAATAGGAAAGTCGATAATATCCGGGGTAAAGTCGATAATAAAATCAGATAGTAGATAATATCCCAACAGAAGTCCCTCATAATCCGATAACCCCCGCTAATATCCGGTTCGAATCCGCTAAGTTCTGCCTCAAACACGGTCATAAACATCATGAAACCAGCCAGTCCCCCTATAAAGAGACCCAACACCGGCCAAAATCGAAACCGCTGCCCCGCACCGGGCAAATTCCCCCAGAAACCGGGTCCTGTCACCCAGACTTACCATTCGATGCTGCAAAGGACAGAACAAGGCTCTCCTTCTCCCGAAAAATCCCCACCCAAACGTTTACATTCCCCCAATTTAGGCAAACTTGTATTAATAAAACGACGCAGAAGTTCATGATATGGAAATCCGCTTCTTGTGTGATATGATGAATAAAGGAAGTAACGTAATAATGAAATGGGCGTAACTGTTCATGGTCGTTTAAGGGGAAACATATAATATGGATATCAATAGGATAAAAGATTGGTTTACATTGGAAAATATGATGGATCTGATTCAGCAGTACCGCTCGTTTGGGCCGATTCCTGGAATCCTGCTTCCGCTTTTGGAAGCATTCCTGCCGTTTCTTCCCCTCGTTGTTTTCGTGACGGCGAATGCCAATGCCTTCGGGCTGTGGTGGGGATTTCTGTTTTCATGGATCGGTGCTACGCTTGGGGCGCTGATTGTTTTCTTGCTTGTGAGGAGATACGGTGAGACACGGGTCTTTCGTTTTTTGAGAAAGAACAGGCAGGTGAGCAGGCTGACGAAATGGGTAGACAGGCACGGGTTTGGGCCGTTGTTCATTTTATTGTGCTTTCCGTTTACTCCGTCCGCAGTCGTGAACGTTGTTGCCGGATTGTCATCCATCAGCATCGCACAGTACATGCTGGCGGTTATTACCGGGAAAATGGTGATGATCTTCACCATAAGTTTTATCGGTTATGATATTATATCTTTAGTGAAACAACCGATGCGTACAGTCATTGTGGTTGCCATTATATTCGTGTTATGGTTTGTAGGAAAACGAATTGAAATACATTTGAACAAAAAGATGGAATGGGATCAACGAATCGAACGGAAAAAGCAGGAGGAATCAAATTGAGAGAAGAGGTAAAAAGGGAAGGACTTGAATGGATCAAAGCCTTGGGAATAGGATTAATCATCTTCATCATCATTCGAACCTTCCTCTTTTCCAACTATGTGGTCGAAGGCGAATCCATGATGCCGACGCTCCAGGATGGAAATAAACTCGTTGTAAATAAAATCGGTTATCATATCGGGGAATTGGACCGCTTTGATGTAGTGGTGTTCCATGCGAACGAAAATGAAGATTATGTGAAGCGCATCATCGGGCTGCCCGGGGACAAAGTCGTGTATAAAGACGATAAGCTCTATATCAACGGGGACTATTACCCGGAAGCCTATCTTGATAAATTCAAACAGGAGTATATCGGCAGCAAGCTGACAGGGGATTTCACGCTGAAGGAAATCACCGGTGAACAAACGGTCCCGAAAGGCAAGATCTTCGTACTTGGTGACAATCGCCGTGGAAGCATGGATAGCCGTTACTTTGGATTTATCGACAGGGAGCAGATCGTCGGAAAAGTGGACCTCCGCTACTGGCCGATCAATGAGTGGGATATGCAGTTCAGAAAGTGATCATAAGATGGATACGGCTTGAGCTGTATCTTTTTTTGTTGGGAACATCATATCATTTATAAAAAAATCCGAACGATTTTGCGTCCCTTTTAGGATGCGAATGATCGTTCGGATTTTTTTGCCTTGCTAAAGAAACGGAATTCATTCTTTCTGCCTGTCAGGACCGGCTTTCGCCCTGAGGAAAGCATCGACAAATGCAGGGTCCCACTGTGTCCCTTTTCCTTCCATCAAGATGGAGAAAGCTTTCTCATCAGCCATCCCTTTCCGGTACGGTCGGTCTGAAGTCATGGCGTCAAAGGCATCTGCGACAGCAATCAACCGTCCGAACACAGGGATTATTTCTCCCTTCAAACCATCAGGGTATCCCCGGCCGTCGATCCGTTCATGATGATGCTTGATGCCGGGCAGAATCGGGAGAAGGTCTTCGGTCAATTGGACCCCTTTGACGATATCCTCGCCTATGACCGGGTGACGTTTGATCTGATCGAACTCTTCGTCTGTCAGTTTCCCTTCTTTTAATAGTACATCGTCCCGTATGCCGATTTTGCCGATGTCGTGAAGGAGGGCAGACTTCTTGAGTAGGTCGATGTCCGTCACCGGCCAGCTGCATTCCCTTGCGATCAGGACGGAATATTCGGCGACACGTTTACTGTGCCCTGCCGTATAGGGGTCTCTCGCGTCGAGTGTCCCTGCAACGACTGCAAAAAACTGGTCCAGGAGCTGCTGGTTCTTCCGGTCACGGAGGTTGATGGCCCCCACCATATGATTGAAACCGGAGAAAAGATGGGAAAACTCGTCACTGTATGTATTCACGACGGCAGTCATCTCACCTTTTTCCACTTTCCCGAACCGATCTACCAATTCTTTCACCGGTGCTTCTATACTTTTGAAAATGAGGAGTGCCCCGTAAAAAGCAAGAACGGTGATGATGAGAAGAAGAGCCCCCGCCCATTTCCAATAGTCTACAAGAAGAGCCGAGTCAGCAATTGACAGACGGATCTGGGTGGCCAGTGAAAAAAGCAGGATCGGAAACAGGGCGAGAAACAGGGAAGCGGCCAGGATTTTTCGCTTTAAGCTGATGAACAGGGTGGACTGTTGGGAAGGGTCGACACCGTAAACAGCAATGGTTGTACGTATTAGGTCTCCCTGAAGGTCCTGGCACGCCCTGAATGTTAAGAAAAATTCGATTAACGCATGGAGAATCGCCACTAAAAACGCCCCGCACCACGCATAAATGATGTAGGTGTATGGGATGTGAAGGACGCCTCCGTTTATGAATGCCACTGTCATCAGCGTGGACGGAACCGCAAGTCCGAGAAAATGAGGCAGCATGATCCGTTTCACAGTCAACAGTGGAAATCTCTCGGTTTGCCGGTAGGCTGATAGGAGGATAGCGAGCTCAGGTGCACCGTCCTGCTTATAAACCTGCTTGATCGGGTCAATATGCCTTTGGTACACAAAGAATTCACAACCGAACATCGTAAGGATCGAGAGAAAGAGAATGAGCCCCATGGCAAGGAACTCAGACTGCTTAAGGGAAAGCGTTTGGAAAATAAACACAGATCCGACGCCGAAGACTGCGATAAAGCTGCCCAACAAGTAATGTTTGATGATGGTGCGCTGGAATTGCTGGAATCTATTCAAGGATGAATCCTCCAATATCATGTACATTTAGTAGATTCATTATATAGGAAAATGCTGGTGAGTAACATGATCGTTTCAAAGCTTGACTGGTGGAAGCCGATTTTTTTATGCAGGGATTTAGTAAATATTGTCGTTTACACAGGAGAAAGCGCTATATTTGTAGAATGATTGATTGGGGGTATTCACCGTTTTCCGGTGATGACTTGAGATATAGACAAAGGAGGAACAGGGATGAGACTAGATGGAAAAGTCGCGTTGATAACCGGGGCTGCCAATGGCATCGGATATGCGGCTGCGGAAATGTTTGTAAAGGAAGGGTGCTCTATTGCACTTGTGGACTTTGATCGGGAAGCAGGGGAAGAAAGGGTGCGGAGCCTGGATGAACTTGCACAGGGGAGAGCAGCCTTTTTTCAGGGGAATGTGGCCGACCGGGCGTCTGTTGATTCTTTTATGAATGACGTGAAAGAACATTTCGGCAGAATTGATATCTTGATCAATAATGCAGGGATCACGAGGGACGGAATGCTACATAAGCTTTCGCCGGAAGATTTTCAGAAAGTGATGGACGTGAATGTGACGGGGGTGTTCAATTGTACCCAGGCGGTGCTTCCACACTTGATTCAACAGGGGAAAGGGAAAATCATCAATACCTCTTCGGTCAGCGGGATCCACGGAAATGTCGGGCAGACGAATTATGCCGCAAGCAAAGCGGCGGTAGTGGGCATGACAAAAACATGGGCAAAGGAATTGGGCCGCAAGGGGATCAATGTCAACGCAGTCGCCCCTGGTTTTATCGAAACGGGCATGGTGGCAGACATACCTGAAAAGGTCGTCGCTCAGATGAAAGCGATGATCCCGCTTGGAAGGCTCGGGAAACCGGATGATATTGCAAAAGCATACTTATATTTGGCATCTGATGACAGCGACTATGTGAATGGGACTGTTCTTCATGTTGATGGGGCCATCATGATGTAACTTGAATGGGGAAGGAAAGTGAGAAAATGAGAAATGTAGTGATTACATCGGCTTTTCGTACGCCTGTGGGTGCTTTTGGAGGCGCTTTCAAAGAGCTGCTGCCGACGGATTTGATCGTACCGGTGATGAAAGAGGCGGCAAGAGACAGTGGATTATCGGCAGGGGATATCGATGAGGTGATACTCGGGCACTGCATCCAGCGGACGGACCAGCCGAATACCGCAAGAACTGCCGCATTGCTGGCAGGGTTTGAAGATACGACGACTGGCTACACGATTCAGCGGCAATGTGCAAGCGGGATGCAGGCCATCATGTCTGCGGCGATGCAGATCCAAATGGGCATGTCGGATATTGTCCTTGCAGGCGGCGTGGAGGCAATGAGCTCAAGTCCCTATATCCTGAAGGAGCATCGCTTTGGAAAAAGACTGCAGCACAGTGAAATCAAGGATTCGGTGTGGGAGGTACTAGAAGACCCGATCCATGGCATCATGATGGGGGAAACGGCGGAGAATCTGGCAGAAACCCACTCGATTTCCCGTGAAGAACAAGATGAATACGCCGCCTTGAGCCATCAACGGGCAGTGACTGCGATGGAGAATGGATACTTCGATTCGCAAATCGTGCCCGTGAGTGTAAAGGAACGAAAAGGTGAAAAAGTGATCGGTCAGGATGAAAGCCCCCGTCCCGGTTTGCAGGTTGAAAAGCTGGAGAAGTTGAAGCCTGCTTTCCGTGATGGAGGATCGGTCACTGCCGGTAATTCCTCAAGCCTGAATGACGGCGGTGCCGCCCTGATCTTGATGAGTGAAGAAGAAGCTGCAAGACGGGGACTGGAGCCGCTCGGGAGAATCGTCGGCTACTCGGTTGCAGGCGTCGATCCGAAATTGATGGGGATCGGTCCTGTACCGGCCATTCAAAAAGGGCTGCATACGATTGAAAATTGGTCATTGGATGAAATAGATTTATTTGAGATCAATGAAGCGTTTGCCGCTCAATATTTGGCCGTGGAAAAAGAGCTCGGTCTCGACCGGGATAAAGTCAATGTCAATGGGAGCGGCATCAGCATCGGCCATCCGGTCGGATGCACAGGTGCGCGCCTCGTCGTTTCATTGGTGCATGAAATGAAGAGGCGTAAGTTGAAAAAAGGCATCGCGTCATTATGTGTTGGCGGAGGCATGGGAGCTTCCGGTGTTTTTTGTATGTAGGCAATATGACTCGGCAGGCTTCATGAAAGTATGCCGAAACATGTGCTGGGCGTCAATGTGAGTGTGAGGATAGACTCATTTATCTGTTTTTACATAAAATTAACCCTATTATGACAATGGTTGTTGTACGCTAACTATGTAGTCATACTATAAGGAGGCGAAGGGTTTGAAGTTTATTCACAAAAAGGTCATCAGCATTTTTACGGTTGTTTTTCTTTTTACAATTGCGTGTGGTCAAGTATCTCCGAATGAAATGAATGCGGCAGGGAATGGGACATGGAGTTCCCCCTATACAGTCGATCAGGCGATAGCCGATCAAAGCGGGTCGACTTTGTCGGTGGAAGGATATGTTGTCGGGCAGCCGACTTCCACGTCGACTGTTGTCACGGGCAACTTCCCGAACGATTATGCATTGGCGCTTGCAGATTCACCTTCAGAATCCAATACGAATGATATGGTGTATGTTCAAATTCCATCATCGTTCCGCTCAAGCTTCGGGCTTCAGAGCAATCCGGGATTGATGGGAGAAAAAATCAAGATAACCGGAAGTTTGACAGCCTATTTCTCTCACCCGGGTGTGAAGTCGACCTCTGCGTTTGAAGCAGTGGAAGATGGAGGGACGGACCCGACCGATCCCACTGATCCCCCGACGTACGAAGAATACTATAATGGAGCAGAAGGAAAAACGGGAGAAGTGTTGAAAACGGCATTACATAACATCATTGATGACCATCAAACCCTTTCATACGATGCCGTCTGGGATGCGTTGCGCCACACAGACGAAGATCCGAATAATCCGAATAATGTCATTCTATTATATTCAGGCCGTTCCCAATCGAAAACGACCAACGGCGGCGGTGTGAACGACTGGAACCGGGAGCACGTATGGGCGAAATCACATGGTGACTTCGGGACGGCCCAGGGACCGGGGACGGACCTTCACCATTTAAGGCCGACCGATGTGACAGTGAACTCGTCGAGGGGCAATCTCGACTTTGATAACGGAGGCAACCAGCACAGCGAAGCGCCTGGAAACTATTATGACGGCGATTCTTGGGAACCGCGTGATGAAGTGAAGGGTGACGTTGCCCGCATGATTTTCTACATGGCTGTGCGGTACGAAGGAGACAGCGGTGAACTCGATCTCGAAATGAATGATTTTGTCAACAACGGCAGTGCTCCTTATATGGGCAGGATGTCTGTGCTTCTCCAATGGAATGACGAAGATCCTGTGGATGCAACTGAACTCCGCAGAAATAATATTATCTTTGAACAATATCAAGGAAACCGAAATCCGTTTATCGATCACCCTGAATGGGCGGAAATGATTTGGTAAGCTTATTTGAAGCCTGGGATCTCCCGGGCTTTTTTTTATTTACGTAAGCATGTATCCCGATGCTTGTGTTTCAGAAAAAGGAACAGCCTTGAAACTATTTTCAGCTTATTAAAGGAAATAAAGGGAAAGGTGCAGAAGTACATATGTCGAGGTGAAAAGGATGAAACGTTTATTAACGGGCACGCGGATCTACCTGTCCGGTTTTATGGAAGAAGATATATTGCTCATAAGGGAATGGAATCAGAATGAAAAGGTCCAGAGACTGCTGGATGCAGTACCCCACAAACCGAAAACTGTAGAAGAGTTGAAGAAGTGGATGGGGGATCCGGGAAGCAACGGCTTCCGATTTGCGATCCGCCTGAAGGATAACGGAAGGATGATCGGATTTGCTGAGTTGGATGGCATCCTCTGGAATCACCGGGTTGGCGGAATCGCCATTTCAATCGGTGATGAAGAGTCCTGGGGATATGGCTACGGTAAAGAAGCGCTACAGTGCCTGCTGGCGTACGCTTTCCATGAATTGAATTTACACCGGGTCCAGCTGACGGTCTTCTCATACAATGAAAGGGCAATCTCATTATATGAATCTCTCGGGTTCCAAAAAGAAGGAAGCTACCGGGAATTTCTGCAAAGGGACGGGAAACGGCATGACATGTTCCTCTACGGGCTGTTGGCGGATGAATGGAAAGAAAGTGTGAAGGAAGGATGAGCCCGTCCTTCTTTTTTTGATTGGGGATGGATCCGAACAGTTTTTTAACTGGGGTTGAGATCATCGTTTTGGACGGAAAATGACTCATTTCTGAAGACAATGTAACCAAAATCATATGAAAGGGGAGCATAATCCGCTCATGATGGGGTGTAAGCGTCCATATCAGTCGTTTGACCCTATCCAAAACCGGTCTCAACTCTTTATATGAGCCGGTTTCAGCCCGTTATGATCCGCTTTTTGAAAATATGAGCGGCTTTCGTCCATATATGAGCGTGAATCCTGAAATATGATCCGCCTTTGAAATATATGATCTCTTTGTCGAAAAATCGTCGCTCCGTTACCTAGCATACCTTTCAGCACGCGACTTCCCATCAGCTCATGACTGATCCCCACCACGTCACCCACACCCACATCTTTTATCAAAAAAGGAGGTCCCCCCATGAACATCACAGGCATCAACCACCTAACAATCAACACGAAAAGTTTAGAGAAATCATTGCCCTTCTACCTCGGGATCCTGAAGGCAGCGCTCATCCACAGGGGGCGGAGTGACGCGTACCTTGAATGGGGACCGGTCTGGATCTGTCTTCAGGAAAAAAGCATCCCGGGCGCGGACCGGGATGGTGCTGTCGACCATATTGCATTCACGATCGATGAAGATGGCTTCTGGGAAGCTGTTCGGACTTTGAAAGAAAACGAAGTGGAGCTGATACGGACGCCGGTGAAAAGAGGGAAGGGGTGGAGTGTGATATTTAGAGCCCCTGATCATATCCGGTTCGAACTTCACACGTCCAATCTGAAGGAGAGAATGGATGTATGGCGCTAGTCTCCTTCCGAGGGAACGGTTGGATCGTCAGGGCTGAAGCAGGAAAGTTTTGATCTTGTGTACTATAATGAACACATACAAACAATCATATAACCTCTTGGTTAGAATAGATAAACACTAGAATAGGAGTGGGAGAATGAGTGTGCGATTTATTCTCGGACGCTCCGGTACCGGGAAAACCCATCGGATTTTGGATGAGATGAAGCAAAGCTTATTGGCAGAGCCAAATGGACATCCCATCATTTATATTGTACCGGATCAAATGTCCTTTATTTCGGAATACGAGCTTGTGAACACGCCTGGGATGAACGGGATGATCCGTGGCCAGGTGTTCAGCCTCACGCGCCTTGCATGGAAAATCCTTCAGGAAACTGGCGGCATGAGCCGGTATCATTTATCGGATGTTGGATTGAATATGATGATCCGGAAGATCATTGACGAAAACAAAGAGGATCTTCATATTTTTACGAAGTCTTCGGAGAAGCCCGGCTTCATTCACCATGTGGAAGCGATGTTGACTGAATTCAAGCGCTACTGCATCTCACCGGCGGACCTCCACCAGTTCGATGAGAATGGTGAAAGGGAAGGGTCCAAGGTGCTGAAGGATAAGCTTCATGACCTTGAATTGATTTATGAGAAATTTGAGGAGAAGCTTTCAGGAAAGTACATTGATTCAGAAGACTATTTTGGCCTGCTTGCTGAAAATGTGAAGAATTCAGCGCTCCTGAAAGAAGCGGAAATATACATAGACGGCTTTTACAGCTTCACGCCACAGGAATATCTCATCATCGAACAGCTCATCCTGCACGCAAAAAATGTGACGGTCGCCCTTACAACCGATCCTGAACAGCAGATGGGTGCGATGAACGAATTAAGCTTATTCCGCATGACGAATGAAACCTATCAAACGCTTAACGACATATGCAGGAGCGGCGGGGTTTCGGTGAAAGAAGAAGTGCTCGTCAAACCGATCCGCTTCCATCATGAAACGATGCTCCATTTAGAGCGTCACTTTGAAGCGCGTCCAACCGTCGCTTTTGATAAAGGGGAGACGAGGATTGAATTTCTGGAAGCATCCAACCGGCGGGCCGAAGTGGAAGGGGTCGCCCGTGAGATCAGGAAGCTTGCCAGGGAGGAAGGGTATCGCTATAAAGATATCGCCGTATTGGTGAGGAACAGCCAGGACTACCGTGACAAAGTCGAGACGGTGTTTCAAGATTATGAGATTCCATTTTTCCTTGATCAAAAGAGGACGATGCTGAATCATCCGCTGATTGAACTGATCCGCTCGACACTTGAAATCATGAATACGAACTGGAGATACGAGCCAGTGTTCCGGGCAGTGAAAACAGATCTATTATTCCCTTATCAGAAGAACCCGACCGATCTCCGTGAGCAGATGGACAGGCTGGAAAACTATGTGCTGGCCTACGGGATCAAGGGTGATCGCTGGACGAAGAAGGATCGTTGGAAATACCGCCGCTTCCGGGGACTCGAGCATGTCGATGCCCCGCAGACGGATCAGGAACGGGAAATGGAGCATGAAATCAATGAACTGAGATTATTTATTTCTGCACCGATCATCCGGCTTGGAAAACGGCTCAAAAAGCAGAGGACAGGAAGAGAATTCTGTGAAACACTCTATCTGTATCTGGAAGAGCTTGATATACCGGCAAAGCTTGAGCGACTCCGGATCGAGGCAGAGGATAAAGGCGATCTGATTGCTGCAAGGGAGCATGATCAGGCGTGGTCAGCCGTCATGGATTTGCTTGATCAGTATGTAGAGATGCTTGGTGACGAGGAAACGACCGTGAAGAAGTTTTCGTCGATCCTTGATGCAGGGATGGAAACGATGCAGTTTTCCCTTGTGCCGCCGGCTATCGATCAGGTCATGATCGCCGACTTGGAAAAATCAAGGCTCGGGGATATTAAAGCGGCTTTCATCATCGGAGCGAACGACGGTGTGCTTCCTGCGAAGATGAATGAAGACGGGGTCCTGTCTGATGAGGACCGTGAATCATTGATCAGTAGGGGATTCAAGATTGCCCCCGGCAACAGGACGAAGCTTCTTGATGAAGAGTTTGTTGCATATAAAGCTTTTACGACTCCGAGTGAACGCTTATTTATCAGCTATCCGATCGCGAATGAAGAAGGCAAAGCTTTACTTCCTTCCTCTTTCATTAAAAGGATGAACGAAATGTACCCGGATGCTCATACGAAGCTTCTCATCAATGAACCTTCCGAGCTGCCTGAAGAGGAACAGCTGCATTATGTGTGTCATCCGAATGTGACGATTTCCCATTTGACGTCACAACTTCAGATGAAGAAAAGGGACTACCCAATATATGATTTCTGGTGGGATGTATATAACTTCTATTCAACGTCAAACGACTGGAAATGGCATTCACAGCATATTTTATCAAGCCTGTTTTACCAAAATCGTGCCGATCAGCTGTCTGAGGACACGAGCAGGGAACTGTATGGAGATCATATCCTGGCAAGTGTCTCCCGGATGGAACTGTTCCACAGCTGTCCGTTTTCCCATTTCGCAAGCCACGGGCTGAAGCTGAGGGAGCGGGATTTCTTTAAGCTGGAAGCACCTGATATCGGCGAAATGTTCCACTCGGCGTTGAAATGGATGTCTGAAGAAGTGGAGCGGCACGGATTGACCTGGGCATCGCTTACGAAAGCACAGTGTATCCAGCTTGCGAAAGAAGCGGTCCTGATGCTCGCGCCGAAGCTGCAGCATCAGATTCTCCTAAGCTCGAACCGGCATCATTACATTGCCAAAAAGCTTGAACAGATCATCAGCCGGGCGGGCCTGATCCTGAGTGAACATGCAAAGGCAAGCGGCTTTGTCCCGGTCGGGGTGGAGCTTGGGTTCGGACCCCGTGCGACCCTCCCGCCGTTCCAATTTCAGTTGAGAAACGGGACGAAGATGGAGCTTCAAGGAAGGATCGACCGTGTGGATAAAGCGGAAGATGAAAACGGGGTATACCTCAGAATCGTCGATTACAAGTCGAGTGCGAGAGATCTGGATATGACGGAAGTATATTATGGATTGGCGCTGCAGATGCTGACGTACCTTGATATCGTGCTGACGAATTCCAAGAAGTTTGTCGGGAAGGAAGCGAAGCCTGCAGGGGTACTCTATTTCCATGTTCATAATCCTATGATCAACAGTAAGAAAATCCTGACGCTTGATCAAATCGAGGAGGAAATCTTTAAGAGCTTCAAGATGAAAGGTATGGTTCTTGGGGACGCCGGGATCGTCCGCTTGATGGATCAAACGCTGGAGACGGGTAATTCCGATATCATCTCAGCGGGAATTAAGAAGGACGGTTCACTGTCCTCCCGTTCAAAAGCTGCAAGCCATGAAGATTTTCAATATATGCGCCAGCATGTGCGCAAGCTGTACGAAACATCCGGCAACAGAATCGTTTCAGGGGAGACGGACATTTCTCCTTATAAGCTGAAGGACCGTACACCTTGTCAATTCTGTTCTTACCGTTCTGTCTGTCAGTTCGATCAATCCCTTGAGGAAAATGACTATAGGGTATTGCCGACAGCGAAGCCGGAAGATTTATTAGCGAAAGTGAGAGAGGAGGTAGAAACAGATGAGTAAATATGTTATTCCAGTCAAACCTGACACTATGACGTGGACCGATGACCAATGGAAAGCGATATGGGCGAAAGGGCAGGATATCCTTGTAGCCGCCGCGGCTGGTTCCGGTAAGACGGCTGTACTCGTGGAAAGGATCATCCAGAAGATCCTGAATGAAGAAGACCCGATGGATGTGGATGAACTGCTGGTGGTTACCTTTACGAATGCGTCTGCTGCCGAGATGAGGCACAGGATCGGACAGGCGTTGGAGAAAGCGATTGATGAAGATCCCCATTCACATCATCTGAGAAAGCAGCTGAGCCTGCTGAACCGGGCGTCGATTTCCACCCTTCACTCCTTTTGTCTCGAAGTGATTCGGAAATATTATTATCTCATCGATATCGATCCCGGATTCAGGATCGCCAATGAGACCGAGGGGGACCTGCTCCGGGATGAAGTGCTTGATGACCTGTTTGAGGAGGAATACGGGAAAGAAGATAATGATGATTTCTTCAGACTCGTCGATACGTTCACGAGCGATCGAAGTGACGGTGCCCTGCAGGATATGATCCGTAAGCTGTATGATTTCTCCCGCTCCCATCCGAACCCGGATGAGTGGCTGAGAGGTCTTGAGACGATGTATGAAATCGGGGAAGGGTCAGAGATTGATGAGCTTAACTTCATTCAGCCGTTATTGACGGATATTCAGCTGCAGCTGCACGGTGCGAAGAACCTGTTTCAGCGGGCATATGAATTGACCCGGGTGCCGGGAGGCCCTGGTCCGAGGGCGGAGAACTTCCTTGATGACCTGGCCCTTGTGGAAAGCCTTGAGGAAAGCAGGCGTGAATCGTGGAGTGCTTTATATGAGAACATCCAAACCCTTGCATTCACTAAACTGAAACCTTGCAGGGGGGCTGATTTCAATAAAGAAATCGTCGATGAAGCGAAAAAGCTCCGTGATCAGGGAAAGAAAGCATTGGAAAAGCTGAAGGAAGATTTCTTCTCAAGAAGGCCACAGTCATTCCTGGATGACATGGTGAAGATGAAGGGGGTCATTCACACCCTTGCAGAAGTGGTTGTCGAATTCGGGAAAAGGTTCAAGCAGGTGAAAGAAGAAAAAGGTCTGGTTGATTTCGCCGATCTGG
Source organism: Bacillus sp. KH172YL63 (assembly GCF_011398925.1). NCBI lineage: Bacteria > Bacillati > Bacillota > Bacilli > Caryophanales > Bacillaceae > Bacillus > Bacillus sp. KH172YL63. The sequence continues at coordinate 1,176,172 of NZ_AP022842.1, forward strand.
AGCATTTCTGCCTCGCCATCCTGAAAGATCCTGCATCTGAAGAACTGCGTCCGTCAGAAGCTGCGAAGCAGTATAAACAAAAGTTCAAAGAAGTGCTGGTGGATGAATATCAGGATACGAACATGGTTCAGGAATCGATCCTCCTTCTTATAACAGAAGAAGATGAAGCGATCGGCAACAGGTTCATGGTCGGGGATGTGAAACAGTCCATCTACCGATTCCGATTAGCGGAACCGAACCTGTTTTTGGGCAAGTATACACGTTTCCTGCCTGAAAGCGGGGAAGCTGGGTTGAAGATCGATCTTTCCCAGAACTTCCGGAGCCGTAAGGAAGTGTTGGAGGGGACGAACTTTTTATTCAAGCAGATCATGGGCATTTCTGTCGGGGAGATGGAATATAACAAGGAAGCCGAACTTGTCAAAGGGGCACCTTATCCGGAAGAGGAGGCGTTTCCAATCGAAGTGGCCCTGATCGATCAGGAGTCAGGTGAAGATGCTTCAAAGGATGAAGAGCTCTCGATCTTTGATGAAGGGGATATCGAGAAATCTGTCCTTGAAGCCCGTTTTATGGCGAATAAAGTGCGGATGCTGATCGATGGCCGGACACCGATCTATGATGCGAAGACAAAGACAGAACGTCCGATTCAGTATCGTGATATCGTCATACTGCTGAGATCAATGCCGTGGGCGGCTGAGATCATGGAAGAATTCAAACGGCAGGGAATCCCGATTTATGCAAATTTATCAACCGGTTATTTTGAAGCGACTGAGGTAGCGATCATGCTTTCATTATTGAAGGTGATCGATAATCCGTACCAGGATATTCCTCTTGCGTCGGTGCTCCGCTCTCCGGTTGTCGGTCTGGATGAACAGGACCTCGCCACTGTAAGGATCCATTCCCGGTCGGGCAGCTATTACGAAGCCGTCAAAAAATTCGCAAGTGAGAAACCGGCAAATCCGCGGGAAGAAGAAGCGTTCGAGAAGATCAAAGTATTCCTGTATCATTTACAGAACTGGCGGACAAAGGCGCGACAGGGTTCCGTGACAGAATTGATCTGGCAGCTGTACCGCGATACCCGCTTCTATGATTATGTAGGGGGTATGGCCGGCGGGAAGCAGCGGCAGGCAAACCTTCGTGCCCTGTATGACCGTGCACGCCAATACGAAGAAACGTCATTCAGGGGATTATTCCGCTTCCTGCGATTCATTGACCGTATGAGGGAAAGGGGCGATGACCTCGGGGTGGCAAGAGCCCTCAGCGAACAGGAAGATGTGGTGCGTCTGATGACGATCCATTCGAGTAAAGGCCTGGAGTTTCCGGTCGTATTCGTCGCCGGGACTTCAAAGCAATTCAACCTGATGGACTTGAATGCTTCGTACCTTCTTGATAAAGATTTCGGTTTGGCTACAAAGTATACCGATCCGGATAAACGAATCAGCTATCCGTCGCTGCCTCAACTTGCCTTTAAGCGAAAGAAGCGTATGGAGTCGATTTCTGAAGAAATGCGGGTGCTGTATGTGGCATTGACCCGGGCAAAGGAGAAATTATACCTGGTCGGAACGGTGAAAAGCCTTGATAAATCCATTGAAAAGTGGCGGGGTGCCCTCGGGCAGACGGAGTGGCTGCTGTCGGATTATGACCGGGCACAAGCAAGTTCGTATCTGGATTGGATCGGTCCTGCCCTCATGCGCCACCCTCACTGCGGACATCTTGGTGAAGGGGCAGCGTCCACTGACTCAGGGATCAACGAGGAGATCCTTCTGCATCCTTCGTGCTGGAAAGTCACAGAGATCCACAAGTCTGAACTCATCTTAGAAGAAGATGAGGAGCAGAGTGAAGAACTCACGTGGCAGGAGAAAGTGAGAAAAGGATTGGAAGTGGAAAATAGCTCTGAACATAAAAAAGGGGTATTGAACCGCTTATCATGGAAGTATCCTCATCTCAGGGCAACGAGCCTGCGCTCAAAGCAATCGGTTTCCGAGCTGAAGCGGATGGTGGAGATCCGGGACGAGGCATCCAGCAACGAAATATTGAGACGACACCAAAAACCTGTATACAACAGACCGAAATTCATGCAGTCGAAAGAGTTGTCACCGGCCGAAAAAGGGACTGCCATGCATACAGTCATGCAGCACATTCCGTTTGCGGGTGGTGTGCCTGCAAGGGAAGATGTTGAAGAGCTGTTATCAGGATTGGTACATAAAGAAATCCTGACGGAAGAACAGCAGAAGGCCGTTTCCATTGATCATATCGTCGGCTTCTTCCATAGTGAACTTGGTCAACGGATGGTCCATGCCAAAGAGATCCAAAGGGAAATCCCGTTCAGTATGAGCGTTCCCCTCAGCGAGATATCAGAGACTGGAGAAGAGGCGCCGGAAGAAACGATCCTCGTTCAAGGGGTCATCGACTGTGTTTTCCGGGATGAAGAAGGTCTGGTGCTTCTGGACTATAAGACTGATGGGATCCACGACCGTTACAAAGATGGCTTCACGGAAGCGAGGCCGATCCTTGAAGAGAGGTATAAAGTTCAAATCGAATACTATACACGGGCACTGGAATCCATTTGGAAAGAGCCTGTCTCAGAGAAGTACTTATACTTCTTTGACGGAGGTCATATACTGACCTTGTAAAAATATAATGGAAAACCGGACAATTCGACAACTTCATTGAAGTCGGATCGTCCGGATTTTTTTATGCCGATTGAATTTGGCAATGCTTAAACGGTTGCAAATTACAGTCATGGGGAAGAAGCGGCATGTGACCTGTTTTTTTCAGTGGAGTGAAGGGAATAGCTATTGTGAGGAGGGGATGCTGTGGGGAAAAAGGTAAAAGGTACGTGTGAGCTGTGCGGCAGGAATGAAGTTGAAACGACGATCCATCATCTTACACCTAAAGAAGAAGGAGGGACTTTCCTCCCGACAGCCCAGCTGTGCATTCCGTGTCACAAGCAAATCCATTCCCTCTATTCGAACGAGGAATTGGCCGTGAGATTGAATACGGTTTCCGACCTCAGGAGGGATGAAAAAATCCATGCATTTATCAAATGGATCCGTAAACAGCCCCCGACAAAATTGGTGAGAACAAAAAAAAGTGCCGAGCGGCGGAAGAAAAAGTGACCAATCGGAAATCATGTTTGCCCATTCATAACCAACATAGAGAAAAATCCGGACGGCTTCGAATTTCAAAAAGAAATTCGAAAGATCGTCCGGATTTTTTCTTATTAAGACCGGTTTGTCAGATTGATGATGTGCACCGGTTTCAAAAGGGGGAACATCATCTAATTATTTCCTGTAATTGGTTGATCGATGACGTTGCAGTCGAAGGTCGTACTTACACTGAACACATTGTAGCTTAATTGGAATGGACCTGTATTGAATCCACCGGCACCACCGAATGTCTTCGAAGCGTTTTTAGGTGAAATGATGACGGTGTCCCCAAACTGGATATTCCCTCCACCGACGTTGAGAATCGCAACAGGACCTACTAAAGCGGGCATAATCAACATCCTCTTTTTTATTTGTCTATATTGGTAGCCTATGTGAAATGTCCGGGAAGGTTCTTGAAGGGATGAATTCAAGATCAATTAGGTTCTTCGATTTCTTCAATCGTTTCCGGTGCTTCACCTTCCTTATGCTCCAGCTGGCGGATATTTTTCACCCGTGCATCCATATACACATTGCAGGTATTGCCGATATGGATGATGGAAGAAGAGGAGGTGGCGCGAATGAACATAGAATTGACTTTGATGGGGCACAGATTGAGCCGGCTGACCTGAATGCCCGGATTAATGGGGGGGAGTTCGAGTGGTTTGGTGAACACATCTGAATCAAAGGACCCTTCGCTCGTCCGGAAAAATTCTTTCTCCCGTTGAACCGCATATGCCTTTGATTGGGCATAAATATTTTGCGAGTCCCCGATTTGATACACAGAGCAGAAGGCAAGTGTGATTCCTTCAAGTTTATTGACAATCGAATAACGTTTGAGCATGGGTCAACCTTTAGGGGTAAGAGGGACGAATGGGCCGATGATCAGTGACTCCGGCGGTGTGTCGAATGCGGAGGCGAGCTGGATGATATCGGCATCCCCGACCATTACGAGGGATGAACTCGCCACCCCTGCTATTTCTATGTTACCGACAGACAATTCACGATTGATCACTTGGAGGTTCATTGTTCTTCATTCCTTCCATGTTATCTGGTATTTGTGACATGAATGAGAATAGGGCCGTTTCGATATCCTTTTTGATTTTAGAAATGATCTTCCGTTCCCATTCTCCTTCATCCTGCTTTCCTTCAATAAAAGGGATGTTCTGTAAATAAAAATCGATCCGTTGCGGCATTTGATTCAATAGATCCTGTTGGATCATTTCGTAATATTGAGGATCGAGAGAGCGTTGGAACTGCATTTCATTGTCCTGAATCAGGCTCGGGAGTTCTGAATCGATGAATGCCTTTATTTCAGCGGTGATTCTTTCTTTATAAGGTTTCAGATCTTTGATCGATTTGACGTCCACCTTTTGCTCGACGGCCAGATCCTCGATGGTTTCTTTTAAACTGTTGGGATTCAATCCTATGTTCAACGTGCCGTCGAGGGATTCTACCTTCAGCTGATCGAATTTGTACTCGATTTTCTCTACATTGATTTTAGGGGTATCCCTCATGGTTGTTAATTCTTGTGACAGGTCGTTGACTTTTTTTTCGAGGGCGGTGATTTTTGAGTTCAACATTTCGATATACTGATAGAGTTGTTGGGGGGTCATATAGTAATTATTCATCCTGTCACCTCTTTCTGTTGACGCGTTTCTTTCTTACTGCGGCGATTGCAAAGGTACGAGAGGAGACACAGTGGGAGGTGCCGTCCCATTCCCGTTTTTCTCTGCTTTCGGAGCAGGCTCTGTGTAACCGCCCGTATTATAAAGGAAATCGTTTGTGGCAATCTGACCGCAAGTTCCAATTTGAAAAATGGAGGAATTGGACATCCCTCCGATTTTGATAAATTGAATCTGTATGGACTGTTGAACATAATAATTCGTCATTTCGCATCACACTCATAGGTTGAAGTTTATTCCTTGATCCATGCCGTCGTCATCAACGGTATAGGTCAGGGAGCTTTCATTGTAGACGGAAATCCCTTTACCGGTTATGAACGATCCTGCCCCGGCGAAGGTCTTGGCTGTAGAAATGGGACTGATATTGAAGACGTCCCCTATATGAAAGACGCCGCTCGAACCGACGCTTACGACTTGTGCTATTCCTACGATTGCGGGCATTGCGACTCACACCTTTAAGACAAAGTTAATTATTGTTATTCTATGTGAGAAGAATGAATAGGTGATAATCGCCTATTTTTCCATTTGGGGTTAGAATGGAATTAACACTATTTTCGGAGGAACAAATATGAATACCATTTCGCCAGTGCAACAGTCAGAACGAATTGTAAGTCTTGATGTCATTAGGGGATTCTCACTGCTTGGGATTTTCATTATCAATATGATCTCTTTTCATTCCCCATTTCTTTATCTGGACCCGTATACATGGTGGAAAACACCTGAAGATGCCGCTCTGTATCCGTGGATCGATGTATTCGTGCAAGCGAGCTTTTATCCATTGTTTGCCATGATGTTTGGATATGGACTGGGCATTCAGCAGCAGCGGGCAGGAGGAGCTTCGTTTTATCGATTCGGGGTTCGAAGACTCCTCATACTCCTGGGGATCGGCTGCATCCATGCTTTTCTTATATGGTCAGGTGATATCCTGATCAATTATGCGGTTTTCGGATTGATCCTTCTCGCTTTCATGAAGCTTTCCGGCAAGGTGTTGATGTGGGCCGGAGCGATGTTATTTCTTCTTCCGCAATTGTTTTTCAGTATATTACTAGTATTAATGACATTTACAGATCCGACTGGTGTTACAAACTATACGGACATCGGCGCACTTCAGGACTCGGTTTCGGCCTATGCTTCAGGCAGCTTCGCCGATATTATGGATCAGCGCTTTGAAGATTGGTACGCTGTCAATTCACCGGGCAATCTCATTTTCCTTATGCTTTCGATCCTGCCGATGATGATGATCGGGGCAGGAGCCAGTAAAATGCAGCTTTTGGAAAAGGTGCGCTCACATAAAACAACTTGGATCGTGATTGGTTTCGCTACCCTGGCAGCAGGGATCATCATCAAGTCACTTCCGCTGTTCATCGAAGCAAACTTTGCTTATGCCTATATCCAGGATTTTTTCGGAGGTCCGTTCTTATCAGTATCTTATGCAATAATCCTTTCATTATTATTGTTGAGTGAAAAAATCATGAGATGGAGCAAGCCGATTGCCTCTGTCGGGAGAATGTCCCTGACAAATTATTTACTCCAATCGGTCATAGGCACCTTGATCTTTTATTCATATGGTTTGGGGATGTACGGGGAGGTCACCTTGACGACCGGAACGATGCTTGCCCTAGGGATTTATGTGATCCAGGTGATCCTTTCTGAAATCTGGCTGTCCAAGTTTCAGTATGGTCCGGTTGAAAAAGTATGGCGTCTATTAAGCTATGGAAATAAGGCTGTGACAAGGAAAGTGGAGAATTAAATACAGGCAAAGGGGATGGGGAAGATGAAATTTGTGAGCTTTCAGATAGGGGAACGGCAATCGTATGGAGTGGAACGGGAAGGACGGATCCTTGACCTTGCAGGTGTCGAAGGCGTGCCTCTGGACATCCTTGAAGGAATCGGTCAGGGGGAACATTTTCTGCACGCAGTTTCACGTGTGCTTGAGCAGAAGGAAGATCGACTCGACACATACACATTTAATGAAGTGACATGGCTCCCCCCGATTCCAAAGGTGAAACGGAATATCATGTGCGTAGGGAAGAATTATCGGGACCACGCCGTTGAAATGGGCGGGGAAGACGACATCCCGAAACATATCATGATCTTCACGAAAGCGACGGGTACAGTCACCGGGCATGGAGGGACGGTCCTTCATCATCAGCATTTGACGGAAGAACTGGATTATGAAGGAGAGCTTGCGGTCATCATCGGGAAAAGGGGTATCGGGATTACCCGGGAAGAAGCGATGGATCATGTATTCGGCTATACGATTGTAAATGATATCACAGCCCGCGACCTCCAGAAGCGGCATGGTCAATTCTTCATCGGTAAAAGCCTCGATACAACATGCCCGATGGGACCATTTCTGGTGACAAAGGATGAAGTGGCGGACCCTCACGACCTATCCATTACCACGAAAGTGAATGGGGAAATCCGCCAAGCGTCCAATACCGGTCAGATGCTCTTCAGAATCCCTGAAATCATCGAGACCCTGTCAGCCGGGATGACCCTTGAACCCGGGGATATCATCGCGACCGGAACGCCTTCAGGGGTCGGCAAGGGATTCAAGCCTCCCCGCTTCCTGAAAAAGGGTGATAAAGTTGAAGTCGAAATCCCGCCCCTTGGAATTTTGACAAATCAGTTACAGGCTTAGTTTAAATTTCTGTTGTCACCGAGACTGTGATACTATTATGAGCGTATACTATTTACCTGTAGGAGGTTCAATATGTTTGATACAACACATGCCCATATTACTACCTGGGTTGTTGCCCTCATTCTTTTCTTTGTAGCGGTTGGTTTGCATAACGCAGGAAAGAACAAAGGCATGAAAATTGTACATATGACTTTGAGATTATTCTATTTGTTGATTATTTTGACAGGTGCCCTTCTATTCTGGAAGCACCAGGGAATTGATCCTGGCCTGTATGGCATCAAAGGATTGGTTGGAATCTGGGTGATCGGGATGTTTGAAATGGTCCTTGTCCGTCTGCAAAAAGGAAAGGATACGAAGGTATTCTGGATGCTGTTGATCCTGTCGTTCGTGATCGTCTTATTCTTAGGATTACGTTTACCGTTGGGCTTTCACCCATTTGCTTAATCAATGAAAAAAGCCGGCTCACCTGAGTCGGCTTTTTATTTATGCTGTTTTTGGAGAGGATTAACTTATATCATGTGCTTTTGCTCAGCCATCATCTTTTTAAAAGGCTCTTTTCGTATAGATTGTTGTATTATTAGACATTAATGTGAGCATCTTCGGTAATTTGAGACTGTGGAATAAATTTTAGTATCGATGAATCAAGGGCATTGTATTTGAATGACGTTGATCACAACTATTCAGAAGATGAATAAGCAGTTAATCCAGTGGATTTTTGGTTTTTATCTTCGATGGTTGATTGGAGCGGAAGATGCTCGACTCCTGCGGGAAACGCTGGAAAGGTGAGACCCCGCAGGCGAAGCCGAGGAGGCTCATCGCCAGCCCCGCGGAAAGCGAGCATCTGGAGCGGAAATCAACCGCACCTCGCTTGTTTATAAGCCACAATGTTTACGAAAACAGCCTTTTAAATAGACTGTTTTCTTTAAGGGCCATAAGTACATCACTTCCAAAGGCAGCGGTTTCAAAATATCCTGGGCATGTCAATGATATTTGTCACCTTTTTGAACTTTCTTCCATTTAGGATAAATGAATATCCATATCTGTCGAATTGTGGTATTTTGATAGAAACGATGTCTTTCAAGTAGGTGTGAAAATGGTCAAGTCCTTTCAACATATTTACCGTAATGAGCAATCTTTACGTCGATTTATCATAGAAAATGAAATAGCCCACTATCCTACCCTTTTGATTCAGGCTTTTGTCGGCAGTTCCCCGAAAGAAGCCATACAGTCACTGCAGGATCAAATCACCCGGTTGTTGCCTCATGCTACCCTCATCGGATGCAGTTCAAACGGTCAAGTGAAAGAAGGGGTGGTCGTATCAGGGACCGTCCTGACATTCACCGTGTTTGAGAAGACTGTCATCAAGTCGCTCCTTCAAGAAAAATCCTTCCCGGGCAGGCAGATGGGCAGACAGCTTTATGAAACAATAGGCCAAGCCGACACAAAAGCCTTCATTACGTTTGCCAGCCACTTACATCTTCAGGTACAGGAATATCTCGATGGTGCATCGGAAAATGGAGAGGGTATCGTCATTGTCGGGGGTGTCACATCTGACCTTCCCGATGTGAGGCCGACATTTGTATTCAATAATCATGACATTTCAAGGGAGGGATTCGTCTCCGTATCACTGTCAGGTGAGAATTTGCGCGTTCATTCAAAGTCCATCGAAGAATGGCAGGAAATCGGGTCAACCTTTCATATTACGAAGGCCGGTGGGAATGTCATTAAGGAGATAAACGGTATGCCCCCGCTTCATCTCCTGGAAAAGTATTTAGGGAAGCGGTTTGTCAGGGATCTCCCGGATTCCTCGATCGAGTTTCCTTTTCTCCGTCAGGCGGAAGGTGAAAAGGTGGCAATCTATATTATGAACGTAGGGAATGACGGAGGGTTGGAGTGCAGCAGGGAAGTGGCAGTGGGTGATAAGATCTCGTTCGGGTTCGTCAGCACCCTGCAGTTGATCCAATCTACCACCAGGCTCCTGACTCAATTGGCGCGCAGCCCTGTGGAAAGTCATTTCGTCTATAACTGTGTAGCAAAGAAAAAGTATATCAGGGATATGACGAATCAGGAGCTTTTTTACCTTAACAGGGTGTCGCCTGTGAGCGGCTTTTTCTCTTTCGGTGAATTCGGATCCTACAACGATAAGCCGGTACTGATGGCACATTCCTTAACGTATCTTGGGTTATCAGAAGGTGTTCGTGAACCGATCAGGGAAATGAAAATTGACTTTACCTTGACCCCTGAAGCGAATGCAATGATGTCATTGACGAATCTAATCAACACAGCCGAAAAGGACATTCAGGAATTGACTCAAAATATCCAGGTATCTGAGGAATATTACCGGTCACTTTTTGATAACAATACCGACTTTGTATACAGTACAGATTTAAAAGGAAGATTCACATCCATCAATCCATCCTTTATGAAGACATTCGGATTTGCGGAGGAAGATGTGCTGGGAAAATCGGCCCTTCATTTCATCAATCAAGAAGATATACAACGGGTGAGGAGGCATTTTTACCTGGCAATGGACGGAAGGGCTCAATATTATGACCTTCCCTTCACTTCTGCAAATGGAGAAGTGAACAATTTCCAAATCAAGAATGTCCCGATAACCGTTGATGGGAAGTGCGTGGGAATCTTCGGGATTGGCAGAGATGTAACGAAAGAGAGGCAGTATGAAAAGAAAATCACCCAGCTCGCCTTTTATGATGGTGAAACAGATCTTCCGAACAAAATGAAGTTCAGGGAAATCCTTGATGAAAAAATCAGAAGCGGGAAAAAGAACCAGGAACTTGCCCTATTGTTTCTAGATATGGACCGGTTCAAGATGATCAATGACACCCTTGGTCACGCTGCAGGAGACCTGGTCATTAAAGAACTGTCCGACAGGATCAAATCCATCCTGCCACCGGGTGCTGTACTGGGGCGTTTCAGCGGTGACGAATTTACGGTCTTGCTCACAAGGGACGTAACCGAGTCTGCCATCTCACATGTGACTCAATCGATTTTGAAAGCGATCGAAGCCCCATTCACCCATGAATACAAAGAATTTTATATTACTGTCAGCATCGGTGTGGGCATTTATCCGAGGGACGGGGAAGCCTCGGCGGACCTTTTGAAAAATGCCGACTCCGCCCTCCATTGGGCGAAGGCACAAGGTGGGAATACGACCGTTTACTTCTCCAGGGATATGAAGGAAGAAATCACCCGGAAAGTAGAGATGGAAGCAGAACTCCGCAGGGCGATTGAACGGGATGAGCTGTTTATCGCCTATCAGCCGATCATTGATATCCCATGCGAAACACTCATTGGCTGTGAAGCATTGCTGAGATGGCAACATCCGTCATGGGGAATGATTTCCCCGGCGGAATTCATTCCGCTCGCTGAAAAGACGGGTCTCATTTATGAAATCGGTAAATGGGTTCTGGTCGAATCGTGCAGGCAGCTGATGAAATGGAATATGGAGCACGGAGCGAGCTTTTATATGTCTGTCAATGTATCGGCGCAACAGTTCCAGCACCCGACCTTCCTGAATGATGTAAAAGAAGCGCTGGAAATTTCCGGGCTCCCTCCTGAACAACTATGCTTGGAATTGACAGAAACGATCATGCTTCACGATTCATCCCATACGATCGCCGTCATGCAGTCGCTTGCCAATCTCGGCGTGAAGCTTGCCCTGGATGATTTCGGAACCGGCTATTCATCACTGAGCTATCTGAAGGATCTTCCTCTTCACATCTTAAAGATCGACCGCTCCTTTGTGCAGAATATGAGCGACCACAGCCCTGATGTAGCCATCGTTCAATCGATTGCCACCATGGGGAAGGGGTTGAAGATGAAGGTCGTGGCTGAAGGTGTGGAAACCCAGGAACAATTGGATCTGCTCAAGCAGCTTGGCTGTGACTGCGCGCAAGGGTTCCTTATCGAAAGGCCCATGCCGTGGGAGGATATGGATGCTTTTCTGAAGGCGTCAAGCCTTGTGACAGCCCGGGAGTAATGATAAGAAACAAGTGCAGATGGCCGTAAGTAAACACAAAGGGATTGGGACAAAACGGTGTTCGTCAATAGAAAATCCGAACGAGTGATTTATCATAAATCTACTTCGTTCGGATTTTTTGTGCTGTCACTTCTTATATGTATTGAGCAGGTTCCAGCTGTTGATTGGAGTGCAGGGCGGAGACTCCTACGGGAAAAGTGGGGTAGGTGAGACCCCGCTGCAGATAGCGCCGAGGAGGCTCACCGCCGCCCGAGGAAAGCGAAGCCTTGCACGGAAAATTATTATGTGAATGTGGCTGTTATTACCAGCGATTTTCCTGTGATCGAATATCTCGGTTCTCATTCACTTATTTATCCTTGATCTCTCTGTGAATAGCAGAAAATGGGATCTTGCATAATAAGTTAAATAACACCCCGAACAGCTACTTTGGATGAATCATTCCCAATCGGCTGTTCGGGGTGCTATTTGATATATTGCTTGATTGTTATGAGGTAAGAATAGGTTGGTAAATGAACAAAACAGCCATTGAATTTAACATGCTATAGGGATGATGACTGCTTTTGCCCGTAAGGTTGCCTACATATTAAAGCTTTCGATCACGATCCGCCTGCCTGTACTCAGTGTGAATTCAAAACGGTCCCGTTTCTTTTTGTAATAAGTGAAGTGATGCTGAACAGCACATACTTCCACACCGTTATCAAAGGTGATGAAGTTCACACCCTCTTTGATTTTTTGATGTCCGAGGAAAACGAGGTGATTGTGGCAGAAGATGCTGTCATAGATTGAATAGCCAAGATTATTTAAGGCGGTTGTGAACTGATGAAAGGCGTCATCAGAAATCTCTTCCAATAAATTCTCCAATGAATACAATATATTCTTCTTTATCTGGATCCGGTCACCATTCTCGATTCTTATTCGCTCATATGGGGTGACAAGGATGCCATCTTCTAAAAGGACACCTGTCATCCATTCACCATCTCTATATACTTTCAATTCGTGATTGAGGTAAAATTCGAGCTCAGACTCTTCCTCGGCATCGATTTCGAAGAAAAACCACGTATCTTCTTCAAAAAGAGCTGTGCCCTCGGAATAGGACCTTTTTTGGGATTTTAAAATGTTTGAACGAAAGATGTTGCTCAAGTGAATATCCCTCCTTAACTACATTTCTTGTCATAATTATCATATTTCATTCATGTAAAGTTTGATTGAGACAATTAACTATTTCGAGGGCTTTGCATAAAATAATTTATGTGTCCGTGAGCCCAGAGCGTTTGACTAGAAAGTGAGGATGATCATCATGTGTGGAATTACTGGTTGGATTCATTATCAACAAGATTTGACGAATCAAAAAGAAGTGGTAGAAAAGATGGCAGAAACCCTTTCTAAAAGAGGGCCAGACGAAACGAATGTATGGCTGAATCAGCATGTAGCATTCGGTCATAAGCGCTTGATCGTGGTAGACCCGGCAGGTGGAAGGCAGCCGATGAGCAAGAGTCATAGAGGCCATCTGTTCACGATCTGCTATAACGGTGAACTTTATAATACGGAAGACTTGAGAAAAGTACTTATTTCTAAGGGATATACTTTCAGCGGACATTCTGATACGGAAGTCCTCCTTACCTCTTACATTGAGTGGAGGGAGGAATGCGTCGATCACTTGAACGGGATTTTTGCCTTTGCGGTCTGGGACGAAGAAATGGAACACGTTTTCATCGGCAGGGACCGAATGGGGGTGAAGCCTTTATTTTTTGTGGAAAAAGATGGAGGGATCCTGTTCGGTTCGGAGATAAAGGCGCTGCTTGCCCATCCTGATGTCCATCCTCAGGTGGACCACCGTGGACTGGCGGAAATACTCGGGCTCGGGCCGTCCCGCACGCCTGGTAATGGCGTGTTCAAAGGAGTAAAAGAGCTGCGTCCCGCCCACGCCATGCGCTTTTCGAAGAATGGACTGGATATTTGGAGATATTGGAATGTGAAGAGTGAAAAGCATACAGATTCATTTGACGAAACAGTGGCCAAAGTCCGTTTCTTACTGACAGATGCGATTAAAAGGCAGCTTGTTTCGGATGTTCCATTATGTACCTTCTTATCAGGGGGACTTGATTCCAGTGCGATTACAGCGGTGGCGGCGAACACTTTCAAGGAAGAGGGCAAGGGAAATCTTCATACGTATTCCATTGATTATGAAGAGAATGACCAGTATTTCAAAGCGAATGACTTCCAGCCCAATTCAGATGCACCGTGGATCGAGAAGATGACGGCGGAATTTGATACGGTGCATCACCGGTCTGTCATCAGTCAGCAGGAATTAAAGGACCACCTGATAGAAGCGGTGCATGTACGGGACCTGCCGGGAATGGCCGACGTTGATTCATCACTCCTGTGGTTCTGCCGAGAAATCAAACAAGACTTCACTGTAGGATTATCAGGAGAGTGCGCTGATGAAATATTTGGCGGATATCCCTGGTTCCACCGTCCTGAAGATTTCAACCGCAGGGGATTTCCATGGATGAGATCGACGGATGAACGTCAGGGTCTCTTGAAGGACGAATGGAGCAGGAAATTGAATCTGGAAGAGTATGTACTGGAGCAATATGACCGGACGGTGGCCGAAACGCCGTTATTAGAAGGGGAGGATGAAACAGAAGCGAAGAGAAGACAATTGTTCTATTTGAATTTACTCTGGTTCATGACGACCTTATTAGACCGTAAAGACCGGATGAGTATGGGGGCAAGCCTGGAGGTGCGGGTTCCCTTTGCAGATCATAGACTTGTAGAATACGTGTGGAACATCCCGTGGGAGATGAAGATGCATGATGGCAGGGAAAAGGGGATCCTCAGGAAGGCGCTTGAAGGCATTCTTCCCCATGAAGTCCTTTATCGAAAGAAAAGCCCCTACCCGAAAACGCATCACCCTGCTTATACGAAAATGGTCGGTGACTGGTTGAATGAGATATTGGAAGATAAATCAAGTATTCTGTATGAATTGTTCAATGAAGAGAAATTGAAGGAAATTGTTGCGACAGGCGGTTCTGCCTTTAAAGTACCGTGGTATGGCCAGTTGATGACCGGTCCGCAGCTCCTTGCCCACCTCGGTCAGATCCACATCTGGTTCAAGGATTATCAAATCGAAATCGTAGAATAGTAAACAGATGGTGAGCTTCCTTCGAAAGGGAAGCTTGCCATTTTTTGTTGCCGGACTTCCGTTATTTGGCAGTACCAGGGGATTTGTAAGAATGAAAGAATGTAAACCGCCATAAATTTGTATAGAACATGTCCAGATGCTTTGGTGGAAAATCAAAGAGGGCTTTTATCAAGGCTCTTTTCGGATTGATGGTTGTTATTAATAGAGGTTAATGTGAGCATCTTCGCTCATTTGAGACTGTGAAATGAAAAATGTCACAGCAATGAATCAAGGGCAGTTTACTTGAATGACGTTGATCATTACTATTCGGGAGATGAATAAGCAGTTAATTCGGGAGCTTTTGGTTTTTATCTTCGATGGTTGATTGGAGCGGAAGATGCTCGACTCCTGCGGGAACTGATGGACAGGTGAGACCCCGCAGGACAAAGTCCGAGGAGGCTCACCGCAATCCCCGCGGAAAGCGAGCATCTCTCGCTGCAATCAACCGCATCTTGCTTGTTTAAAAGCCACGATGTTAACGAAACAGCCTTTATCAAAGACAAGATGAAAATACATCACGTGTACAGACAAGCTGGCATAATCGAAAAAACAGTTTGCTGCATTTTAAAGTGGAAAGGTATTGTATAACTATTGTATAATAATTGTACATATATATAATCTGTAGGAGGTTAAGATCATGGCCAAAAAAATCATCGTCATCGGGGCGGGGCCTGGAGGGTTGGCGGCTGCAATGCTTCTAGCGGGAAAAGGATACAGTGTGGACGTATATGAGAAGCAAACTTTTGTCGGCGGCAGGAATGGGTCTGTTACGATGGATGGTTATACGTTTGATATCGGCCCGACATTCTTCGGGATGCCTGAAATTGCAGAAGAACTCTTTGCAGAATCAGGGAGGAACCTCCATGACTACGTCGATTTACACGAGCTTTCCCTTATGTATGAATTGGTCTTTCCCGATAAACGAGTCAAGATGTACAGGGACCGGGAGCGGCTGTCGAAGGAAATTGAAAACCATTTTCCGGGGAACGCCCGGGGCTACAGCCGATTCATGAATGATACACGCAGAAAGATGGAGGCGCTGAAGCCGATCCTCCAAAGCCCGATGGACCGATATTATCAATATATCAGCTGGAAGGTGCTACGGGCACTGCCGCAGCTTTCGTTGGGGAAATCGCTATACGACGTGTTGAGTGAATATTTTACAGATCATGAATTGAAGCTTGCGTTTACATTTCAATCCAAGTATTTAGGCATGTCCCCCTGGGAGTGTCCCGGAGCCTTCTCCATCCTGTCTTTCATGGAGCATGAATATGGCATATTCCATCCGGTTGGCGGATTGAATCAGCTTTCCAAGGCAATGGCGAAGGTAGTCACCGAGCATGGCGGGAGAATCCACCTTGGCAGGGGAGTCAAAAAGCTGTGGATCGAACAAAAGGCGGTAAAAGGGATCATCACCGAGGATGGTGAAGAGTTAGAAGCGGATGAGGTCATTATTAACGGAGACTTTGCCCATGTGATGAGTCATCTTGTGGATGACGGTGTGCTGCGGAAATACAGTAAAGAAAAGCTGAAGAAGAAGAAATATTCATGCTCGACATTTATGATTTATCTCGGCATCGATAAACAGTATGATATTCCCCACCACAGCATCGTGTTTGCTGAAGATTACAAGCAGAACGTCGAGGAAATCACAAAAACCTATCGCCTTTCGGAAGACCCATCCATCTATATACAGAATGCTTCGGTGACAGATGCAACTCTTGCACCGCCTGGACACTCCACATTGTATATACTGGCGCCGGTGCCGAATAACGTGAGTGGTATCGATTGGGAGAAGAATGAGCAGGCTTTTCGGGACCTTGTGTTGGATATCGTTGAAGAAAAAGCCGGTTTGAAGGACGTAAGAAAATATATCCAAGTTGAAAAGATCATCTCTCCGAAAACGTGGGAGTCAGACTTCAATATATACGAAGGGGCGACTTTCAACCTCGGACACCAGCTCACACAAATGATGGCACTGCGCCCCCATAATAAATTCGAAGAGCTTGATCACTGCTGGCTGGTCGGCGGAGGGACCCATCCGGGAAGCGGTCTGCCGACAATTCTGGAATCGGCAAGGATCACAACGACTATGCTTATGAGGGAAGATCCGGCTTTATCAAGGGCAGATGAGCAGGCGATGGAGGGGGCATTATGAAGACGGCAGTGATCGGATCGGGTATCGGCGGGTTAATATCCGCCTTGCTGGTGGCGAAAGATGGTCATGATGTCACGGTATATGAGAAGGAGTCTTCCATCGGGGGACGGCTCGCCTTTATCCAGGAGGGTGAGTACAAAATAGACAAAGGTCCAACGATTGTCCTTCTTCCTGACATGCTTCTTTCCATCCTGAAGGAGTCGGGAGTCAACACAGATGAAATCGATTTCGTCAGATGTGACCCGCTCTATGATGTTCATTTTGCAGATGGTCAGGTTTACCGGAAATTCGCAGACCTGGATAAACAGTATGAGGAAATCAAGCGGGAATTTCCAGGGGATGAAAATGGCTTCCTCTCCTTCATGAAAGACATGGAAGAGCGGTTCACTATTGGAAAACCGCAATTCCTGGAGAGTTCTTTTTCTAAACCGGGTGATTATCTGAACACGGGCACCATCGGTTCACTGCTTAAATTGAAAGCGTATCGGAATGTTATGGGAAACTTGAATCACTATTTTAACCATGAAAAGCTAAGAACTGCATACGGTCTGCAAACCCTCTATATCGGTGGGGACCCGTACACAACCCCGGCCATATACAGCTTGGTGTCTTTCAGTGAACATCAACATGGGATCTACTACATAAAAGGAGGATACGCGAGCCTGCTCGATCACGTAAAATCGGCCTGTGACCGGGTCGGGATCACCATCAAGACTTCCACACCCGTCAATGAAATCGAAACAGATGGAGACACAGCCACGGGTCTTGTGATGGGGGGCGGAAGAAGGGAAGCGGTTGATGCGGTCATCGTCAATGGAGACTTTCCCCTTGCTTCCCGGTTATTGAAGAAGGAAACCCCGAAGCGATATAAACCCTCTTCCGGATGCGTCCTGTTGTATATGGGGGTAGACGGACGGTTCGATGAGATGGAAATGCATCAATTCTTTTTGAGTGAAGACTTTTCAAGGAATATGGAGGCCATCTTTAAGCACGGGGAAATTCCCGGGGATCCATCATTCTATGTTTTTAACCCTTCGAAAGTGGATGGGACGCTTGCTCCTGAAGGGAAGAGTGTACTGTATGTCCTCATTCCGGTCCCGGCGACAGATAAAGTGGACTGGGAATCGGCTTCAGAATACCTTTCCAGACAAGTATTGGATACAATGGAAAAAAGGGGATTTCGTTCTCTCGCAGAAAGGATTGAATGGATGAAGGTCCGGACGCCGCTTACAGCCATGCAAGATGGATTATATGCAGGTGGAAGCTTCGGTATCGCCCCGAGCCTTGGACAATCGGGACCCTTCAGGCCCCAGGTCCAGCCTTTTAAAGAAAGGAATATCTTTGCGGTGGGGGCATCGATCCATCCTGGTGGGGGTGTGCCGATAGTCATGCAAGGGGCAAAGCTTGTCAGGGAAGCTTTTAGATCATATTGCAATACCCAATCAGAGAGGAAGGATGTGTCTTTACATGAACATGATTTCGGAAGCGTACAATCACTGTGATCAAATCATTCGACAACATTCAAAAACCTTCTATAAGGCATTTTCCCTTTTGCCTAAGAAACAAAGAAGAGCTGTCTGGGCTGTCTACGCATTTTGCCGAAGAGTGGATGATATTGTGGATGAAGGCATGAACCCGGTCGATGAACTGAGCCGGTTCGAAAAAGAGTTTGAATGCTTTCTGACTGGATTGTATCCTGACGAGCCGATGTGGATTGCACTTGATGATGTGTTTCGCCATTACACAATGGACGTTGAAGCATTTCGGGACATGATAAAAGGGCAGAGAATGGACCTTTCCGGGAGAACTTATGTCAAGATAGAAGACATACTCGACTATTCGTATCATGTTGCGAGTACAGTAGGTTTGATGTTGCTGCCCATCCTTGCACCCGGGAAGGAGTCAGCCCTCCGTGAAGATGGGATCTATCTTGGGTACGCCATGCAGATTACGAATATATTAAGGGATGTAGGGGAGGACCTGGAAAGGGGCAGATTATATATCCCTCAGGACTTGCTGGTAAAATATGAATATACCGTCGCAGACTTAAAACAGCATCGTAATAACGAAGCCTTTCAATCATTATGGGAGGAAATGGCCCAAATCGCGGAAGATTTCTATGAGAAAGCATTCCGTTCGATGCACCTCTATCCCATGCATTCGAGAACGCCTGTAAAAGGAGCGGCTTTATTATACCGGGCCATCCTCGGTGAAGTGAGGAATCAAGACTACAATGTATTCTCCAAAAAACACAATGTCTCACGGTCAGTCAAAGAGAAAATCCTGTCGGCCATATCATAAATAAGCTCATATGGAAGCACGCTTTGATGCTTTCCATATGAGCTTATGTTTTGAGGTTTTTAAAAAAGCTCACTGTTTATATGGTATTACGCTGATTCACCGGTTCACTCATTTTTCCCGTTCCGATTGAATTCAATCGCTGCACCAAATCTGTACCGAATGGAGAAGAGGATGAAACATTTGATTCTAACACAGTGTCTTTTAACTCATATGCATTTGAACCATGCTCTGTAAAATCAAGTCCGGAGAGTTCTTCTTCACGTGAAACACGGATGCTTGAAACCCGGGTCACGATATACAGGAATCCGCCTACGGTGACCGAAGTCCAAGCGATGACAGCCAGGACACCGATCGTCTGGGTCATAAGTAAAGAAGCACCGCCTCCGTAGAATAATCCGTTTGAAACATCGAACAGGCCGACAGCAATCGTACCCCAGACTCCGCAAATGCCATGAACGGCAATGGCGCCTACCGGGTCGTCGACTTTAAGCTTGGAATCGATGAAAGTAACAGCTTCGACAAGGATCACTCCGGCGGTAAGACCGATGATAAGAGAGCCGGTAAGAGATACGTTGGCACAACCGGCCGTGATGCCCACCAGTCCGCCGAGAGCACCATTCAGTGTAAGAGAAGGATCGATCCGCTTGAATCGGAAGAGTGTGTAGAAAGCTGATGATAGTATGGCAGCTGATGCTGAGAATAAAGTTGTTGTTATGACGTGGGGAACAAGGGTCGGGTCTGCGGCAAGGCTGCTTCCGCCATTGAATCCGAACCATCCGAACCAAAGGATGAAAACACCAAGGGCGCCAATCGGGATGTTATGACCCGGGATGACATTTGTGTTCCCTTTCGAGTACTTTCCGATACGGGCACCGAGGAAGATTACAGTCATGAATGCACCGGCTGCACCTGTTAAATGGACGACGGTGGAGCCTGCGAAATCAACGAATCCAAGTTCTGACAGCCAACCGCCTCCCCATACCCAGTGTCCGACAATGGGATAAATGATTCCTGTCATGGCGACCGTCAACAAGATATAGCTACCCAATTTCATCCGTTCAGCAACGGCCCCTGAAATGATGGTGGCGCATGTTGCAGCGAAGACTGACTGAAAGAGGAAGAAACCGATATCTTCACGGCCGGAAAGGAAGAAACCGTCTAAGCCGATAAGTCCCCCTGATGAGCTCCCGAACATGAATGCAAAGCCGATGAGGAAATACAGGACGGAAGCGATTGCCACGGTCAAGAAGTTCTTCATCAGAATATTCAGTGAATTTTTCGCTCGGGTAAATCCTGTTTCAACCATTGCGAACCCAGCGTGCATAAAGAATACGAGGACAGCAGCGATCATGACCCATAAAGAGTCGATGGAAGCCTGAACCGATTCAGCGGTTGGAGCAGCGGCGAAAGCGGTGGTACCCGAGAACAATGACAAAGCCAACAAAGCAGAAATTTTTTTAATCAAGTAAATCCCTCCAATAATTTGATTGATCAAGATCATGTAATGATGAATGCTGCTTATAGAACTGCTTCTTTTCCCCGTTCACCTGTCCGGATCCTGATGACTTCCTCAACAGGATAGATGAAAATCTTGCCGTCCCCGACGGTCTCGGTGCTGCAGTGCTCGACGATAAGATCAATGATATCCTCCACCTGACTGTCGTCTACTATCATTTCAACCTTCACACGGGGGACGAGCTGAAGTTCAAATTTGTTCCCTCTGAATATACCTTGCTTTCCTTTTTGTTTTCCGCACCCGGCTGCCTCTGATACGGTCAGCCCGCTGAATCCCCGCATACATAATGCTTCCCGTAAAGATAGAAATGCTTCTGCGCGGATGATGGCCTCCACTTTTTTCATTATGATTCCTCCTTATTTTCATTTATTATTCCTTTTCTTCGATGTTAGGTTTTGTGACATGAGTGAGTTATAGTATTTATCATATTCAGAAAATAACAAAAGTTCAAGTGTTAATTTACTATGTAAGCGTTTTAATGTAAAAAAATATAACATGAAGTGATTGTTTGCGCTTTCAAGACGAAGTTTTGGATGGAAAAGAGGGGATGATTGATCTTCCGTGTGGGTAAACCGAGCAGGACAGGATCAACACGTTCCGTCGTAGAACAGTGAGCAGTAAAAAACCGAACGACATGTTTTACAATGATCGTCCGGTTATGATGCGGATGTTTATGAAGAGAGGTCCGTCCCCTGGTTTTGCTCAGTCTCGCTGAAACGTCGATGAATCCAGATTTTTGATTTCCAGCGCCGGAGCATGATGAGGCCCCTCAGCCATTCGTCTGCTATGAAGGAAATCCAGATGCCTATCAGGCCGAGTCCGAACCAGATGCCAAGAATATAGGATAAGCTGACGCTTACGCCCCACATAGAGAGGATCCCCATATATACAGGGAATTTTACATCTCCGGTTGCCCTGAGTGCATTGATGACGACGAGATTGAAGCTTCTGCCCGGTTCAAGGATGATGGTCAGGTAAATAAGGGTTTTCCCCAGGGAAATGATGTCTTCATTGCTTGTAAAGATGCGAAGGAGCGGTTCTGCCGCCAGGGAAAAGATTCCGGCCATCATGAGGGAGATCACGATGGCGATTTTCAAGCTTTTTAAACATCTTTCATAGGCGCTGTCGAATTCCTTCGCACCGATCATATGACCGATGATGATCTGGGTACCCTGACTGATGGCGACGCTGAATAAGAATATAAACATCATCAGATTCTGGGCATACACCTTCGTTGTCAATGCGTGGGTCCCGAGACTTGCGATGAAATAGGTAATGACCATTTGCGAACCGTTATACGACAGATGCTCTCCAGCAGAAGGGACCCCGATCCTCAGTAAATTTCTCACATGAACAACAGGGGTGCGGAACAATTTTTTGACGGGGAGTGCCGATGGAATCCGTTTCCTCAATACGATAATGCTGACGATGAATCCAATCAGTCTGGAAGCGATCGTTGATATCGCGACCCCTTCCACACCCAATACCGGTATTCCGAAAGGGCCGAAAATAAACAAGTAGTTACCGATTACGTTCAATACATTCATCCCGATGGTGATATACATCGCGTCCTTGGTATATCCATAGCTGCGCATGACAGAACCGGCCGTCATGATCAAGGCTTGTATAAAGGCGAACCCTCCGACAATCATTAAATAGGATGAAGCTTCCTCGAGAAGGGCAGCGGGAAGATCCATCGACAGGAGGATCGGTTCGCTGAAGAACACCAAAGCGATGCTCAAAAGAAGACCGAAGACAAGATTCACTGCAATGGAAATGAGGGAAACTTCGCCTGCGAGATGATGTTCCTTTGCCCCGAGATGCTGGGCGACGAGAATGGCTGTCCCTGTCGCGATGAACCCGAACATGACAAGGATCAACGACAGGATTTGATTTGCCACCCCGACGGCGGCAACAGAATCATCCGAATATTGACTTAACATCAACGTATCGGCGTTCCCCATCAGCATATGAAGTAATATCTCTATGAAAATAGGCCAGGTTAAAGCGAAGAGGGTCATATTATTATTAAGTTTGCTCATCGTTATTCTCCTTTGTTTGGTCAAGGATATGCACATGGCCCTTTTCAGATAGAATAGAGAAGGGGCTAACCGTGATGGGTTAGCCCCGTTTGTTAAAATTGAAGGATAGCGAAACCGTATCCTTCAAGTGCGACTTCGATCGACTCTGCTTCTGCGGCAAAATCTTCGCCGGTCCATAGATTGGTGATTTTCCTTCCCTTTAAATCGAAAGGAAGACTGTAGTTCGTTGCTTCTTCATGGCAGTTCAGTAAGATGAACAGTGTTACATCTCCATCGGATTTGGTGAAAGCAATGCAGTGCTCGTGAAGGTTTACCGGCAGAAATGTCATATTTCCTTCATTCGCCAATAGAGGGTGCTGTTTTCTCAGGGCGATATGTTTTTGAATATGGGTGAATAGCCCTTTGTTGTGCTGGGAATCGTCCCAGGGGAAGCATTTGCGGCACCCGGGATCCTGTCCGCCGGTCAAACCGATTTCATCTCCATAGTAAATACACGGCGTGCCTGTAAAAGTGAGCATGAATGTATAAATCTGCATGACGCGGCGGATATCATCACCACACTCGGTCAGTACACGGGGCGTGTCGTGACTTCCGACGAGGTTGAAGTTCACTTCATTGACGTTTTTAGGATACATATGAACGACGGACGTCATATTTTCTACAAATTGTGAAGCGGTGATTGTCTGCTTTGCAAACAGGTTCAATAAATTGTTGGTAAATGGATAATTCATCACCGCATCGAATTGATCTCCACGGAGCCATGGCATGGCATCATGCCAAATTTCTCCTAATATATATAGGTCTGGTTTGACTAGTTTGACTTCTTTCCTGAATTCCCGCCAGAAGTGGTGGTCCACTTCGTTCGCAACATCCAGGCGCCAGCCGTCTATGTCAAATTCCCTGACCCAGAAGCGTCCCACTTCCAACAAGTAATTCCGCACTTCTTCATTTTCAGTATTCAGCTTCGGCATCGAAGCTTCAAATGCAAACGTATCATATGAAGGGGGAATGCTCTCGACATCGAGTGGGAATTCGTGAATGTGGAACCAGTCTTTATATGGTGAGTGCTCGCCATTTTTCAGGACGTCCTGGAACTGTTCGAAATAGAAGCCGCTGTGATTGAAAACTGCATCGAGCATCACCTTGATCCCGTTTTCATGACATACCCGGATCAATTCCTTCATCGTCTCTTTTGTTCCGAATTGGGGATCAATCTCGAAGTAATCAATGGTGTCGTATTTATGATTGGAATGTGCTTTAAAGATCGGAGTGAAATAAATGCCTGAAATTCCGAGTTCCTTCAAATAGGAGATGTTTTGAATGACGCCATCAAGATCTCCCCCGAAGAAATTGACGGGAGTCGGTTCAGTGCTGTTCCATTCCAATGTCCCGTCTGGATCATTTTCTATATTCCCGTTTGCGAACCTTTCAGGGAAAATTTGATACCATACAGTCTCTTTTACCCAGGAAGGTGCCTGAAAAACATCGATTCCGTTTAAGAAAGGAAAACAAAAATAATCTCCGATATCAGAGGATGGGGATTCATTGAATCCTTTTTCACCATAAAAAATTTCTTCTGATTCGTCTTGAAGCAAAAAGCCATACCTGAGCCGCTTGTATGGAGGGGAAATCGGGGCGAACCAGTAATCAAACAAAGAATCGGTGCCGGTCAACACCATGTCCTTCCGTTCGCTTTGCCAAATCCCGTCTTCCCAGCGGTAAGGATCTCCGTGGATGAGCGTGACATGTTTTACATCATCTTTTTTGGTGCGTATCCGCAGGTGTAATTCGTCTTTAGTGCAAGCGTATGCATGGTGATCTTTAGGTCTATGATAAATTGCTTCAAGCAGCATAGATGATCCTCCTCTTATTCATTTCAATTAAAGCGTATGCCAAACTGATAGGCTTGTCAATAAAACGAACAGAAAGAAGAAAGCGTTTTATTATGGGGCGTATTGCAATAATTTTTTTTCAAAAAAGTATTGTCAAAAGAAAGATAGTTTGTATAATTAGAAGTAGGTTGTGCAATCGTTTTCACAATAAATGTAAGCGGTATCTTAGGGGTTTTTTTCACAATGTGTGCAAACGTTTGTTCAGTCTGACAAATGGTTCTATAGTTTCTACCATACTTAGGAGGGGTCAAGATGAAGAAAGCGTTATCGTTACTGATGGTAATCATGCTTGTATTGGGGGCACTCGCAGCATGCGGTCCGAATCGTGAGGAAGGATCGAAAAGCAGCGACAGTGGAGAGAAAAAAGCTGACGATGCAAACAAACCTGAAAAGCTGGTTGTCTGGGAAGATGAAAAGAAATCCGGATGGCTTGATGAAGTAGGTGCCAAATTCGAAGAAGAAACCGGCATCAAAGTTGAAGTAAAAGAAGTGGAAATGGCTTCTAAAATGAGAGAACAATTACGTCTTGACGGTCCTGCAGGAACAGGTCCTGACGTTTTAACATTACCACATGACCAAATCGGTGAACTTGCGATTGCAGGTCACATTGCGGCATTGGAAATTGACGGGGAGATCGAAAAGCGCTTTACCGAATCTTCCATGACGGCAGAAAGCTATGACGGTAAATTATACGGTCTTCCGAAGTCTTCTGAAACACCTGTATTCGTTTATAACAAAGCATTAATGGAAGAAGCACCAAAAACGATGGATGAAGTCCACACATTCGCGAAAGATTTCACAAAAGACGGAAACTACGGTTTCTTGGCACTGTGGGATAACTTCTACTTCGCGCATGCGCCTATCGGTGGATTTGGCGGATATGTTTTCGCTGAAAACGACGGTGCATTGGATGCGAAAGATCTTGGCTTAAACAATGACGGTGCTGTAAAAGGTACTGAATATATCCAACAGTGGTACACAGAAGGATTATTCCCTAAAGGAATTGTAGGGGAAAATGGCGGATCTGCAATGGACGGTCTTTTCAATGAAGGAAAAGCTGCTTCAGTGATGAACGGACCATGGTCTTTCCAAGGTTATAAAGATGCCGGGATCGACATTGGTATTTCTGCTTTACCAAAGCTGCCAAATGGAGAACCTATGAAAACGTTCATGGGTGTGAAAGGATGGCACGTGTCCGGCTACTCTAAAAATCAAGAGTGGGCTCAGAAGTTCATCGAATTCATCACGCAAGATGAGTATGCGAAACTGCGCTTCGAACAAACTCAGGAAGTTCCGACAAACCAAGGTTTGATCGACGATCCTGCGATTGCTGACAATGAAGGTGCAAAAGCGGTTGCCGAGCAATCTCAATATGCGGTTCCAATGCCGAATATCCCTGAAATGGGAGAAGTATGGGGACCAATGGCTGACTCACTTCAAACAGTTGTGACAGGCAAGCAAAAACCGAAGGCTGCACTTGATGCGGCAGTGAAACAAATCGAACAAAACATCGAAGCGAATCACTCCAACTAATGAATAAACATAGCGGTACCTTCTCATACTCTTGAGAGGTACTGCTATCCTTTTAAAGGCCCATTCAAGGGCTTTTTAAGGAAAGTGTCACTTCTTTTCTTAAAAAGCTCTTGAAGCTTTATAAAACGTGAACGTAGAAAGGGGAATATAGGATGGAACAACGATCCTATCAAACAAAACATAGAAAAACAGCCCTGGCCCTTTCCCTGATCCCTGGTTTAGGTCAGATGTATCATAGACAGTTTATGAAGGGCGGTTTCTTCCTGATCATGACAGCCGCTTTCATCCTCGTCTTCAGAGATTTGATCGGTCATGGTTTATGGGGAATTACAACTCTCGGGACCGACGTCTCTTACGGAGATCACTCCATTTTCTTAATGGTATATGGAATCCTTGCCATCATTGTATCCATATTCGGTATCGGTTTTTATTTATTTAATTTACGGGACGCCTATAAAAACGGTGAAAAGAGAGACAGAGGGGAGACCCTAAACACAGTCCGTGAGCAGTATAGAAATCTGGTGGACAACGGTTTTCCATATCTCATCATGTCCCCGGGATTTTTGTTACTCGTATTCGTTGTCATCTTCCCGATCATCTTCGTTGTATTGCTTGCTTTCACAAACTACGATCTCTATCACTCACCGCCTGCGAAGCTTGTCGACTGGGTAGGGATCCAAAACTTTGTTGATATCTTTAAGATTGATATTTGGAGAGAAACATTCATCACCGTCCTAGCTTGGACACTTGTCTGGACATTTGGTGCAACGACCCTGCAGGTGGCACTCGGTGTAGGTCTTGCCATCCTGGTCAATCAAAAAGATTTAAAAGGGAAAGCCCTTATCCGTACAGTATTCATCCTGCCTTGGGCGATTCCGGCCTTCGTTTCCATCCTTGTATTTGCCGGGATGTTCAATGAGTCATTTGGAACGATCAACCGTGACATTCTTAGTTTCTTCGGAATAGGGGAAATCCCCTGGATGACAGAGCCGTTCTTTACGCGGATCGCACTCATCGGCATTCAGGCGTGGTTGGGCTTCCCGTTCATCTTTGCGATGACGACAGGTGTCCTTCAATCCATCCCGGATGAGCTCTATGAAGCGGCAACGGTCGACGGGGCGTCTGCTATCCAGAAATTCAAGAACATCACGCTGCCGCTTGTTCTATTTGCAACGGCACCGATCATCATCACCCAATATACGTTTAACTTCAATAACTTCAACGTTATTTACTTGTTCAACGGAGGCGGACCTGCTTTGACTGGTCAAAATGCCGGTGGAACCGACATCCTGATTTCATGGATCTACAGTTTGACGATGACATCCGCTCAGTACTCGAAAGCTGCAGCCATCACTTTATTATTGTCGGTCATCGTCATCACAGTCGCTATCTGGCAGTTCAAGAGAACGAAATCATTCCAAGAAGAGGATATGATGTAATATGAATATGAAGAGACAGAAACTCATACGTTTGACACTTTCATACGCAGCGATCGGAATCATGTTTGCAATCATCCTTTATCCGGTTGCATGGATCATCGGTTCTTCATTCAATCCGGGCCAAAGTCTTTCAGGTTCTTCGATCATCCCGAAGAATGCAACACTTGCCCATTATAAAGAACTATTCAATATGGAAGAAAGCAACTATCTGTTGTGGTACTGGAATTCGATTAAAGTCAGCTTATCAACGATGGCGCTGACAGTATTAATCGTCAGTTTGACCGCGTATTCATTTTCCCGCTATCGCTTTACCGGCCGGAAAAATGGCTTGATGACATTCCTGATTCTACAAATGATCCCTAACTTTGCAGCATTGATCGCCATATTCGTATTGGCATTGCTGACTGGATTATTGGATACGCACATCGGCTTGATTCTCGTATATGTGGGCGGTCAGATTCCGATGAATACATGGTTGATGAAAGGTTATTTGGATACCATTCCGAAAGAGCTGGATGAATCGGCGAAGATGGATGGTGCCGGGCATATGCGGATCTTCTTCCAGATCGTCATGCCGCTTGCAAAACCAATCATTGCGGTGGTTGCACTGTTTTCATTCATTGCACCATTTGCAGACTTCATCATCGCAAGTATCCTGTTACGGTCAGAAAAGATGTATACATTACCGGTTGCCCTTTATGATATGGTGGCAAAGCAGTTCGGGGCGGAATTTACAACCTTCGCAGCCGGATCTGTGCTTATTGCCGTACCAATTGCCCTATTATTCCTGTTCTTCCAGAAATACTTCGTTTCAGGATTGACGGCAGGGGGTACAAAAGGATAATCTTATAGGCGTTACTAACAGTTTGAGGAGGAGCGGAGATGAAAAGAAGAGTATTATCTCTCATTTTAGTCCCGTTTCTTCTTTTTTACGCCCTTCCGGTAGGTGCAGTTGAAAAAGAAGAACGCAAGTGGCAGGATGAGACCATTTATTTTCTGATGGTCGATCGCTTTCATAATGGGGATACGAGCAACGATAAGCATATCGATACAAAGGACCCGAAAGCATATCAGGGTGGAGATTTTCAAGGTGTGATCGATAAATTGGACTATATCAAGGATATGGGATTCACTGCGATCTGGCTGACCCCGGTCTTTGAGAATCAGCCGATGGGGTATCACGGTTATTGGATCACCGACTTTTACAAACCTGAAGAACACTTCGGGTCGATGGAAACGTTCAAGAAGCTTGTGGAAGAAGCCCATAAGCGAGATATCAAAGTGGTTTTGGATTTCGTGGTGAACCATGTCGGACCTGAGCATCCATGGGTAACCGATCCTGCAAAGGCAGATTGGTTCCATGAGAAGCAGCCAATGAATTTTGATAATGAAGAAAGTCTTCAAAATGCCTGGCTATACGACCTGCCTGATCTCAACACAGAAAATCCGGAAGTAAAGAGCTACCTGTTCGATGTGGCAAAATGGTGGATCACTGAAACCGATGTGGACGGATATCGCCTTGACACGGTCAGGCATGTGCCGAAGGAGTTCTGGACCGAATTCAGTAAAGAGGTAAAATCGGTGAAAGACGATTTCTACCTGCTCGGAGAAGTGTTTGACCGTGATCCTGAAAAGATTGCAGCTTATAATGGTGCAGGAATTGACGGGTTCGTGAATGTCCCGCAGGCAGAAGAACTGCGGACTGTTTTTCAAAAGCCTGACACGTCGATGGACCGTCTTTTTAACTTTTGGAAATATAACGAAACATTTTATGGACAACCTGAACTGATGGGTACATTCATTGATAATCATGACA
This sequence comes from Bacillus sp. KH172YL63, assembly GCF_011398925.1. Taxonomy (NCBI): domain Bacteria; kingdom Bacillati; phylum Bacillota; class Bacilli; order Caryophanales; family Bacillaceae; genus Bacillus; species Bacillus sp. KH172YL63. The sequence goes on from NZ_AP022842.1 coordinate 1,205,525, forward strand.
TGGAACGATTTACGAGATTACTTGTTCAAGAGAAGCTGTTCCCGGGAACAAGGTGGAAGCTGGCACTGACGTATATGTATGCGACGCCTGGCATCCCGATTGTTTACTACGGATCGGAAATTGCCGTTGACGGAGGGGATGATCCTGATAACCGCCGTTTCATGAACTTCAGGGCAGATGAGGAACTGATCGATTACATCAGCCGTATAGGTGAGCTCCGGCAAGAATACCCGGCCCTTACAAGAGGGGATATCGAGCCGCTCTATGAAAAAGATGGAATGGGACTATTCAAGCGTACATATAAAGATCAGACCATCGTGGTAGCCATTAATAATACGAGTGAAACACAAACTGTTCAACTGACGAAAAAAGAATTAGACGAAAACAAAGAGTTGAAGGGTCTGATCGGTGATGCCCTTGTCAGGAGTGATAAGGAAGGCAACTATCAGCTTGTGCTTGACCGGGAAGAAGCAGAAATGTATCTGCTTAAGGAAAAAAGCGGTCTGAACTATCCTTATTTAATTGCTCTTGGTATTATGTATCTCCTTTTCCTTTCGTTTTTGTATATTGTTTGGAAACGGGGAAAAGCCAGGAAGGAATAAACGGCAGGCCGGCTTCGGCACTGCTGTTTTCTTGAAATGAAATGGAAGCGTTTTAATGATTATATATAGGAAAAGGGAGACTTTTCCGTTAGAGGGGAGGCGGAATAGATGGCTGTCACGATAAAAGATGTAGCGAAGCTTGCAAACGTAGCACCATCAACCGTTTCAAGGGTCATTGCCAATAACCCGAGAATCAGCGAAAAAACGAAGCAAAAAGTAAGGGAAGCGATGGACAGGCTTGGGTATCACCCCAACTTTATTGCCAGAAGCCTTGCCAATCAATCCACCCAGGTGCTCGGACTCGTATTGCCCGGTTCTGCGAGCACCTTCTCACAAAATCCATTCTTTCCAACCGTATTGAGGGGTTTAAGCGAAGGGGCGCATGAAAAGCAGTATGCCCTTCAGATGTCCACAGGGCAATCTGAGGAAGAAATCTTTGACGGTGTCGTTCAAATGGTACAGGGGGGAAGGGTAGACGGAATCATCCTTCTGTACTCAAAAGTTGAAGACAAGGTAATGAACTACTTGAGGGAACGGAAATTTCCATTCGTTGTCATCGGAAAGCCGTACAAATATTGTGAAGAAATCACCCATGTGGATAATGATAACTTCCGTGCGACAAAGGAAGTAACAGATTACCTTCTTGGCCTTGGCCACGAAGGGATCGGTTTCATCGGTGGTGACCTGGATCTTGTGGTGACCGTTGAGCGTCTGATGGGATACGAAAAGTCTTTGGAAGATGCCGGTATTAAGATGAAGGATGAATACATCATCCACGAGGAATTCCTCCGTGAAGGGGGACAGGAAGCGATCAATGAGCTCATGCAACTGAATGAACCACCGTCAGCCCTGGTCGTAGCGGATGACTTAATGGCGCTTGGCGTGCTTAATACGCTCGATGAAATGGGAAAACGGGTACCTGATGACATCTCTGTTGTCAGCTTCAACAACGTCCTGCTCGCTGAAATGTCACGGCCTCCACTGACGTCGGTGGACATCAACATCTTCAGCCTTGGCAATGAGGCTGCAAAGAGCCTGATTCAAAAGATTGAAAATCCGAAAGAGCCGATCAAGAGGATCATCGTCCCTCATGAACTGGTGACGAGACATTCGTGCAGTGAGAGAAAGTGAATGAAAAAGACCTGAACCATTTTGGTTCAGGTCTCTTTTTATCCATTGATGACAGTGCCTCCGTTAATGTGGATCATCTGTCCTGATACATAGCTTGAGTCATCACTTGCGAGATACACATAGGCAGGTCCCAATTCATATGGCTGTCCGGCCCTGCCGAGTGGCGTGTTAGCACCGAACTCAGAAACCTTTCCTGAACTGAATGTAGACGGGATCAGCGGTGTCCATATCGGACCGGGTGCAACCCCGTTAACCCTGATGCCCTTCGATGCGATATTTTCCGCCAGTGAGCGTGTGAAGCTGACAATGGCACCCTTTGTAGATGAATAGTCAATCAGGTCTTTATTTCCTTTATAGGCTGTGATGGAAGCTGTATTGATGATGGACGCCCCTTTTTTTAGATGTGGAAGAGCGGCTTTCGTCAAATAAAACATGGAGAAGACATTTGTTCTGAACGTTCGCTCAAGCTGTTCGTCACTGATATCCTCCAAACCTTCCTGCGGGTGTTGTTCGGCGGCGTTGTTGACAAGGATATCGAGCTTGCCGAACTCTGATAGTGTTTTATTCAGGATGTCCTTGCAGAATGTCGAGCTGCCGATGTCCCCAGGCAGTAAGAGGCATCTGACACCTTCTGCTTCCACAAGTTCCTTCGTTTTATTCGCGTCCTCGTGCTCGTCGAGATACGAGATTGCTACATGGGCACCTTCCCTGGCGAAGTACCAGGCAGCAGAACGACCGATCCCGCTGTCGCCTCCTGTAATGAGCGCCACTTTACCGTCTAACTTCCCGCTCCCTTTGTAGTTTTGGTCTGTATGGATGGGCTGGGGATTCATTTCATCGACCGTACCCGGCTGGTGATCCTGATGCTGTGGTGGAAACGTTTGTTTTTGTCCTTGCTGATCTGACAACGAAAACACTCCTTTATATAGGTTTGATGATCCTTGAATAGTGTTTACCCGTAAAAATGTTTTCATAACGTATTTTTTCCAGTTTTTTGATGAGGGCGGTACCTTTACTTATTTAACATGGAGGCACCCTTATACCCGATCATATTCAACAACCCTTTCGGTGAAGAGAAGGGAGGGGCGTAGCATGTTTCAATTTCCTGCAGATCTGCGATCGTCAATTTTCCGCGAATCGCAGTGGCAAGTATATCAATCTGTTTATCAACACCTTCACCGCCTACTGCATTCCCGCCAAAGATCTTTCCTGTTTCCGGACAGAAATGGACCCGGATGTACACCTCTTTCGCACCAGGGTAGTAGCCGGCGTGGGACTTCCCTTTATGGACGGCGGTTTGGTAGGCATACCCCTTATCCCGTAATGCTTTCTCCCCCAATCCCGTTGATGCGATGGCGAGGTCGAATACTTTGGCGATTGCCGTGCCGAGCATCCCTTTAAAGGGGACCGGGTCTCCTGTCAGGTGTCTTGAGATGATGTAAGCCTGTCGATGGGCAGGCCAGGCAAGGGGCACCTGCTTTGGTGATCCGTCAATAAAATCAATCGATTCTGCTACATCGCCCACTGCGTATATCGTTGGATCATCGGTCTGCATGTAGGGATTACACATCACGCCTCCTGACTCCCCAATGGACAGCCCTGCATCCTCGGCTAATTGACTGCGGGGCTTTACGCCTACCGAGAGAAGGATGAAATCGGATTGAACATGTTCTCCGCTATCAAGGATCAACGTCCCGTCAGGCAGCACTTCCTTCAATCCGTCATTCGCCCGCACACTCACACCCTGCTCGATGATATGATCCTGAAGGATTTCTGCGGTGTCTTTGTCGACGATGCTGATTACATGTTCTGAGCGCTCAATGATCCTCACCTTCATCCCTAAATGGGTGAAGTTCTCAGCCATCTCCACCCCGATGAATCCACCTCCGATGATCGTACAAGACCGGGGCTTTGACGATTCTACATACTGCTTAATCCTGTCCATATCCTCCACTGTCCTCAGGTGGAAGGAAGGGATGTGATCAAGGCCCGGTATGTCAGGTTGAAATGGAGAGGCACCGGTCGCCAGCACAAGGTAATCATATGTTTCTTCATAGTCCTTGTTGCAGGTGTGGTCCCTTATCGATAATGTCTTTTCACTCCGGTGGATTTTCAGTGCTTCATGCTCCATTCTCACATCGATATTCTTTTTACTATGTAATGTTTCAGGCGTGGCTGCAAACAGACTATCCCGATCTTTGATTACATCACCTAGATAGTAAGGCATTCCGCATGCCCCGTATGACAGGTAAGAAGTTTTTTCGAGAAGGATGATGTCTAACTCGTTATCCAGCTTCCTGATTTGTGAAGCGGTGGTGGCACCACCACCGACAGCTCCTATAATAATGACCTTTTTCTTCATGTCATCCCTCCTAAAAATAAAAGAAGTCTAATGGGTTTATTGTACCCATTAGACTTCTTGGAAAAACCGTATTTAACGGAAGTTTACGTATTGTACATCAATGGAAAGATCTGCTTCACGGACAGCCGCAATGATTTTTTGAAGATCATCTTTACTTTTTCCGGTGACGCGGACCTGGTCATCCTGCACCTGGCTCTTTACCTTTACGCCGGAATTTTTGATGATTGTGTTGATTTTCTTCGCGTTATCCTTGTCGATCCCCTGTACGAGCTTCGCACGCTGACGGACGGTACCGCCGGATGCCCCTTCCAACTTGCTGTAATCAAGATTTTTCACTGGGACATTACGCTTGATCAGTTTGCTGAGAAGCACATCCTTCAGCTGGTTCATCTTGAATTCATCATCAGATACGAGAACGATTTCCTCCCCATCCAATTTAATATCACTCTTGCTTCCCTTGAAATCATAGCGTGTTTGAATTTCTTTCAATGCGATCTGGATTGCATTGCTCACTTCAGACATATCCACTTTCGACACAATGTCAAATGAACTTTCTTTTGCCATATGTAACCCCTCCAAAACATTTTCTCTATCCATTATAGACAAGCAAGGGGGAGACATACAACTTGCAGGGGTGGGATAGAGGTGTTTTTTTGCGTGAGGAGTTGGAGTGGTGATTCGAGAGAGCGCTACGATGGTTGGGGATAGTGGGGGAGGGTGATAATAGGGTGTCGTAGAGAAGTTGATAATATATGAGGTGAAGTCGATAATAAAATCGGAAAGTCGATAATATCCAGGTAGAAGTCGATAATAAAATCGGGAAGTCGATAATATCCAGGCCAAAGTCGATAATAAAACCGCCAAGCCGATAACATCCAGGCCGCAGCTCCTTAAAAAAATCCAAAAACTCACTCAAAATCGCTAATCAGCCCTCTGAAACAGACAAAATGCCACTCATATCAGCCGCACCGGGCACCTTCCCGGCTCACGGCAGCATATAACCGGCCGGCATCCATAAAAAAGCACCAGTTCACGAACGAACTGGTGCTTCTTAAGTGAATTGGCCGGCCTATAAATGGTCGGTCTTTTTTGAGAATTGGTTCTTCCCGGCTTTTCGGTTCACTTCTTTGATTTTATTCTTTTCCTGACGCAGGGCGTTGTTGTCCCTAGCTTTCTTTTCGTTGTCAGATGTATGTGGCATGGTGTGACTCCCTTTCCATTTAGGATTCCCCCTTAGTATGGATAAGTGGGAGGAAGTTTATGAGTGGTCGTTTTGGAAAAAGATAGCTAATGTACCTGTTCCTGTATGAGATCCGACCGCACACCCAATAATACTGATGTATACGTCTTTAGGTGAGAATTTTTCCTGGATGAGTGCCTTCATTTCAAGGGCCAGCTCTTCGTCGTCACCATGACTGATGGCGATGACCTGGTTCGAAAGATCTTTACCCCGTTCTTCCATTAGATCGAGTATCCGTTTGAGGAGCTTTTTCTTCCCGCGGATTTTTTCAATCGGGACAAGTTGGCCATCTTCTACATGAAGGAGAGGTTTGATGTTCAACAGTCCGCCCAGGAACGCTGAAGCTTTCGATACCCTGCCGCCTTTTGCAAGATATTCAAGGTCCTCGACTGTGAATAAATGCTCCATATGAATGGCGTTGAAACGGGAGGCCTCGATGATTTCCTCTTTCATTTTGCCTTGTTCAAGCAGTTCCGCCGCTTTCATGACGACGAGCCCATATCCGAGGGATGCACATTTAGAATCGAGAATGGTCAGGTCAAGGTCCGGATATTCTTCCTTGACTTGATCGCGAATCATGACAGCTGTTTGATATGTACCTGATAATTGGGAAGAAAATGCGATATAAATGCCTGATTGTTTTGTTTCTGCCAGCTCTGTGAACTTATTTAAGAAAAGTTCCGGTGAAACTTGGGAGGTTTTGGGCATGTGCCCTTCCCTGATTTTGTTGAATACGGATTTCGGCTCGATGTTGATCAAGTCCTCGTAGTCTTGACCGTCTATATGTACTTTAAGCGGTAAAAGCTCTATGTTGTGTTCGGTGTAATAGGCAGCCGGAAGGTCGCTTGCGCTATCTGCAAATAATTTTACTGTCATTCCTATCATCCTTTGACTTTTCTTTATAGTTTCAGTCTAGCGATTTTCATTGAAAATAACAATGTGTTGAGCGTTAAATTATGATAAAAAAGATGAATAACCCTGAGAGTTTAGATAAGATGAATAGTGGAACATAGAAAAGGACAACAAGATTGAGGAGGTATGTGTATGTCAAGAGATCATGTACAGTTGGAGGCAAAGAAGTTCATCGTGGTGTTGGTCGGGTCTTTATTAGGCGCCGTTGCCATGAATTTCTTCCTGATTCCTGCGAATGTTTATGCGAGTGGATTCACGGGACTTGCCCAGCTGTTATCAAGTATTTTAAAGGAATTTGCACCATTTAATATTTCAACGGGTATTTTATTATTCATATTGAATATTCCTGTCACGATATTGGGTTGGCTCAAAGTAGGCCGGTCCTTTACCGTGTATAGCTTCATTTCAGTGTTTTTGACTTCCTTTTTCCTGGAAGTGATTCCAATCATCCAACTATCCCCGGATATTCTGCTGAATGCAGTATTTGGCGGTGTCATAGCCGCTGTAGGGGTCGGTATCACCTTGAAATGGGGGGCTTCAACAGGCGGGATGGACATTATTGCGATGATTCTTTCACGGATGAAGGATAAGCCGGTGGGTTCATATTTCTTCCTGATGAATGCGGGCATCATCATTTCTGCCGGATTCCTTTATGGATGGGAAAAAGCCCTGTATACGTTGGTGACACTGTATGCTTCCACCCGGGTCATCGATGCGATCCATACACGACATGAAAAGCTGACGGCCATGATTGTCACAAAGAAATCGGATGAGTTAAGGGAAGCGATCCATTCCAAGCTTGTGAGGGGGATTACGACCCTGCCTGCAAAAGGGGCTTTCTCCGGTGAAGACAAGGAGATGTTGATCATTGTCATTTCACGTTATGAGCTGTATGAGCTTGAGCATACGATCAAAGATGTGGATCCTAATGCCTTTACGAATATCGTTCAAACAACCGGTATATTTGGTTTCTTCAGAAAAGATTAGTTTGCTGAATTTGACAGATACTAACGATGAACCTATATAGAAAGGGGCATCATCTTGAAGGCAGCAATGTATCTAGTCATCAGCTTTTTCCTGTTATTGAGTTTGCCGCTGACTGTGGAAGCAGGGAGCGACCGTTTGGATTTCTCTGTCCAGCCGTTTCCAGGAGAGGAAGGAGTCAAGATTTCCCTTAGGCTTCATAATGAAAGTGACCATGAAAAGACACTCACATTCCAAACGAGCCAGGCATTTGATTATTATATTAAGAACGACCAGGGAAATGTGGTCTATCAATATAGCCGTGATAAATCATTTCTGCAGGCACTTCAGTCCCTCCGTCTGAAAAGGGGCGAAGAAAAGGTTTGGACAGAAAAGTGGGATTACATTCAGAATGGTCACCGCGTTCCTACAGGCCGATATACGATTGAAGCCCTTCTGCTTGGAGAAGATTTAAGCGGATTTGACCATCCTTTAAGGGCAGTCGGTTCATTTAATGTGCCGGTTGAGAACGGGAGCTTCAGGTCAGTGGGCGTGAAGGAAATCAAGGGAAGGTTTGTTGTAACGGGAAAGGCCAGGGTGGCGGATGGGAGCTTTTATTACTCCGTTGAAGATGGACATGAAGTCCTCTTGAAAGAATCGCTTATGAAGGTGAATAAAGAAGCTCCGTACTGGACCGGTTTTTCCATCGTGCTTCCTGAATTGAAGGGTAGTGGGGAGAGGATGTTCCTGCACTTATACGAACGGGATGACGGGGACGGGAAAGTAGTGAATCTTTATGTGGTCCCGATAACAAAATGAACAGGGTTGTCCGAAACCGGACAACCCTGTTTTTCATTCATTCAATCAAGAAAGAGTGTTTAACTCATCCTGCAGCACGCGAAGCTGCTTCTGTTCCTCTACATTGGAGTTGGCGTAAGCAGATGACAAAGCATTCTTTGCTTTATCAATAGACATTTGAACGTTTTCACCGCTGCTGCAAGCTTGTTTGGCTGAAGATACGGCGCTGCGGGCTTGCTGGAATAATGGATTGCTCATTATTCCATCCCTCCTGTACCTTCATGGGAAGCAAGTTTTTTTGCTTCAGCTTCAGCATAGGTCAAATGGTAAGGAATGCGTTCATCATGTTTTGATACAGCAATTTTACCTTGTTGTACAAATCGTTTAGATTTATTTCTACCCATCACGACCACCCCTTTTGCGAGTTGGAACGCTTCATGCGTTCTTTGTTAGTATGGCTGCAAATGGAGATTTTACAGGAAGAACATATACCCATCTCTTCCACATGAGAATCAAAGGTTGAATCTGTTTTGCAGATAGCGGCCGATCCCGTCTTCTTCGTTGGACAGGGTCACTTCGTTGGCAATGTCTTTCAACGGGTCGATGGCATTGCCCATTGCGACACCGGTACCTGCATATTCAAGCATTTCAAGGTCGTTGTCTTCATCCCCGAAGGCAATGATCCGTTCTTGAGGGATATTAAGTGATGAAGCGACTCTTTCAATGCCGACCGCTTTATTGAGACCGGTCTTTACAATTTCGATAATATGCCACGGTGCAGCCCATCTCCGGTGATCAATCAGTTCTGCATGCACTTCATCGAGATGTGCACGGATTTCCGCCACATCTTCCTCTTCTGCATGAATGAGCATGGATGTTGGATGATCGGTCAGGTAATGTCGGATATCGCCTGTTGATATCGCAGGGTTCCCCATCATGAACACATCGATGATCCTTTCATCATGATAATGCATGTACACATCATCCATCACTTCAGCCACGATATTCCGGAACTTAAAATTATTGCATGCTTCGATGATTTGTTTGGCCACCTTCACATCCATCGGTTCGTGAAACATCCCCCAGGACTCATCTGCAGGATGATGGACGAATGCCCCGTTAAAATTGACGATCGGAGTCGTCAATTGCAGCTGTTGATAATACAGTTCACTGGCCCGGTATGGCCTGCCGGTCGCGATCATGACTTCATGGCCATTTAAGCGGGCTTTCTTTAATATATCATGTGTTTTGGTCGAGATTTTCTTCTCATCAGTCAGCAGTGTCCCGTCTAGATCCAAAACGATTAAATGTTTCTCTTGTGAGTTCATAGTGTAAATCCCCAATCTGAATGTTATGAGAGTAATATCAGTTTAGCGTGACTGCATGAAGGTTGTCTACCGTCTGCTCTTACATTTATAGGAATGTATCCGGCACCGTGCGAAATATTATACATGCTCCCAAATCTAGGATATCATATGAAGAAGATCAGGAAGGAGAGAGCAGATATGATCACTGTTGAAAAATCAACCGTCCAAAGCATTCCATTCCTACATATAGTGAAAAAAGAAATTGGTGAAGAACAGGCTCCCCTTTGCTTTTTCATACATGGGTTCACCAGTGCGAAAGAACATAATCTGCACTACGCCTACTACCTGGCCGAGAAGGGCTTCCGGGTGATCCTGCCCGATGCACTGGAGCACGGGGAACGCTCAACGGGTAAATCTGAGCAGCAATTAGGTGAAGTGTTCTGGAAGATTGTCATCAATACGATTCATGAATTAGGCGTACTGAAAGAGCATTTCGAAGAAGAAGGCTTGATCTTACCAGACCGGATCGGTGTTGCAGGCACGTCCATGGGTGGGATTGTCACGCTGGGTGCACTGACTCAATATGAATGGATATCATCTGCCGTTTCATTGATGGGAAATCCAGCTTATGTGAAATTTGCAGAAACCCAGATCGGTCAGGTGGAAGCACTTGGTTACGATCTTCCGTTCAGCAAGGAAGAAATTCAAGGCATTTTAAATGAACTGTCTCATTACGACCTGAGTCTTCAACCAGAGAAACTTGGAGGGAGACCGCTCATGTTCTGGCACGGGAAAAGGGATAAAGTCGTCCCGTTCAATCTGACCCGTGAATTTTATGACAGCATTGTGCCGGTCTATGAAGGGCAGGAAGATCACCTTCTCTTTATAGAAGATGAAAAAGCCGACCACAAGGTGACGAGGGAAGGCGTGTTGAGGCTGGTTGAATGGTTTGAAAAGCACATCTCAGCCTGACTTTTTTGTACTATACCCGTTTATTTGTTAAGATGAAGGGTGAATAAAGAGTAGGATAACGTAATTAGAATAAAGGAGTGATACCATGGATCAAGATTTAAAGGATAATTTGATGGGTGCGTTAGAGCAGGTTGTCGACCCTGAATTAGGTATAGATATTGTGAATTTAGGACTGGTGTATGACGTTGATCTAGACGAAGAGGGACAGGCGAAGGTTACGATGACGCTTACGTCGATGGGATGCCCGCTAGCAGGTACAATCGTCGATCAGGTGAAGACCGCTTTGGGTGAAATCCCAGAAGTCAAAGAAACAGAAGTGGATATCGTCTGGAATCCACCATGGAGCAAAGACAATATGTCCCGCTATGCGAAGATTGCCCTCGGCATCAGATAATAGCGGTGAATAATGAAAGATCCCCCTGGGCGATGTGCCCCGGGGGATCTTTTTAGTCAGGATCGGTTACTCATCAATCGATCCGGCAAATCGAAACCGGACAATTCTCACAATCGATGGCTTCTTTCAGGTAGTCCAGATCCATAATCGTCAAATAACCTTTTTCCCAGATCAGAACGTTCTCTTTCTTTAACTCACTCAATAACCGGTTCACCACTTCCCTCGAAGTCCCGCAGAAGTTAGCCAATTCCTGATTTGTCAGTGGCAGGTCGAGAAGGATTCCTTTATCGACGGTTTTGCCATAGCTGTTTGTCATGCGGATGAGGGTAGAGTACAGGGCTCCCTTTTTTCCATGGAGGATGAGGTCGCGGAATTTCGTCTGGTTCTGCTGATTCTGGAGCTGGATCCATTTCATCCACTGAATGGTCAGCGAATTGTCATGGGAAAGGGCCTCTTCGAAACTTTCTCTCGGCAGCACATAGATTTCCCCGTCTTCCACGATTTTTCCGCTGAGCATATAATGTGCTTCCTGGCTGAACAGGGTCAGCTCACCAATAACATCATCGCATGAACAAATCCGCAGGGAGAGTTCCCTGCCATCCGGAATCACCTTACTGATTTGTACCCGTCCTCTTTTAATCAGGTACACCTCTTGTGCAGGGTTGCCTTCTTGAAACAAAAAGTGTCCTTTTTCAACCGGTTTCAATAAGCCGTTCTCGGTAAATAATTGTTTTATCTCGAAAGGGACTTTTGTGGTTTCACTCATGAGATCACATCATTTCCATCAAAATGTATGATTTATCCAAGTGTAACGTATTTTCCTGCAGGATTGAAGGTTTCTATGCAAAAATCAGGACAGCGGCACCTGCAATTCCACAATAGATCGCAAAGTACTTCAAGTTTCCTTTAGCCATGATATTCATGAACCACTTCAAAGAGAAGTAAGAAGCGACAAGTGACGATAGGAAAGCGACAGTGTAAGGTAGCGCCCGTGAAGCCAAATCCGGATCATCCATCAGGTCGCTGATTCCAAATACCATGACCCCTACGCTGACTGGGATGTAGAGGAGAAAGGAGAAACGGAGTGCCGTTTCCGCCTTCATTCCGCTCGCCATGGCAGCTACGATCGTTGCACCGGACCGGGAAATACCCGGGATGAGGGCTACCGCCTGGGCAAGGCCGATGATAATCGCGTCTTTCACATTCAAATCTCCGTCATTCTTTCTGCCTCGGAGATTTCGGATCATCCAGAGGGCGATACCCGTGATGATCAGCGTGATACCAACCGTAACGACTTTCGTCAAATGCTTCTCAATCACATCGCCGAACAACACGCCAATCACCCCGGCAGGGATCGTACCGATGATTAAGTATAAAATGAAATGAAAATCACGTTTCGTTTCAGGTGTTTTATGTTTAAAGTAACCCAAACCGTTCACGATCAGACGAAGGATGTCTTCCCGGTATATGATGAGGACAGCAAGCAGTGAAGCCGTATTGACGAGCATTTCAAATGTCAATGTTGCATCATCGATTCCGAGGAAATGCTGGGCAAGCAGCAAGTGTCCACTTGATGAGATCGGAATCGGCTCAGTAAAGCCTTGAAAAATCCCTAAAAATAAATATTTCATTATCAGATAAAAATCCATTGTGTTTCCTCCAAGCGTTTTTTCTCCACATTTTTTAATTTAACACCATAAAGGGAAAGACTGTAAAGCCTTTTTCAAAATGTTAACCGAACCGTAACGTGTTTATCATCTTTATCCTTCATCTGGCATGCATGAAAGCTTGCTGTTGTAGAAAAATAGGAGAGAAGCACAGCTTCAACAAGGAGGGGTGACAATGGGACAATCGCGACAATTCAGGGCGGGAGACAAGGCGCCGAATAACGGAGAATACATCGAAATCGGTGAAACCGGGAGCATGGTGAAAAACCCGCAGAAACTCCGGATGAAAGCAGGGGACCGGTTCCCGGAGAACGCCAATCACAACCGTCTATGGACATATGCAAGAAAGCCATAACAGTCATGGCGCAAGGCTCCGGAACTGACAATGTTCTTGTCAATTACCGGAGCCTTGTTTCTTTTCCTTTTCCAAAGAAAGGGATATAATGAATATAAAGGTCAATAAAGGTCAATGTACGAGGTGAAAGCAATGGATTTTGACAAAATGACACACAGCATACAGGAAGGCCTGGTTTCTGCAGGTGAAATCGCAAAAGGAAAACTACATACGGACATATCGACTTTTCATCTGTGGAAAGCGCTCCTCAGCAAAGAAGACAGCCTGCTACGAACGATTTATGATCGGACAGGGATCGACGGGCAGGACGTGATTGAGTGGACAGAAGCGAGGCTGAATGAAAAACCTGCAGTCGAAGGAACAGGCATCCAATATGGGCAGTTCTTCTCCCGGGATGTTCACCAGCTGCTGCAGGACAGTGAGCAATTGAAAACCAAGTGGGGAGATGACTACATCTCGATCGAACATCTGGCAGTCTCCTTATGGAAACAAAAGGATAACAGAATCAACACATACTTATCCAATCTGGGTGTGACAGAAAGGATCATCCTCGGCATCATTGAAGAAATTAGAGGAGGGAATAAGGTGACGACACAAAATCCTGAAGTGAAATATGAAGCACTGAAGAAATATGGGAGAGACCTGGTTGCCGACGTCAAAGCTGGAAGGATCGACCCTGTCATCGGGAGAGACAGCGAGATACGTCATGTAATCAGGATCCTTTCCAGAAAAACGAAAAACAATCCTGTCTTGATCGGTGAGCCTGGCGTGGGGAAAACGGCGATCGTTGAAGGACTTGCACAGCGGATCGTCAGAAAAGATGTCCCGGAAGGATTGAAGGATAAAACCATCTTCGAACTGGATATGAGCTCATTGGTCGCAGGGGCCAAGTTCAGGGGTGAATTTGAAGAGCGCTTAAAGGCGGTATTACAAGAGGTGAAGAAAAGTGAAGGACGGATCCTTCTGTTCATCGACGAGCTTCATACAATTGTAGGGGCTGGTAAAACAGAAGGGGCGATGGACGCCGGCAATATCCTCAAACCGATGCTTGCAAGAGGGGAGCTTCACTGTATCGGGGCGACGACCTTGAATGAATACCGGAAGTATATTGAAAAGGACCCGGCACTTGAAAGGCGCTTTCAACAGGTGCTCGTCAAGGAACCGGATGTGGAGGACACGATTTCCATCTTGAGGGGGCTGAAGGAACGATTTGAAATCCATCACGGTGTGAATATCCATGACCGGGCAATCGTGGCATCTGCCAGATTGTCTGTCCGGTATATTTCTGACCGGTTCCTTCCGGATAAAGCGATCGATTTGATTGATGAAGCGTGTGCCACGATCCGCACAGAAATCGACTCCATGCCGTCGGAGCTTGATGAAGTGACCCGTAAAGTGATGCAGCTCGAGATTGAAGAGGCCGCGCTGAACAAGGAAAAGGATCCGGCAAGCCTCGAGCGGCTCGAGCGTATCCGTGAAGACTTAAGCAATCTGAAGGAAAAGGCAAATGAAATGAAGCTGAGGTGGCAACGGGAGAAAGAAAGTATCTCCGTTGTACAGGAAAAGCGTGAAGAGCTGGAAAAGCTGCGGAGGACGCTTGAAGAAGCAGAAAGCAATTATGACCTCAACAAAGCAGCCGAGCTGAGGCACGGACGTATCCCGGCGATGGAAAAAGAGCTTGAGGCACTGGAGCGGGACATGATGAAAGAAGAGGAAGGCCGCCTCCTCCGTGAAGAAGTGACCGAAGAAGAAGTTGCCGATATTGTTGCCAGATGGACCGGTATTCCTGTCACGAAGCTTGTTGAGGGAGAGAGGGAGAAGTTATTGAAGCTTGACTCTATCCTCCATGAAAGGGTAATCGGCCAGGATGAAGCCGTTCAATTGGTAAGCGATGCGGTGATCCGTGCAAGGGCAGGAATCAAGGATCCAAACAGGCCGATCGGGTCATTCATTTTCCTTGGTCCGACCGGCGTCGGGAAAACGGAGCTCGCAAAAACTCTCGCACAAACGCTGTTTGACAGTGAAGAGCAGATGATACGGATCGATATGTCTGAGTATATGGAGAAGCATGCTGTATCCCGATTGATCGGTGCACCTCCTGGATATGTTGGATATGAAGAAGGCGGTCAGCTTACAGAGGCTATCAGACGGAAGCCTTATTCAGTCATCTTATTGGATGAAATTGAAAAGGCCCATCCGGAAGTCTTCAATATCCTTCTACAGATGCTTGATGACGGACGGATAACCGACTCCCAGGGAAGAACGATAGATTGTAAAAACACTGTGATTATCATGACCTCCAATATTGGATCGGCTTATTTACTAGAGCGGAATAAAGGAGAAGAAGAGATTGATGATGAAACGAAGAATCTTGTCATGGGGCAGCTCCGCTCATCGTTTCGTCCCGAGTTTCTCAACCGGGTCGATGATATCATCTTATTCAAGCCCTTAAGCATCGGAAATATTAAAGGGATCATTGATAAGCTTATCGACGATTTACAAAGCCGGTTAGAAGAGCAGCAGATCAGCTTATCACTGACGGAAGCCGCCAAAGCGTTCATTGCTCAATCGGCGTATGATCCAGTCTACGGTGCCAGACCGTTAAAAAGGTACCTTCAAAAGGAGATTGAAACGAAACTGGCGAGGGAATTGATCAAAGGGGGCGTCATGCCAGGTCAGACCTTCACCATCGATGGAGGAAAAGACGGGTTGATATTCAAGTGACGGAATCCCGGTAATCCACATGAAAGCATAAAAAAAAGCAGCCGCATCAGGCTGCTTTTTTAATGTTTCTCAACCGGCTCGTTTGGAAGAACAAGCGTGATCAGGAACACCAATACTGTTACACAAACAGAAATGATCAATCCAGTTACGAAATGGAATTCGATTCCGTTCATTGAACTAACAACGTATGTCAACATTTCACTCAGAGCAAAAGCCCAGAAAAACATCCAGAAAAATCTCATGCGAATGCACCTCATTCCTATGTAATCAACTAACTTCTTAGCAGTTTGTAACCATTTCAATCTTTTTCATTTTACCACAGGACTTTTAATTAATAAATGGCGAATATGTGAAATGTAACCCTTATCATTCCTCCCCTGCCCATGGATAAAAGTAGGGGTAACATCCATTTATTCGCAAATATCAGCGCCTGGTTGGGCGTTCTCCCTTACCAAAGTTGTACCTTTACATAAACTATAATGACTTATTATGTAAAAAGGAGAAATCAAAATGTATCAGCGATTGTTTCAATTAGAGCAAGAGTGGTGCATGATTCATTATCCTGAACGTCCAAATGGTTTCGCTGTCCTGATCATCGGGGATGCCAATCATTATGTGGATGAGAAAAGCAGCTTTTGGGTTCAGCATGAGGCACGCTATAAATGGATTCAGGACCTGACAAACAAAGGATATATTGTGTATTATAGCAATCTTTACGGGGCGAATTGGGGGAGTAATCAGGCCGTGAAGCTCGCAAAGCGGCTGTATCAGCACGTGAAGCGGAATGAAATCATCAACGGCAAGATTCATATCCTTGCAGAAGGCATGGGGGCGCTTGTGCTCAAAAATTTGTACCCGAAAATGGAAGATGATATAAGAAGTGCCGTATTATTTTCCCCTTGTGTATCCGTATATGATCATCTGGAGCAAGAAAGGGAACAAAAATTTTTTTATAAAAAGATGATAAAAGAACTTTCACTCACCCTGGATGTGATGGAGGAAGAGTGTGAAACGCTTATTTCCCGGCAATCCCTTGACTATGAAGTGTTCAAGACCATTTCGATTCCTTTGTATATTGTTCAGCCGACAACTCTAAATCGTTATAAAAATCAATTCACTCTCATAAAAGATATATATACGGAGCGTTTGGAAAAAGGAAAACCGACCGATTTATTCTTTGTCCTCCCTGAAAAACGCGTCTCTCTTGGAGGGAAGTTTGCTTCATACTTTTCCCTGCATGAGAAGGAGTTATAACTAACAAATTGGAGTGATTGATTTGAATCATGCATTCGTGTTTGCTGCACAACAGTTTTTAGGATTTGAACTGTGCGATGCACTGTTGGAAAAAGGATGTACAGTGACTGCTGTAGATGAAGACATGGAAGTGAAGGATAAATGGCTCGAAATCGGAAGGAATGCAAACCTTCAATACATTCCGTATGAGAAATGGGATAAGGATCTGCTTGAAGACTGTTTTGTATTCCTTCCATATTATGATCAGATGAGGGAAGGCACGGTGGAATATTTACAAGAAGTGGATGCCATGGTTTCAAAACTTGAACAACCTCCCCAAGTAATCAGGATCTATCAGAACGGAACGCGGAATCACAGAAAGGATGGGGCAGCATTTTATATCCCGACACTGTACGGCGTTCATCAGCCCCGGGACTTTTTATTTGCTCAACTTCTTCAAGGCGGGCAAGAGGGGAAGGGGTATGCTGATGACCCAAGTGGAGCCATTTATGTGAAAGATGCGGCAAGGACAATCGTTTCCCATTCATCAAGAAGTGAATCCTTCACGCTGAAGCCACTTTCTCCCGACAGCTGGAATGAAGCATTGTCCTACGTCACTGACAAAGCGGTCAATCCAGTCCGCAAGGGGAGAGAATCAGTCGGGCAAGAGATCATCGTGAAGCCGTCCAAGCCCCATCAGTACATCATCGAAAATCAAATAAAAGGGATCCGTCTCCATGAAATTCAGGAATGAGAAATATTTCTCTTTTCACAGTATGGGGATGGAGGTAAAATAGAGATGATGTAATAATTTTCTATTGTACTTTTTATAATGGCTGCACGGTCTGTAAAGGAGTTGCTGCACATGAAAAAGCAATTATACACAATATTATTGACAATCATCATGCTTGTCCTCGGTGGTTGTTCCTCTGGGAATGGCGCGCATATAGAGAAAGTAGGTTTACTTGTTCCCGAAACAATAAATGACGGTGTATGGGGAACAAAAGGGTATAAAGGATTATTGAAAATTCAATCGGATTATCATGCAGACGTGTTTTATAAAGAGAGTATGAAGAGTGATACATCAATCAAACAAGCAGTAAAAGAATATGAAGGCGAAGGAGTGGAATTGCTCTTTGGTCACGGAAGCGAGTACGCCAGTGTGTTCAATGAGCTGTCCGGTGAATACAAAGATATCCACTTTGTCAGCTTCAACGGCAGTGCAACAGAGAAGAACACAACAAGCTTGCAATTCAAAGGGTACGCCATGGGATTCTTCGGTGGGATGACTGCCGCCAAACAGTCCCCTGCACATCATATCGGTGTCATAGCGGCATTTGACTGGCAGCCTGAGGTTCAAGGTTTCATCGACGGGGCAAAGTATCAAGACAGTGATACCAAACTGACCGTGAAGTATACGAATCACTGGGATGATCAAGAAATCGCCCTGACCTCACTGGATGCCATGATGACTGACGGCGTGGATGTTGTGTATCCTGCAGGTGACGGCTATAATGTAGCTGTAATTGAAAAGCTGAAGGAAAAAGGGCTTTATGCCATTGGATATGTATCCGATCAATCAGACCTTGGGGAATCGACGGTGCTGACGAGTACAGTACAACATGCAGACAAGTTGTACGGGGTAGTGGCTGAACGGTTTGCGAATGGTGAATTGGATTCGGGTAATTTGGAATTCGATTTCGAAGACGGTGTCATATCAATGGGTAAATATAGTCCTCTCGTTCCTGAGGAATTTCAATCTCAAATGAAGCAACATGTCAAGCACTACATCGAAACAGGAAAATTACCGAATGGAAAGGAATCGAAGCAATGAATCAGGACAAAACAATGGAATTTATGCAAATCGCAATGAAGTATTTCCCTCAAGCGAAAGAGCAGCTTGATCAAACAGGAGTGGAGTTCACTCCCGACATGCTGCAGCCTTTTATGACGCTTTTCACACAAGTTATGGGTGAAGCGTATGAATTAGGGAAACGGGATGCATTACATAAAGAATAAGGGAAGAAAAACGGTCCATTGATGATAATGGACCGTTTTTTTGTGCTCGTATAAGTAATTCCTGAAAGGTTGCAGAGATCGCCTTCAAAAACATATTCGACCTAATGAAATCGCGTATCAGTAAAAAATAATTGCAGAAAGCATGAATCTTCGATAAAATTAGTACCAAGTCATAATAATTGATAATAAACCTAAATACTTAAAAATATAAACGAAAGTAGGGAATGCCAATATGAATACAGGTATTATTGGAATTGGACGTTATCTTCCTGAGACGATCTTAACAAACGCTGACCTTGAGAAAATGGTAGACACAACGGATGATTGGATTCGTACAAGAACAGGCATCGAAGAGCGACGGATAGCAAATAATGAAATAAATACCTCTGATATGGCATTTGAAGCGGCCAAAAAGGCAATCTCTGATGCAGGGATCACAGCTGAAGATATTGATCTCATCATGGTCGCGACGGTCACACCTGATTATCCATTCCCATCTGTCGCCTGCCTGCTGCAAGAGCGCCTGGGGGCGAAGAAAGCAGCTGCGATGGATCTTAGCGCTGCATGTGCAGGCTTCATGTATGGTATGGTAACAGCGAAGCAGTTTATTGATAACGGGGCATATAAGCATGTACTTGTTGTCGGCGTAGAGAAACTATCGAAAATTACAGATTGGGAAGACCGCAACACAGCCGTGTTATTCGGAGACGCAGCAGGGGCTGCCGTACTTGGGCCGGTTCCGGATGGTAAAGGAATTCTTGCATTTGAACTTGGATCTGACGGTTCTGGGGCAAAACATCTTTATCAAGAGGAAAAGCTCGTGATGAACGGACGGGAAGTATTTAAATTTGCTGTGCGTCAAATGGGTGAATCGAGTATCAACGTGATTGAAAAAGCAGGACTCAGTAAAGAAGATGTAGATTTCCTGATTCCACACCAGGCGAACATTCGCATCATGGAGGCAGCAAGACAGCGCTTAGAGCTGCCGGTGGAGAAGATGTCCAAAACAGTCAATAAATACGGGAACACATCAGCGGCTTCGATCCCTGTTTCACTTGTAGAGGATCTCGAGGCTGGAAGAGTGAAAGAAAATGACGTAGTGGTCATGGTAGGCTTCGGTGGCGGATTAACATGGGGCGCCATCATCATGCGTTGGGGTAAATAGACCGGAATAACTCTCATAAACAACTTGCAGATAAAGGAGATGGATTGAATGAATAAGAAACGCGTAGTGGTAACAGGCTTAGGAAGTGTGACGCCTTTAGGAAACGATGTTGAATCGACATGGAAAAACATTAGAGCGGGAAAGACCGGTGTAGGCCCGTTAACAAGGTTGAATGCCGATGAGTATCCAGCGAAAGTGGCGGCGGAATTAAAGGATTTCAATATTGAGGACTTCGGGGTAGAGCGTAAAGAAGCGAGAAAAATGGACCGCTTCACCCATTACGCCATTGCCGCATCCTTAATGGCCGTAAAAGATTCAAAGCTTGATATCACGGATGAAAATGCCCACCGTATCGGTGTTTGGATCGGATCAGGTATCGGAGGCATGGAGACATTTGAACAGCAATATGAAACGTTCCAAAAACGCGGATACCGTCGTGTGAGTCCTTTCTTCGTTCCGATGATCATACCTGATATGGCAACTGGACAGGTGTCCATCATGCTCGGTGCAAAAGGTTTCAACTCTTGTACTGTTACGGCTTGTGCAACAGGGACGAACTCGATCGGTGATGCTTTCAAGGTCATTCAACGGGGAGATGCCGATGTGATGATTTCTGGAGGGGCAGAGGCGCCGATCACGAAGATGAGTGTGGCAGGATTCTGCGCCAATACAGCCCTGTCAACGAACCCGGATCCGGAGAAGGCATCAAGACCGTTTGATGCAGACCGTGACGGCTTTGTCATGGGAGAAGGAGCGGGGATCGTCGTGCTTGAAGAACTTGAGCACGCACTGAAACGCGGTGCACCGATTTATGCGGAAATCGTCGGATACGGTTGTACAGGAGATGCCCACCATATCACGGCTCCTGCACCAGCAGGGGAAGGCGGGGCGAGAGCGATGAAGATGGCCCTTGAAGACGGTGGAATTTCTCCGGAAGAAATGGATTACATCAATGCACACGGCACAAGCACGCCGTACAACGATAAATATGAAACAATGGCTGTGAAAGAAGTGTTCGGTGAGCATGCCTATAAATTAGCGATGAGCTCAACGAAATCCATGACCGGACATCTGCTTGGCGCTGCAGGCGGAGTGGAAGCGATCTTCACGGTGCTGGCTATGAAAGACAGCGTGTTGCCGCCTACAATTAATATCGATACACCAGACCCTGAATGTGACCTTGACTACGTGGCAAACCAGGCAAGGGAACAAGAAGTGAATGTGGCGATGAGTAATTCATTAGGCTTCGGCGGCCATAATGCAACCATCGTATTTAAAAAGTATAGTGATTCATAAATAAAATCAGAGGCCGAGAAAGGTTTCTGCCAAAAAATCCGAACGAGTGTCCAACTCGTTCGGATTTTTCTTTTGGGAAACCCTTTCGTCCGATCTCTCTCCTTTGATCGTGCCCATCTTTTTTCAAGTTGTGAACCTTCCATTCCTTTCATATATATATTAAAAAGCTGAAAAGAGGGATGAGGGTGGCCGTTGCACCTACAGATCATTGGTTGGAGAATGGGATCGACAAGCCATTGGAGCTTCTGAAGAAAACGATAAACGGGAAAGACGACCAGCAATCATTTTATCAATATTTAATGAAGCACGGAATGTACAGGTCTTCAAGACACGCCGAAGATATTTATGAAAAAATGAAAGAAATGAAACTGTGGGAACGTTTTTCATTATATGAAAAGAAGTACAAGCGGAAGTGGAATGGACCAAGCGTCCCGATATATTTATTCCCTGTTCAGGAAAGAAGGGGGATGTTTCAGTCCTCCATGAAGAAATCAGGGGTGTGCTTCAAGGATGAGATATTCTTTTTCCTGACAGAACAGGAAGATCCGAAAGAGTACGAAGCACTGTTTGTTCATGAGTATCATCATTGTGTGAGGATGAAACGGTTGAACAAAAAAGACAGTCAGTACACATTGCTCGATTCCATCATCTTTGAAGGCCTGGCTGAATATGCAGTCAAAGAGTACTGTGGAGAAAATTATATGGCACCCTGGACGAAAGCATATTCCGAAGACGAAATGACAGAGTATCATAAGAAATGGATTCAACCGAATTTAGAAGTAAAGCGAAGGGATCCACTTCATGATCAATTGCTTCTTGGGCAAAAAGGGTACCCGAAAATGCTTGGCTATGCTGCAGGGATGCGGCTCGTCGAAAAATCCTTATTAAAAGAGAAAGTCCCGACATTGCGACTGATAGATAAACCATCTGCCTCATTTCTGTCGGAGAAGTAAGCGGTAAGAAACGGACAAATTCACCGTCATAACTCTAAACCCCGTTCATAGACTATAGTAAGCATGGACGAGCTGCAATCACTCAGTCCAGGGATAGAGGCGGGGCATATGGTGGTACAATTATTCGGATTGTTCATAGGATTTGGACTGGCCGTTTCCGGAGGTGTAAGCTTGATTATGTATTTAAATCTGCTTACGACCGGTATGTCTTTTTTTGAATACTTCCACTTCGTATCCACCAGGGTCGAATGCTATCTATTTCCTATTGGACTCTTCATCATTACGCTGTCTATCTATATTCCCCGGAGAAAAAATCATCCCTGTCCATAAAACCCGTGAAAATAGGAATAAATTTACACCATTTCGCCCATACTGATTGACAAATAAGATTGAAGCAAAGCGAGGGGTCAATCATGTTATATCTTCATGATGTATGGGTAAATTGGTTCGAAGGCGAAGAAAATGGCTACAATGTCTGTCATTTTCACGAGTGGAGAAAAGAGGACGTAATTGAACTGCTTGATCAGGTGCCTCTTATGAAGGTGGATAGTGAACTGTTTCATTACATCGAGAATGATTTATCAGAGTTACCTCAACAACTTCTTAACAATGTTTATCAAAAAGCATATTTGCGTAAAAACCATGAACGAATTCAGCTTGATTACTGCTTCATCGTGACGGATGGGACCGGCATATTAGCGGTCGATACGATTGGTTACACCGTTCCGATTCGAAAAAGCAGGCTCATACCGAGACAAGAACAGCTCGTGTATGAAATGGTGGAAAGTCATGAAACAACTTCGTACTTGATTCATTCGGAAGTGAAGCAGGAAGATTCATATCATATCCTGTCGCCGAGTCCCTATATGATGAGTGGGTTGACGAGGAAAGAAAGGCAGTTGAAGCAGCTGTTATTCATGGCGCTCGATCAGCTTCACAGTTCGAACAATACGGCAGAGATTAGATATTGGTATACAGAGTGGGCGCCGCAGAGATACAGGACGATACAGGAGATGGACTTCGAAGAAATCTGGCAGATGTTATATGAAGAAATGCAGTACGGCTGGTCTGAAAAACACTTGACGCTATGCGAGAATTTAATTAAGGGACAGCCCTTCTTTGAGAAGCTGTGGGAAGTGGAGAACCGCCCTAAAGTGAATTAATGAAAAACCCCCTGACCGATGAACGGGTGAGGGGGTTTTTGCTTGAAAAAAGAAGGTGCCGGGTCATAACTGGTAGTCCTGTCCATTCCCTTGTTTAAACGTGGATTCTGAATGAATCAAAAAACCGAATGGATTCAATCTTCATTAAAGAAGGTCGAATCATTCGGTTTTTCCGTTAGCTTGAGAATGTTAGTCTCAGCTTTTATTTTCTCTTTCTGTCTTTTCGGCCGAGGCCCATTGCTTTTTCCATCTTCTTCAGCATTTTATTCGCCGCAAAGTTGGCCTTTTCCGCGCCCCGGTCGAGGATGTCATCCAATTCTTCAGAGTCGATCAGTTCGTAGTAGCGGTCCTGGACGGGCTTGATGGCATTGACGACCACCTCGGCAAGGTCTCCTTTAAAGTCGCCGTACCCTTTGCCTTCATACCTTTGCTCGAGTTCTTCGATTGTGCTTCCTTCAAGGATCGAATAAATGGAAAGAAGGTTTGAGACACCAGGTTTATTTTCTTTATCATATTTCACGATGCCGTCGGAATCCGTCACGGCACTCTTGATTTTCTTTTCAATCTGTTTCGGATCGTCCAGCAGCGTAATGAATGACTTCTGGTTTGCATCCGACTTGCTCATTTTCTTCAATGGATCCTGAAGGGACATGACCCGTGCCCCGACTTTTGGAATGCGCACCTCTGGAACCGTAAAGATGTCATTATATTTATTGTTGAATCTCTCGGCAAGATTTCTTGTTAATTCCAAATGCTGTTTCTGATCTTCACCGACAGGTACCAAATCCGTACCGTACAGCAGGATATCTGCTGCCATCAATGGCGGATACGTCAACAGGCCAGCTGAAACGGCTTCCTTACCGTGGGATTTATCTTTAAATTGTGTCATCCTTTCAAGCTCACCGATATACGTGACGCATTGCAGGATCCATCCGGCCTGTGCATGGGCAGGCACCTCAGATTGAATGAAAAGTGTTGCTTTCTCCGGGTCGATCCCGCATGCAATATAAAGTGCTGCCAGACTGCGGATGTTCTTGCGCAGCTCCATTTTATCCTGCGCCACCGTTATGGCATGCTGGTCCACCACGCAGAAATAGCAATGATATTCTTCCTGCAGCTCAGTGAACTGCTTCATTGCCCCAATATAGTTACCGAGTGTAATCGTCCCGCTCGGCTGAATCCCGCTAAAGATTGTCTTCATTTCTTATCCTCCTAATAATCATCAAAATAAAAACCCATCCGTCCTATATAAGATAGGGACGAATGGGATCATTTCCGCGGTGCCACCCTAAGTACTCTTCCTGAGTCAGCTTAGTCCATGATAAACATGGTGCCCCTTTAACGTGGGGTGAATCGTCATATGCTACTCTTATTCGCACACAAAGCTCAGAAGTCCATTCCTTTTCAGATGAATACCTGTTCCCACCAGCCACAAGCTCTCTTTCAATTCATACAGAAAAGTACTACTCTTCATCGTCGCCCATTTTTTTATATGCTTTCATTATAAGTAAAAAAAGGTGCGAATTCAAGTGTACAGAAGGTAGGAGAGGGCGATGGAAAGGATGAACGCGACACTGCCGACCATCAGGATCGATTTTGTGATGGAATAGGAGCGTTGAACGCCATATTCCTCATATGCTTCCTTCGTTTCATCCAAATCATCGAATTGGGAAATGAATTTTCCTTGTTTGGTACTGTTCCGGAATCTTTTAAGGGAATAAATAATACCGTTGAAGAAGCCTTTTTGGAATATAAAAAGAAGCCCGCCTGTTGCTACATAAGTAATGCCCACTATAAACAAGCTGTCTATAAAGGAAAGAAGCAGGGATTTCTCCTGACACATGCCGGTGATGATCGACACAAAGAAAAATAATACTGTTAGGATGTGAAAAAAGGTAAGTTTGATCATAATGCTCCTCTGTTGTTTTTTATTAGTAGTATACATGAAACCCATGGAACAGTTCAATGAGGCGGGGCGGTTTGGGTAGAAGAGCTGTTCTATATAGTTATAGAAATAAGTATGTATTCTATTATTTATATTTAGTCTGTTCTTTAAATATTTATAATAAAAAAGTGAATATAGGAATGTGAGATTGATAGGAAGAGGCACCTCATCCCAGATCAGCCGAAATTTACGTTTGTAACAATTGTAATGGGACTTGCTGTTCAAGGTGACTCGAAAAAACCTTGTAACAGCAAGGTTTTTCGGACCTTATACCTACTAATCTGATAATTTAGCAAAAAAACTGTTAAATTCATATTGCAATAATTTCTCTATCATGTATAATAAGTAACAAATCTTCTGAAAATTAGAAGATAAATAAATATGAGATTTACGAGGAGGTCAATTTCAAGATGAAGAAAAAGTTTTCATTCTTGCTGGTTCTTCTTCTGGCTCTGAGTACTTTCTTGGCTGCTTGCGGCGGCGACAAGAAAAGTGAAGGCGAAGAAGAAGGATCAGGTGCTGGCGGTACTGATGAAAAGAAAGAACAGGTACTTAACTTACTTGAGGGTTCTGAGATCCCATCTATGGACTCTACACTTGCAACTGACTCAGTTTCATTCAAAATCATGAACAACGTATTTGAAGGTCTTTACCGCTTAGGTGAAAATGACGAAGCTGTACTAGGTATGGCTGCTGAAGAGCCAGAGATCAGTGAAGACGGTAAAACGTACACGTTCAAGATCCGTGATGCTAAATGGTCTAACGGAGACGCAGTTACGGCAAATGACTTCGTTTACGCTTGGCAAAAGGCTTTGAACCCTGATACTGGTGCAGAGTATGCGTACATAATGTACGATATCAAAAATGCTGCTAAAGTAAATGCCGGTGAAGTTGCACCTGAAGAGTTAGGTGTTAAAGCCCTTGATGATATGACTTTGGAAGTTCAGCTTGAAACGGCTGTACCATACTTCAAAGCATTGCTTTCTTTCGCAACATTCTACCCACAAAACCAAAAATTCGTTGAGTCTCAAGGCGATAAGTTCGGTCTTGAAGCTGATACAGCAATCTATAACGGTCCATTCACACTTTCTGAGTGGAAGCATGAACAAAGCTACCAGTTAACGAAAAACGACAGCTACTGGGATGCTGAAACTGTAAAATTAAAAGAAGTTAACTTTAACGTTGTTAAAGACGTTGCAACTGGTGTAAACCTTTATGAAACAAACAAAGTTGATGTTGCGGGTCTTTCAGCTGAATTCGTAGACAAATATAAATCAGATGAAAACTTCAAAACAAAAGCTGACACAGCAGTATTCTTCTTACGCTTAAACCAAGCGAACGAAGTAATGAAAAACGTAAATGCGCGTAAAGCGATCGATGCTGCGTATGACAAGCAAGGTATGGTAGATGTACTTCTTAACAACGGTTCTATCCCTGCGTACTTCTTAGTACCAAAAGATTTCGTAACAGGTCCAGACGGTAGCGAATACCGTGAAGCTGTTGGCGATTTCGGTGGATATGACACAGCTAAAGCTTCAGAGTACTGGGCTAAAGCGAAAGAAGAGTTAGGTAAAGATTCTATCGAATTAGAATTACTTAACTACGACTCTGACAGCTCTAAGAAAGTCGGAGAATTCTTAAAAGAGCAACTTGAACAAAACCTTGAAGGTTTAACTGTGTCAATCAAAGCACAGCCGTTCAAGCAAAAGCTTGAATTAGAATCAAAAGGTCAATATGACTTCTCATTCGCCGGCTGGGGTCCAGATTATCCAGATCCGATGACTTTCGTTGACATGTTCGTTACTGACGGTGCTCATAACCAAATGGGATACTCTAACCCTGAATATGACAAGTTAATTGAAAAAGCGAAAGGTGAACTATTAAGTGATCCTGAAGCTCGCTGGCAAGCAATGGTTGATGCTGAGAAGATCCTTTTCGAAGATCAAGCAATCAGCCCAATGTACCAACGTGGAACTGCTTTCTTAGAGCGTCCATATGTTAAAGGTCTGTTACGTCACTCATTTGGTGCAGATGCATCATTCAAATGGGCTTACATTGAGTAGTATTTAACTCAAGGAACAAACCTTACGAGGAGAGCGTATGCATAGGCATATGCTCTCCTTTTCCAGTGAAAGTCGAAAATTATCACAAAAATAAAAATACATTGATAATTTGTCGAAAATCGCTATAATTAGGAATGTAGAAAAAATAAGAAAAAAAGGGGGGCTAAAGAATGGTCAGATATACAATTCAACGTATCGTCTATATGATCATCACTTTGCTTATTATCGCAACCGCCACGTTCTTTCTGATGAAGCTCCTGCCTGGATCTCCACTACAAAATGCAGAAAGACTGTCTCCGGAACAACAACAAATCATCCTGGATAAATACGGCCTGAATGACCCGCTGCCAGAGCAATATATCAACTATATGGTTAACCTGGCTCAAGGGGATTTAGGTTTATCCTTCCAATATGATAACCGCCCAGTTACACAAATGATTGGAGATCGTATTGGTCCTTCCGCACTTCTTGGATTCCAAGCTATGGTATTAGGAACATTTCTAGGATTATTGATCGGTATTATTGCAGCGATCAAACATAACACATGGCTGGATTACGGATCGACATTCCTTGCTGTAATAGGTATCTCGATTCCATCATTCGTTTTCGCAGGATTGCTCCAATATTATGTTGGGGTAAAACTAGAATGGCTGCCAGTTGCCCTGTGGGGAGAGTACAAGCACACAATCTTACCTACTCTGTCACTGACGGTGTTCGTTGTTGCGACCATCGCCCGTTTTATGAGAACAGAGATGCTGGAAATTTTAAATTCAGATTATATTTTATTAGCCACTGCTAAAGGGATCTCCAAAACAGGAACTGTCCTGAAGCATGCTGTCCGAAATGCATTGATCCCGATTGTCACGATCTTGGGACCGATGACTGTAGGAATTATGACAGGTACGCTTGTAATCGAACGTATCTTTGCTGTTCCTGGATTAGGGGATCAGTTCGTCGTGTCCATCAATACAAATGATTACACTGTAATCATGGGGATCACCCTATTCTATAGTGCTTTATTCATTGCTGTAATCTTTTTAGTGGACATTCTTTATGGAATCATTGATCCACGTATTCGTTTAGCTGGAGGGAAGAAATAATGGAAGATAACAAAAAGAAATTAGACCAACTCAGTCCCGACCTCTTCCAACCCCAACAGGCTAAGGGAGATGAAGCTGAAAAAATTTCGCGTCCAAGTTTAAATTTCTGGCAAGATTCTTGGATTCGTTTACGTAAGAATAAGGGAGCCATTCTTGGAATCATTATTACCGCGATCATTGTATTCTTTGCAATCTTTGGTCCGATGATGAACGAATACAAATTCAGTGACCAAAACATCCGTCACGCAAAACTCCCTCCTAAAATTGAAGCGCTTTCAGGAATTGAATGGTTACCGTTTGATGGTAAAGATTCAGATGGCTTTGATGTATATGGATCAAGGGATATTAAAGAAAACTACTGGTTCGGTACAGACGACTTAGGCCGTGACCTTTGGACACGTACTTGGAATGGTACCCGTATTTCACTGTACATCGGTATTTTAGCTGCAATCATTGACTTCCTTATCGGGATTTCCTACGGAGGTATTTCAGCTTATTACGGTGGCAGAGTAGATAATATAATGCAGCGTATCATTGAAATTCTTGTAGGAATTCCAAACTTGATCGTCGTCATCCTCTTTATCCTGGTATTTGAGCCTGGTATCTTCTCCATAACCATGGCCATGGTTATTACTGGTTGGACGGGTATGGCCCGTATCGTGCGTGGTCAAGTCCTTCAATTGAAGAATCAGGAATTTGTCCTTGCTTCAAGAACGCTTGGCGCAACAAGCAACCGATTGATTTTTAAACACTTACTTCCAAACGTTATGGGACCTGTTATCATTACGACGATGTTTACAGTTCCAGCTGCAATTTACACGGAAGCATTCTTAAGCTTTATCGGACTGGGGATTGCTCCTCCAAGAGCTTCACTTGGATCATTGGTGAATGATGGATATAGATCGATTCAATCATTCCCTCATATGATGCTGGTACCTTCAGCCGTCATCTCATTGGTTATTTTAAGTTTCAACTTAATGGCTGATGGACTGCGTGACGCGCTAGATCCGAAAATGCGTAAGTAATGGAAGGGAGATAATAATATGTCAAAAATTTTAGAAGTGAATGATCTACACGTCTCCTTCAATACGCAAGGAGGAGAAGTTCAGGCTGTACGCGGTGTAGATTTCCATTTAGATAAAGGTGAAACGCTGGCGATTGTCGGAGAATCCGGTTCTGGTAAATCGGTTACGACAAAAGCCCTTATGAGACTGATCCCGAACCCACCTGGCTTCATCAAGGACGGGGAAATCCTTTTCGAAGGGAAGGATCTTGCAAAGCTGCCGGAAAAAGAGATGCAAAAAATCCGCGGGAAAGATATCTCTATGATCTTCCAGGATCCAATGACATCTTTGAATCCGACGATGACTATCGGTAAGCAAATTATGGAGCCGCTTGTGAAGCATCAAAACATGAGCAAAAATGATGCGAAAAAGCGTGCGATCGAATTGCTTAAATTGGTAGGTCTGCCAAGTCCGGATACCCGTTTCAAACAGTATCCTCACCAATTCTCGGGCGGACA
Organism: Bacillus sp. KH172YL63; assembly: GCF_011398925.1. NCBI lineage: Bacteria > Bacillati > Bacillota > Bacilli > Caryophanales > Bacillaceae > Bacillus > Bacillus sp. KH172YL63. The sequence continues at coordinate 1,235,411 of NZ_AP022842.1, forward strand.
GCGCCAACGTGTCGTCATCGCGATCGCACTTGCATGTAACCCGAAGATCCTGATCGCCGATGAGCCTACGACTGCCCTGGACGTAACCATTCAGGCACAGATCCTTGAACTGATGAAGGATTTACAGAATAAAATCGAGACATCGATCATTTTCATTACCCATGACCTTGGCGTGGTGGCAAATGTCGCTGACCGTGTAGCTGTCATGTACGGTGGTCAGATTGTCGAGACAGGAACCGTAGATGAAATCTTCTACGATCCCCGCCATCCATACACTTGGGGACTGATCGGCTCGATGCCGACAACGGATACTGAAGGTGAACAGGAGCTGGTGGCCATCCCTGGAACGCCTCCGGACCTATTGAATCCGCCGAAGGGAGATGCATTCGCCCTTCGCAGTGAATATGCCATGAAAGTGGACTTTGAACAGGAGCCTCCATATTATAAGGTTTCAGATACACACTATGTTAAATCATGGTTGCTGCATCCGAGCGCTCCACAGGTTGAGCCTCCTGAAGCAGTAAAAGTAAGACAAAGACAAATGCCTGCGAATTATAAAGAGCCGGTACTTGTTGAGGGGGTTCGTTCATAATGGCTGAAAAATTATTAGAAATTAAAAATTTAAAACAATACTTCAATCCTGGAAAACCGAATATGGTTAAAGCGGTTGACGATATCAGCTTTGATATTTATAAGGGGGAAACCCTTGGACTCGTTGGTGAGTCCGGCTGTGGTAAATCAACGACAGGACGTACGATCATTCGTCTGTATGATGCAACCGACGGTCAAGTTCTCTTTAACGGGGAAGACGTGCATGGGAAAAAGTCACGTTCCCAATTAAAGAAATTCAACCGTAAAATGCAGATGATCTTCCAGGATCCATATGCAAGTTTAAATCCGCGTATGAAAGTGGCCGACATCATCGCTGAAGGAATCGATATCCACGGGCTGGCTACTTCAAAGAAAGAGCGTCTGGATAAAGTTCATGAGCTTCTTGAAACGGTCGGTCTGAATAAAGAGCACGCAGGCCGCTATCCGCATGAGTTCTCAGGCGGTCAGCGTCAGCGTATCGGGATTGCTCGTGCTTTGGCGGTAGATCCTGATTTCATCATTGCAGATGAGCCGATTTCAGCCCTTGATGTATCCATCCAGGCGCAGGTCGTGAATCTGATGCAGGAACTGCAGAAGGAGAAAGGGTTAACCTATCTGTTTATCGCCCATGATCTTTCCATGGTGAAATATATCAGTGATCGTATCGGTGTTATGTATTACGGTAAACTTGTTGAACTGACAACAAGTGAGGCGTTGTACAAAAATCCTCTTCATCCATACACTCAATCGTTATTATCTGCGATTCCGCTTCCGGATCCGGATTATGAGCGCACACGGAGAAGAAAAGAATACAATCCTGCAGTCCATAATTACACAGAAGATGACAATCTTGAAATGCGTGAAGTCGTACCTGGACACTTCGTCTATTGTTCAGAGAAGGAATTCGCACAATATCAGGCGTCCTATAAAAACTAATATAAGTAAAGAAGCTCCCTTCAAATTGAGGGGAGCTTTTTTACGATGAAATCCGCTTTGTCATTCTTTTTTGAAAAGTTCATCATACGATATAGGGATGAGCATTAATTTCCTCGGAAATTTCGACAGATTAGGTGGAATATCCCTTTTCTTTCTAGTAATTTCCTTGATAGAATAGAAGGGAAGTTACATATTTTACTAGATAGTACGTCTACCAGAGGAGAGGTTTATGTTGAAATGGAGAAAGGTTGCAACATCTCTATGTTTATTCGCAATGTGTGTCGTTCCGTTTCAGTCAGCGACGGCGGCTGGAGTAGAAGCTAAAAACCACGAGAAAAGAATGCTCTCAATGAGTAACAAGGAATTGACTAGCCCGGTACCGAGGTTCGTATTTGATTCGGGCCTGTCATTTGAATATCCAGATGCGGTGAGAGGAATTTATGTCACAGCCCACTCCGCCGGGGGCGCCAGGTTCGATTCGCTCACAAAATTGATGGATAACAGTGATTTGAACGCGATGGTCATCGACATTAAAGATGATGTAGGGAATCTGACTTATATACCTGAAGAGTCTTCTCCATACCACAGTGTGGGTCAGCCCTACATGAAGGACCCGAAAGCGATATTGAAGGTGCTGGAAGAGAAGAAAATCTATCCGATTGCCAGGGTCGTTGTATTCAAAGACACCGTATTGGCGAACCGAAAACCGGAGCTGTCCTTTAAAGAAGGAAACAAAGTGTGGTCAAATGGAGGTGGGGATTCCTTTGTTAACCCTTTCCTGAAAGAAGTGTGGGATTATAATGTAGGGATCGCCATTGAAGCTGCAAAAATGGGATTCCAGGAAATACAGTTTGATTATGTCCGCTTCCCTGAAGGCTTTGAAAAGCGTGATGAAGACCTGAAGTATGATGGTGGGGAATATGCCAAGGAAGATATCGATAATGTACAAAAGCGGGTCCAGGCCGTCACCGACTTTGTTGCGTATGCACATGATAAGCTTCAACTATACGGTGTGAAGGTTTCTGTAGACATTTTCGGCTACACGGCAACCCTCCCGGAAGCACCGGGCATTGGGCAGAATTTCTCGAAGATATCTGAACATGTGGATGTCATTTCATCAATGATTTATCCGAGCCATTGGACGCCGTACTTCGGGATTGCGAAGCCTGATATGCAGCCCTATGAATTAGTGACGGAATATTCCAAGGTGGAAAAAGCAAAGATTGCCGAACTGAAGAATAAGCCGATTTCGAGACCGTGGCTGCAGGATTTCACAGCATCCTGGTTAGGCAGCGGCAATTATAAGAAATACGGAAAAGCAGAAGTAGAAGCGCAGATCAAGGCGCTGAATGATCAAGGCATAAATGAATTCCTCTTGTGGGATGCAGGAAATTCTTATACAGAAGGTGTGGACTATACGCCTTAAGAAAAAAGCTGGCCTCAGGCCAGTTTTTTCTTCAATTTCGGGGGTATAAAGGAAAGGGATGCCATACTATTTGAAAAATCATTCTATTCTTGTTATGATTAAAGTACTGGAAAGATAAACCGCTTTCAACCACTTTACCCTCTTCATGGGCATTTCCTGCCTGTGATTCCGTATGCATATCCCACGGATACGACTAACACCTAACATAAACTATTTTTTTCAGAGAAACATAATGATAACCCGTTAGTCATTGGAATATTAAATTCATGTGAAGGAGTAGATCCATGCACTGGTATGAAAAATTAAATCAGTATTTTCCTGTAGAGGAAATGAAATCAAAAGAACATCTTGAAACATTACTAAAGGAAAGAAGCGACATCTATCATAAAGATGAAGGCCCACACCACGTCTTGATGTATGCTGAACTTGATGACTTTATCTTCATCGATTATCTCTTCGTCTCGAAGGATGCCCGTGGCCAGGGACTGGGTCACAAATTAATCAATCAGCTGAAGGAAAAGAAGAAAGCTATCATCCTTGAAGTAGAGCCTGTGGATTATGATGATACAGATACTGAAAAACGCTTGAAGTTCTATAAGCGTGAAGGGTTTGAACATGCTGTGAGCATCGGTTATGCCCGCCGTTCCCTTGCTACGAATGAAATCAATGAGATGGAGATCCTGTACTGGGCGCCCAATGAGGAAACTGAAGAATTGATATTCAATTCAATGAAAAAGACGTATGAGTTGATTCATACTTACAAAGACCAAAAGTTTTATGGCGCTTCGTATCAGCCGGTTGATGAAGTACTGAAGCAGGATGACGACAGGGACGAGGATGTATTGAAAAATCTCTGACCACCAGGACCTTATTGTGAATTCGCAATAAGGTTTTCTAAATGAAAAAATGTAAATGTCCAAAATCATGTTTAGCGTCTGTTGGTACAGGGTAAATCTTTTATAGAAACAGATCATTTACCTTATGTTAAACCTATGTATAGGAAAATTGACAAATTGGTTAAAAGTATGTTCATGGGACAAATATTCATGTATAATACATAATAGAGATTTCTTATTTAAACTAATTTTAATTAACAGTTTTGTTTAAATAAAATACTCTATCTTTAAAATAATCCTTAAGGGAGTGTGAATGATTCGTGGTTACATTATTCACTTCACCTAGTTGCACATCTTGTCGCAAGGCAAAAGCTTGGTTAGAAGAGCATGAGATTCCATATACAGAACGTAACGTTTTCTCAGAACCATTAAGCATTGATGAAATCAAAGAAATCCTCCGCATGACCGAGGATGGAACCGATGAGATCATTTCAACCCGTTCCAAAACGTTCCAAAAGCTTAATGTCGATCTTGAGACACTGCCGCTTCAAGAGCTTTTCGAGCTTATTCAAAAAAATCCTGGTCTTCTCAGACGTCCGATCATCCTGGACGAAAAACGCCTACAGGTTGGATACAATGAAGATGAGATCAGACGCTTCCTTCCAAGAAAGGTTCGTACATTCCAGCTCATGGAAGCTCAAAGAATGGTAAACTAACGAATGACTTCAGATTCCCGGTATATTATATACAGTTGGGAATATATAAGTAAAAGGGGCTGACCCTTTAAGGAACGTTGCGTATCCTTTCGGGTCAACCCCTTTTATTTTAGAATAAGTATTATCACTTGAATTTTCTGCGAATATTCGCTAGAATATCAAAAACACCTAAGGGGATTTGTGAAAAAAATGGGTGTTGGTTTCATTCCATTTTTAGTGGTTTTATCATAAAATAGAAGTACAAGGTACAAACTAACCTAAATGTATCTTCTATCTTCACCAGCATTAGAGTGGTATCACTCAGAGGGTGTAGTCCCTTCACCAACATCATGCAAGAAGGGAGAGGTGTTAATTGGAAATCGAACGCATAAATGAACATACCGTAAAGTTCTATATATCATACGGGGATATCGAGGATCGCGGCTTCGACCGTGAAGAAATCTGGTATAATCGTGAACGAAGCGAGGAACTGTTCTGGGAGATGATGGATGAAGTCCATCAAGAAGAAGAGTTCGGTATCGAAGGTCCGCTTTGGATTCAGGTTCAGGCTCTCGACAAAGGGCTTGAAGTGTTAGTGACAAGGGCGCAGATGTCAAAAGACGGTCAGCGATTTGAACTTCCGATTCCTGAAGATAAGTTGAAGGAGCTTCCTGTCGATGAAAGAATTGAAGACCTGCTCGATCAGCATTTCCATATTAAGCAAGATCAAGATGAAGATGCCGAGGTGTCACTTGACTTTACTTTGAAATTCAATGACTTCGAGGATGCGATTGCTCTTTCTCATAGGATGAAAGATATGCCTCTGGAGCATTTAGAAACAAAGCTGCTGGCTTTTGAAAATAAGTATTATATTTACGTCAAATTTTCAGAAACCCACTTTGTAGAAGAAGATATCGACAATATGTTAAGTTTATTGCTTGAATATGCCGATGAGTCACGAATGACTGTCCATCGCATTGAAGAGTATGGAAAAGTGGTCCTCACCGAGAATGTATTTGTTACATTGAGTAAGCACTTTTCGTAAGAATCAATACCGGTTTCATACAGAAATCGGTATTTTTTTATATTATTTGCCCTGAAGGTTGGGGCTTAACATTATGCCTGTGAAAGGTGTCATCAGTATGAAGAATACAGTAAGACTTCTTATTTTCATTGCCGTATTGGCACTCAGTTATATTTTTTACTTTGATCAATATCTTTCCGGAATGGTGAAATATATCAGTATTGTCTTCACTTTCTCGGTTATTGTAATCGGGTTCCTCATTTTCTTTGAAAATCGACATCCAACACAAACTTTAACTTGGCTTGTTGTATTAGGGGCATTCCCTTTCCTCGGCTTTATTTTTTATTTATTATTTGGCCGCAATTACCGTAAGGAAAAGATGTATAAGAAGAAGTACATATTGGATAAAGAAACCTACAATAAATATGAGCCGGGCCCAAAAGATATCAGCCCGGATATGTTCAGCCTGTTCCAGGAGAAACACTTCCAGCTTGCCCAGCGGATAGGCAATAGTGCGATTTCCTTCTCCAGTGAAACGAAGCTTTTGACCAATGGTGAAGAGACTTTTGGGGAAATCCTGAAGTGGCTTCAGACAGCGAAGCATCATATCCATATGGAATACTATATTGTCCGCCATGATGAGATCGGAAACCAGATTAAAGACATCCTGATCGAAAGGGCCAAAGATGGGGTCAAAATACGCTTTCTTTATGATGCTGTCGGGGCTTGGCAGTTATCAAAGGATTATATCGCAGAGATGAAGGAAGCAGGGATAGAAGTTGTGGCATTCGGGCCGGTAAAGATCCCTGTCCTGAATAATAAGTTCAACTTCAGGAATCACCGTAAGATCATCGTGATAGACGGAAGCATCGGATTTGTCGGCGGCCTGAATATCGGGGATGAGTACTTAGGGAAGAATCCTCATTTTGGCTTCTGGCGTGATACACATTTATTTGTGAAAGGTGAAGCGGTACGTACACTGCAATTGATCTTTCTGCAAGACTGGTATTATATGACGAACGATGATTTCTTGACCCCCGGGTATCTCAGCCCTGACCCCGTTGAACATGTGAATGACGGCGGCGTGCAGATGATAGCGGGGGGGCCGGACAATGAATTGAGTGTGTTGAAGAATATTTTCTTTTCCATGATCACGTCTGCCAAAAAAAGCGTATGGATCGCTTCTCCATATTTCGTTCCCGATGAAGATATTTTCTCAGCTTTGAAGATTGCGGCTTTAAGTGGGGTCGATGTGAAACTGCTGGTGCCTCATAAACCGGACAAGCGCATCGTCTTCCATGCTTCACGCTCTTATTTCCCGGATCTGTTGGAAGCTGGGGCCCGTATTTTTGAATATCAAAAAGGCTTCATGCATAGTAAAATCGTGATCGTAGATGAAGAGATGGCCTCTATTGGTACCGCCAATATGGATATGAGGAGTTTTCATCTTAATTTTGAAGTGAATGCGTTTTTGTATAAAACAGAAAGTACGACTTCCATTGTGAAAGAATATCTGAATGACTTAGAGCATTCAGAAGAATTGCTTCTGGAAGAATTTCAGAATCGCCACCTTGGCTATCGAATATTGGAATCCACTTCCCGTTTGATGTCACCTCTCCTATAACAGGCGAATGGGGAAAATGCTCAAGGGACTATGAATATCCGAATGATGGTTTGACGTTCTTTATCGTCGAATCCATTCGGATATTTTTGTTTTTTCGACTGATTTACCAGACTGAAAACCCGGGTGATCTGCAGGGGTGTTCTCTCCATACATAGCGACCTATGGGGAATGTATCGTCCGGTTTTAAGTTTTTGCAGGAATTTTGAAAGTTTTGTCGAATGGAACTGAGAGGAGGTGTCATATGTTAACAGCACTATTAAATCAGCGTGCGTTCACTACCATTCATTATTCACGGGAAGAATTAAGAATTGTAAAGAGAAGAGATCTGCGTTTTCGCTGTCCTCATTGCTCAGAGTCGGTCAATTTACGCATCGGCCATAAAAATGTCCCCCATTTCTCTCATGTTTCCCGTACCGATTGCCTGCTTGTCGGGCGTGAGTCCCCGACCCATCTGCTCGGCAAGGAACTCTTGTATGAAAAACTCCGTTCGATGTATGAACATGTTGAAGTAGAGCACTACATAGCCGGGCTCAATCAGGTGGCGGACCTTTATGTGGAGACCGGCTCAAGAAAGATCGCCGTTGAAATACAATGCTCCACCATCCCCCTCTCAGAGCTCGCTCAAAGGACCAGTGGCTATCACAGCCTGGGGATTACACCTTATTGGCTCCTTACACAGGAAGTAAGGAAGAATGGAATGTTGTCCCTTACATCCTTTCAACAAGCTTTTATCCGATATTCTCCTTCTTTACATTACTTTTTACTACAATTCCTTCCGGAGAAGAAGGGCTTTCAACTGTTTTTCCACCTCATTCCAACTTCATCATCAGCTTTTTTATGCTCGGCCCCCGTCCATATTCCGTTCACTCAATTCAGCCTTCCCCTGACCATACAACCATCCCTCATCCATTCACCTTATTCATTGAAAGATTGGTACCATTACCGTACAAAGTGGATCCGTAGCAAGGTACATTACTATCAGGGAAAGAAAGACCCGTTTCTGAAGGAGGTATACCACGATGGAGACACATTCCTGTATTTACCCCTTTATGTCGGATTGCCGGTCCTTCCACACGGAACCCTCATTAAAACACACAGCGTTCAGTGGCAGTATTATGTATGGCGGGATTGTTTGAAGAAAGGGACTTTTACTGTGAAGGCTGTATTGGATTCCCTCCATCAGCGGGTTAAAAAGGGGGATATAGAATTAAGGACATTCGTGAATGCCGATGCGGACCAGGCACTCGACAGGGTTGTTAAGGGATACCTGGATAGTCTGGAGAAGCTTGGAGTAATAGGGCAGGGCAGCAGGGGAGAATTCCTGGCGGCACCATGGAAATGCCCTGATCAATTTTCTGCATTCGAACGGCACTATGAAGAATTCATGCCCAAGTGGAGGCATTTCATAAAAACCCTGATGCATTCATACCGAGACGGAACCTGATGGCAGTGGTCCTCTCCGTAAACGCTGCATTTTCAGGCGATGCCCTTAAAATCTTTAAAAGCATACAGGATTTCAGAAAAACAGCATATATTAAAAAGGTACGACAAAGATTGTTTTGTTGCAGGAATATGTCAGATAAGAGAGAATGTGTACTATAAGGAATTTTCTGTAGATTACAGGATGGAGGATGAATATGTCAAAAGATACAGCTGTAAAAAGCCTGCCCGGCAGGAAAGACGTCGAAGAGAATTTAACGTGGAGATTGGAAGATATTTTCGAAAGTGATGAAGCGTGGGAGAAGGAATATAAAGAAATCAAACAATTAACGGGGCGTGCAGAAGAGTTTAAAGGTACACTCGCAGACAGCGCAGATCAATTATACAAAGCATTTGCCTTCCAGGATGAAATAATGGAACGTATGGGGAAGGTATATACATATTCTCATATGCGCTATGATCAGGATACGACCAATTCATATTACCAGGGACTAGATGATCGTGCAAAGAGCCTGTATACGCAACTTGGAAGCAAGTTTGCCTACCTTGTGCCTGAAATCCTGTCAATTGATGAGGAGAAGCTCAAGGGATTCCTTGATGAGAAGAAAGAACTGCAGCAGTACAAACATGCACTCGAAGAGATCAACCTCGAACGCCCTCACATCCTTTCAGCTGAAGAAGAGGCGCTGCTTGCCCAGGCATCCGAGGTGTTCAGTGCTTCAAGCAATACATTTGGTATGTTGAACAATGCGGATCTTGAGTTTCCAACCATTACAGATGAAAATGGGGAAGAAGTGGACATCACACACGGACGTTTCATCCGCTTCCTTGAGAGCAGCGACCGCCGTGTCCGCCAAGAAGCATTCAAGAAGGTATATGAAACGTATGGACAGTTTGAGAATACATTTGCATCCACTTTAAGCGGTGCAGTAAAGAAAGATAACTTCATCGCCAATGTAAGGCATTATGATTCAGCGCGGCATGCGGCGCTGTCGAATAACAACATCCCGGAAGAGGTGTATGATAACCTGGTCGGCACAGTCAATAAGAACCTTCATCTCCTGCAGCGGTATGTGAAGCTCCGTAAAAAAGTGCTCGGCTTGGATGAAGTTCATATGTATGACCTGTATACACCACTTGTCAAAGAAGTGAAGATGGACATCAGCTATGATGAAGCACAACAGATGATCCTTGACGGACTGAAACCGCTTGGCGAGGAATATGCCAATGTGCTGAAAGAAGGCTTTGAAAGCCGCTGGGTGGATGTAGTCGAGAACAAAGGTAAACGAAGCGGCGCCTATTCATCCGGTGCTTATGGCACCAATCCATACATCCTCATGAACTGGCAGGATAATGTGAATAATCTATTCACACTCGCCCATGAGTTCGGCCACAGTGTACACAGCTACTATACGAGAAAAACCCAGCCATATACTTATGGCCATTATTCCATCTTCGTTGCAGAAGTGGCATCCACATGCAATGAAGCATTATTGAATGATTACTTGTTGAACACGATCGAGGACGAAAAGAAGCGCCTTTACCTGTTGAATCATTATCTGGAAGGCTTCAGGGGCACGGTATTCCGCCAAACGATGTTTGCAGAGTTCGAACATCTCATCCATAAAAAGGCGCAGGAAGGAGAGGCGCTTACTTCTGAATTCCTCACGAAAGAGTACTATGAATTGAACAAGAAATATTTCGGCGATGACATTGCGATCGACGAAGAAATTGGGCTGGAGTGGGCACGGATCCCGCACTTCTATTACAATTATTATGTATACCAGTACGCAACAGGATTCTCGGCTGCAACCGCGCTCAGTCAACAAATCCTTGAAGAAGGCGAACCTGCTGTAGAACGGTACATTGACTTCCTGAAAGCAGGAAGCTCCGACTACCCGATTGAAGTATTGAAGAAGGCCGGCGTCGATGTGACTACCACTAAACCTGTGGAAGATGCATGCAAAGTATTTGAAGAAAAGTTAAATGAAATGGAAGAGCTGCTGGAGAAGCTTCAGTAAGCGAAGGAGGCCCCGTCATTATTCTGACGGGGCCTTTCCTATAACTCGTCATTTCATCGATTTGAAGCCTCTGAACCGGTTCCGGTTCCCGACAGCCTGGAAGAAAAGCAGAAGGGAAAGAAAGAGAATGGGTGAAGTGATATAGATGGGAATAAGGTGCATCAGGCCAAGGACATTCATGACGAAGCTGATCAGGATCAAGAGGAGCAGGACACCGTATTTTAGTTTAATGAGCATCTTCATTCCCTCCAATGGTCGTCTTACTCCCATATATATGAAGGTCCTGCCGGCTGCATGATTCGATTTTGACAATATTGTGAAATACCATACAAACAACTTGCCAATACAAGTGGATAAGTGATATATTATCAGTGTGAAGTTGATCACAAGCAAACATATACCCCTTTGTTTGACCGTGAAAAATTTCTCCCATCCCCTTTGTTCGTATTGAAAAACCGATGTTGTCATCAACATCGGCTTTTCTTGTATATACGGACATTTTATTATTTTGATATAATGTTCAATTAAGATATTTCCAAAAAGTCCCGTGCTTTGCAGGGAGCTTCTTCACTTTTTGCTGAAGGGTCCACTTCTTCATTTGCTTCTCGACTTCCTCAATCGATAAATCATATACGACGGCTATTTCCTTCGAAGCGACTACACGATAATATTTCATGAACACCTCAAGCGGAGGCAAGGGCTGCTTCTCGGGCTTAGCCGCAAGCATTTCTTCAATGATATGAACGTATACTTCATATCCATACAGTCCCGTAATCTTCAAGCCTTCATCTTCAATATTCTCATTAAAGAAGACGAGGGTGGGGATTTCATCCACTTCCATCTCAGAAGTGATCTTCACGTCACACTGAAACGCCTTGGAAGCAGAAGATGAGTTGATATCATTCATGAATTCACCGAGATCAAGCTTGGCCGCACTGGCACATTCCTTGAGGACCTCGATATTTGAAATATCTTGTTTCTGCAGGAATAATCTTTCCTGCAAGAACCGTAAGAAACGGATGCCTGAATGCTTTCCTTGAAGCTCTGCCGCTTTGATCGCGAATGAAGCGATATATGGTGAGTCTATTGGATTCTCGATCCATAAACTTCCGTCGCAGGACATACCTGAACGGCTGGCTGTTTTATCCCACTGCTGGGCAAGGTCTTCCTGTTTCCGCTTGGTTGCGAGATTCAGGGATGCGAGCTGTCCGCTTAATATATATCGGATCCGGAAATATTGGCCGTACTCAATATGCAATTTCTTCAGTATCGGTTCGAGCGCCCAACATTCCGGACACAGAGGGTCGACAAACATATATATTTCCAGGGGTTTCTTATCCCGTCCGCATCCTTTAAGGTGATGCCAGCTGTCTGTTCTAGTCAACGTCATGACCCTGTTCTGTATTCACCATATGATTGGCGGTCAATACAAGCCGGTGAAAGAAGTCATCCCTTACTGGACCCTCTAGATTGACTTCATCCATCGCCTCATGCATACAGCTTAACCAGGCCTTTGCCCGTGATTGTGTGATGGGAAATGGAAGGTGTCTTGCCCGCAGCATGGGATGCCCGTGCTCTTCCGTATAAAGAGCAGGCCCTCCTAAATATTGCGTTAAGAATTGTTTTTGTTTTCGAGCGGTCTCGGTTAAATCATCCGGGAATATAGGCGCTAATTCCGGATGATTGGATACTTTATCATAAAAAGTGTCAACGAGCATGGAGAGGTTCTTTTCGCCGATAAGATCATAAGGCATTTGTGGTTTCTCGACCATAAGAATGACTCCTTTATACTTAGATTGTAAGTTCATTCTAGCAATCATTTCCCTTTATCTCAAACAAATCGCCTTGCAGCAGCGCGTGCTTCCCCATTTAGTGTAGCCTTTTTAGGGCTCCCTATCCCGTTTTCACCCGTAAAATCATACGTTTCCGGCGTCCGGGGCTGGGTCTAATGGACCGGTGGATTCAGGTGAAAGGAATTTACTGACTGCACAGAATCGGGCATAAAAAAATCCGAACGGTCATTCGAAGCTGAACTCGAATGCGTTCGGATTTTTTTGGAATATCATGCGAAATACCTGTCTGTCACTTTTTTAACATAAGCAGTCGTTTCCTTGAACGGTGGTATGCCATTGTATTTATCGACGTTTCCAGGTCCTGCATTATAAGCTGCAAGTGCCAGATGGACATCTCCGTTATATTTATCGAGCATTTGTTTTAAATATTTGGTTCCGGCAAATACATTTTCTTCCGGATCAAAGATGTTGTTCACACCGAGTCCCCTTGCAGTACTCGGCATGAGCTGCATGAGGCCGGATGCTCCTGCCGGGCTGACAGCCTGTGCATTGAAATTTGATTCCTGCTTGATGACGGCGTTGATCAGCTTCTCGGATAGTCCATACTGCTTTGCAGCACGGGAGACGATCTCCCCTGTATCCTGGGGCGCATTCATTCCGGTACTCTTCACATGTGTGAGACCGGTGAAGGCCTGCGCAGGAGAGAAGGATGACTTAGAAGATATTGCGTCCCTCACCGAGCCAAGTGCCTGAGTCAATGAATCTGGGTTCTGCCCCGAATAGATGGCCTGATTCAATAATTGTTGAAATAAATCACTGGATTGTCCCGATGACTGCTGAACCGAAGAAAGTGATCCCAGGCTGTTGAGTGCCTGAAGCTCCATCATCGTTTTTAATTGCTGAACATTCATGAATGTAACGCCTCTTTCAAAAAATGTATTCCCTTACTATATCGACAGCGTTCAACGCTGTTTGAATTTTTCCATATAGAACCGTTTGATTTTGTTATCGGTTTTTCTCATTGGGATATTTAATTGCTTCAACAGCTCCCGGAATGCGGCTTCTCCCGATTTCCTTTCTTTCGCTTCATACTCAAGTTCGAAATCTTCTTTCCCTAAGTAGGAGCTTTTGTCAAAAACGAGAAGGCCTTCCTTATAATCGATTTCAGCCCTGGTGGTCGTCAGCGTCCCGAAGAGCTCGAGTGCATCACAGTTGATCTCCATGGACTGAAGGGCTTCTGTTACCTCCCCTTGAGGGAAAGTACCCCCGGCCAGAAGTGAGACGGCTTCCTCTTTGGATAGGGGCTGGTGCGTTTCAAGGAGGTCTTCTTTCAATGGCGTTTTTAAAGTCAACGTATAGGTACCGTCTTTTTGTCTGATCCGCAGGGCGGAGTGTTTATTCTTCAGTTGAAAGTCTACTGTATCAAAATAGTGATTATCCTGGGAGATGAAATTCTCTTCGCTTATGTGGAAATGGTCGGTCAATAATAAGAATTCCTCTTCCGTCACCAGATTCTTAAATTCAATTTCGATTTCCTGTGCCATAACATGCATTCCTTTCCTTGCATCTTCCTCCTATTATCTCTTGAATACATGGGAACTTCAATATTTAGATGAAATGGGTGTTCTATGTTAAAATGAAACTGATTGTTTAATGGAAGGATGAATAAAAGCATGAGGAAAATAGTTCAATTTCAACACACAACATATGAAAATGGTGCATTATACTTACATACGGACCAGGCCGATCTCCTGGATGGTGCGTCAGCAGCCGGACAGATCATAGCAGATTCTGATCAGTATGCTTTCGTATACCTTGCTGAAAAAGAAGATGAATACATTTATCTGTATCTTGATGAGTCCCTGTGGCCACAATTGAAGACAGCTTTGAGTGACAAGGCAGCCGTCATCGCGAAAGGCGGCGAGAATAAGTTGGAGCTCGACTCATTCACGGATGAGCTGGACTATCTTGTAGATAACATAGAAGGAAATGGGAACTACGGTGACGAAATGGTTAAAAAGGTAGAGAGTGTGTTTCTGGGAAAATAGTCACGTGACATAAAGAGGTGAGGGGAATGAATCATTGGGAACAATTTTTAGCTCCCTACAAGCAGGCCGTAGATGAATTGAAGATTAAGCTCAAAGGGATGAGGGGAGAATATGAACTTCACAACATCCATTCTCCCATAGAATTCGTGACCGGCAGGGTGAAGCCCATTGCAAGCATACTTGATAAAGCCAATCAGAAGGGAATCAAGTTATCAAATATAGGGGCCGAGCTTCAGGATATCGCTGGATTGAGGATGATGTGTCAATTCGTAGAGGATATACATGTGGTCGTCGAAAAGCTCCGTGCCAGAAAAGACTTTCACATCGTCGAGGAAAGAGACTATGTGACGTGTAAGAAACAAAGCGGATATCGATCTTATCATGTGGTGATAGAATATCCGGTCCAAACGATTTATGGGGAAAAAAATATACTGGTTGAAATACAGATTCGTACGCTGTCGATGAATTTCTGGGCCACGATCGAACACTCCCTGAATTACAAGTACAGCGGCCAGATCCCGGAACAAATCCGCCTCCGCCTGCAAAGCGCAGCGGAAGCGGCATTCAGACTGGATGAAGAGATGAGCTTGATCCGGGAAGAAATCCAGGAGGCCCAAGCCGTCTTCACCCATAAGAAAGAAAAGGACCAGCGGGTGAAAAGTGATAACAATTAACTGAAAACAGCAATGATTCGAAGGGGGTAAACGAATGAAGTTCGCGATAACATCAAAAGGTGATTCGAAATCCAATACGCTGATGCACAAAATGAGAACCTATCTCCAGGATTTCAATCTTGTGTACGATGATGACCAACCGGATATCGTCATTTCCGTAGGCGGGGACGGTACGCTTCTTTACGCATTCCACCGATACAGGTCACGGCTTGATAAAACGGCCTTTGTCGGCGTACATACGGGGCATTTGGGCTTTTATGCGGACTGGGTGCCTGAAGAGATTGAGAAGCTGGTCATCGCCATCGCCAAAACGCCTTATCAGATCATCGAATATCCTTTACTCGAAACAATCATCCGCTACCGTCACGGAGGAAAGGAAACCCGGTATCTTGCCCTGAATGAATCAACGGTGAAAAGTGTGGAAGGCACCCTGGTCATGGACGTGGAAATCAGGGGGCAGCATTTTGAAAGGTTCAGGGGAGACGGGCTCTGTCTTTCTACACCGTCTGGAAGTACAGCCTATAATAAGGCACTGGGTGGAGCGATCATCCATCCGTCACTACCGGCCATCCAATTCGCAGAGATGGCATCGATCAATAACCGGGTGTTCAGGACCATCGGTTCACCGCTGATCCTGCCAGCCCATCATACATGCATGTTAAAACCCGTGAACGGTCCCGATTTCCTTGTGACGATCGATCATCTCTCCCTGCTTCATAAAGATGTGAAAAGCATCCAGTACCGTGTCGCAGATGAGAAGATCCGGTTTGCCCGCTTCCGTCCATTCCCTTTCTGGAAACGGGTGCATGACTCCTTTGTCGCAGATGAGTGATCCAGGAAAAATGTATACATTGGAATGGATCATTCCTGCTTCATATGAAGGAAAGCTGATGAGGGAATTCCTCATCGATCAGCAGATTTCAAAACGAACCCTCACGGCAGTAAAATTTGAGGGCGGTTGTATCACACTCAACGGTAAAGAAGAAAATGTGCGGCATCCTTTGTCAGGCGGAGATGTCCTCACTGTCCGCTTCCCTAAAGAAAAAGAAAGCGAATCACTGAAGGCGGAAGAAATCCGTCTCCCGGTCCTGTATGAAGATGATGACGTGCTCGTTGTGGACAAACCATGGGGGATGAAAACGATCCCCACGAAGGACGAGCCGACAGGGAGCCTTGCGAACGCCATCCTGGGGTATTACCGGCGAAAGGATATCCGTTCCACGGTTCATATTGTCACCCGTTTGGATAAAGACACGTCTGGTCTTGTATTGATCGCAAAACATCGCCATGTCCATCATTTATTCAGCCTTCAACAAAAGGGCAGGGAAATCAAGCGTTCCTATGAAGCCTTTGTCGAAGGAGTGCTGGAGAAGGAAGAGGGCATGATCGAGGAGCCGATAGCCAGAAAAGAGACCAGTATCATCGAACGTGAAGTGAGTGAAACCGGTAAATACGCACTGACCTATTATAGAGTGATGAAGCAGTTTCCCCGGTTCGCCCACATTGAGTTGAACCTAGAAACCGGCCGGACCCATCAGATCCGAGTACATATGTCTTTCATTCAGCATCCCCTCGCAGGTGATGATCTTTATGGAGGCTCATTGGCGCTGATCAAGCGGCAGGCGCTTCATTGCAAAAAGCTTTCTTTTTTCCATCCTGTCAAAAAAGAATGGACCATTATCGAAGCTGCCATGCCTGATGATATGCGTGATGTCCTTGAGAAGCAAACATGTATGTAAAAAAATATTGAACAAGTATAAATCCGAACGATCATTCGACTTCATTTCTGAAATCGGATACGTTCGGATTTTTTGGTAGATGGATGGTTCATCTGACAGGAGGGAAGAAAGCTGGTAGCTGTTTCTCATGTAGAGTTCCCGAAAAGGTGATCTCCCCAGCTCAATCAAAACACCCGGAATTTCTCCCCGACAAAGGGCATTTGTGAAGGGACGCTGACCATTTCCGCCTCAGGGTATCTGAATGCAGTCAATTTCCCGCCGAATACTGCGCCTGTATCGATATTGGCTGTGTTATTGACGATACGTGGTTCCTGCACCGGTGTGTGACCGTACACAATCCATGGCTCACCCTTGTAATCAAGTGCCCAATCTTTACGTACAGGTGTGCCGTCTTCGTTCGTTTCTCCTGTAATGTCTCCATATAAGACGAACGTTTTAACACGGTTGTTCTTCATGCCGATCAAATCCTCCCTGATGCCTGCATGTGCGATGATGAGTTTCCCATGATCAAGTATATGATAGAGAGGAGAACCCTCATATAATTCGATGAACATATCCCGGTAACGGTCCCTCTCGCTTTGCGGAAGGGCGGCCAGTTCTGCTACAGTCGTTTCCAAGCCGTGAAGGATCTTCACGTTGTTTCCCAAAAAGTAACGGTAGAGCTTATTGCAATGATTGCCGGGGACATAAAAAACAGAACCCTTTTGATAAAGGGAGAACACAGTGGAGATGGTTTTTAAAGAGTGGTGTCCCCGGTCGGTCAAGTCTCCGACAAAACCAAGGATACGTCCTTCAGGATGGACAGGCAGTCCGCCAGACCAATCGTAACCGAGCTTGACCGTCAAATCCTTCAGCTCTTTATAGCAACCGTGCACATCGCCGATGATATCAATTTTCATCTTGTACCTTCTTTCTGAATTGAAATGATGGAGCAACATGCTCATGTTCCTATGTGTTACAGCACCTAGGAATAGCGTAAATCTTTATTAAGAATCAATCACTGGCTGCATATTTTTTTATTTAAGGCTGCTAAGTTGAGAATTTTCTCCGATTGAAGATTTAAAAAAATATATAAAATGAATTTTTACAATTATATCTGTCCACTGGAAGCTGGATTGCGTAACTATTAAAGGTTATTGCGCAACTTCTCCACTTCATTGCGTAACTTTCCCCGTTGATTGCGCAACTTTCGGACTTTATTGCGTAACTACCAATCTCAGCGGTTTTCCTCGTCTATGCACCTGCTTGAATGGAAAAGAAAATCATATGCTGCCACAGGCAACATTCTTCCCAGCCTCAGTCATGCATTTTCCTTTTCTTTTCCCGCCATTTATGACATATTAATGTTTCAGTCTTTCATCAAGAAAGAGCTACTATTCAGTATGCCACCTTGGGATTGAGATAAACTGTTAAATAAAGCGATGCACTGAAACAGCAACAGATGGGCTTTGTGATCGTTTTCTAAATCATACATACCGAAATTCATAAGAGACATTCCCATCAAGATTTGCTAGTATTATTACGACTATATACAATTCAGGAGTAAAAGGAGGGCGTATATAATGTCTGAAGTAACTCAAGATCAAGAAAAGGAAAGAGAGAAGCAGGATAAAGAAATGTACGATGAAGACCTTCTCATTAGAGCCCTTCATGAAGAAGATCTCGATTTATTTCGTTCGGAATTTGTCCATTTACACTCATATGATCAAGCAAAGTTTTTCTCTAAAATAGATGAAGATTTACGAAATCGTCTCTATCATTATCTTTCCCCGGAAGAAATGGCGGAGCTTTTTGAAAATCTCGATATTGATGAAGAGGATTATCAAGGGATCCTAGCCGAGATGAATCCTACCTATGCAGCTGAAATGCTTTCCAATATGTATGCCGATGATGCAGTGGATGTCTTGAATGAACTTGATAAAGATCAAGTCGTCAGTTATTTGACCATCATGGACGATGAATCGGCGAAGGAAATTAAAGAACTCCTCCATTATGAAGAGTACACTGCCGGTAGTATCATGACGACCGAGTTCGTGGCCATTTCTAAGAATCAAACGGTGCGATCGGCGATGTATATCCTGAAAAATGAAGCACCGAATGCCGAAACGATTTATTACATCTATGTTGTAGATGATGATAAAAAGCTGGTAGGGGTCATTTCCTTGAGAGATCTCATCATCAGCCATGATGATGTGATGATCGGTGAAATCATGAGCGATCGTGTCATGGCTGTCGGGGTCAGCGAAGACCAGGAGGCGGTTGCAAGACAAATGAAAGATTACGACTTCCTCGCTCTGCCTGTCGTTGATTTTCAGCAGCATCTGCTGGGGATCATCACGGTCGATGATATTATGGACGTCATGGAAGAAGAGGCTTCTGATGATTACTCCAAGCTTGCAGGTATCGCGGATCTCGATTCAATCGACCGCAGTCCTTTTAATGCAGCGAAAAAGCGGCTTCCATGGTTGATTGCCCTTTTGTTCCTTGGCATGTTTACGGCGAGCCTGATCGGAAGATTTGAAGATACGCTGGATAAAGTCGCAATTCTGGCCGTGTTCATCCCCCTGATCGCCGGAATGGCCGGAAACACTGGGACGCAGGCACTGGCAGTCGCAGTCAGGGGGATTGCGACAGGGGATCTGGAGAAGGAAAACAAAATGTCCCTTGTCATCCGTGAAGCGGGTACAGGGCTCATCACGGGTACGACATGCGGCGTTGTGGTAAGTATCGTCGTGTATGTATGGAAAGGTGAATTTTTCCTCGGGCTCCTTGTGGGGATTTCCGTGTTGGTATCCCTTTTTGTTGCAACGCTTGCCGGTACATTGGTCCCCTTACTTATGCACAAGCTAAAAGTGGATCCTGCAGTTGCTTCCGGGCCTTTCATTACTACGATAAATGATATCATCAGTATCCTCATTTATTTTGGCTTGGCTACATTATTTATGAATTACCTAATATAGAGAGAAGAGGGGGAGGTATAATGGAACAGCATGCATCCGTTGCATCACTGGTCATTGTTATCTTAGTAGCTTTTTTGACTCCCATTTTGCTACATCGTTTTAAGTTGAATTTTATTCCCGTCGTGATTGCGGAAATCATCATGGGATTGGTAATCGGAAAAAGCGGATTTAATCTCGTACATCAAGACATGTGGCTTGAGACGTTGTCCACACTGGGCTTTATTTTCCTGATGTTCCTGAGTGGATTGGAAATTGATTTCACCGCCTTTTCAGGGGGCAATAAAAAGAAAGAGATCATGGCGAATGGAAAGGAAGAGCCGAATCGCTTGAAATTGGCGATCATCATCTTCATCGGAATATTCTTCGTTTCACTCGGTCTTTCTTATTTATTTGTCCTGTTTGGGCTGATTGATAATGCATTCCTCATGACGTTGATCATTTCGACGATTTCCCTTGGCGTCGTGGTCCCTACATTGAAAGAAGCGCATATCATGAAAACGGCGATCGGCCAGATCATCCTGCTCGTGGCCGTTATTGCGGACCTTGTTACAATGATCTTATTGGCTGTATTCGTTTCCCTATACGGAGAAGGGCACGGAAATATGTGGCTCCTGTTGATCCTGTTCGGTGTTGGCCTTCTCTTATACTTCCTTGCGAAGAGATTGAAGAACAACCCGTTCATCAAAAGTTTGTCTACAGGAACGGTCCAGATCGGTACCCGTGCAGTGTTTACGCTCATCATCTTGTTGGTGGCCGTTTCTGAGACGGTTGGGGCTGAAAACATCCTTGGTGCGTTCCTTGCAGGTGTGCTCGTATCCCTGCTTGCACCGAACCAGGAAATGGTCCATAAGCTCGATTCGTTCGGATACGGCTTTTTGATCCCGATTTTCTTCGTGATGATCGGTGTCGAACTTGATTTAGGTTCTCTGCTCAGCGATAAGAAGATGCTGTTGCTCATTCCATTTTTGCTGCTGGCCTTCTTGATTTCGAAAGTCATACCGGTGTATATCCTGAGATTCTGGTATGATACGAAAACGACGATTGCCTCAGCCTTCCTGCTGACATCGACGCTATCGCTTGTGATTGCAGCGGCGAAGATCGCTGAAAGAATCGGAATGATCACGCCGCAAATGAGTGGAACACTTATCCTAGTCGCGGTGATCACGTGCATCATCACACCAATTTTCTTTAAAAAGCTGTTCCCGAGGGAAAGTGCAAAAGAGAAGAAGCTGAAAATTACCTTCCTAGGGGCAAATCAGTTAACGATGCCTGTATCAAGGGAGCTCCATTCTTCTCTGTACGAACCTGTCCTATATCATACGAAACAGGATAAATCGGACCGGAGCATTGCAGATTCCCTGTTTACCATCAATGAAATCGATGATTATGAGCTGAAGACGCTAGAAGAGAAGGGTATCTTCCAATCAGATATCATCGTCATTTCAACCGGCGATGAAGAAGTGAATGCAACACTTGCCGTCTCGGCGAAGGAATATGGCGTCAATCGTGTCATCGTGAGGGTGGAGAGTCCCGATCTGCATGAAACGCTCCGTGATCAGGATATAGAGGTTTATTCTGTGTTCTTATCAACGAAGGCATTGTTGCGTGCCCTCATTGAATCGCCGTCAGTCATGAATATCCTGACGAACCAGGAAACATCCCTATACGAGATCCGCATGTTGAACAGTCAATTTGAAGGGATGACATTGCGGAAGTTCCCGTTCACTGGAGACGTCATCTTTGTACGGATCTTCAGGGGGAAAGACTCCATCGTCCCCCATGGGGATACAGAGCTTCATATGAATGACCGTTTAATTGTCACAGGTTCCAAAGAGTATGTGGATGAATTGAAACGTGAGCTTGAATTCTGTGAATATTGCTGATGCAAAAAGAACTTCCCGGGAATTTTTCCTGGGAAGTTTTATTTTTATGAAGGAATAGGGTCCCTTTCTCTCAAATAACTAATAGGTGAGTAAATTTAGGAGGTCAAAAATATGTGGGAAAAAAATATCGAGCAAATCAGGAACAATATAAAAGAAAGCTTCATGGATTTATCCTATGAGCAACTCAATTCAAAACCTGCACAAGGGGAATGGAGCATCGCCCAGATCATCCTTCATCTGGCAGGGGCCGAGACCCGCTTCATGACTCTTGCCCTTGAAGCGGCAGAGCAGGAAGGTGAGGCAGGGGAAGACGTGGACCTCTCCGTCTTTGAGGACCTTTCACAAAAATTAAAAGCACCGATCGATCCGCCGGAGGACCCTAAAAGCAAAGAAGAATTATTAATGGCGCTGGAGCGATCCCGGGCTATGACCACCCGTTTCCTGGAGAAATATTCACATGAGGGTCTTAAGAACAAATCCATGCATCATCACCGTTTCGGGAAGATGCCGATCTGGCAGGTGTTCGAACTCCTTGGCAAGCATGAGAAACGTCATCTGCTGCAAATTGAAGACGTAAAAAAGAGGCTGTAGGAATATTCTTTTCTTTTGGAAGAGTTTGATGTAGAATTAGTATCAGGTACTAATAACATGTATAAATTAGGAGGATGAATATGACTCTTTCATTAGAAGGTAAAACATTTGTCGTGATGGGAGTCGCGAATAAGCGGAGCATCGCTTGGGGGATTGCACGTTCCTTGCATCAATCAGGTGCCCGTTTGATCTTTACATATGCCGGTGAGCGTTTTGAGAAAGGTGTCCGTGATCTTGCAGGAACATTGGAACGCGGAGAAGACTCAATCGTGCTTCCGTGCGATGTGACAAGCGATGAAGATATTGAAAAATGCTTCGCTGCGATCAAAGAAGAGGTCGGTGTCATCCATGGTCTTGCACACTGCATCGCCTTTGCCAACAAGGAAGAACTCGCCGGGGATTATATGAACACGACGAGAGACGGATTCCTGCTTGCCCACAATATCAGCTCATACTCATTGACTGCAGTCGCGAAGGTTGCAAAAGACCTGATGACTGAAGGTGGCAGCATCGTTTCCATGACATATCTTGGCGGAGAGAGAGTCATGCAGAATTACAATGTGATGGGTGTGGCGAAAGCTTCACTTGAAGCCAGTGTGAAATATCTTGCCAGCGACCTTGGTAAACACGGGATCCGGGTCAATGCCATTTCGGCTGGACCGATCCGCACACTTTCCGCCAAAGGAGTGGGTGACTTTAACAGCATCCTGAAAGAAATCGAAGAACGTGCACCGCTTCGCCGCAATACGACACAGGAAGAAGTGGGAGATACGGCTGTATTCCTGTTCAGCGATTACTCAAGAGGTATCACTGGTGAAAACCTCCATGTGGATTCCGGCTATCATGTATTAGGATAAATAATGAAAGACGGCTGCGAGAAATCATTCTTGCAGCCGTTTTTTTGTGCACGAAAGTTTCCATAAAGAAGAAACCCCTGGGCGCTGATTGCATACATATAAAAGTGGAGAACAATCAGGAGGTGTCAACATTGAGTACGATGAACAAAGAAGGGAAAGAGCCTTTGCTTTATATAAACCAGCCTTCATTGGAATCAGTGAAAGGGAATATGCAAGTGACCTACCGCTCTTCCAAAAAGAAGCCGGAGTCCAGAAGTGCTCCGTCTGCACCTGTACATGAAACAACAGCCGACATGCACAGGCCAGTCCAGGAAAAGTCGGAAGCGGGGCAGCCCGCTCCAAAGGTCCAGGAAAGGAAAACGGCAGCTTCATCATTTCAAAGACTGAAACCTTTCAGAGACTTGACGATAGAAGAAAAATTAGCATACATTTCAGCGAGCATCTCAGGAAAAGTCCCATTTCCATGCGAGTTTTCCAATGGAGAAGTGACGGTCAAGGGTGTCATTGTCAATGATGAGGGTAACGACATCATCATTAAGAGCTTTCATGGTGAAGAGGTGCCCATGGAAAAGCGTGGCATTCAAACCATCAAGATGATCGGACTGCAATAAAAAGGAGCCAGGCGGGAAACCCGGCTGGCTTTTTTAAAGTATTGCAGGCACTATTCTTCGCACTCAAGGAAAACGTGTACGTCTTTGATGCATTGAATCGCACAGAAGCAGTCAAGGTCGACTGTGATACATTCGTCTGTGAATACCCACTCTGTGTTGTTGCCCATTGAGTCCATATCCGACCCGGTGCTTGAACTTGAACTTGAAGTGGATGAAGTGGATCCAGTGCTTTCTGCATAGTCAGGTTTTAACACTTGAAGTGTAGCACAGCAGTTATCGAATACTTCTTTTACCCGGAAAAATGGTGATTTCCAAGGGCATCCTTTGATGTGCGCTTTGAATGTCTCGCCATTTTTAAGATACAATTTGAAGATACGAGTATTCAGACGATTAGTAGGACTCACCATAGAGCCTAGTGGCTCAAGGAAACAATCGTTTTTACAATCGTTACATTCCTGGTTTGCTGCATCTTGGATATCTTTAATAGCACGGACGGCTTGACATACGCAACCTTTTGAACTTTTATCTCTTCCGCAACCCATATAGAAGTTCCTCCTTAAAATGAATTTCATTTACATTACTAACATATTGTCAGATAGGCAATTAGGTAACGGACATCTGCCCTCTTTTGAAAATTTGGGCTTGGACAATTTGAAAATCGAAGGGAGTCTTTTTCATTGCAACTGACTTGGGTAGAACTTATTGCATTGGGGTTGGCCATCTTTCGTCTGACCCATCTGATTGTCTTTGATAAAATCACTGAATTTTTACGGGCACCTTTTTTTAATGAGCAGACAGTCGTGGAGGACGATGGGGAGGAAGCGGTCTATCTTATCCCGAAAAAAGGCGGGCTGACCGGGTTTATCGCTGAATTATTATCCTGCTATTGGTGTACAGGTATTTGGGTGTCTGTCTTTTTATATGGTGGATATTGGTTCCTTCCATTATATTTTCACCCCCTCATTGCCATTTTGGCTGTTGCCGGGATTGCCGCAGTATTTGAAGCGGCCGTACAAAGTTGGAAATCAGAGTGATGCTCTAGGTAAATGGTGGAAACAAGCTGGCATTTCTTCACATATACTAAGAAGGGAGAGAGGGTAAAGGAGGAAATGCAAAGTGAAGAATACCTCTGCAAATACAAAGAAACAAGGAAACTCATCCACGAAGAAAAAGGGATGCGGATGTGGATCAAAAGTGAAAAAAAGCTGAGACTGCTCAAATTGGGCAGTCTTTTTTTCATAAAAAATGACTTTATGAAAAAAATAAAGGATGAGTACAAGAAAAAGAGGGATACAAGATGAATAAACATACGGTGATCATCGGCGCTGCTCTGCTCCTGTTAATGGGCTGTGCCAATAAGGAAGATGGAAATGACAGCAAGATCGCGTTAATGAAGAAAACCGATCCGCCACCCATTGAATTGGTGGAGAATCCTGAGACCGACAGCTATGGGCATGCCATCAAACGGGAAATCTCGAAAATGAAAGAGCTCTATGATGTGGCAGTCATTCAGGGGAAGAAAGAAACACTCGTCGTGTACAAAGTAAAGCATCTGCACCGGTTCAAAATGAAAAAAATCGAAAAGAAAATGGATTCATACCTAGAAAATAAATATCCGGATGAAAACTTCATCTTATCAAGCGATTATAAAATATTCCTGGAAACAATCCGCTTAAAAGAAAAGATTAAAAACGGAAGCATTTCAGACAAGGATGCTGAAAAACAGTTCAGTAAAATCGTAAAGCTTCAGAAGGAAAAAACGTAGGAGGAATGTTATGTGGGGAAAAGTACTAAAACACCCGAGCAGAAAAAATATGAACAATTGGAAAAACGATATGAAACAAAGCGGCCGCTGTTAAAAAACGTGATCAAAGCTTTCTTTGTCGGCGGCTTTATTTGTTTGATCGGGCAGGCTGTAACGTATATGTATATTTATTTCTTTAATTTTACAGAGCAGACCGCAGGAAATCCAACCGTTGCCACCATGGTGTTTCTTGCGATGCTGTTGACGGGCTTCGGTGTCTATGACCATATCGGACAATTCGGAGGGGCAGGTAGTGCGGTGCCGGTTACTGGCTTCGGCAATGCGGTGATTTCTGCCGCAATCGAGCATCGCACAGAGGGACTGGTCCTTGGTGTCGGCGGGAATATCTTCAAACTGGCGGGCTCCGTCATTGTGTTCGGGGTGTTCTCTGCCTTTGTCGTTGCGTTAATCAAAACAATACTCATTCAATTGGGGGTGGTTTAATGCTTCAGGGTTCAAGGTCTTGGGTATTTCCGTCCCGCCCGGCCATATTGTCGACCGGAGTCGTAGGCGGGCCATTTGAGAAAAAAGGGAATCTGTCTGCCGATTTTGATCAGTTTTACGATGATTTGTGGATGGGCCAGGATACGTACGAGAAAGCCAACCGTACATTAATAGAAGATGCAGTGGCGATTGCCCTTGAGAAACAGGCACTGAAGAACGGTGACATTCAATTCTTCCTGACCGGGGACCTGATCAATCAAATCACACCGTCCAGCTTTGCGGCAAGGACGAATGGGATTGCCTACTTTGGTCTGTTCGGAGCGTGCTCCACCTCGATGGAAGGACTGGCTCTCTCCGCTTTCCTGGTCAACTATCACGGGGCCCATCGCGTAGTGACAGGGGCTTCGAGTCATAACGCCGCAACCGAGAAGCAGTTCCGTTATCCAACTGAATACGGGGGACAAAAACCTCCAACCGCCCAATGGACCGTGACAGGAGCAGGGTATGCGGTGGTCGGGGAAGGATCTCTCCTAAACGATCCAGCCCCACGAATCACAGCCGCCACGATTGGAAAAGTGATGGATATGGGGCTGAAAGATCCTTTCAATATGGGGGGCGCGATGGCACCTGCTGCCGTCGATACGATCATCGGTCACTTTCAAGATCTGGGCAGGGATCCATCCTACTATGACCTGATCATTACCGGAGACCTTGCCAAAATAGGGAGGAATACTGCATTTGAAATGCTGAAGGAAAAAGGGTATACACTGACAGATCAGCAGTTTCAAGATTGCGGGATGCTCATTTATGGGGAGAATCAGCCGGTTCAGTCTGGTGCGAGCGGACCTGGTTGTTCCGCAACGGTTCTTTATGGGCATCTCTTGAACGAAATGAAGAAAGGCACATATCAACGCATTTTGGTGATTGCAACTGGCGCACTGCTGTCCCCATTGACGTTTCAACAGGGGGAATCCATCCCGTGTATCGCCCATGCGTGCTCCATAGAATATTTATAAGAGGAAGGGAGGAAAAGCTATGTTAGCTATGTTCTTTTGGGCCTTCACCATCGGGGGGATCATCTGCGTGATCGGGCAATTATTGTTTGATGTCGCAAAGTTAACGCCCGGTCATACATTAAGTTTGTTGGTTGTATCAGGAGCGGTTCTTTCCGGCCTCGGATTATATGAGCCGCTTATTGACTTCGCCGGAGCAGGTGCCACAATCCCAATCACGAGCTTCGGTAATGCCCTCGTGAATGGTGCCATGCAGGAAGCTGAAGAGCACGGTGTAATCGGTGTTCTTACCGGGATGTTTGAAGTGACGAGTTCAGGGATATCATCAGCCATCATTTTCGGCTTCATTGGTGCGCTCCTGTTTAAACCTAAGGGATAATAGAGGTGACATTATATGCCTGAATATATACAAGTGGCATTAAGGAGTGTATTCATCCTTCTTTCACTGTTCGCCATCACAAAGTTATTGGGGAAAAAACAGCTGTCAAAGCTTTCCTTTTTTGAATACATTACCGGCATCACGGTAGGGAGCATTGCCGGTACACTCTCAATGGACCGGGGGCTGCCACTGGGCGAAGGGCTGATGAGTATCCTGCTATGGTTCTCATTTCCACTGATCTTTTCCATTCTTTCGTTGAAAAGCATCAGATTCAGACGATTTGCAGAAGGGGAGCCTACCGTTTTTATCCAGGATGGGAATATTGATGAGAAGGCATTAAAGAAAGAGAAATATTCGGTTGATGAGCTGCTTGAGCAATTAAGGAAAAAAGATGTGTTCCGTGCAGCCGATGTAGAGTTTGCGTCCCTTGATACCAATGGGGATTTAAGCGTGCTTTTGAAAAAAGAAAAAAGACCGCTCATCCGCGAAGATCTCCTGGGTGATTCCGACAGATCAACTGCACCCCAGGCGGTGATCACAGACGGCAAGATTGATCTTAAAGCTTTGAATGAAGTAGGGTTCCCAGTGAAGTGGTTAAAAAAAGAGGTCGACAAGCGTCACCTGAAGGTCGAATCGATCTTTTTGGCCCAGCTGGACTGTGAAGGAAACCTGACCTTTGATCTTTATAATTGGACAAACACACAATAAAATAACGAAAAGCCCATACGTAATCCACCCTCTATACATATGTTAGTAAAGACTAAAGGTAAAAGAGAGGTGATATTAACATGCCTTACGGATATGGATACGGTGGATGTTGTGGTTATGGCACAGGAGGATATGGATCAACTTTCGTATTAATCGTCGTGCTTTTCATTCTTTTGATCATCGTTGGAGCTAGCTTCTGTTAGAAAGGGGTACAAAAGGCAGAATCCGAAAGAAAAGGGATTTTGTCTTTTTGTTTTTCCTTCCTGACAATGAATCCTTCGCCCGGATCACGGCGGATCTCCCAACGTCTGGAGAGGACGGGGTATATGTTACCTTTTCAATCACGCTCCCGGTTTTTTTACATATGATGATGATAGTTAAAGGGAGGCGTGATGAAATGAATAACAACTTTTTTAAGAATTTAGAGAAGAAGACAGGCGTAAACATGAATGAAGTGTTAGAGCTTGCGAATTCACTGCAAAATGCAAACTTTAAAGACGAAGCGACCGTCAGAAGTGTCATCAAACGTGTGTCAAAAATCGCAAATAAACCGGTGAATAAAGAAATGGAAGATAAGATCGTCCAGTCGATCATCAATGACGGGAAGCAATTGGATTTTGGGACCATCTCCAACATGCTGAACAAAGGGAAAAAATAATATGAAAATCCAGAAGGGCGATGGACATAAAAAAGCGTGCCGACACGTATTTTATGTTAATTCCCCTTCTTTTTTATGTAATTCTCATCAGTCGGCAGACTTTTCACCGCAGCGTTTTCATTTGATCCATAAAGGGTATCTACTTATTAAGGAGGTCATATTTATGGGATACATTGCCCCGATTCCCCATCATCAGTATAAGCAGTATCAAGAAAGAGAAATGAAGGTTGAAAAAAACCCATTTAGCTTCTACCCGATCCACCCCGTTCAGCCGTTAAAAAATAAATTAGAAACCCATTCAGAAGACTCCGGTCAGCAAGCACATGCTTCAGAAGAAAAAGCCCCATTCCGTCCGTTCTCTCAAGCTTCTGTCCCTTCAAGCGTCATAGCAGAGTTTACAGGAAAAGGGAGGTTGTTTAACGAATATGTATAGTGAATAGATTTTATTGGAGGTATTCAATTGAAACTTCAAAGATTCACTGAACATTGCTTTGCATTTACCGGGGCCGTGACAATCGGCTATTGTATGAAAGATGGAAGGGGTCTCCTCATCGACTCCGGGTTGGACGCGTCAGCAGCGAAGAAGGCAACGAAGATTTTATCCGAAGAAGGATTGCCCTTGGATTATTGTCTCGTCACCCATGCCCATGCAGATCATTTTGGCGGTGCCCGCCATCTCAGGGATAAATGGGGTGTGAAGATTTTCGCTCCCAAAATTGAAAAAGCAATCATGGAAAATCCAATCCTTGAGCCTGTTTACTTATTCAATGGAGCGGAACCGATAAAGGAACTGCGAAATAAATTTCTCGAAGGTCAAGCTGTAGAAGTGGATGAAGAGGTCGTGGAGGGTGATCAAAGAATAGGGCCGTTTTGTCTCCAGGTCATTGATTTACCCGGTCATTCATATGGGCAGATTGGTGTTTTATATGATGGCATCCTGTATGCCGCCGACGGCTATTTTGGGACAGATACGTTAAAGAAGCATGTCATCCCCTTTATAGTGGATGCAGATCAGACGCTTCAATCATTGGAAAAGCTCCTTCACATCCGGTGCAAAGGAGCGATACCTGGCCATGGTCCGTATGAGGAAAATTTTTATCCAACCGTCCAGGCAAATATCGACTTACATAAAGAAAGGCTGGACACACTCTTCAATTTGGTGGCTGATCGTCCTGAGGGGCGTCCCTTTGAACAGATCATGAAGAAGTATTTGGATATTCATGACATTCATGTTCCTTCAGTCGGGCAATGGCTATTGTTCAGGACGTCTGTTACAGCTTATTTGACGAGCCTTGAACGCCAAAACCGCCTCTCATTTACTGTAGAAGGCAACGAATGGCTCATCCGGCCTTAGTCATATCCTTGCACCAACAAGCTTTCTCCATCTTCCCACTCTGCATACATCACATCTTGATAAGATTGAAAGCCTTGTTTTTTGATTTCCTCCATTAACCATCTGTCCTCTTGACCTGCCAGTGTGAGGTTATCGTATACAATTTCGCCGTCGACAATCAATGACAGCGGAAGGGAGGCAGCCTTTAATGGCAGCTGGAGATCCTGGCGCTGCACCATCTCATAAAGGGGCTTTCGAATGACGCTCAATGTTCCGTTCGATTCAAGCAGGGCATATTCACACTCCCTGACCGAGAATATATCTTTCGCCCGAAGAAGGTGCTGAAGCTGATTCAGATCAAGGTTATTTTTCTTTAGTTCATCAAAATTTATTTTGCCTTTATTTATGACCAATGAAGGGGTCCCCTCGAACATATGGCGGAACCGTCTTGATTTCTGTGTGAAGTATTCAGTGAGATAAATCAAACTTCCCCAAATGGTGATGGCTGCCAGGATAGGTACCACCGTTACTTCCTCGTCATAGAGGGAGTTCCCAACAAGCTCACCAAGAATCAATGCAGATATGAAATCGAATGCGGAAATTTGAGTGATTTGCGTTTTTCCAAGGATTTTCGTCAACAGAAGCAGTGCGAAATATCCAACAACGAGCTCGACGACGATGGACTTGATTTCCATGGTGCTCCCCCTTTCCATACAATACCCATTATCGACCATAAGAAGGGTGAATATACGATAAGGGAAACAACAAAAAAAGAACCGGGAACCCTCATTTGGTAAAGGGATCTCCGGTTCTTTTCATATATGCTTTATCATTGATTTATGGGGGATGCCTGCGTCCAGAAATTCTTTAGACGATACGTCGTACCCCAAACCTGTGTAAAATGGAATGGCGTATGTTTGGGCATTTAATTTCAACGTAGATAAGCCCTGCTCCCTGGCATGGTCCTCTATTGCGAGCATCAATGCCCGGCCGGCCCCTTTTCCCCGGAGGTCTCTCAGGATGCAAATCCTTTCGACCTTCCCGGCACCATCAAGGATGCGGAAGCGGCCGGCTCCCGCTGCTTGACCCTGGTCGTACAGGACGAAATGAGTGGAAGCTTTTTCAAAGCCGTCGATTTCCTCTTCCAGGGGAACCTGCTGTTCTTCGACAAAAACCATTTTTCGGATGTTGAATACTTCTTGAATCTGTTCTTCTGTCTTGGCTACTTCTACGATCACTGCTTACTCTTCCTTTCCGAGACGGAATGTTTCGTAGACGGTCCATGAACCATTTTCCAATTGATAGAGAAGGTGAAAGCGGTCAACCGTTTCTTCATGATTGATACCAAGCATGCTGAGAGAGCCGAAAATATCCGAGTGTTCATCATTTGAAAGCTTCTGGGCAATCGTGATGTGTGGGACAAAAGCAAACTCAGGTTCATCTCCCATGAAGTCCTGGCAGTGCATGTCGTCGTGCAGCCCTTGAAGCTCAGGCTTCCCTTCGACCTTGAAATAGATGACGTTATTCACCGGTTGAAATGAACTTACTTTATATACTTTAAGATTGAATGGGTCATATTTCTTGGAAATGACCGATAATTTATCTGCAATTTCTTTGATTTGATCATCATCTGCACTGAAGACGTTCTTCAAAGTCAAATGAGGCGGAACCAGCGCATAATGAGGGTCATAACGTTTCCTATACGAGTTTGCGATATCTTGTAGCTTTTTCGATGGGAAAATGACGATTCCATAATTCATTTCCTTCAATCCTCCTCTATTTCACTATCTTTTTCATATGTTCAGTATAGCAAATTTTTCAAAAATTTAATATAGGGCGAATGAAAGAGAGGATGTGAGATAACGAAATCCCTTCACTTTCAAGACGTACAGTCAAATTCGGTGTGTATTCCCTTTCTTCAGTTCCCGCAGGAGTCGAGCATCTGCAGCGAGAATCAACCAACGAAGATAAATACCAAAAATACATTGGATTAACTACTTATTCATCTTCTGAATAGTAGTGATCAACGTCAATAAAGTACATTGAACTCGATTCATTGCTACGGCAAGTTTTTCATTCTACAGTATCAAATTACCGAAGATGCTCACATTAACGTCTAATTATAGCAACAATCTATTCGAAAAGAGCTTTTAAAAAAGAACAACCCGAACGATTTACTCGTTCAGATTGCTCTTTGGCTGATAGGCCGATGTTCCGGTTTCATCGATTCAGCTGAACATCATCTTCAGCGCCCTTTTTAAATCGGGCTGCCAATGCTTCCATGTATGATCCCCGTCGAATTCATCATAGAAGGTTGAGAAGCTTTTCTGTTCGAAAGACTCATGGAGCTGCCGGTTTGGCTCCAGGAAGTCTTTGACCTTTCCGTCTGTCGTTGTCACTTCGGTTTCCTGTTTGCCGATGACATGATAGATGCTGAGCAGATGAGGTTGTGTGAAAGAGTCCACTGCTTCGAGCACTTTATCATTGACGAACGGAGATTGAAGGATCACTTTACCGAACGTATTGGGATATTTCAATGCGGTCATGAGCGAAACTGTCGCACCGAGTGAATCCCCTGCAAGTGCCCGGCCCATTCCCATATGATAAGTTGGATAATGTTCATCAAGATATGGCACCAATTCATGTGCGAGGAAACGGATATAAGCATCATTTTCCTCACCGTGGGGGTGATATTTCCTTCTGCGGTCTTCCACATCTTTATAAGGCACCCCGACGATAATCATGTTCTCGATTTCTCTGTTCCCGAGGAGTTCATCTGCGATGCGGGGGATCCTCCCCAGTTGAAAATAATCTTTTCCATCCTGTGTGATCAAAAGAGAATATTTATATAGTGGAGAAAAAGTTGCCGGCAGGTATACGAGCATCTTGATCTCTTCATTTAATTCTTTGCTATAGAGGTTTAATTCGTTTACGGTTCCTCTTGCGATTGTCATGATATTGGCCTCCTATATTCACTGTGTTAACGTTTACAGGAGAATTGTATCATATTCTCCCCAATAATTCCGTAAACCGAATTGCAATACGGAATATCAAAAGAATGGTATACTTTTCTATACATAACAGGATTGACTAGAAAGGGGTAGAGGCATGAATAAACCTGTTCATTCAAAAGATGTAACCAAAGCTGCATTACAAAAGCTGAAAGATAGAGGGGTAACGATAGAGGACATAGCCGATATCGTGTATGAAATGCAATTTCCATACAATCAGGATTTGATGATGGAAGATTGTGTGGAGAGTGTAAAAAAAGTTCTGCTGAAAAGAGAAATCCAACATGCAATCCTTGTCGGGGTCGAGCTGGATCAGCTTGCTGAACAAAAGAAACTTTCAGAACCGTTGCAATCGATTGTGGAAACGGACGAAGGGTTGTTTGGGGTGGATGAGACGATCGCATTGGGTGCTGCCCTTGGATATGGAAGCATTGCGGTGACGACATTCGGTCATCTGGACAAGAATAAAATCGGGATCATCCGTGAATTGGATACGAAAAATGGAGAAGGTGTACACACGTTCCTTGATGATATTATTGCAAGCATTGCCGCCAATGCATCATCAAGGATCGCGCACAGCCTGCGGGACCGGGAAGAAAATATTAGCGAAGAAGATAAAATGAAATTTGAGGATGAAGAGCTGATAGGTTAACACCATTCTGCTATATAACAGTGAGACTGAAGATGAATCATTCATCTTCAGTCTTTTTTATGTGGACAAATATGCGTCATAAAAGGATGTCGAAACAGTACAATGAAAACGTTTTATACATTTTGCATACATTCTGCTTCATTCTGGAAATGGTTGAGAGGAAGGGTATTAAGGCTGGTGCGTCAATAGCGAAGTGAGTTGAGGGTTTTTTATGAAAATTGCTAAAAGTTTATGTATTAGATTTGACAAGATTGTTACAGTCTGTGTTACAATTATTTCGTTAAAGTTTAAAAATTGTATAGGGGGAAACAGAATATGAAAAAACGCAGTTTATTTCTAAGCACTGCATTACTTCTCGTTCTATCTGTCATCCTCGCTGCCTGCGGCGGCGGATCAGGTGGCGGTTCATCTGATGGTGAAGGCAACAAAGAGGTTGACTTCATCGGGATTGCTACAGGTGGAACAGGCGGTACATATTACCCGTTAGGCGGTACATTTGCTAACATCATCAAAGATGAAACAGGCATCAAATCAAATGCTTCTACATCCGGTGCATCTGCTGAAAATATGGCGGCCATTAAAGACGGAAAAACTGAAATCGCTTTTACACAAACAGATATCGCGTCATATGCATCTGAGGGAACTGAGATGTTCAGTGATAATAAAGTCGAAAACGCACGTGGTATCGCAACTCTTTATCCTGAAACAATCCAGATCGTAACGACGAAAGACTCTGGTATCAAGTCTGTCGAAGATCTTAAGGGGAAAGTCGTATCAGTAGGAGAAGCCGGATCAGGTACACTATTGAATGCGAAGCAGATCCTTGAGGTTCACGGTATCACATTAGAGGACTTGCAGGCACGCAACCTTTCATTTGATGATTCCACGACGGGTCTTCAGGACGGCACGATCGATGCAGCGTTCATCACTTCAGGTACGCCGACAGGAGCTGTCGAAGGACTTGCTGCAACTGAAGATATCGCGATCGTTCCGGTTGAAGCAGGAAAGATCTCTGAACTGATCGAGAAATACCCTTACTACGCAGAGGATGAAATCCCTGCAGGTACGTACAGTAAAGTGGAAGATGCGGTGACAACCGTTGCCGTCCGTGCAATGCTTGTTACAAGCGCCGACCTTCCTGAAGACGTCATTTATGATGTAACGAAAGCCATTTTCGAAAACACAGATAAAATCACCCACGCCAAAGGGAAAATCATCAAAGCTGAAGATGGACTGAAAGGTATGGGCATCGAATTACATCCTGGTGCAAAGAAATATTTTGATGAAAAAGGAATTTCAATGGAATAGACAGCACCAGCAGATGGACGAAAGGATAGGCCGCTTATAACGGTCTATTCTTTTGTTTTGATTCAAGTTCTACAGAGCTGGATCGGTTGAAAAAAGAGGAATTTAACATGAAAAGAAATCGATTTTTAGCGGGGCTTTTCCTTTTATGCCTCACTGCAGGTTTTGTGTTTGTGCCGCTCCGCTCGTTTTTGGTCATCGAGCCGGTGAATGGAGAAGGAGAGGCTGTCCTCTTCCGTCTTCCTGACAATCATTCATTTTCTGTTCGATACACCCACTCCATTCATTTATCTGAAGTAGAGGAGTATTACCGGCAGACAGTGGGAAATGATATCCAACAAACCGCTTTGCTGTACGAAGATACTGCAATCGGCATGCCGTCTGACGCTGCAGGAAATGAAAAATTTGAGGTGACGGAGGAAGGTAAATATCTTATTTCTAATATGACAAATGAGTTTCCTTACATTGATATACGGATCGGACAGGTTGTCGCAAATCACCGGCTCGTGGTTGACCGGCATGCGTATCCTTTAGCGGACTATTTTGATAAAGGATCAGTCGTTCGTCTTCAAGTAAAGAATCAATCATTATATGAACAGTGGAAAGGAGTGACTGTAGTTGGAGAAAGATAAAGAGTTTGAATCATTGACTGCAGAGCAACAACAAGAGTTACTTGAAAAATACGATCCTGAATCTTCCACGAGAAAATTCCATAACGGGATATTCAAATGGATCATCTTTTTTGGATTGTTAGCATTTTCTTTATTCCAATTAGTGGCATCCATTTTTCAATTCATTCCGAGGCAATTGTTATTATCGATCCATTTAGGATTTGCACTATCATTGGTGTTTTTACTTTTCCCAGCCCGGAAGATTAATCTGAAGAAGAATAAAATCGCCTGGTACGATATCGTGCTTTCTCTCATTTCGGTCGGCATCGGGGCATATTGGCCGCTCATGCAGGACGATATTGTCAACAGAGTGGGCTTGATGACGTCACTGGATTTCTATGTCGGGTTTGCCGCGATGATCCTCGTGCTCGAGGCCACGCGCCGTGCCGTCGGTTTGCCGATCACAATCATTGCCTCAGCATTCATCCTTTATATGTATTATGGAAGATTGATGCCGGGCTTTCTTGCCCACCGGGGATACGATTGGGATGATATCGTCAAGACGATGTTCTTCACAAGTGAAGGGATCCTTGGGACACCTCTATACGTGTCAGCAACCTTCATTTTCTTATTCTTACTATTTGGTGCTTTCCTCGTAAAGACCGGGGTCGGTCAATATTTCAATGACCTGGCTGTGTCGATCGCAGGGAAGCGCGTCGGAGGACCGGCGAAAGTGGCAATCTTCTCAAGTGCGCTCCAGGGGACGATTTCTGGAAGTTCGGTCGCGAACGTTGTAACATCCGGTTCCTTTACGATCCCGATGATGAAAAAACTCGGATACCGTAAAGAGTTTGCCGGCGGCGTGGAAGCTGCCGCATCTACCGGTGGACAGCTGATGCCGCCGATCATGGGGGCTGCTGCCTTCCTGATGGTTGAGTTCATTGGCGGGATTTCCTATTGGGATATTGCCAAGGCGGCGACCATCCCTGCAATCCTATATTTCACGGGTATCTGGATCATGACTCACTTTGAAGCGAAGCGCATCGGTCTTCGCGGACTGTCAGATGAAGAAATGCCTGACCGTAAAGAAGTGTTCAAGAAGATATACCTTCTTCTTCCGATTCTGACGGTCATCATCTTATTGGTAAGCGGGATGAGCGTCATGCGTGCTGCCCTCTGGTCAATCGTTGCAACGATTGTTATCAGTTCCATAAGAAAAGACACAAGAATCGGATTCAGGGACGCAGTGGATGCGCTTGTGGATGGCGCGCGGACAGCATTGTCTGTCGCGGTGGCAACAGCAGCTGCAGGAATCATTGTCGGAGTAGTGACAAAGACGGGCCTCGGACTGACCCTTGCGAACGGGTTGGTTGACCTTGCAGCCGATCTGACAAATTCAACTCAGGGCAAGCTGATCCTCACGTTGGTATTTACGATGATTGCATCGATCGTGCTTGGGATGGGATCACCGACGACAGCGAACTATGTCATCACATCCACCATCGCTGCACCTGCGATCATTTTGTTGGGGGCACCTGAACTTGCAGCCCATCTTTTCGTCTTCTATTTCGGAATCATTGCCGATATTACCCCTCCAGTTGCGCTTGCAGCATTCGCAGCCGCAGGGGTATCCGGTGGAGAACCGATACGGACAGGGGTCAATTCAGCTAAATTGGCGATTGCAGCCTTCATCATTCCGTATATGTTCGTTCTGTCTCCGGAGTTATTGATGATTGATACGACGATTCCAAGGCTCCTTTGGGTAGTCTTTACCGCCGTCACCGGTATGATGGCGATCGGTGCAGGAATGATCGGATATTGGTTCCGAAGGGTGACAATCATCGAACGTTTCCTTTGCGTAGCCACAGGACTGCTTCTGATCTATCCTGAAGGAATGTCGGATATCATTGGATTGGTATTATTCGGTGTGATGCTTGCACTTCAATTCTTCATTAAGAGAGAAGATAAAACACCTTCCAAAGTAACTGCATAAATCAAAAAGGGACTGAAATCCATTGGGGATTTCAGTCCCTTTTCATGATATGCCCATATCTTGTGACTCATGGTGCGGGTATGCGGCAAGGATGTCCTGGATTTTGAATTTCCTCATGTCTCTTCTTAAAAAACAGTAGGCGAGGATGTGATTTTCTTCGATTTTTTTAACAGAGATTTTTCTTTTCGTGCATTGTTGCCGTTCGTTTAAATATATGATCTCTATGGAAAGACGGTTTTTCAGGGAGCGCAAAAGGAGGGGGTGCATCAAAAAACTCCTTTCAATCTGTATAACCACATCATATGCAAACATACGTTCCTTTATACACCTCGTTTAAAAATAGGGGAATTATTTATAGAAAATCCATTGACAATCTTCCATTCCTGACTATAATAGAATATATACCGTATATCGCGACTTGTTAGCTCAGTGGGAGAGCACTTCCTTGACAGGGAAGGGGTCGTGGGTTCGAATCCCTCACAGGTCATACATAGAAAAATCCTGCATCAACATGATGCAGGATTTTTTTTTATTGTGCGCCCGGCATGGGTGTGATCTATAGGGTGAGAGTCCCGAGCCGTGAAGACAGTTGTAGCGGTTAGCTTAACGCAAGGGTGTCCGGGGTGACCTGGAATCTGAAGGAAGCGGGCGGCAAACCTCCGGTCCGAGGAACACGAATCTCATATAAGGCTTGTTGCACTGGATGAGTCTGCAATACAAGATGAAGTCCGAACTGTCGAAGGTGCAGAAAGTAAATGAGGCGGATAGATGGAGGGAAAGATTACACTCTTACCCGGGGAGATCTGGCGGATACGCCTTGAACACTTGGTAACCGGAGAAGCGATTCTCCGCTGAACCGCCAGAAGTCAGCCGAGGTCATAGTACCGGCTTTTCTCGAGGAAGCCGGGAAGGACTGAACAATCAAGAGAGTGTCACGACCTGGCTCATGGTAACTGAGAGACTCACAGACAATCTGAAAAGAGCTGTCCATTTAGAGGTAACGGTGAATTCCGTGAGGGCTGGTGGAAGTGTGAGGCAGGGCCATCGAAAGAGGAAACGTGACACACGAAGGAAAGGAATATCAGTGATGTTGATGAATATGATTCTGTCTAAACCGAATATGCTTGAAGCACTGAAACGTGTAGAACGTAATAAGGGAAGCCATGGCGTGGATGATATGCCCGTACAAAACCTGCGATCGCATATCATGCGCGAATGGCAGTCGATTCGCAAGAATCTCCTTGGGGGAACCTACAAGCCGGGCCCGGTACGTCGAATCGAAATCCCGAAACCAGACGGCGGCGTCCGGTTGTTAGGCATCCCAACGGTGACAGACCGTATGATTCAACAATCAATTGCCCAGATACTCTCCGGGATATACGAGCCGACCTTCTCTGATCATAGTTATGGGTTCCGACCAAATCGGAGTGCCCATGACGCCGTTAGAAAAGCGAAGATGTATATCCGGGAAGGATATCGCTGGGTTATCGATATAGATTTAGAGAAATTCTTTGACAGAGTGAATCATGATAAGCTCATGGGTCTTCTGGCGAAGAAAGTAAAGGACAAAGCACTTCTGAAACTGATTCGTTCTTACCTCAATGCAGGAATTATGATAGAAGGTGTAAAGGTGAAAAGTGAGGAAGGTACGCCACAGGGCGGACCTCTCAGTCCATTGCTTTCTAACATCATTTTGAATGAACTGGACCAGGAATTAGAGAAACGGGGCTACGCTTTATACGGTACGCAGATGATTGTAATATCTTTGTCCGTTCGCCAAAAGCCGGTAACCGGGTGATGACTTCAGTGACAACGTTTCTTGAGAAGAAACTTAAACTGAAGGTGAACCGAAAGAAATCTGCGGTGGACCGACCTTGGAGAAGAACGTTCCTTGGCTTTAGTTTTACATCAAATCGCAAACCAAAAGTCAGAGTGGCCTCCAAAAGTATAAAACGGTTAAAACAGAAAATCCGCTCTCTAACTTCCAGATCTTCAGGATGGTCGATGGAGGTTCGAATCAGAAAGCTGAACCAATATTTAATGGGATGGATCGGCTATTTTCAGCTGGCTGATACACACAGCTTCCTAAAATACCTGGATGCATGGATCAGAAGAAGATTGCGAATGTGTCTGTGGAAGCAGTGGAAACTGCCGAAAACTAAAGTCCGTAACCTCATTGCGCTCGGCGTTCCAAAATGGAAGGCGTATGAATGGGGAAATACCCGGAAGGGATATTGGAGGATCGCACAAAGTCCAATACTACACAGAACCCTTGGCAATCCCTTTTGGAATCGCCAAGGGCTCCTAAGTCTTATCGATAGGTATGAAAGTCTTCGTCAATCATCTTGATTGAACCGCCGTATACCGATTGGTACGTACGGTGGTGTGAGAGGTCGGGGATTAATCATCCCCTCCTACTCGATTTCACACACGAAAAAGGATCCGAATCACTGAGTCGAATCCTTAATGAACCACTATTTAGTTGATTTTTAATTCTTCTTCAAAATAAAATGTACCCGGATGTTCTTTTACGATATAAGAATATCGCTTCATATTTTTTACATACTGATATTTTGAAACAGTCACTGTTTCTCCAGTTTCTTTGATAGTCACCACGGAGCCTATATCGAACCGATTTTTTGTGGATTTCATTTGGCACTCCCTTTCATATATTTTTATTATACCACCGTTCGGCTTGTTACGCGTTATCCCGGGAGGAAAACATCAGGTTCCTTCAAATGACCTATATAATGGTGGGCATCAAAGGTGTTCAGAAAGTTCATGTATGTAAGAGGTCTGACTTTCAAAACTTATCCATTGAAAACTTGATTATTTGTTCTATTCCTGTTATTCTATAAAAGAATTATTTTTGTTCGGTATGCAAGGGAAGAGCAAGATTTGGTTTTCACCTGATATCGCAAGAATAGTAATATATTGTGTGTAATGCACTTTAGGAGGCAACAAACATGGAAAACGGTAAAGTAAAATGGTTCAACGCAGAAAAAGGTTTCGGATTCATCGAAGTTGAAGGTGGAGACGACGTATTCGTACACTTCTCAGCGATCCAAGGTGAAGGTTTCAAATCACTTGACGAAGGTCAAGAAGTTTCTTTCGACGTTGAACAAGGCGCTCGTGGACCACAAGCAGCTAACGTTGTAAAATTATAATTTACCCTTTGTATTTTCAAAAACAGACTCATTCGTGAGTCTGTTTTTTTTATGTTCATAACCATTTCCCTTTCTTGCCAAGTATGTGTCAGCTCAGTCGGTGAAAAATATAGCTGTAACAACCTACTTGATGAGGAGGAGATTTGCATGACAAACAAAAATGACAATCGTGAACGAAAAAATAAATATCCGAACAATAAAAAGAATGACACTGAATTCTCCAAAGACATCAATATCCGAAGTGAAATAACGAAAAAAGATTGCGGAAAAGCCTGATCGTCGTTCGAGATCTTGCATGGTGAACAAGTAGAGGGACGGACCTTTCAAGGTCCGTCCCTCTACTTACTCATGATATTCATGAAGTCTCCGATGAACCCTTCGTAGTCGAGGGTCATGTAGATTTTTGTGGTGGAGGGGGTTTTTTCTGAACCGACCCGGAAATCGGCGATTGATTTGCCCCTTGATTTGCCCCTTGCTTCTCCGTGAATATTCACGACCACATCTCTTTTTAAGTAGCTGCCGAGGGCAGGATTCATGAGGAGGGACAGTGTCAGGACATCGTGCATAGGTGCCCCCTTGATGCCTGGTACAAGCTGTTGATAGGCTTTGAAATAGAAATCATAAACTTTATCAAGGATGGTGATCAAAGGGCTGGAAGATGCGTTCTGGATCTCCTCGATATGCTTGCGGGTGACGAGTGCTTGATTGGTAACATTCAAAGGGACGCTCGTCACACTCTTCACCTGGCTCATGATGAAATGACTTGAAACGGGATCTCCATAGAAATTGGCTTCAGCGATCTTTGAAACATTCCCGGGCACAAGGAAGGCACCACCCATAATATAGAATTCTTTAATTTTTTCCCCGAACTTATCATCCAGGATGAACGCTATCGCAAGGGAAGTATTCCTTCCTACGTCGACTACTGTGACGTCTTCGTACTGATCAATGATATGAAATAAATCGGAGAAGTTCAAAAGCTTCCCTTTGATCGTATCAGGAGGGCGTATCGGCCCCAATCCATTTTTTCCGTGAATTTCCGGATAATATACCGGGTATTCCCCAGTACTGGAGCGGGTGGCCCCACCGATGATCGGGATATGTTCCTGGTTCGCCAGATGAAGCAAATAGGCGACATTGTTTGTTGCCTGGTCTTTATCAACATTTCCATAACCTGACACGATACCGATCAAATGAATGTCCGGATGCAGGAGGGCGTACATGATCGCAATGGAGTCATCGATTCCTGGATCTGCAAACAGAAGTATATTCTTCATGATCTTATCCCCTCGTGTTCAATTTCTTCCAATATATGTAGATAATGTTGGATTATGCTTTGGCACCAGTGTAATCCTGAAATTAGGAATATATCCTCTTATATCCTTTTTATGGATATGGCATCCCGCATTTTTTGAAGGGAAGCTTTCGATCGTTCCTGGCTTTTCATCATGATGGTGACATAGAGTGCGTCCACTATACTTAACTGGCTGATCCTTGATGCAAGGGCTTCGGAGCGGTATTCAGTCTCTTGTGATATGGTGTATAACGGAATATCGATGCGGCTGCTTAAAGGAGTCTTGGCAAAATGGGTGATGGCGATTGTGGTGACCTGATTTTTCTTGGCCACTTCCAATACGTCCAATAAATCCCGGTTTGCCCCTGAGTGTGAAATGAAGACAATCACATCTTCATTTGTCAGCTGTGAGGCTGATATCAGCTGCATATGGGGGTCATTGTATGCAGTAGTGGTCATACCGGTCCTCATAAACTTATGGTGTGCATCCATGGCGACGAAGCCTGACCCGCCTGTACCATAAAATTCAACTCTCCGCGCATGCAAGATCGATTGAACCGCTTGAGAAAAGGTTTCTTCATGCAGGATGCCGAGGGAGTCCTCCAAGGTCCTCATATTCGACCGGAAGACTTTCTTTGCAATGTCCACATTCGAATCGTGTTCATCGAGTGTTTCGTGAATATCCTTGATAGGTGAAACAAGGTCGGACGCGAGTGAAATCTTCATGGCCTGATAGCCTTTGAATCCCAGACGCTTACAAAATCGGAAAACAGTCGCATCTGCCACCCCGAGATCTTCGGCGATCCCGCTGATGGTTGAATGGATAATTTTTTCTGGATTAGCAATAATATAATCTGCAATCAATTTTTCTTTTTCACTGCATTGCGAGTAATGAGAACGGATGCGTGGTAAACACTGAAGTGGCTTCTCGTTTTTTGGCATTGTTGAACCTCCTGTGGAATTCCCATGAAAATTATTTTAACTCAACAGATAAAATAAAAAAATATTATTTCACAAAAACCTAACATGAAAAATTATTTCGTATTATAATAAAAAGCGGGAAAAGTTATTCAAGAAAGGATTGATGGTCATGACCAAACAACAAATAGGAGTAGCGGGTGTAGGTGTAATGGGTAAAAGCCTTGCCTTGAACTTCGAGAGCAGGGGCTATTCGGTTTCGATATATGATGTTTCAGATGAAAAGGTGAGAGAGGTACTCGAAGAACATCAAGATAAAAATATGATAGGCACCCATGATGTAAAGGAGTTCGTCCAGTCTTTAGAAACACCGAGGAAGATTTTGATCATGGTACCTGCAGGGAACATCACCGATAAGGCAATTCAATCACTGGTGCCCCATCTCGATAAAGGCGACA
This sequence comes from Bacillus sp. KH172YL63, assembly GCF_011398925.1. Lineage (NCBI taxonomy): Bacteria > Bacillati > Bacillota > Bacilli > Caryophanales > Bacillaceae > Bacillus > Bacillus sp. KH172YL63. The sequence goes on from NZ_AP022842.1 coordinate 1,278,908, forward strand.
TCCTGATCGACGGTGGAAATACATATTTTGAAGACACAGTCCGACGCAATAAGGAATTGGCTGAAATGGGCATCAATTTCATCGGGGCGGGCGTTTCCGGCGGAGAGGAAGGAGCTCTTTACGGACCGGCAATCATGCCCAGCGGACAGAAGGAAGCTTATGACCTTGTAGAACCATTCCTGACAAGCATTGCTGCGAAAGTTAAAGGTGATGCCTGCAGTACATATATCGGTCCTGATGGATCGGGACACTATGTGAAAATGGTCCATAATGGAATCGAGTACAGTGATATGCAGCTCATTTGTGAAGCGTATTACCTGATGAAAAATGTGCTTGGATTGAGTGCATCAGAGCTGCATGAAATCTTTAAGGAATGGAATGAAGGGGAACTCGACAGTTACCTGATCGAAATTACTGCAGATATCTTCACAAAGGTTGATGAAGAAACCGGCAAACCGCTTGTGGACGTCATTTTGGATACGGCTGGCCAAAAAGGGACCGGTAAATGGACAAGCATCAGTTCACTTGAACTTGGTGTCCCTTTATCGATCATTACAGAGTCGGTGTTTGCCCGCTTCATTTCTGCCATGAAAGAAGAACGGGTGAAGGCAAGTAATATCTTAAGAGGTCCTAAACATAAAGAATTCACAGGCAATAAAGAAGCGTTCATCGAAATGATCCGCAAAGCCCTGTACTTAAGCAAGATCTGTTCTTATGCCCAAGGATTCGCACAGCTGCAATCGGCATCGGAGGAGTACAATTGGAACTTGAAGCCAGGTGAAATCTCGATGATATTCAGAGGGGGATGCATCATTCGGGCAGGCTTCCTGGAAGAAATCAAACATGCATATGACCGTAGCCCTGAATTAACGAACCTTCTGCTCGATCCTTACTTCAAAGAAATCGTAGAGAATTATCAGGATGAAGCAAGAGAAGTGGTGGCAACAGCGATTAAGCTCGGTATCCCTGTACCGGGTCTGGCGAGTGCACTGGCGTATTATGACAGTTACCGCTCAGAGTCGCTCCCGGCAAACCTCCTGCAGGCACAAAGGGATTATTTCGGAGCCCATACGTATCAGCGCATCGATAAAGAAGGGACATTCCATACAGACTGGCTTTCTAAATAAGGTTGTCTTAACATGATGGAGCGCTTCTAGTGAAGGCGTATCCCGCGTAACGAGCTATGGGTAATCCTGTAACAAAAAACAAAAAACCGGACACATTCTTTCGCAAAAAAAGAATGTGTCCGGTTTTTTACTTTGCTCTTTTCGCATAGGTTGTTGCTATTATTAAACGTAAATTTGAGACTGTGGAATAAAAAAATTACCATAGCAATGAATCAAGGGTAATGTACTTGGATTACGTTGATCAAAACTATTCAGGACATGAATAAGCAGTTAATTCAGTGAATTTTTGGTTTTTATCTTCATGGTTGATTGGAGTGGAAGATGCTCGACTCCTGCGGGAACTGATGGACAGGTGAGACCCCGCAGGACGAAGTCCGAGGAGGCTCACCGCCATCCCCGCGGAAAGCGAGCATCTGGAGCGGAAATCAACCGCATCTCGCTTGTCTAATAGCCACAATGTTTACGAAAACAGCTTTTTACTTATAGATTTCTGTCAGCCATTTTTTATGATTCCTCACTTGAAGAATCATCTTTCGTATGATGCTTGTCCTTTTCATCCCTTTGATCTTTTTTCAGGTCTTCAAGGGGGATCGGGTCTACGTTTTGTTCACTTTCATGCTGATCGAGGATGCCCTCATGATCCTTGTTGATCTGTTCCGGATTATCGTTCGCCCTTTTTGACAATGAAACTCATCCTTTCCGATTCATGGTTTACTGTACCATACCCTGCTTATGAAGGTGAAAAACGGAAAACTGGAAAAACCGGTAAAAAAGAACCGCCCGTGAGGCGGCTCTTGTATGCGTGCATTAAATTTTCACATCGATATTTGCTTTTTTCTTTAAGTCCTCAACATGTTGCACAAGCTTTTCCTGCTTTTTTTGCTGTTCCAGCTGTTTCTTGATTTGAGGCTTCACATCTTCATATTTAGGTGCATCCTTTGCCTGTTCCTCACCTTGTTGGCTTGTGTACTGATCAAAGAATGTCTTCATTTCATCTTCAGTCACTTCGTCAACTTTGATTTCTTTCTCGACATAGTTTGTATATTTGATGTTTTCAGCAATCTGGTTTTTCAATTCATCCAGCGTGAAACCGGCTTGTTTCATTGCTTCTTCAAATTTCTTTTCATCTTCATACTGCTTTTTAACTTCTTCTAACTGTTTGTTGACGTCATCTTCCGTTGCTTTGTAGCCTTTTTCTTCAGCCTGCTGCATCAATAGCGTCTGGCCGACAAGACTGTCGATTGTCTGTTCTTTGATTTTCTCCGCTGCATCTTTGCTTGTAGGATCTTGTCCCATTTGCTGATATTGCATCTGTGATTGAGAGAGGATATTGTTGAAATCATCGCCTTTGATCTTTTCGTCGTTGACTACGGCAACGATTTTGTCTTCCTCTACCTTTTGTTTATCCATTTTCTTTTGCATTTCTTCCATTTTCTTTGCCTGTTCTTCTTGGGACTGTTGATCGCTTTCTTCCGTTTTCGCTTTATCGTCAGCTTGTTTTTGGCTCTCCTCATCAGAACCGCAAGCAGCTAGTCCAATTGTTAAAAATACCAATAGTAAAGTCGTTAGTAGCTTCTTCATAATAGACTCCTTTCAGAACTAAGGTGTGATCAAGAAAAAATCACTTAATGGGCATTGTATATGATAAACCCTTAAAAAGAAAGTATTAAGATCAAAAAGTATTGTTTGTAACAATGATGAAACAGAATCTTGGAAGGGGCTAGACCTGAGTGCATCATATCTGCGGGCGAACCGGAACGATGGATCCGAGGAGAGAAATATGAAAGAGGAGATGCCTGTCTGTACTTGTTTCTAACCCAAAAAAAGTGGCTGTATAAATAGATGGCTTTCTATTTATACAGCCGAAAATAATGGGGACCAAAGAATACTGTCAAACAACCTTCACCCTGGATTATAAAGAGACATGCAGGTTTGTTCAACGGACCAGAGTGGAGGTGAGATGTGTGTACTGTCGATTTGTTCATGCATTTAGACAGCTCACTCCCTCTTTTGCGGAAATTAATAATTCTAAGCATATTTTAACAGGAGTTTTGCTTTCCATTGTGGAATAGCATGTTATAGCGAAGGAGGAGGAAGATGAATCAATTAATCAGAGTCGGAACGACTTATATCCCGGTGAGGGACGTAAGGGCAGCAAGTGAATGGTATGTGGAGAAGCTGAACGCAGGTTTGAATTACCTGGATGGGGATAAAGCCATTTTGGATCTTGCCGGCCACAGCATGTTTTTAGTGAGCTCACCAGAGGGGGAAAGCAGTAATTTCATGGACAGGCACCAACAAAAGCGGTTTTCCATCACGTTCGAGGTTAACGGATTAAATGAATTAAACGAATTGCGGGATGAATTAAAGAGCAAAGATGTAGAAATCGGTGAAATCGAAGACAGGGGCCATGGCGGTAGAAATTTTATTTTTTATGATAGTGATGGAAATTGCTTTGATGTGTGGAGTGTACTGAGTCCCGACTTTAAAAAAGCTTATCAGCTCTAAAAAATTCCCCTTGAAAATTCAAGCAGTATCATTTAATATGAAGTTCGACACAATATTTTGTGTTTCATTTTAATTATTAAACTACATATTGATTATAACCTGTGAACAGGGTGTCGATTGAGACTTAATAGGGAATCCGGTGTAACTCCGGAACTGTCCCCGCAACTGTAAGTGCTGACGAAATAAGGAACTGCCACTGTCGTAATGTCGATGGGAAGGCCTTAAAGTAGGTGGAAGCATGAGTCAGGAGACCTGCCTTGTTTATCACGTGTTATTCTCTTCGGGAATTGGGAGGATAAAGCGAGGATAGATGTGGCTTTTGCCTGTTCACCTATCTCCGTAATGTCTGGAACCGGTCCCTTTTGAGGGGCCGGTTTTTTTACTCTCTCCCGTTTGATATGAAAGGGAGGAATGGGAATGTCAATGTTTATGAATGTAAGTAGTACCCATGAAGAAGCAGTAAGGAGCCTAAAAAGACTGCATAAGCGGTTTCCACAGCTTCACTTCAAGGAATTTGATGAAAAGGTCAGGGTGTATACGGCTCACCAGCCCGATATGGACAGGGAGAAGTTGAATCGCTTCATGATCCTGACGGCGGTTGAAAGGATTTCATCTCATGAACCGGACTGGACTTATGCTGCTGCCGATCTCTATTTGAGAAGTCTATACCGGAACATTTCAAAAGCCAGGGGAATAGGAGAAGCTGAGCTCTTCGGTTCATTCTATAGGCATGTGACGTCTGTTACCGAATCAGGGTTATATACGAAAGCCCTCCTTGATACGTACAGCGAAGAAGAAATCAATTATCTCGGCTCCATCATGGAAGCAGGACGGGATGAACTCTTCACATATATAGGGATCATCACCCTTGCAGAAAGGTATTTAACAAAATCACATGAAGGAAAGGTTCTCGAGCTGCCCCAGGAACGATTCATGATCATCTCCATGACACTGTTAAGAAATGAGGCAAGGGACAAGCGAATTCAGTTGATTGAAGAGGCATACTGGGCCCTGTCCAATTTGTATATGACGGTTGCCACCCCGACGTTTGCGAATGCAGGGAAAAGTCACGGTCAATTATCGAGCTGCTTTATCGATACGGTGGCAGATGATCTCAGAAGCATCTATGACAGTAATACCGACGTGTCCACGCTCAGTAAAAACGGTGGCGGACTTGGCATCTATTTAGGCAAAATCCGGAGCAGAGGAAGTGACATCAAAGGGTTCAAAGGTGTGAGTTCCGGTGTGATCCCCTGGATGAAGCAATTGAATAACACGGCGGTGTCCGTCGATCAGTTGGGACAGCGTCAAGGCGCGATTGCCGTATATCTGGATGTGTGGCATAAAGACATCTTTTCATTTCTTGATACCCGGTTAAATAATGGCGACGAAAGACAGCGTACCCATGATCTGTTCACCGGGGTATGTCTACCAGATTTATTCATGGAACAAGTCGAACAGAGAGGTGACTGGTATCTGTTCGATCCCCATGAAGTGAAGTCGGTCATGGGGTATTCCCTGGAAGATTACTATGATGAAGAAAAAGGGAACGGATCATTCAGGGACAAATACTGGGCGTGTGTAGCGCATGCGGGTCTTTCGAAAGAAGCGGTCCCCGCGATCGATATTTTCAAGCGGATCATGATTTCGCAGCTTGAAACAGGCACACCATATATGTTTTACCGTGATACGGTCAATCGCTATAATGCCAATCAGCATAAAGGAATGATCTATTGCAGTAATCTCTGCACTGAAATCACCCAGAATATGAGCCCGACAGTGATGGAAGAAGAAGTGATACAAGACGGAAAAATCGTCACATATAAAAACCCCGGTGATTATGTCGTATGCAATCTTGCTTCCCTTTCATTGGCCAAAACGGTCTTGGATGATGTATTGGAAAGGGTCATCCCGATCGCTGTAAGGCTATTAGATCATGTTATCGATCTTAATGAACTGCCGGTCCTGCAGGCGCACATCACAAACCTTCGTTACAGGGGCATCGGCCTCGGTACATTTGGATGGCATCACCTCCTGGCTAAGAAAGGCTTGAAGTGGGAGGGGGATGAAGCGGTGGCATACTGTGATGATCTTTATGAAGAGATTGCGTATCACACAATCAAATCCAGCCACGAATTAAGTAAAGAAAAAGGGGCTTACCCCTATTTCGTAGGTTCTGACTGGTCAACCGGAGCGTACTTTTCAAAAAGGGGCTATTCCGGGGAGCGTTGGGATCGATTGAGGAAGGATGTTTCCCGGGGCGGGATGCGTAATGGATATGTCATGGCCGTGGCCCCGAACTCATCCACGTCGCTCATTGCCGGCTCTTCTGCAAGCATAGATCCTGTCTTCAGGCTGGAGTATTCTGAGGAAAAGAAAGATTATAGAATTCCAGTGACAGCACCTGATCTATCCCCGGAGACGACCTGGTACTATAAAACGGCCTACCATCTCGATCAACATTGGAGCGTAAAACAGAACGAAAAGAGGCAGCGTCATATCGATCAGGGCATATCGTTTAACCTTTATGTGCGAAATGATATTAAAGCCAAAGAATTATTGAAACTTCATCTTGATGCGTGGAAATCCGGACTGAAGACGACTTATTATGTAAGATCGACGTCTGTATCCGATTTTGAAGAATGTGAAAGCTGTCACAGCTAGAAGGGATGATGGAGAATGAATGAATTGAAGGAACGGGTGCTGATCGATCCGACTGCACCGAATAAATCGACAGGGATCATCAATGGCAAAAGCTCCAATATATTAAACTGGGACGATGTCCGCTTTTCATGGGCGTACCCGAAGTATAAAAGGATGCTCGGAAATTTTTGGACGCCGTTTGAAATCAATATGGCCAAGGATATTAAGCAATTTCCGATGCTTTCCGAAAAAGAGCAGGAATCCTTCTTGAAAATCATCGGACTTCTCGCACTGCTCGATAGTGTACAAACAGATTATGCAGGTAAAGTGGCTGATTATCTGACTGATTCGAGCCTGAACGCGCTCATGATCATACTCGCCCAGCAGGAGGTTGTGCATAACCACTCATACAGCTACGTGCTTTCAAGCATCGTTTCCAAGAAAAAGCAGGATGAAGTGTTTGATTTTTGGAAGAACGATTCTATATTGCAAAAGCGAAATGACTTCATTACCAACGGATACAAGGGATTCGTAGAAGCACCGACAATCGACAATTTCTTGAAATCAATCGTGTACGATGTCATCCTGGAAGGATTGTTCTTTTATTCCGGCTTTGCATTTTTTTATAACCTGGCGAGAAATCAAAAAATGGTCGCAACGAGTACGATGATCAATTATATCAACCGTGATGAACAGTTTCACGTTGGATTATTTGAAAAAATCTTTAAAGAAGTGCTTCATGAAAATCCGTCTTATCATACAGAAGAACTCCTCGGGTTCGGCAGGGATACATTCAAACAGGCTGCCCTTCTTGAAATCGAGTGGGGAAGGGAAATCATCGGTAACGAAATAGAAGGGCTGTTAATGAAGGATCTTGAAGATTATATCAAGTTCATGGCAAATAAACGTGCCAAGCAATTAGGATTTGAGCCGCCGTTTGAAGGGTATAAGAACAATCCCCTCAAATGGATTATTGCCTATCAGGAAGTGGACAGGGGGAAGACAGATTTCTTCGAACAAAAATCCCGCCAGTACACGAAAACATCTGATGCCAATGGTTTCGATGAATTGTAATCATTTTGGCTTGCGTAGCTGGGCATATCGTGACCGCAGAAAGCGCAGTGACGGTGAACATGCCGTTCGCCGATAAATTTCTAATATCGCCGTTATATTCTGGATTTCGCCGATAAAATCAATATTTCGCCGTTAAACCCAGGATTTCGCCGTTAAATCCGGAATATCGCCGATAACACCATTCAGGGAGCTCTCAAGGCCTATCATCCATAAGAAATCCGGGCGTTTCTTCGTATTTCTATCAAGAAATCGGATGCGTTCGGATTTTTTCTTTTAGATATCTATTATAGGAACTATTTTTAACGATGATTGAAGCTCATCTTCAAGACGGATGGCCTAGAACTTAAATCCAACATTTCCAGCATCTAATAAAATACCAGGGTTAGAAAAAAGCCCACTATTAATAAGAGAGTTCCCCCCCATAAATCCACTACAAAAAAACATCCACAGGTTTAACGATCCATCTCCCGGGAATATACATACTAGAATAAAAAACAAATCAAGAAAGGGAGATTCAGACATGGCAAATCATTCGACAGAAGCAAAGATGGATTCGAAAGTCGACAGTGCGTTGAGCAATATGTCACAGGACAAGAAAGAGGATATTCTCTCTAACTTTGATCATTTCAAACAATACTTAGGTGATAAAGTGTCATTGGCTGATAAGCTCGGGATGAATGAAGAGATGCAGGCAAAAGCAGCCCAGAAGGTCGGGGACTATCTTGCAGCACATGAAGAACCAAAGAACAGGGAAGAAAAACTGCTGTATGAATTATGGAAAGCAGGTAATAAAGAGGAACAGCATATGCTGTCTCATATGCTGGTGAAATTAGTGCACTCAGAATCCTGATCAAATAGGGCACCGGATCTTCCGGTGCCCTTTCACATGTTACATATGTATTTCCGGTTCTACCATGACTTCCACATTCCCTTTCAGGGCTCGGGTGATCATACATGATTGTTCCGCTTTCATGATCAGTTTCTTTGTGAGTGCAATGTCTTTTTCTGTAGCGGACGGACTTAGAGTCAGTACCGGGCGGTGAATGATTTCTTTATAGGTGATGACGCCTTTACTGACCTCGACGATTCCTTCGGATGTCATGGTCAAATCCTTTTTCTCGATGGAACTGCGTTCGAGCATGGCTGCAAGGGTGATGATATAACATGTAGAGGCGGCTCCGAGCAGCATTTCATCAGGATTTGTGCCGGTCCCCGGTCCGTCCATTTCAGGGGGGATTGAAATCTCAGTATGGAAATTCTCTGAGCTCAGCGTTCCTACATCATTTCTCAGTCCCGGCCAATCTGTCGATATGTGAAACGAGTGTCTAGCCATAGTGGTAAACCTCCTAGAATGGGTGGTAAGCCCATTGTATACATTGATACATAGGATGGTAAAGAAAAAAGACTCTACAAAGTAGAGCCTTTCGGAATCGCATGTATTATGCTTTTGATACGTTAGCAGCCTGGTCGCCACGGTTTCCTTGAACGATTTCAAAAGTAACCTTTTGACCTTCTTCTAAAGTTTTGAATCCTTCGCCTTGAATAGCTGAGAAGTGTACGAACACGTCGTCTCCACCTTCGCGCTCGATGAATCCGAAACCTTTTTCTGCGTTAAACCATTTAACTGTACCTTCTAACATAATGTTACCTCCTCGTGTGTTCTCCACACAAATGTATTACTATTCTTGCTCATGTAACTTCAAGGCGAAAAGCTTTAAAAACTTTGTCTATCCTTCCATTCCGAACAAAAATAATTCTCTTACATAATATCAGGTAAAATCAGAAATGGCAACCCTTACGAAGGCAGCATAGGCCATTATGCGGGAAAATTCTTTCTATTCTGCCAATCCGTCAATTATAATGTGGTTCGCACCTGCCACAGTTCAGGGAAGAACCTGTGATCCAATACTTTCTTTAAATAACCGACACCGCTTGAACCGCCTGTTCCCATTTTATGCCCGATGATCCGTTCTACAGTTTTCATATGTCTGAAGCGCCATTGCTGCAGCCAGTCCTCAATATCGATTAATTTTTCCGCTAATTCGTAAAGATCCCAGTATGTTTCAGGACTTCGATACACAGTCATCCAAGCTTCAAGTACAGACTGATTTTCTGTATAGGGCTCACTGACATCACGGTTGAGGACTTCTTCATCAATGGCAAGACCGGCTTGATGAAGGGATAAAATCGACACATCATATATGGAAGGGGCTTTGTAAGCAGCGTTCAATTGCTGTGACAAATCTGGATCTTTCTTATAAATATCCAGGACGTGCTTTGTTTTATAGCCCAATGCAAATTCAATCATCCTGTACTGGTACGATTGGAAACCGGAAGCTTGACCGAGACTGTCCCTGAACTGGACATATTCTGATGGTGTGAGAGTTGACAGGACGTCCCATGCGTGGATGATCTGTGATTGTATTTTCGAGATCCGGGCAAGCATCTTAAATGCCTGAGAAAGCTCGCCTTTTTGAATGGATGCAATTCCTGCCTGAAGTTCGTGCAGAATCAATTTCATCCAAAGTTCGCTCACTTGATGGATGATGATGAACAGCATTTCATCATGATGTCCTGATAACCGTTTTTGGCTGTCGAGCAGAGTATCCAGCCCAAGGTATTCACCATAAGTCATCCGGTTGATGAAATCTGTATAGACGTGTTCATTCCCCATCTCTTCATGTTTTTTGACCATTTCATTTCTCCCTTTCTTTCGTCTGATAAACAGCGTTGTATAAAATATCCCCAGTTATTCATTTCTTTATGAGAACGGGAATTTCCTTCATTTACTTTCAATACGGTTTTGGGACTATAGATTTAGAATGTCATCATTTGTTTGTGTTAATATTTAGAAAAAAGTTGAGGTGGAGAATGTGGATGGAACGTATCTTACTTCAGGTTTGTTTTTAAGAAAAATGATGGATAGTGATTGGAAGGATATTCATGAATATGCGTCTTTGGAACGTGTGTCCCGCTATCAATGCTGGGGACCGAATACAGAACAAGACACGATTGAGTACGTTCAGGGAGTGTTGGACGATGAAAAAGTCAACCCGCAAACAAGGTTCGTATCGGTGCTTGTCGAGGCATTGACGGGCAGGGTGATTGGAGCGGGAGAAATCACCATAAAGAGTAGAGTGAATGCATGTGGTGAAATCGGTTATATTCTCCATCCTGATTATTGGGGAAAGGGAATAGGTACACTTTTAGGTTCTGCACTGATCGAGAGGGGCTTCGGACACAACAACCTCCACAGGATAGAGGCAACATGCGATCCGTGGAATCAGGGTTCGAAAGGCGTGTTGCGAAACATAGGCATGACCTTGGAGGGGCAGATCCGACATCATCTCAGGATCGATGATGGGTGGAGGGATTCACTGGTTTATGCCATATTTGAGTATGAATGGGAAGGGACAAGTAAAGCCAAGCCATTATAATGAAATTCGGCAACATCAACGGGTCCCTTTTTCCTAATAGTGGATTGATTGGTGCCGGATAGGGGAAAGTAATAACAATGAATTCTATACAGGAGTATATTTCCATGAATTTAATCCATCATATCAAGGTTGTGGCCGGTCGTTTTTTCGGTGAGAGATTTTATGATCAGGCTGCACAACTGGCTTATTATTTACTATTATCCATTTTCCCTTTTTTACTTTTCGTCACTTCCCTGATCAGCTATTTGCCGATTTCGGAAACCAATGTCCTGCTTTTGATCAAACCGTTTGCTCCGGATAAATCTTATGCGATCATCCAAAACAATATTGAACGGATCCTCTATGATCAGAGAGGGGACGTGTTGTCCCTTTCGATCTTCTTTACTTTGTGGCTTGCGTCGATGGCTGTTCAGTCAATGGTGCGCTCATTGAACCTGGCATATAAAATCGAACGGAAGAAGCCTTTCTTAATTGCACTGCTTTATGATTTATTATTGACCGTCGGTTTCATGATCCTGATTTCATTTTCCCTTATCGTGCCTGTCGTGGAAGAGTATATCCGACATGCCAGATTTACAGAGGGGAAAATAAATGGTGACTGGTCGCAGGCGTGGGTCCTTGGCAAATGGGGACTGAGTTCGATTTTCATGTTCGCACTGTTTGTTTTTCTTTACATGGTCGTTCCTAGCAAGCGAATATCATTCCGCCATGTTATTCCTGGTGCCCTTCTGGCAGCCTTTGGATGGCAGGGAGTCTCATGGTTATACGGGACATATGTTAAAATCAACGACTACTCCCAGTTCTATGGTCAGCTTGGAAGTGTCATCACGTTGGTGGTCTGGTTTTACATATCTTCCACCATCCTGCTGATCGGGGGATTGTTAAATGGAAGCATCGCAGGGGAAGCGAAAAAGAAGGGATAGGAGGCATGACGCTGTTCCGCAGACGAAAGAAATCCGAACACCATTCGAAATTCTTTGATGAAATTCGAATGGAGTTCGGATTTTCTTTGAATATAATACTTCCTTGCTTCACGACTGATTTTCTTCCTGCATCATGGCAACGAGCTTTTTGGAAATGGCGAGGAGAACAAATCCAAGGATGATGGCAGCAGCCCCGATGACGGCGAAGATCTCCAGATAACCGAGTGTTGCTGTGAGTGAGGCGAGCTGACCGGCAAGTAAACTCGCGACGCCGATTGCTGCCATCCACACACCCATCAGGAGGGAGGCAATCTTCACGGGTGCCACTTTACTGACGAGAGACAATCCGACCGGTGACAGAAAGAGTTCTCCCAATGTATGAAGAAGATAGGTGAAAATGATGAACAAGAGATTGGCTTTTACGGTTATATTCTGTTCATCAGAACCAGTCTGCATGACTGCCGGTATGAGTACCATGAAGCCGAGGCCGAGAAGGATCATTCCGATGCCCATTTTCGTCGTCATGTTCAAGTCCCCGCTCTTTGATTTTGAAAGACGCAGCCAGATATTTGAAAGAATCGGTGCGAGGATGACAATGAACAATGGATTGACAGATTGAAACCAGGCGACGGGGATGGTATATCCAAATACATCCCGATCGATGAAATTCTTCGTGTACAGTGTGAACGAGCTTCCGGCCTGTTCAAATCCCGCCCAGAAAAATACGACAAAGCAGGCGAGGATCAAGATGGCGGTTGTACGCTGTTTTTCCTTTCGGGTAAGGGGGACGTCGCGGTTCTCGTTTGCTTCTTCTGCCAACAGGCGATTAGGTTTTAATCCAACGGTCCCCAGATATTTACGATTCATTGTACTGAAAATGATCTGCCCGGTGATCATCCCGATGGAAGAAGCAAGGAATGCCCACTTGAACCCGTAATGCATCGTTCCGTCATTCATTGTGGTGAGAAACAGGTCTTCAGCGAGGAAGCCTGCGACAAGCGGTGCGAATAGTGCACCGAGGTTGATGCCCATATAGAAAATCGTAAAAGCTGCGTCCTTCCGTTTATCATTCCGGGGATAAAGCTCCCCTACGAGAGTCGATATATTCGGTTTGAAAAAACCATTTCCGAGAACGAGGAGTGCAAGCCCCGTGTAAAGGCCAGCCTGTGAATGGGTAAGGAATATTGTGAAATCCCCACAGGCCATCGTGATACCACCAATGGTAATTGCACGCCTTAAGCCGATGAAGCGATCGGTCATCCATCCTCCGAAGATAGGTGTGAAATACACACTTCCTGTATAAATTCCGTAGATGGACAGAGCTTCTGCAGGCTCCACACCGAGTCCTCCACTCACATAAGCAGTCGTCAGATATAAGACGAGCAGTGCACGCATGCCGTAATAGCTGTACCGTTCCCAAAGCTCGGTGAAAAATAACAGATACAGTCCTTTAGGGTGTTTTTTTCCCTGGGGTAAGCTTTCTAAATGTGAGTTCACTCTATCACTCCTGATCTATTCTTTGTGCAGTTTCTTTCCAAATCCTTTCATAGTATTCCCGTTCTTTACATAGGCATGTACAAAAAGGGTGGTGAATACCTTGTTCAAAGGATGTATATATTGCGGCCACAACTCACTGGAAGAATGTGAGTTGTATATTGGAGAGGGGCATGGTGGTGAAATCGGAAAGTCTGAGGATATGGTGGGTGGGAATGTCGCTTATTACTCGTGTGAGAGGTGCGGGTACCTTCACCCATTCCTGAAGGAAAAGCGGAAAAAATTCGAAAGGGAGAGTGCAAAGAAAGCGAAACACCTGCGATTGAATATACGATGAACAGAATTTGTCGTCATGTGTTCCATGACGTTATAATGATTGAAGGGAGGGATTGAAATGAATACATATCCAGATACGTCGAAAACACTTCAATTAATCAAGGAGCTTGTGGAAATACCAAGCCCTTCAGGGAATACCAATAAAATCATGGGCTTTGTTGAAGAATATCTTTCTGATTTGAACATTGAGATGAAGAGAAACCGGAAAGGTGCCCTGATCGTCACGCTTCCGGGGGAAGATACAAGCAGGCACAGGATGCTGACTGCCCATGTGGATGCCTTAGGCGCCATGGTCAAGGAAATTAAGGGAGATGGACGGCTTCGCCTCTCGATGATCGGCGGATTCAGATGGAATGCAGTGGAAGGGGAGTATTGCCGGATTGAAACCTCTTCAGGGAAAACATACAGTGGCACCATTCTGATGCATCAGACGAGTGTTCATGTGTACAAAAATGCCGGAGAAGCGAAAAGGGATGAAACCAACATAGAAGTCCGGATAGATGAAAGAGTCACGAATGCCAAAGAAGTAAGGGAACTCGGCATCGAGGTGGGAGACTTTGTTTCTTTTGACCCCCGTGCTGAAATTACAGCAAGCGGATTTATCAAGTCAAGACATTTAGATGATAAAGCAAGTGTCGGCATGCTGCTGCAATTGATTCGACACATCAAGGAAGAAGGGATCACCCTTCCATATACAACTCATTTCCTTATTTCTAATAATGAAGAAATAGGGTATGGCGGGAACTCGAATATTCCGGAGGAGACGATCGAATACCTTGCTGTCGATATGGGAGCGATCGGCGATGGGCAAACAACCGATGAGTATACCGTGTCGATCTGCGCGAAGGATTCAAGCGGCCCTTATCATTACGGTTTGCGCAAACATTTAGTTTCCCTTGCCGACGAAAATGGAATCGATTATAAAGTCGACATTTATCCGTACTACGGATCTGATGCTTCTGCTGCGATCCGGGCAGGATTTGATATCGTCCACGGGTTGATCGGGGCCGGGATCGATGCCTCACATGCATACGAGCGTACCCATGAATCGTCCATCCTTCATACAGAGAAGTTACTATGGCACTATGTAAGATCTAAAATGGTTGTGGAATAATCGAACATCCTTCCTCCATCCACTCAGGTGGGTGGGGGATTTTTTGTGAGGTCGGGGTAGAGGCACCCCCTCAGAGCCGGGGACGTTTAGAGAAAAGAGATGCAGGGTAATGCTACACGTGGGTGAGAAAAGTTTGTTTTGATTTTAGGAGGTATTTCTCTTATCAAAGTGATGATGATAAGATAAAATAAAGACACTAAAAAGTTAAATGAGGTAAGAGAATGAATACATACAATCTGTTAGAGAGCTTAAAGTTAAAAACCATCTACGGTGATCTGCCTTCAGAAATAACAGGCATCCATGTGGACTCAAGAAAAGTGGAGAATGGACATATGTTTGTATGCACGAAGGGATATACCGTGGACGGTCATGATTTTGCTGCAGCGGCTGTTGAAAAAGGAGCCAGGTTAATTGTAGCGGAAAAGCAGCTGGACATCGATTTAAGCAAAGCGGCTTTGGTCGTAGTGAAGGATTCATTCAAGGCGCTGGCCCAGTTATCCAATAAATTCTATCAATATCCTTCCCAAAAGTTGACCGTTTTCGGCGTGACCGGTACAAATGGGAAGACAACGGTAAGCAACCTCATCCATGCCATCCTTAAAAGCGACAATCAGCGTTCAGCCCTGTCAGGAACGATCGGCTTTAATTTGGACGGGGAGCTTTTGCCAAGTGAAAACACAACTTGTGATAACCTGACCAATCAACAGATGCTTCAAAGTGCGTTGGACC
Source organism: Bacillus sp. KH172YL63 (assembly GCF_011398925.1). Classification (NCBI taxonomy): domain Bacteria; kingdom Bacillati; phylum Bacillota; class Bacilli; order Caryophanales; family Bacillaceae; genus Bacillus; species Bacillus sp. KH172YL63. Next base: position 1,294,293 of record NZ_AP022842.1, read on the forward strand.
GGGGAATCGATCATTTTACCCTCGAAGTATCCTCCCACGGGCTTGCACTTGGAAGATTGTGGGGGATTGACTTTGATGTAGTGGCGTTCACCAACCTTAGTCACGATCATCTGGACTATCACGGTACGATGGAACATTACGGCTATGCCAAAGGATTGCTCTTCTCCCAGCTCGGGCAGGATCTTCAAAACCCAAAATTCGCGGTGTTGAACGCGGATGATGAATGGTATGATCGGTACAGCAGTATGACAGCCCACGAAGTGATCAGCTATGGCCTGGACGCGCATGCAGATTTCAAAGCGGAAAATATCCAATACTTCAATGATTCAACATCGTTCACCTTGCTTTCACCTGAAGGAAGCTATCCCGTTGAAATGAAGCTGCTTGGAAAATTCAACGTATACAATGTCCTGACAGCGATGGCCTGCTTGTATGCGAAAGGAATGAAGGTGTCCCGCCTCGTGGAGATTGTGAAGGAACTGCCTCCTGTAAACGGACGTATGGAAAAGGTTGATCTGGACGCGCCCCTTTCGGTTTATATCGATTATGCACATACACCTGATGCAATCGAAAATGCGATCCAATCCGTCCTTCCGTTCAAAGAGAATAAAATCATCTTCCTGGTCGGTACAGGCGGAAACCGGGACAAAACAAAACGCCCGACGATGGCTGAAAAAGCGTCTCTTGCAGATTATGTCATCCTCACGACCGACGATCCGAGATATGAAGAATATGACAGCATCCTGAAAGACCTTGAAAAAGGGATGCAGCATGATCAATATGCGTTGATCGGTGACCGTGAGGAAGCGGTCAAGCACGCTGTCGAGGTAAGTGAACCGGGGGATATCATTATCTTTGCAGGAAAAGGACATGAAGATTATCAAATCATCGAAAACACAAAATACCCTCACAGCGATAAAGAAATCTGTATTGAAGAAAGTAAGTTAAAGTACCGAAAATGATTGGTACCATATAAGTAAAAAAGCCATCACCCTGAACCATTTGAAAAGGTGATGGCTTTTTTACTATTAGATTTGGATAAAAAAAAGAGAAGGATTAAACCTCCTCTTTTTTGATCGAGCTTAGATGAACATACCTGCAATAGCGGCACTCAGTAAAGATGCAAGCGCTCCCGCAATTACTGCTCTCAAGCCCAGGCGTGCGATATCACTTCTGCGGTCTGGAGCAAGATTACCCAGTCCTCCAAGTAAAATACCTAAAGAAGAAAGGTTCGCAAACCCACATAGTGCAAATGAAATGATCGCTGTTGCTTTTTCAGACATGTTGCCGATCTCAGGGGCAAATGCAGAATATGCAACGAATTCATTGATAACAAGCTTTTGTCCGATGAAGTTACCAGCTGTGATGGCTTCGCTCCAAGGAACACCGATGGCGAAAGCAAGTGGTGCAAATGCATAGCCAAGCAGAAGTTCAAGAGACAGTCCGTCGAATCCGAATACTCCGCCGACAAGACCAAGCAGTCCATTGATCATCGCAACAAGGGCGATGAAGGCAAGTAGCATGGCACCGATGTTCAATGCCAATTGTAAACCGACGCTGGCACCGTTGGCAGCTGCGTCAATCACGTTTGCAGATTCCGAATCCGCTTCCATTTCAAACGCTTCTGGTTCTGGAGAATCATCTGTTTCAGGTACGAATAACTTTGCCATGACAAGACCGGCAGGAGCAGCCATGAAACTTGCTGCCAATAAGTATTCCAGTGGAACACCTAAAAGTGAATATCCAACAAGGACAGATCCGGCAACTGATGCCAATCCACCTGTCATGACTGCGAATAATTCCGACTCAGTCATCTTGGATAGGTATGGACGTACAACTAATGGAGCTTCTGTCTGACCAACAAAGATATTTGCGGCAGCTGACATTGATTCTGCTTTTCTTGTTCCAAGGAGTTTAGATAATCCACCGCCCAGGATTTTGATGAAGAATTGCATGATCTTCAGATAGTAAAGAACAGAAATCAACGCGGAGAAGAAAATGACAACAGGAAGAACATTGAAAGCAAAAATGAATGCGATGTTGGACTCAGCAGTGTAAAGTCCGCCAAATAGGAAGGAAATCCCTTCATTTGAGTAGTTAATGACTGCATTGATGACTTCGGTCAATCCTTTAAGTGCGCTTTGTCCCCAAGATGTTTTTAATACTAGGAAAGCGAAAAAGATCTGTATGGCAAGTCCACCTAGGACTGTTCTGAAATTAACTCGCTTCTTGTTCTTGGAAAATGCAAACGCAATTCCCATAACGACAATGATACCAATAATACCCCATAAATATTGCACTTCTTTCACCTCTTCGATAAGTATGTTTGAAAACTTGTTGCTTACGTGAATTTATTTTACAATGCTTTCAGACGTCTGACAACCTACAATTAAGGATTTTGTCGAAATTTGTACGGAAGCCTTCGTCAATAGTATGCGCAAATACAGCGTTTTCATGAAAGGGGATACAAAAATGAAGATCAGAAAAAATTTTTTGGAAGGCATGGAACAAAAAGTATATATCCATGAAAACAAGAAAGAAGCCTTCATATTAATCTCAATACCGTCGATTGAATGGTCATATTCATTCACATATGAAGAAGAAGAAATCGAGAAGAAATTATGTCATTCATTAAACGGAAAGCTGTCAGAAGAAGAGGCAAGTACAATAAGTGCAAGAATCATCCAGTGGACAAGGGAAATGTAACATTGTGTGAAAGGACCGGGCGCCTTAGGGGAGATGGATTCTTTGTTGCATTGTAACTTTAGAACGAATATGATGAGAAAGTGAGAATGACGAGAAAGGATTTTTATGAATGAAAATAGACTTTATACAGGAAGTTAAATCGAGACGGACTTTCGCCATCATTTCCCATCCAGATGCCGGGAAAACAACACTTACTGAGCAATTGCTCCTGTTTGGCGGGGCGATTCGAGCAGCGGGCACAGTAAAAGGTAAGAAAACAGGGAAGTTTGCTACATCAGACTGGATGGAAATTGAGAAACAAAGAGGAATCTCAGTCACATCTTCCGTCATGGCTTTTGATTATAATGATTTCAGGGTGAATATTCTGGATACCCCAGGGCACCAGGATTTCTCTGAAGACACATACAGAACGTTGATGGCAGTTGACAGTGCGGTCATGATCATCGACTCAGCCAAGGGGATCGAAGCCCAGACGTTGAAACTATTCAAAGTATGCCGCATGAGAGGGATTCCGATCTTCACCTTCATCAATAAGCTTGATCGACAGGGCCGTGAGCCGCTTGAATTATTAGAAGAGCTTGAAGAAGTATTGGGGATCCAGTCTTATCCGATGAACTGGCCGATCGGGATGGGGAAAGAATTCCTCGGAATTTATGACCGATTCCATAAGCGTATTGAACAGTTCAGGGTAGAAGATGATGAACGTTTCATTAACTTGAATGATGAAGGTGAGATTAAAGGGGAACATCCACTGACAGACAGCGGCCTTTATCACCAGGCGTTGGAAGATGTACAGCTGCTGAATGAAGCCGGAAATCCGTTTTCCCGTGAACGGATTGCAAACGGAGAACTTTCACCAGTATTCTTCGGAAGTGCGTTGACGAACTTTGGCGTACAGACGTTCCTTGAAACCTACCTGCAGTTTGCACCATCACCTCAACCGAGAAATTCAGATGCAGGTGAGATCGAACCGACGGCAGAGGAATTCTCCGGATTCGTGTTTAAGATACAGGCCAATATGAACCCGGCCCACCGTGACCGGATTGCATTCGTACGGATTTGCTCCGGTCAATTCGAAAGAGGGATGACAGTCAATCTGTCACGTACAGGTAAGTCCATTAAACTTGCCCAGTCCACTCAATTCCTTGCAGATGACCGAAGCACGGTGAATGAAGCTGTCAGCGGAGATATTATCGGTGTGTATGATACAGGTACGTATCAAATCGGCGATACGCTCGTTCAAGGGAAGAACAGCTTCCAATACGAGAAACTCCCTCAGTTCACCCCTGAGTTATTTGTCCGCGTTACTGCCAAGAACGTGATGAAGCAGAAGCATTTCCAAAAAGGTATCCTTCAACTCGTTCAGGAAGGAGCTATCCAATACTACAAAACGCTCCGAACAGAAGATATTATTTTGGGGGCAGTCGGACAGCTTCAGTTCGAGGTGTTTGAACACAGAATGAAGAATGAATACAATGTTGATGTGAAAATGGAACCGATCGGATCCAAAATTGCACGTTGGATTGAAAACGAAGAAGATGTGAAGGACTCTATGTCAAGCTCCAGAAGCATGCTCGTGAAAGACCGTCATGACAACCTCGTCTTCCTGTTTGAAAATGATTTTGCCATGAGATGGTTCAATGATAAAAATCCAGATATTAAGTTATACAGCTTAATGTAGTTGCTTCAAAAACACCCCTCTTATTATCCGCAGGGGTGTTTTTTGTTTGTCCTGAATGAAAAGATATAGCCAGAGAGATGAAATATATTGTGAATGATGATCATCTTTGAGGTTAAATGGGTTAGTATGGTGGTATAGGTATATCATACCAGTTAAGAAGGGGGCGTTTTGAATGAGTGGAGGATGCATCCATTGTGGAATATCCGCGGAATATATAGAGCGAGGGTATTTTTATTTATACAGTCAAGATCTGAAGGATTTTCCATTAAATAGGAGTTGTGAAGAGACCGGTGATGGGATCTACTACTTTACATATGAGAAACTTGAGGAATTGATAGATGAGTTAATGGTCATGGAAGACAGACTGATAGAAGAGGGCTGGGCGTGCAACATCAGTGCAGAGGCAGAACCTGCTCCCCTCATGCCTGCAGGAAAGTTCCTGAATCTCATGAGATACAGACAGATGGTAGAAACGATTCAGACAGGTGAATTTACAAGTCACCTCCAGCCCATCATCGATTTGAAAGATTCCAGTCTCTTTGGATATGAATCATTATTGAGGGCGGGCAATGGGACACAGAGAATCAATCCTGGAGAATTATTTCAGGCAGCTGCCCTTACCGGCTTTCATTCCATGCTGGATCAAAAGGCGAGGAAATCGGCAATCGAGTCCAGGCAGGGCCAGGTCAAGCCCGGTATCAAAAGCTTCATCAACTTCCTGCCATCGACCATATATAACCCTGAATTTTGTCTGCGCCATACGTTTAAGATTGTGAATGAACTCGGTGTCGCTCCTGAAGATCTTGTATTTGAGGTGGTAGAAACGGAAAAGATAGAGGATGTCGACCATCTCAAGTCAGTCCTTGAAGTGTACAAGAGGGAAGGGATGAAAGTTGCCTTGGATGATGTTGGCTCGGGGTTTGCCACGATTGAAATGCTCACCCTCCTGAAACCTGATTATGTGAAGATTGACCGAGCTTTCGTTTCCCACTGTGATACCGATGAAAAGAACCAGGAATTTCTCAGGCAGGTTATGGAGATTGCAGGTGAGTTAGACATCCAGGTGCTTGCAGAAGGAATCGAGCGGAAGGAGGAACTCTCTTTTTGTAAAGAAATCGGCGTGCATTACGCCCAAGGATATTACATCGGTAAACCTGCCGGTACGGCTACCATGCCCTTTGAAAGTCCTCAGCTCGTGTGAGGATAGACCCATGCCTGATGAAAAACTTGTTGACATTTCTTCCGATGATGATAAGATACTAGTAACAAATACTTTAGTGCATAAAAGCTTAAAAGCGTTTAAGAGAGAAAGTCGTGATTATTCATCAATCAAATACTGAATGTCCTGTTCAACGCAGTAGGGGAAAATGTGACAGCACCCAGAGACTAGACGTAAGCTGAAAGTCTAGGTCCATTTATTTCCGAATTACATTGATCATCATAAGCTGTGCTCATGATAAAGGGACTCATTTATGAAGTGGGGATGAACCTTCCGCCGTCTATTAGACAATGGCCGTTTATCTCAATTAGGGTGGTACCGCGGAGAGCTCTTCGTCCCTATCGGGGATGATGGGTTCTTTTTGTCATTCCTCCACACATACAAGTCAATCAAGAAAAGGAAGTGTCATCATGTTAAATATCAAAAGTGTCCATCAACCTGCCACGGCAGAAGCGGCAGCCGTACTGCTCGCAGTCCTTGGAATCATCAGTTTCACCATCATTTCAGTCGGGGCGGTTCCCCATATACCAATCATTCTTTCCCTGTTTTTCTTGATGGTCTACGGGTTGATCCGAAAAGCCAGATTCAAGGACATTGAACAAGGAATGATTGAAGGGGCACAAGGGGGACTCGGCGCAGTTCTGCTTTTTTTCTTCATCGGTATGCTTGTCAGCAGCTGGTTAATCAGTGGAACCATTCCCACTTTGATGTACTATGGTTTTGAATTTGTGACGCCTCATTACTTTTATGCCATTGCTTTCCTTCTTACCGCTTTGAGCGGTGTGGCAATCGGCAGCTCACTGACAACGGCAGCAACGATCGGTGTGGCATTGATCGGTATCGGTGAAGCGATGGGGTTGTCCATGAGCATCACAGCAGGGGCAATCGTGTCTGGAGCATTCTTTGGAGATAAGATGTCTCCATTATCGGATACAACGAACCTTGCTTCATCGATTGTGAAGGTAGATTTATTTACTCATATCCGCAATATGGCATGGACAACGGTTCCGGCGTTTTTCATTACTTTGATCGTTTTCGGCATCTTGTCGCCGGGAACAGGCGGGGCGGATCTGGTCCAGCTGAAAGATTTACAGGAAGGCTTAACCAAGACCGGCCTTATTCACTGGTATAGTCTGATTCCAGTTTTATTGCTTGTAGGATTGGTTGTATTCAAAACACCTGCACTTTTAACCCTGTCGATTACGATCGCTGTGTCTGTATTGACTTCATTCCTTCATGGCTCCCTGCAGGCGAACGAACTCTTTGGGGTGTTGTTTGGTGGGTATACTTCTGAAACAGGGGTAGAGTCGATTGATTCCCTGTTATCCAGGGGCGGGGTGAATAGTATGATGTTTACTGTTTCCCTCGTCATTCTTTCTCTCAGTCTTGGAGGATTACTGTTTAAACTCGGCATCATCCCTGCACTGCTTTCGAAAGTGGCGGCCGTCATTCAGTCGGGCAGGAGGACAATCCTGTCAACAGCCCTGACGGCAATTGGCATCAACCTGGTGGTGGGTGAACAATATTTATCCATCTTATTGACCGGAGAAGCGTTTCAAAATCAATACAAAAAATTGGGTCTTCATCCGAAGACGCTGTCCCGTACGCTTGAAGACGCAGGGACGGTAGTCAATCCACTGGTTCCATGGAGTGTATGCGGGATCTTCCTCACAGATGTGCTGGGGGTTGCGACACTGGAGTATTTACCATTTGCCGTTTTCTGTCTCATCTCTCCCCTGATCACCATTCTGTACGGATTCACAGGCTGGACGATCGAATCGGAGCATAACAAGACAGATACGGCTCCGAGCCATTCATGAATATGGAAAGGACTGTCCTTTTTGATCATCAGCTTCCATCATGGAAGTGATGCTATTAAAGGACAGTCCTTTTTTGGTGTATCTCACTGTAAGTGTGAAAGTTCTTTCCGAACGTGAAAGTCCCAAGCACGATCATGGACAGATGAAACAGCGGCAGTACAACCAGCATCATGGGCCGGCTTAATATCATTGCACCATGCTGTACCATCAGCGTCTCGATGGCGAGGAGAATGAGGATGGTGAATACTGTGCAGGACCAATCCTTGTTCCGGAAAAAAATCACCAGTGTATAAATATAGGTCGTAAGCCAGATATACAGGGCATTCCCTGCCACCAGATCCCTTGTAGGGTTGGAAAAATAGTTCAGTGGAATGATGTACAGTTCCAGTATCGACGACAGGATCCATGCAAAGGAAAGGGAAACGGTGGAAAGGGCAAAGAAGAGCGTGATGAATTGAATATAATGATTTTTCTGTTCGTGTAATTGTGTCCACCAGCTTTTGGCCATTATGACCGCAACGACAAGGAAAAAGCCTGTATAATATGATTGCCACCAATGGTGTTCATACAAGTCCGTATGAAGGAACCATGTTTCAATCAAAAAGAATCCGGCGATAATGAGCAGGATTTTGGTGGTTTTCAATCGATACACCACAATATACGTAATGGCGATCGGGACGGAGAAAGCTTGAGAACTGATCGACCCCAGTACGCTGTCATTATATTTGTCGGATAAAATATGGGGGTGATATGAATAACTATTGTATAGAACAAAAATGACATATTCGAATACATAGGCAAGACCTGAAATGAACAGCCAAAACAGGATGATATGAGCGGCGATATGCCGGTTTTTCATGACGATGAAAACGAGTAAACATATGCTGATAAGACTGAGGGAAACAAATGGGACCCAGTTCGCCATTATGATGCTCCTTACATTCCGTTATATAAATAGTGTGTACAGAATGAATGGAATTATTTATTTATAAGAAACTACCCACCCAAAACGCTTTAATATTGAAGGATCTTCCTGAAGAGACTATAGTTAACAATAAGTGATTGTCCGAATAAAAAAAGAAAGGGGTAACACCTCATTGAAGATCAGTGATTTTTCCATAAGGAGACCTGTGTTCACCATTGTAACCATGCTTCTCATCCTTATTCTTGGAGGAGTGTCCCTTCTCCGGATTCCGTTAAAGCTCATCCCGGATCTGAACCCGCCTGTCGGGGTCGTCGTGACGAATTACCCGGGGGCCGGTCCGCAGGAAGTGGTTGAAAAAGTAACCAAACCGCTGGAAGAAAGTTTATCTACGCTTCCTGGTATGAAAAACATCCAATCGACCTCACGGGAGGGCTCAAACTTTATCCTCCTCGAATTTTCATGGACAACTTCCATTGATGATATCGAAAATGACGTGCTGCAAAGGATCGATCAAACCCCAATCCCTGATGGGGCAGACAATCCGAGGTTCCTGAAATTTGACCCTGCCCAGTTTCCGATCATTCAATTTTCACTGAGGGAAAATGGGGAAGAGTCTAACCTGAAAACCTTGTCCGAGAGCTTGAAGCTGGAGCTTACAAGAGTAGAAGGTGTAGCGAACGTGAATGTGTCAGGTTCGTTGAAAGATGAAGTGGTCATTGAATTAAATCAGCAAAAGCTGAAGGAACATGGCTTAAGCCAAAAGCAAGTAGTTCAAATGATCCGGGCCAATAATATCACGGCGCCAGGAGATACAATCAATACTGATGGACAAACCCTTACGACCCGTGTGCTCAGTGAACTTCAATCGGTGGATGAAATGAAGGCATTGGTCCTCCGGGTCAATCCGAAAACCGGCAAGAAAATCACTCTTTCAGAAGTGGCTACAGTGGAGAAAAGGCTGCAGGATACAAATACCATCACCCGGGCAAACCAAGAACCTGCCATCCTCTTCAGCGTACTGCAGCAATCCGATGCCAACACTGCATCTGTATCAAAAGCATTTCAAAAAGAGCTGACACGCCTTCTTGAACAGGATCAATATCAATCAGTTCAAGCGGATATTCTTTTTGATCAGGGTGATTACATCACCCAGGCGATTGGAAACATTGCCAATTCATTATTGATTGGCGGGGCTTTTGCCATGCTCGTTCTTTTCTTATTCTTAAAGAATGTCAAGAGTCCGCTGATTATCGGCGTAGCAATTCCATACTCTGTGATCGTCACATTCGTACTGATGTTCTTTGCAGATTTTGCCCTAAACATCATGACCCTGGGGGCCCTTGCACTTGGGATCGGGATGCTTGTGGATAATGCGATTGTGGTTATCGAAAATATTTACCGTCATCTCTCACTTGGGAAAAATCCAAGGGAAGCGGCAAGCATCGGTGCCCGTGAAGTCGGCGGAGCGATTACTGCCTCGACGTTGACGACCGTAGCAGTATTTCTTCCGATTGTCTTTATCACAGGTCTCTTGGGGGAAATCTTCACAGAATTCGCTTTGACGATTTCATTCAGCTTATTGGCCTCCCTGGTGGTGGCGCTGACAGTCATCCCGATGCTTGCGAGCAGATTACTAAAGAAGCCGAAAGGAAATCTGGAAGCGAAGAAAAGACGGTCCAAGACCCGGAATACCTTTTCCCGTTCGGTCAAATGGGCCCTTCGTCACAGATTCATCGTTCTCGGTATCACCGCTCTTGCTTTAGTTGCAGGGGGATTAGGTCTCACAACGGTAGGGACTCAATTTTTACCTCCTACCGATGAAGGATTTTTCAATATGAGGGTCGAATTAGAAAACGGAGCCTCTGTCGACGAAACCAATAAGGTGGTCGAAGCCATCGAAGAAAGGTTAGACAAGGAAAGTGAAGTCGATATATTCGTCAGCTTGATCGGATCCACCCAGGAAGAATCGTTCCGGGGAGGATCAAAAGCGAATATTGCTGAAGTCTATGTAAAGATGAAACCGATAAAGGATAGAGACCGGTCTATCTTCGCTTTTGCCGATGATGTGAAGCCTGAAATCGAAAAAGCGGCCAGAAATGTGAACAAGTCAGCGGAGATTTCCTTCAACCTCCAATCTACGTCAGGATCGAGCCCTCAGACATTGACGTTTAATTTAAGGGATACCGATTCAAATCGGTTGGAGGGATCAGTGGATCGTTTGCTTTCTTCTCTGAAAACAATGGAAAATGTTTCAGAGGTGACCACCGACCAAATGGAGACTGTGAAAGAAGTCCAGATGACGGTGAACCGGGAGAAAGCAATGGAACAGGGGCTTGCTCCCGCTGAAATCGGCACACTCATACAGGATGTAACACGGGGGGTGCTGACGACACAGATGGTGACCGAATCCTCCGATGTGATGAATGTTCTTGTACAGTATGACCGGAATATCACAGAAAACCTTGATTCATTGAAGAATCTACTCATCCAGAATGGTCAGGGAAAGTACATCAAGTTAAATTCAGTTGTGGATTTTGCGATTGAGGATGGCCCCGTGAGGATCCAGAGAATCGATCAGCAGCATGCAGTTCAGTTTACGCTACAGTATGCTGCTTCAACCAACCTTGGTGCCATATCAAAAGCGGTTGATGAAGAAATCGAATCATTGGACCTTCCGGATGAAACGCTCATTTCATTCAGCGGGGACAGAGAACTGCTTGAAGATTCCATCGATGATATGGCACTTGCCCTTGGTCTTGCCATCGTCCTTGTCTACATGGTCATGGCCGCACAGTTCGAGTCGTTTAAATATCCGTTCGTTATCATGTTCACCGTTCCACTCATGGTGATTGGTGTCGCGATTGCCCTTGCTGTCACTGGGACGCCTATCAGTATTTCGGCGGTCATTGGTGTCATTGTACTGGCGGGGATTGTTGTCAATAATGCCATCGTCATCGTCGATTATATCAATCAGCGCAAGCAGACAGGCATCAGCTCTTTTGACAGTATTGTAGAAGCAGTTCAAGACAGGGCGAGGCCGATATTCATGACGGCATTGACGACGATTCTCGGTCTGTTGCCCCTCGCCCTTGGTCTTGGAGAAGGGACGGAAATCAATCAGCCGATGGGCATTGCCGTCATCGGCGGGTTGGTGAGCAGCACGCTGCTGACCCTTTACGTCATTCCTGTTGTATACAGCTTCTTTGATCGAGAAACGAGAAGAATGAAAAGAAAAGTATAAAAAGAAATTTCATCCATCACGAGTCAACCGACAAGCCCGGCAGTCCTTTATGGAACTGTACGGGAAGAAGGTTGACTCTTTTTTTGACCGAATCCAATTCCGTAAGGCAGGGGGAGTATGAAGTATGGGTAAAGGGATCTATTTCATTACCGGGTTCCCGGGATTTTTAAGTTTTAATGTCATTGAAGAACTATTGAAGCAGGAAAGAGCTTCAAAAATTTATCTGCTCCATGTTCCGGCCATGGCAGCCAAAGCAAAAGAGGCGGTCGGGAGGCTTATGGGAAGATCAGAAACCGACATCGCCCTTGTGGAAGGGGACATTACAGAACAGCATCTGGGACTGTCTGAAGAAGTTCTCCGCGACATTCGGAATTCTGTGGATTATGTGTGGCATCTGGCGGCCATTTATGATTTAGCGGTCCCTGAGAAGAAAGCATATAAAGTGAATGTAGAAGGGACCCGTCATGTAAATGATTTCTGTGCCTCGCTCCGTGGGTTGAAGCGGTACGTCTACTTTTCCACTGCTTTTATAGCTGGGGAGAGGAAAGGCGTGTTGAGGGAGGGAGAGCTCCTGAAGCCAAATAGATTTCATAATTTCTATGAACAGACAAAGTATGAAGCGGAAGTACTTGTTGAAAATATGAAAGATACATTACCTGTCACCATCATACGTCCCGGCATTGTCAAAGGTAATTCAGCGACCGGTGAAACGGTGAAATTTGACGGTCCATATTTCATCATGAATATGTTCATGAGATTGTCCTTCCTTCCATGGATCCCGTTCCTTGGCGGAGGGGAATCAGTGATCAATATTGTGCCTGTGGAATATGTCGTGAGGGCGTCCGTCTATTTGGGCCACAGAGAGGGCGGTGAAGGAAAGACCTATCATCTTACCGACCCTGAACCTATCACAGTGAAGGAAGTGTATGAACAGATATTATGGCATATGTTGAAAAAGAAACCGAAAGGAAACATCCCCCTCCCCCTTTCTCATTGGGCATTGGGCTTCAGGCCGGTGCGCCGTTATCTGAGAGTGGAAAAAGAAGCGCTGGATTATTTCTCGATGAAAAGCTCATTTGATTGCAGTCAAGCCCAGCGGGATCTTCAAGGGACAGATATCCGCTGTCCATCCCTGTCAAGTCAGGTTGAAAAAATGGTGGCCTTCTATCTTGAGCATTCCTCAAATGAAGAATTACATGTGAAGATCGATTAAACCTTAGAAGGAAGGCAATATACAAACTTCGTAATATTTGGGAGAGATATGGTAAAAATAAAGTGAGAAGCATCAATAGGAGGAATCTCAAGATGTCATTTTCCCTTTATCCTTACCAACAGAATCACTTCAATAACCATGTTCATCCTTTTCGGATCCTAGCCCATTTTTATCGAGATCAGTTCACGGGGGGCACATGAAATCGTCGATATCAAAGTTAGAAGGAATACTATGGAGTATCGCCCTCCCAGGTTTTCCTCAGTTATTGGTTGGTTTGTGGTTCAAGGGAACATTATTTGTCCTTCTTGAGGTCATCATTAACGTTCAAAGCAACTTCAATCTTGGCATCATGTACAGTTTCTTGGGTGAAACACACAAAGCGGCATCGGTGATCGATTATCAATGGCTGATGTTCTATCCGTGTTTATATATGTTTGCCATGTGGGATGCATATAAAATTGCCGGAACAAATGAAAGGTACAGTTATTTGCCTTTTGTGCTGTCCGCTTACACAGTGACGGTTGGATTGATGTATTCCCCTAAAGTGTATATCTTTGGGAAGTTCATTGGACCTATTTTCCTGCCCATCTTATTCGTCATTCCAGGTGTGGCGGCCGGTCTTTTGATCCGCTCGCTCCTCATCCGTCTGAAATGAGAACTTATTTCTTTACGAAGAAACAATTATAAGATAGAATGAATCTATACAATTGAACGTTTTCTACCTGTCAAAGGGGAGTAGCTATAGGTTCATTACCTAAACAAAGTCGTCAATTCATGGTCTATGCCATCGGCTTTGTTGGCATATCACTATGCTAAGCAAGACCTTTGCCTTATTTAGGCAAGGGTCTTTTTATTTTATAAAAATCCTTGCCTAATGGAAAACTAATGATGTAAATTGGGAGGGACTAAAAAGATATGGATGCTTCAATGTTATTGGAATATGGATGGGTGCTTCTTATATTGGTGGGCCTTGAAGGAATATTAGCTGCAGACAATGCTGTTGTCATGGCTGTCATGGTAAAACATTTGCCTGTGGAACAAAGGAAGAAAGCATTATTTTATGGCCTATTAGGGGCATTTGTGTTTAGATTCGCTGCTCTCTTTCTCATTTCATTCCTCGTCAATGTATGGCAGGTCCAAGCTGTGGGAGCGTTATATTTATTCTATGTAGCAATACATCATTTCGTAAAGAAAAGAAAAGGCACAGACACAATGGAATCAGATGCGGCGAAAGGATCCGGGTTCTGGACGACTGTCCTCAAAGTTGAGCTCGCTGATATTGCATTTGCGGTTGATTCTATGTTGGCAGCAGTTGCACTGGCCGTAACTCTTCAGCCAACTGGATGGTTTGAGGTTGGGGGGATTGACGGTGGTCAGTTTATCGTTATGTTCCTCGGAGGAGTCATTGGGCTGGTGATTATGAGATTTGCCGCTACCTGGTTTGTGAAACTGCTCGAAAGGTATCCTACTTTAGAATCCGCTGCGTTCTTGATTGTCGGCTGGGTCGGTGTGAAACTGGCTGTATTCACCCTTGCTCATCCCGATGTGGCAATCCTTGATCATCACTTCCCTGAATCAAAAGGATGGAAGCTTATATTCTGGAGTGTTTTGATTTTGTTATCAGTCGGCGGATACTTGCTTTCAAGAAGAAGAGCGAAGCAAGCAGAATCTTAATTGAATATTATTAAAAGCTGATGTGAACCTTGCATCAGCTTTTTATTTGTTTCCCGGACCTCAGTGAAGAAGCTGTTTCAGCTGTTGCTGCAAGCGGTGTCTTCCAATATGTCACATCGGTTCATCATCATTGTGTTGGTCAATCTGAAAATTTTTATTAAAAGAAACCCCCTCAAAAAAAGATTCTGTAACGTAACTCCTTTAGTAAGGCGATCGATCGACCAAATTAACGATTAACAGGAGTGTACATATGAAAAAACAACCATTCAACATCATGAAATCATCCTTTGCCGTACTGGTAGCCGGTTCCATTACCCTTTCCGGAACGGCCGCATTTGCAAATTCCAATGATGACAACATCGATACGGTAAAATTGGAGCAGCAAGCGAACCAGGAAGTATCCGTAAACGATGAAGCAGTCATGGATTCAGCCAAGGAAGAACTTGAAAACCTGAAGGATTCTGCAGAAGCACCTTCCTTATTACCGGGGGACTTCTTCTATTTTGCCAAGCTTGCGATTGAAAAGATCCAGCTGGCCTTTACTATGGACGATAGAAAAGAAGCGAAATTATTGGCTGAGTATGCCTCTGAGAGATTGGCTGAGGCAGGAGCATTATTTGCAGACGGAAAGCAGGAAGAAGCCCTTGAAGCGCTGAATAAGGCCGTTGATATGATGGATGAATCTGAAGATCAATGGTCAGAATCTGACGACAAAGAAAAGGATGCTGAACCGGGGGATGAAGAAGCATCCTCAGAAGCGGACCAAGAAGACGACTCATCAAAAGAAGATGAAGCAAACGAAGGTGGGACGCCTTCTGATGCAGATGAAACAGATGCATCTCATGAAGGAGATAAAGTGGACGAGCTTATGGCTCAAAACATCTCGTCTCTCAAAGCTAATGTAGAAAAAGTGAAGAACCCCAAAGCAAAAGCTGCCCTGGTGAAAAATATTGAGAAAAGCTATGTGAAATTAGCTGAAAAGCTTGCAAAGCTTGAAGCTAAAGCATCAAAAAAGGAAGCTGAAACTGAAGACGTGGAGAAGTCTGAACCACAAACGCAGGAAGATGCTGAAAAAGAAGAAAGCACAGAAAAGTCAGATGAATCTCAACCTTCAACACCAGCGCAGCCGGAAGAAGTAAAGGCTGAAGAAGTGAAAGAGGATCATGCACCTGCTCCGGCAAAAGAAGCACACCATGAGAAAAAAGAAGCGAAAAAGGAATGGAAAGCTTCACATGAAGAAATGAAACAAGAAATGAAAAAAGTACACAGGAACGTGAAGAAAGAAGAGAAGGAACACCGTCATGAATGGAAACAAGAATCGAAGCAAAAACGTCATGAGTTGAAAGAAGAAAAGAAACATCATGGTGGAAAGGATCATCAGGAGGGTCAGCGCCACAATGAAAAAAGGGACGAAGGCGGTAAGGGAAAACATAAAGAATAAGTCAGTGACAGAGTCTGATCCATCATTGTGAATCAGTCAGGAAGGGGGAGTTTGTTCCCCTTCCTTCCCCTTAACCTTTTACATTCAACATCAGATGAGTATAATAGTGTGCAGGACGGGGTGAGGCTGATGCTAAATTTATTATTATTTCTATTAACAAAACAAAAAAAGAAACAATCACTAGAAGAGATGGCAGTCAGAATCCAAAATGGTGATGAATCTTTGTTGAATACAGTACTGGAAGACTATAAGCCGTTTATCAAAAAGACGGTTTCTTCCGTCTGTAAAAGATATATTTATGAAAGCGATGATGAATTTAGCATCGGCCTGATCGCTTTCCATGATGCGATCCTAAAGTATAATCACGAGCGGGGATCTTCTGTCATCAGCTTTTCTGAAGTGATCATCAAGCGGAAAGTCATAGACTATATCAGGAAAAACGGAAAAGTGCAGGATATCAGCATTGATTTCGCACTGGCTGGAGATGGTGATGAAGAGACAAACCTGACACTCGATCAGCTGGTATCTGTTGAAGAATACCGCAAGCAGAAGGAAGCACAGCTACGCCGTGAAGAAATCTCTTCTTTCAAAGAACAGCTGACACAATATAAATTGACCTTCAATGATCTGATCGAACAGTCACCGAAGCATGATGATGCAAGGGTCAATGCCATCCTCATCGCCAAAAAGGTTGTGGCTTCAGTAGAACTGATGGATTATTTATTAGAAAAGAAACGTTTACCTATCAAAAAATTAGAAAAGCAGGTAAACGTCAGCAGAAAGACAATCGAAAGAAACAGGAAATATATCATAGCGATTGCGCTTATTCTTGTAGGGGATTATGTGTATTTACGGGATTACTTAAAAGGACGGTTAGAGATATGAAAAAAGGGATCATTATGGAAATCAAGGATCACAACCTTGTGATGATGACACCGGATGGGGAATTCCTGACGAGCAGAAAGCAGCCTGGTATGCAGTATGCAGTCGGTGAAGAGATTCCTTTCTTCCCAGTCGCAGGGGGGCAACGCAGCGCAAAATCAATCGGCAGATGGAAATGGAAAGTGCCGGCATCCATCATGACAGCCATCATCATCATTGTTACCTTATTGTCAGGCTCTATGGTAGGGCAGGATACGGCGTATGCGTATGTTTCAGTCGATATCAACCCGAGTATGGAATTGGCTCTGAATAAGGATCAACAGGTGATCAGCATCACACCTTATAATGAAGATGCCGAAAAGCTCTTAAAGAAGCTCTACGGCTGGGACCATGAAGAAGTGAGCGCTGTGACTGAAAAAATCTTCTTGTTAAGTGAGAAGATGGGATACTTGAAAGAAAACCAACATGTCCTGATCACCTCTTCCTTCATCAAAGGATCGGACCGTCAAAAGGAAAGTGAACTTAAAGCTGAATTGAACAAATTTGCCGAAGGCTTCAGCACTGGGCATAATGCGAACATCATCATGAAAGAAACCTCGGAGAAAGTCAGGGAAGAAGCATCAGAGAAAGGGATGACGGCGGGTTCATTCATCCAGCAAACCGAGGAGAAAAAAGACAAAGCGAGTGTAGAGGATCATAAAAAGCCGGATATAAAAGAAATAAATGAGAAGAAACCCGCTCCTTCTATCCAAAAAAACGAGCCTGAACAACAGGAGAAAAAACCCGATCACCCGGTTAAAACAGAAAAGCCACAGCAGAAAGAAAAAACTGAACAACATTCTCAGAAGTCCCAACCGCCTGCCGCTGTCCCTCAACCTAAAGCTCCGGCAGAGAAGAAGGGATCCACACATCACGGCAAGCAGGAGTATAAAAGGAACAATGATCATAAATCCCCCCGTTCTGAGAGAGAGGATTTCCGGAGCGGCAGACATGATTCAAAACTCCATGACCGGGTAAATCACGGTGAACAAAGAGAAAAAAATCGTCATGATCGAAAAGATCAAAAAAGAGAGTAAAACAAAATGGACTCATCCTCGGATGAGTCCATTTGCATGAAAAGAAGCAGCTGGATCAATGCCAGCTGCCCTATGCCATCATTATTTAGTTTGTTGTCCTGAAAGTTGGGACTGAGCCTGTTTGACGAGGCGTTTCGTAATTTCTCCTCCGACAGAACCGTTTGAACGGGCAACTGTATCGGATCCAAGCGTCACACCGAATTCTTGGGCAATTTCATACTTCACTTGATCCAGGTATTGTTCTACTCCAGGAACAAGTAATTTATTTGTGCTCTTTGCCATCGTATTAACCTCCTTACAGCAATACTAGAAACATCAGATGCTTCAGTACCTATATTATTTGTATAAAGTGAGAGAACATGTTTGGTAATATTTCGCCGAATTTGAATAGTTTACATCGATCACCAAGTCCAATCTACCCAGGTGGTTTAAGGGTCTCAGGTTAAAGGAAGAATAAACATATAAGAAATTATCGGTTTTTCCTTTCAATCTTGATCCAGATTCATTAAGATAGATAAGGAAATAACGTTGAAAGGGAATTACAGACATATGTGGTATAAGCTTAGATTAAATTTAAATAAATTAACGCCCGCTCAGGTCATCGTAACGTATTACCTGCTTGCAGTGACGATTGCGACCATTTTGCTCAGTCTCCCGATCGCACATAAACCGGGTGCAGAATGGAGCTTTTTAGATGCGATCTTCACCGCTGTAAGTGCTGTGAGTGTCACCGGTTTGACGGTTGTCAGTACAGTGGACACCTTCAGTACGACGGGGATTTTCATCCTGATGTTCGTCCTTCAGTTCGGTGGAATCGGGATCATGACACTCGGGACTTTCTTTTGGCTGATTGTCGGAAAGAAGATCGGTCTAAAGGAACGGCGCTTGATCATGACAGACCAAAATCAGACAAGCCTTGCCGGTCTCGTCAGCTTATTAAAGCAAATACTGCTGTTGATCATCCTGATTGAAATCGTAGGTGCATTCATATTGGGTGTGTATTTCATCGGATACTTCCCGACATGGCAAGAGGCGTTCCTTCAAGGGCTCTTCGCTTCTGTCAGTGCGACGACAAATGCAGGGTTCGACATTACCGGGCAATCCCTCATTCCATATGCGAATGATTACTTTGTACAATTCATCACCATCGTATTGTTGACATTGGGGGCGATCGGCTTTCCTGTCCTCATCGAGACGAAGGATTATCTCATGAGCAGTCATAGGAACAGGCATCATTTCTCGTTGTATTCAAAGATCACAACCGTCACTTTTTTCAGCCTGCTTGTGATTGGGACGTTGATCATCTTCTTGTTTGAATATAACCGGTACTTTAACGGAATGCAGTGGCATGAATCCTTCTTTTATTCCTTCTTCCAATCGGCCACAACGAGGAATGGAGGGTTGGCTACCATGAATGTGGCTGAGTTTTCCTCACCGACACTTTTGGTGATGAGTGCACTCATGTTCATCGGAGCCTCCCCAAGCTCGGTCGGCGGCGGGATCAGGACGACTACGTTTGCACTGAATATATTGTTCCTGTTCCACTTTGCAAAAGGAAATCAAACAATCAAAATTTTTAAAAGGGAAATTCACCAGCAGGATATCATTAAGTCATTAGTCGTGACGATGATGGCCATCTTCCTTTGCTTCTTCTCCGTCATCATCCTGACTTTCACAGAAGATCATTCGTTGATGGAAATCGTATTTGAGGTTGCTTCAGCCTTCGGGACGACTGGATTATCTATGGGAATCACTTCTGAACTTTCATCCATCGGGAAATGCGTCATCATTGGATTGATGTTCATCGGGCGTGTAGGAATTCTATCCTTCTTGTTCATGATTGGAGGAAAAGAAAAGAAAGACAAATATCATTATCCGAAAGAGCGTGTCATCATCGGATAGTGAACGAAAAAAGCGATGCTTGTGGGCATCGTTTTTTCTATGGGCTGTTATCACAAATAAGGTAGTTCCGATCATACGGCCAAACGATCCATCATGATAGAATTCACGAATTCCCTTCTCTGGATGTATCTGATTACCAGTCCCATTTCGTAGACCATTAATCATTTCCGTCAAATCCAAATAAAAGAGCGGGTACATATTTTAAACTGAGTCCTTCGATATGTATGATTTTTTCATTTCAACACCGCATACGGTACGTCAAAATGCATTAGAAGAAAGATGATGATCGGACATGATACGATCCAGGCAATGAGGGGGTTTTTATGATGAATGAGAAGGACGGTGAACATCATGACATTAAAAAGCAGGTCCCACCCGAAATGCCACCCATGATGATAAGTCATCATCCCGAGCACATGTGCAAGGCCTTCTGTAAGCCCGTAAACGGCTGTCCACAGCCAAATCCACCCTATCATTCCTTTGGTTGTATGGGGAAGCCTGCCGATAAAGATGGCAATGGTCGCAGTATACTGAACAACCATCTTGCTGATCGAAATGATGGTGTGATTGAGGTAAACGTGATCTTCAAAGGGAGTGATCGTCCTGAACTCCCACATAGAGTAATCAAACAGTAAAAATTGGGAAAGTAAATCCCCGATGATAAAAAACAATAAAGTGGGATAATAGCTGTAAAATCCTTCCAGTTACCGAATTTCCAACCAATTACTGCGTAAAAAAGTAAAAAAAGTAAAATCATCTCTTTTCCCCATTCAACGTTTTAACTTAGTTTTCGGCTAAACGCCTGAATTATTCAATATTTTTCAAGCAGGGGCCTGTATAGGGAGGCTTTTCCTCCTAAGTTTGTAAGAATGGAAAGGCACCTTCCCGGGAAAAATAGGGGAAGAAAAGGAGATGAGTGATCATGAAAAGAAAAGCTCAGTATGATGCTGCAGAGAAAAACAATAAAACACCGTTGAAAAACAAACAGGAAACAGAATTCTCAGCTGAATTCACCCAGGGAGAGGATCCGGCAAAAGGAAAAAATCGCAATTCTTCAAAAGGAAAGCAAGGTAGGGGGAAATGACGGATAAGAAACAGTCCTTTCGTGAAGAGTTCGGTCAAGAATTCGGAGATGTAAATGCAGCCAAAATCATGGAAGTGACACAAAAGCAGCCGAAGGATAAAAAGAAGATAGAGCAAAAGCCTTCAAGATAAAAAAAAATCCGAACGACATTCGCATTTTTAAAATGCGAACGTGTTCGGATTTTTTTATTTTGGCAGCAAAGCTGCTCATCCCTGTCTGCAATTTTACTGTTGAACAAGTTCCCGATCAAATTCGAAAACGGTCGATTGACCTGTGGCCGGTTCAAAGTATGCAAGCACGTATACGTCCCGCCCGTCAGTCGATTGAATACTTTCAAGGAGGGTGTGCTTATACAATTCTTTTTCGTTCAGGTTTAAACCTGCAAACGCATCACCTGCTATTGCGGGTTGCTGAAGCAGGCTTTGATAGATGGCAGAACGATCTTCCTTCGTCATTTCGTGGCTCCACCAAGGTTTTCTTGGCTTATACTTTTGATTTTCCAGGTAGTCAAGCTTCATCAGTCCTTCAATGACAGAGATCGGATAGCTGGTCTCTGTGGACAGGAACTCATGAAGCCTTCTGAATAAATCTTCTAATTGATGGCCGATTCTTGACCACCCGCGATTTTCCCAATAAGAACCGAAAAGCTGGAAGAAATCAAATGGTGTTTCGAAGCAGTTGGTGACAAGATATTCAATCGTCCGGTCCATGCGATGGTCGTTCCAATACTTCTCCAGGACGTCCTCCACCTGTTTGATTCGGACGATATCGTCGAATGATAAGACGTTATTGCCAAGTATTTCATACGGTGAATGGTCCATGTACGTATATTGGTGATCATTGGCACGGATTCTCAAGCCTGTACCTCGAAGCATTTTAAGGAATCCTAATTGCAATTCTTCCGGACGCATTTCGAATACATCATTGAACGTCTTCCGGAAAGATTGGTAATCTTCTTCCGGGAGGCCTGCGATCAGGTCAAGATGCTGATCGATTTTGCCTCCTTCTTTGACCATTGTGACTGTCCGTGTGAGTTTGCTGTAATTTTGTTTCCTCATGACAAGGTCATTGGTTTCGTCATTGGTGGACTGAATGCCGATTTCGAAACGGAATAATCCCGCAGGGGCATGTTCATTCAGGAACTCGATCACTTCAGGTCTCATGATATCTGCAGTGATTTCAAATTGAAAGACCGTTCCAGGTAAATGCTCATCGATGAGGAATTGGAACATCTCCATCGCATAGCTTCTGCTGATATTGAACGTCCGGTCCACGAATTTAATGGTTTTTGCACCATTGTTCATCAGGAAGCGGATATCTTCTTTCACCTTTTCTCTATCAAAGTAACGTACGCCTACTTCGATGGAAGAAAGGCAGAACTGACATCTGAAAGGGCATCCCCTGCTCGTTTCGATATAGGTCACCCGTTTTCCAAGTTCGGACAGATCTTCTTCGAATCGGAACGGGGATGGGACCTCCCGTAAATCGATCTTATTTTGTTGAGGCTTGATGACATGCTTTCCGTCTTCTACATAAGCTACGCCAGACACCTTCGACCAATCACTGTCACCGTTCAGTTCATCCAATAACTGCTTGAAAGATTCCTCCCCTTCTCCGATCACAATGAAGTTCACGTCTTCAAGACGGTCGAGCCAGTAGGGGATATCATAGGTGACTTCCGGACCACCGAGGACGATTGTGACTTCAGGAAGGATCTTTCTGAGAATCTTGACGACCTTGATGGTTTCTTCAATATTCCAAATGTAGCAGCTGAATCCAATCACATCAGGTTTTTTTGAAAAAAGGTCAGATGCAATGTTCAGCACCGGATCTTTAATCGTATACTCGGCAAGCTCTATCGGATGTTCATCTTCAACATAGGCCTTTAAGCAACGAATTGCCAAATTCGTATGGATATATTTTGCATTCAACGTACTTAATACGACTTTCTTCATTCATAATCTCCTTTATGCTATATCCGATGGAGGTTTCATCAATCGGATGGTTATCACCGTATTGGTTGTTCGTACAACTTTAGGATTTGTCCTGACTATCATTTTATCTAAGCGGGAAGGAAACCTCAATATTTGTTCTGCAATGAATTTAAATTTCTTGGAAGGTTTTGAAGGAATTCGAAGAAAAGTTACGAATATTAATAAGTAAATATCTCGTACCATTGCCTATGCTTCTGCAGTCATCTCATCAACCAATAATCGAATAGTACTCATGAAAAGGGACTGACCCGACAGTAAGACGGGTCAGCCCTTTCTAGTGAGATTTATCTTGTCTTCATTTCCCTTTTCGATAGGAATTTCTGTAACCTTGTCGACTTGAATTCAATAATCGGTTGCGTGATACTTGTGAACAGTGATGTCGAGAAAATCATCGTAAGAGCGAAGGATACACCAAGCAAAGTCAATAAGCTTGTAGTGGGATCGATCGTATCCTTTAGATGGCTTTCCCGGAAGAGCCGGATGATGAAACCGTGCATCAAGTACACATACAAAGTGTTTTTGCCCCATTTAGTGAAGAACTGCCTTTTAGAAGGCACAAACGTAAAGAAGCTGAAGATCATCAAGACATTCAGGAGATAAACTGCAGCCCTGACACCCATGCTGATCATGCTGTTCACTTCAAAGTCTCCGTAAGGCTTGGAGCCGAGCAGCCATTTGTCAGAGAACTCCGGGATAAAATACATCCCTAAAAACACGATGACAAATAATGTACCGGCTACAATGCGGGCTTTGTACGTTTTGAAATATTCAAAGTGCTCCTTTTCCATATAGTATCCCATCAGGAATAACGGAAAGAACACAAATGTCCTGGACAGACTTAAATAATTTGAGATCACATCCACGAAGCCTACGAGTAAGCCTATGGTAAATGCCACGGTCAAGCCTGTGACCGGTTTGAACTTCCCCCACTTGATGAAAGCATACAAAAGTGCATTCCAGCAGAATAAGCTGATCAAGAACCATAATGACCAATGGGGATTCAACGGGTCGACTTCAAATGTAGATTTCTGATACAGAAAGTAATAATACACCGTATAGATCAGTTGAAATACCAGGTACGGGAGTATGAGTTTCTTAGCCAGCTTCTGGATATATCCCTTTTTGTAAAATCCTTTAGCAAAAAATCCGGCTACCAGTATGAATGCCGGCATATGGAATGTGTAGATCGTTTTATACAGCGAGAGGATAAAGGGATCACTCTCGATATAGGATCGGATGATATGTCCAAATACCACAAGGAAAATTAAAATGAATTTGGCATTGTCGAAGTAATAATCACGCTGTTTCATAAGTTCACCATCTTTTAGAATAGTTTAATCCTAATTCATTCTTACCCTAGGATACAGTGAGCAAAACACGATTTCACTGTTAATTATCACCAAAAGGATGGTTAGCTATGCGAGTTCTGTAAATGTTGAGCCATAAGTCGTCTTTTAAAATTGAAGGGGATGAAGAAATGACTAACAGTAGTAAATTACAAAAAGACCGGGATCAGGAACAATGTCATCCTATAGATAGGGAAATCTGCCTAGCATCGCCAATGGCGATGCTTGTGATCGATCAGGATATGAGGGTGGCGTATGCGAATCCGGACGCCTGCGAAACGTTGAAGACAGATCTTGCAAGTATGGAAGGAATGGGGTTCAGCAGCTATTTCACCTCAGTACCTGCCCCGATTGTCGCCCATTATAAAGAGGTGATGGCAACGGGCAAAACACTTGAAGATGAGACATTGATGACGGTTGATGACAAGCAAATCCTTCATGTAGAGCTTCTACTCAAAAAATCGACCCATTCTCCCAACGCCTATTTATATTTCAAAGATGTAACTGACCTGAAAGAAAAAGAAAGGAAAGACCACATGAACGTACACCTCCTTTCCAATATCTTTCAAAATGCCTCTGAAGGCATCGTGCTTTTCGACATCGAAGGAAATATCAACGACGTCAACCAAGCTTTCAGCATGCAGGTCGGACTGAGTAAAGAGGAAATCACCAAACGTAATATCAGCTCCTTCGTACCGGAAAACGCCCACTATAAAATAGATAAAATCAAGGAATTGATTTCTGATAATAAAAAGGCCCGGGGGGAAATCCCGATAAAGAAATCCTCAAGTATCTCAATCGTCGAATTTACGACGAGCCCCTATGTACACCATAAACTTCATATGGCGATTTTAAGGGATGTGACAGAAAAGAGGCAGATGGAGATCCAGTTGAAGCGCAATGAAGAATTATTCAAGGGGTTATTCGAGGAGGCGATCGACGCCATCGTCCTGTGGGATCAGGATGGAAGGGTGTTGAAGGCGAATTCTTCCGCACTGAAAATATTCGAATGCACCCTGGCGGACCTTCTTTCAAAAAAAATCAGTGATTTTGTTTATCCGTTGGAAAGCCATAAGTTTGAGATGGTCATGGAACAATTGTACAAGTGCGGGGCAGTGCGTGATGAAGTATTATTCCTGATGCCGAACAATCAGTTGAAGCATCTTGAATTCACTTCGAAGCTCCATTCCGTCGATGGCTACAATATGACGATTTTCAGAAATGTAAGTGAACGTTATCAGATGGAAAAGGAGCTCCGGGAGAGTGAGGAGCGTTTCCGGAAGATTTTCGAAGGGTCGCTCGATGGTCTTCTGTTAACCAACCATCATGATGTGGTCGTTGATGCCAATCCAGAAGTGAGCAAAATCATCAACATTGAAAAAGATCAGCTCATCGGTAAAGATGTACGTGAAATATTGAATATCGAACCAAAGGAAGAATCCTATGAAGAGTATTTACAGCAGTTAAAAGAAAACGGGCAGGCAACATTTCAAAAAACCTTCACATACCACGGTGAAAGGGTTCAATATGTAGAGCTGTCCTCTAAGTATAATCTGCTTTCGAACCTGAATCTTACCATAATCCGTGACATCACGGACCGCGTGGAGATGCAGGAGCAACTGAGGAAGTCGGATACGCTGAGTGTCGTCGGCGAGCTCGCAGCCGGGATCGCACATGAAATCAGGAACCCGATGACTGCCCTCAAAGGATTTATCCAGCTCCTCGAAAACAGTGTCGGCAATGAACATGAAATGTACTTCAATGTGATCACTTCAGAACTGCAGAGGATTGAATCGATCATTACCGAATTCCTCGTCCTGGCTAAACCCCAGGCGATACAATATCAGGAAACAAATTTAATCAAAATCATGAAAGATACGACTGAACTGTTGAATGCCCAGGCTGTGATGCATAACGTCCAATTCAGGGAGAGATATGAAGAAAATCTGTCCCCGATCATCGCAGAACCGAATCAGCTTAAACAGGTGTTCATCAATATTATAAAAAACGCGATTGAAGTCATGACCGACGGAGGGTTTATCTCAATCTCCATTTCCGAGACGGGGGCAGGGAAGATCCACATTGAAATCAAAGACGAAGGAAGCGGGATCTCGAAGGATAAAATAAAAAAATTAGGAGAACCATTTTACACGACAAAGGAGCGGGGGACTGGACTTGGTCTCATGGTGAGCTTTAAAATTATTAAAGAACATAAAGGGCACGTGGACGTTGAGAGCAAAGTAGGAAAAGGAACCACTTTCCACATCTTTCTTCCAAAATCATAAAGGAGGCAGATATGATGTCAACACAATCGATTGTGATAAAAAGCCCTATTGGCCCGTTAAAGCTCACTGCGGACGAAAGCCACCTCATCTCGGTTCATTTTGTAGAGGAAGCAGAACATCCTGAGACAGAATCGGACAATGTGGTGCTGAAACATGCAAGTGAGCAAATCCGGCAGTTTTTTAACAGAGAAAGAAAGGCATTCGACCTGCCTTTGAAAATCGAAGGAACCGCATTTCAGCAGGAAGTGTGGAAAGCCCTGCAGGCAATCCCCTACGGTGAGACCCGGTCGTATCAACAGCTGGCCGAGTCCATACAAAGACCGAAAGCTGTACGGGCAGTCGGACAGGCGAATAAAGTCAATCGCTTCCCTGTCATCATTCCCTGTCACCGCGTCATTGGGAAAAATAAAACCCTTACCGGCTATGCAGGAAAACAAGTGGATAAGAAAGAGACATTATTGCAGCTGGAGCAATGAGAGGAAAACAGGCATTCATGTGATGCCTGTTTTTTTCATTGTGGTGAAGAAATTTATTGATTTCTCTATCTAATTAGATTATCATCTAATTAGATGATTGTCGAAGTAGGGGGGTGTTGAATTGCAATTAAGCAAGCAGGTGGCTTTTCATAAAGTGATGGGAGATCCCACCAGGATTAAAATCGTGTATTTACTGCAGGAAGAATGTTTGCATGTGGGGGCGATTGCAGGGAAGCTCGGATTGTCGGCACCGACAATTTCCCACCACCTCACAAAAATGAAGGAGTGCAATCTCGTATTCTCAAGAAAAGAGAAGAACACGGTGTATTATCACCTGAACAAAAAGGTATTGGCTCATCACGGGAGCGTACTTCAACAATTTGCCCAAGAAGGGAAAGGGGATGTCCCAGTGTCTGATAAGGTCTTAAAAGAAAAACAGAAAGTCATGAATAATTTCCTTGAGAAAAATGGTCGCCTCAAGAATATTCCTTCTCAACAAAAAAAGAAATTATTTCTGTTGGAACATATGGTAGAAGGTCTGAAAGTCGGCGAAAAGTATCCGGAAAAAGAAGTGAACGAATACATCAAGCAGTTTCACGATGACTTTGCCACACTCAGGAGAGAGTTCATCATTCATCAGTTTATGTACCGGGAAAATGGGATTTATGAAGTGAACCCAAAGGAGATGTGGGCATCGAGTAAATTATATGTAGCTGAGGAAGGGTGAACCTCCAATCGATATGATGAGGCAGGCCGAAATGAGTACCCGCCAAAAAATCAATTCCGCTCGGATTTTTTGTCATGAAAGATTTTATTATATATCTAGCAGGCTCCATCTGGTCCGTGCTTTGAGCAGGGGGGCATAGTTATGTCCCCCTGCTCAATTTTCCCCCACATTTCACAGGGAAACCATATATAAACCCCTGCAAGATTGGAACGTACATCCGATCAACAACCTCTTAATAGAATTCCGGTCTCCGGTCATCAAAAATAGGAATTCTTCTGCGTACGCTGTCTACTTCTTCCAAGTTGATTTCAGCAGTGACCAGTTCCTCAGAGGACGATCCTTCCGAGATGATATCTCCCCAAGGACCGATGACCAATGAGCACCCGCCAAATTCGTTGTTTGGATCTCTGCCCACTCTGTTGCATGCAACCACAAAGCATTGATTTTCAATTGCCCTTGCCTTCAACAGTGTTTTCCAGTGGTCGATCCGTGCAGCAGGCCACTCTGCCACCACAAAGACTACTTTGGCGCCAGAGAGGACATGTTTCCTGAACCATTCGGGGAAACGGATGTCATAACAAATCAATCCTGCCATCGATTCTCCTTGAAGGGAGAACATGCCCATTTCTGAGCCCGGGAGAAGGTAGTGATGTTCGTCCATTAACTTGAATAAATGAAGTTTCGAATATTTTTTCACTGCATCTCCTTCGGCATTTGTAACCAGCAGCGTATTGGTAATCCCTTTTTCTGTTTTGGTTGGGACAGAGCCACCGATCATATGGATCGAATATTTCTTGGATAAAGAAGATAAGAAGTCGGTGGCTTCCTCGGCAGATTCGTCAGCAAGATCACCTAAACGCGAAAGGTCGTACCCGGTCGTCCACATTTCAGGTAAAACCACTGTGTCGCAGCCTTGGTCACTTGCTTCTTTTATCATTTCCGCAGCTCTTTTTTTGTTGCTTTCAGGATCGCCGAATACAATATCCATTTGTACAAGACCGATTTTTCGGATCATTTTTCCATCCCCTCAGTATAGGCTGTTGAAAATTTTTGCTTTACATTCTTTCGTATCCGTTATATCATTTGTGACTAGAATTTGAAAGTATTTAATTTTCAAAAAACACAGAGGTGAAGTTATGAAGACCTTTCCTAAAGCCAAACGAATCGATTTATTGCCACAACAGTTTTTTGCATCGCTTGCAAAGAAAGTGAATGATGCGATTGAAAAAGGAAACGATGTCATCAATCTCGGGCAGGGGAATCCCGATCAGCCGACCCCGCCTCATATTGTAGAGAAAGTGGCAGAAGCGGCCGCTTCACCGGCCAATCACAAATATCCTCCCTTTAGGGGATTGTCTTCATTCAAAGAGGCGGCTTCCGCCTTTTACCTTAGAGAATATGATGTGGAGGTCGACCCTGAAACAGAGGTAGCGGTATTGTTCGGCGGGAAGGCGGGACTGGTTGAGATTCCCCAGTGTTTGTTGAATCCGGGGGACGGGGTGATGGTGCCGGATCCTGGGTATCCGGACTATCTGTCTGGAGTGGCATTGGCAGAAGCAAGGTTGATCAAGATGCCGCTCTCTGAGAGCAATGGATTTCTTCCGGATTATGGGGCACAAACCAAGGAAGATCTTGAAAACGCAAAGCTGATGTTCCTTAATTATCCGAATAACCCGACAGGAGCGGTTGCAACAAAAGGATTTTTTGAAGAAACGGTTGCCCTTGCAAAGGAAAATGACATTTGTGTGGTGCATGATTTTGCCTATGGTGCAATTGGATTCGATGGACATAAGCCGGTAAGTTTTCTCCAGACAGAAGGGGCAAAGGATGTCGGCATTGAAATTTATACATTATCCAAAACGTATAATATGGCCGGTTGGAGAGTGGGATTCGCGGTCGGTAATCAAAGTGTCATAGAAGCGATAAACGTGATGCAGGACCATCTCTATGTGAGCTTGTTCGGGGCAGTCCAGGAAGCGGCAGCAACAGCGCTGATGAGCTCTCAGGACTGTGTGGCCGGGCTCGTTTCTACATATGAAGAGAGAAGACAGGTGTTGATCGAAGGGCTGAAGGAAATCGGTTGGGAAGTGACCGCACCACGAGGTTCTTTCTTTGCATGGCTGAAGGTGCCCGAAGGATTTACCTCCGAGAAATTTGCCGATTATTTGCTGGAGGAAGTCAATGTGGCTGTTGCACCGGGTGTAGGTTTTGGAGAATGTGGTGAAGGATTCGTACGTGTCGGATTGTTGACTACGGTCGACCGGCTTAAAGAAGCCATTTCTCGTATCGATCGTTTAGGTTTATTCAGCCGCATAACTTGATAGGATTTCGACCACCCCACTTCTTAGAAAGATGGGGTGTTTTTTCGATTTTTCATGTGACTTCTGCGAAAAATGTCTAATATAGAAACATTACTGCTTATTTTGTCTAGTTTTGCGAATCTATTTACTTTTCAGATAATAATTGCGATACTTTTCAAGTAACGAAATTACCTTATAAGCACGAGGAATTAAAAAAAGGAGTTTATCAGAAATGGGTCGTCTATTAAAAAAGAAATGGTTACTAATGAGAATCAACCAAAAACGTTCAGAAATGATTACTTTGGGGGAGAGCATCGGATTGTGTGCCGATGAGACGATCAAATGCAGCCAAGCATTGGACAAGCTGCTGAACGAGTATGATAAGTGCACAAGCAACGTTGTATCCTTCACCCGGCCTGACACATCCTATGAATTTGGTCAGTACATCAAAAGTTTGTTGAAAAGAACTGCTTCGTGACTTCTCATCAAGACTTCCCCACCTAAAAAGAAAATACCAGAGAGTAACAACTTCCTTCATTTCCACAACCAATATGCTCAAACTATCATTCGTCATTTCAATAAGGAAAGGCCGGTGCGTTCATTTTCGCACCGGCCTTTCCTTTTGGTGATTTAGGAGAATATTGACAAGGGAGCGTATAAATTGTATAATATTTTGAAGCTGAGATATTTTCAAAGGAATGAAGGATATGAGCACCTCACAAGAATCAAAACAGTCTTTAAAGCTTTTCATTGTACTTTCGAGAGCGTTTAAAGCCTTAAACGAAGAAATCAACAAAAACATCCAGGAAAATGGGTTGAACCCGACAGAATTTGCTGTCCTGGAGCTACTTTATCATAAGGGAGACCAACCTTTGCAACAGATAGGCGGTAAGATCCTCCTTGCATCGGGAAGTATCACATATGTAGTGGATAAACTGGAGAAAAAAGGTTATCTCAAACGCAATGCATGCCCTAAAGACCGTCGGGTCACATATGCACAAATCACTGAAAACGGCAGGGAACTTATCGATGACATCTTCCCCAACCATGAAAAGCGCATACATGAATTAATGTCTGCCCTTTCAGCGGAAGAAAAAGAAGAAACGATTCACATGTTAAAGAAGCTTGGCCTGTCGATCAAAGATCTGTCTTACTAGAATATGGTCGGAGGAAGAGTCCTGGCCGAGCAAAAATCCGAGCGAAGTTAAAAATCTACTTCGTTCGGATTTTTTTGTTCTACCCCTATATAGATATATTTAGCAGGATCCAGCTGTTGCAAGGAAATCAACAGCATCTCGCTAATTTATAAGCCACAATGTTTACGCAAACAGCCTACCAAAATGAATTGTACTTTATAGAGGTTGGTGCTTTTAGTACCAAGCGCCTGTGTTCAACTGAAAGCCATATATCTTGGTCAATAAAACAGGAAAAACCATCCCTCTGGTCGAATTACTATAATCGGACGGGAAAAGAAGGAGGATATATCTATGAAATTTGAAGAATTTACATATGAACGCCCGAATTTGGAAGACATTCAACCAGCTTTCATGAAGGAGCTGGAAAAATTCAAAGCTGCAGCAAATGCAGAAGAACAAATAGAAGCAATGAAAGAAATCAACGTCATCCGGATGCATATCGACACGATGCAAAATATTTGTTATATCAGACATTCCATCGATACAAACGATGATTTCTACAAAAATGAACAGGAATATATTGATGATATGATGCCTGAAGTACACGGGCTTGTTACACAATATTATCAGGAGCTTGTGAATTCACGTTTTCGCGGAGAGTTGGAGAGTAAGTGGGGGAAACAATTATTTTCTTTGGCAGAAAGTGAAATCAAGACGTTTTCACCTGAAATCGTGCCGCTTCTGCAAAAAGAGAATAAGCTGTCATCTCAATATACAAAACTATTGGCATCGGCGAAAATCCCGTTTGAAGGAGAAGAGCGAACCCTTGCCCAGATGGGCCCCTTCGCTCAATCGGTAAACAGGGAGACAAGGAAGCAGGCTGCTCACGCGACTGTATCATTTTTCGAAGAAAACCAAGAGGAATTAGATCGCTTATTTGATGAATTGGTGAAGCTTCGCCATGAGATAGCGACCACGCTCGGGTACAAAAATTTCGTGGAATTGGGCTATTACAGGATGACCAGGACAGATTATACACCAGAAATGGTCAAAGTATTCCGTGATCAGGTGAAAGAGCATATCGTCCCGCTGGCAACGGAATTAAAAGAAAGACAAGGAAACCGGATTGGCATTGATTCCATGAAGTTCTATGACGAGTCATTCAAATTCACTTCCGGAAATGCCACCCCGAAAGGGACGCCCCAGTGGATCATTGACAACGGAAAGAAGATGTATGAGGAGTTATCACCTGAAACAAAGGAATTCTTTGAGTTTATGATTGATCATCATCTCATGGACCTTGAAGCGAAGAAAGGAAAAGCAGGAGGCGGTTATTGTACATATATAGCGGACCACGCCTCTCCATACATCTTTTCAAACTTCAATGGCACATCAGGGGATATCGATGTGTTGACCCATGAAGCGGGACACGCATTCCAGGTATACTCGAGCAGGGGATTTGATATTCCTGAGTATATTTGGCCGACGTACGAAGCATGTGAAATCCATTCCATGAGCATGGAGTTCTTCACATGGCCGTGGATGGAATACTTCTTTAAGGAAGATCGTGATAAATATCAATTCTCCCACCTCAGTGAGGCCCTTCAGTTCCTGCCATACGGGGTTGCGGTAGATGAATTCCAGCATTTTGTGTACGAAAATCCTGAAGCGACGCCGGCTGAGCGTAATGAAGCATGGAGGAACCTTGAGAAAGTCTATCTGCCACATAAAGATTATGACCATGTGTCTTACCTCGAGAATGGCGGGTTCTGGCAGCGACAGTCCCATATATATAATTCTCCATTCTATTATATCGATTACACGCTGGCTCAGATTTGCGCCTTTCAGTTCTGGAAGAAAATGAATGAAGACCGTGAAGAAGCATGGGGTGATTATGTATCCCTTTGTAAATTGGGAGGCAGCATGTCATTCACTGCGCTTGTGGAAGCGGCGCATTTGGATTCTCCTTTCACGGAAGGTACCGTAGAGAAGGTAATCCAACCGATCCGCCAGTGGCTCGATGGAATAGACGATAAATCGCTATAAACCTTAAAAGGCACAAAAAAATACGTTTTAAATCCATACGAAATCCGAACGATCATTCGAAAATAGAATGCGTTCGGATTTTTTAATTCGAAGAAATAATCAGCACATATTGGGCTAAGTGTCCTGGTTATGGCCCACACCATGCTGAGGTGCAGGAAATGTTGTCCTTCACATGATTTAAAGGCAAACCGGATAAGAAATATTCACTTTTGCTTCTGTTTTCCTCAGCTTGTACATATGGTGAAGTAGAAGGTGGCAGAGGTGATACAGTGAAAAAATTAGCCGGATCTTTTCAAATAGCAGCAGTGTATGTAGGAACCGTGATCGGAGCGGGTTTTGCAACGGGCAGGGAGATAGTAGAATTTTTCACCCGTTTTGGCTTTGTGGGTTTTATCGGGATTTTATTAAGCGGATATTTATTTATTACGATGGGCACGAAAATCATGCTGAAATCTCACGATATTAAAGCCCAGTCTTTTGAAGAATTTAATGAATACTTATTTGGGAAGTGGTTTGCACGGGTCATGAACATAGTCATGATGATTATGTTGATCGGGGTATCGGCGGTTATGTTGTCTGGTGCGGGGGCAGTATTCGAAGAGCAGCTGCTCTTACCGAAACAGGTGGGGGTCATGTTGACCATCGGGTTGGGATTCATCACCATGATGGTCGGGATCAAAGGCTTGTTTGCCGTGAATACATTTGTCGTTCCGCTGATGATTATCTTTAACCTGTCACTGATGATCTATTCTGTGAGCCATGCCGACTTCCTGGAGTCTTTCATGATGATTCCCCATGCCGATGACGGTTGGAAATCTGTTGTGGCGCCATTTTCTTATGTCGCTTTTAATCTGGCGATGGCGCAGGCGGTGCTCGTGCCTGTGGCAGGAGAAATAAAAGATAGGGAAGTCATTAAATACGGAGGCTACCTCGGTGGATTCTTTCTGACGCTCATCCTGATCTCGAGTCACATGACCCTCGTCACGGTACCGGATGTGACGTCGTATCAGATACCGATGGCCATTGTGATGAAGTCTTTTGTGTCAGGATTTTATTTCGTCTATATCCTGATCATTTACGGAGAAATTTTCACCTCGGTCATCGGCGGTGTATTCGGCCTCGAAAAGCAGCTCGGGAATTATTGGAAGGGGTCATCATTCTTCACTTTTTGCGGTATTTTCCTCGTGATCTATTCCTTGAGCTTCTTTGAATACAGTGAGTTACTTTCGTATCTGTACCCTTTATTTGGCTATATGAGCCTGCTTTTTATCATTTTACTGTGGATGAAACCGGATAAATAAGTCTGAGTAAAAAAGATGCCAATAGTCCAAGTTAATAAAGAATCAATTTTAAAGAAGGAGTGAGGAATTTGACCCAATCCAAACATGAAAAAGAAAGAAAGTGGAATGTAAGAAAAGAAGAACAGCACCCTCACGGGAAGGTTGCTTCTTTCAAAGAGCTTACAGAAGAAAAGGGATCAAATAAATCTTAGTCGGGTAGACATGGATCCCCATCAGCAAAAATAATCCGAACGCATCGATTACTTAGGAATAAATCGGATGCATTCGGATTATTTTTTAAAACACTTTTCAATGTTTATGTGGATATTAGTGGGGGAAAGAATCCGGTGTCCTGTATCTCTCAGGGAAGTACGAGTTCCGAATTTCATCCTTGTCCCAATCGGGCTTTTCGCATGCACAAGCGAGTTCATCGAGATGCCTCATGATATATTGCATATCAAGATTTTGGAGGCTTTCATAGTCGATCCCCTCAAGGATGTAATTTTTGAAGGTCCAGACGATATTTTTCGTTTCTTCCTGGTTGTTCTCCCCAATCATACGGAGTGAACGGAGAATTTCGATAATGATGGAAATGTCCTGCTTTCCATAATGCCTCAGCTGATAAAAGCTGTTGTATAAATAATCGACGAATGTCGGCTGCTCCAATATAATCCGGACGTTGTTTTCTTTATCTGTCAAATATGAGCTTGGCAGCTTATGCTTTGCGAGTTTTGAGAGGATGATCCCGATTTCTTCTATGCAGTTCTTGGCGGTGTTTGGATCATTGATGGCTGGAGAGATGGCTCTTAAAGCGATTTCCACAAGTTTACGGATCCCAAGTTCAATATCTTCAATCGGCTCCTTATCAGGACCAATCACAAGGAATTCCAGGTAGTCCTCTCCGGAAATATCTCCCTCCAATGTCCAGATCGTCATCACCGGCGTCTCATCCAGTAAGTATTCGCCCGGTTTTTTTACCATCCGGATGATGACATTTTCTTTTTCCGCTTTCCTGCTCATCCCCTCAATGTCAATTTGCTGCAGGTAACCAGCCTTTTTACTGCACACGTAATGAGGTTCCGTGTTTTCAAAATAAGATTGAGAAAAATTCGGAGGCTCTGTACTTATTACGTTTCTTCGAAAGAGGTAACTGTCATCAATTTTATGATTCGTTTTGATCGTAATATTATGGATCAAGTTGCTGACCTTCACCCAGTTAGATACATGATGGACGAAATATACGAAAACAAATAAACAAATGACCGCCACCAAGCCTGCAAATGCAGAGGATATATATAATTGCTGCCCTGATTCATCCTGAAGGAGCACCAAAAGGGTAATGCAATAAACCACGCCTGCTACAAAAATGGCGAGCACCCGCTGAGTCGGCTTGTCGTTGATAAAGTTCTGCAGGGTCCTTGGAGAATATTGGGACAGGAATGTCGTCAGTACGACCATGATGGTAGAGAATGTGATCGTCGTCATGGTCATGATCGATGAGGCGATTGTACTGATGATTGTCATCGAGAGATTAAAATTAGAAAAAAGGACTTTAGGAAATATAGGGTAGTCATGCTGACTCAGCCACCAATCGAAGAAGAAGGTGAGAAGGGACAACAGTAAAGCGATGAGGGAGTATACAAATGGGACGAACCAGAAGCTTTTGCTGGCTTTTTTAATGATATGTATATTCATGTTCATGATGGATCCACCTTTAGGTCAGTATGCTATAAGAATATCCCCAAAGCCCTTTCTGTAAACCTCCTTGGCAGGCCCAGTAAAAAGAGCGGGTATATCCCCGCTCTTTTTGCGTCATTTTTTTATGATTTTATAATTTTTATGATTAACCACCGTTTTTTCTTCCAGTTCGAGATCCCGGAAATTTTCCATGACCGTTAAGTCTACTATGACCGAATTTTCATTCACTTTTTCTACCAGCCCTTTTAAGCCATTTCTGAATGTGATCAGGTCACCGATTTCTGCTTTTTTCATGAGATGTCGCTCCTTTTTGCCAAAATTCTACAAACAATTACTCATATTTTGCCGTAAAGTAAACAAAAGGTAAAGAGTTTTCGAAAGATTTCATCAAAAAAATATATCTTGAGCTTTCCACGCAAGAGAAACTACAATAGGACTAGTGAGAATGGAGGGATGGAAATGAACGAACATGAAATCCTTGAACAGTTGCAATCTCTGAGAACAAGGGAGGTAGGGGAGATCAAGGTGATGAAAAATGATTTCCTGGCTTTTCGCTCGGTGCTGGTGAAACAAGAAGACTTCAAACAGTTCAGGGGGATCGCCCAACAAGGCGGGAATATCCTCTTTCAATATTTAGATACACCGAGAAGCTAGCAAGGGCGGGGGAGTCTTCCCCTGCTTTTTTCATTGTCTTTCCAATATATGAAGTGGATGCCCGGTATAGTCTCAGAGGAGAACAGAGTGGTAACCATTACCTGCTGAAATTCCTCTTTTTCATTGTTATCTTATTGTGGAAACCATAGTAAGGAGGCAGAAATATGAGGAAGAAGAACTTTTTTGCAGGGATCGCTGTTCTTATTCTGATTGCATTCTCTACAGAAACAATTGGAGCAAAAGGAATGTACGCCGTAGAAAAAGGGGATTCCCTTTGGAACATCAGCAAGGAGCATTCTGTTTCGGTCAATACATTAAAAAATATAAATGACATACAATCAGATCACATCCACCCAGGTCAATCTTTGAACATCCCTGAAAATGAAGTATCAGCGGGTGACCGTGAATTACTCGCAAGACTTGTTCACGCAGAAGCAAAAGGGGAACCCTATGCAGGAAAGGTAGCCGTTGCGACAGTCGTATTGAACAGAGTCGATTCGGATCGTTTCCCTGATTCTGTACGAGATGTCATTTATGAGATTTCCCATGATCACTACGCGTTTTCACCGGTCAAGAACGGAGAAATCAACAACTCTCCATCAAAAGAAGCAAGAGAAGCCGTTCAGGAGGCAATTGCCTTTAGGGGGCAGGGACAGGGTTCACTTTATTTCTATAATCCGGTTACTTCTACCAGTGACTGGATCACCGGCAGGGTGACATTGCTTGAAATAGGGAATCACCGGTTTGCGAGATGATTTTTGTATGAAAGAACCTATCATTTCCGCTACTTTTTTCTTTTCTGAGAGTGGAATTAATAGTAAAATAGAGTAAAGAATAAGAGGTGATGTTGATGATTGGCACACTAGTGACTCAAATCGAGATGGTACGATTGAAAATGATCCAGTCGGGTATTCGGTTTGGGTTGGACAGTCCGGCTACCATTCAGCTAAGCAAAGAGCTGGATGCCTTGATCAATCTTCATCAGCAACATGTATATGAAAAACATATTCCAAAAAATATAGCTGAATAAATGCAGGGATTAACCTCGGGATCAAACCCTCCAGGTTAATCCCTTTCTATTTGTACATAAGGATTGAGGGGGTTAAGAAAAGGGTATTCTTAATAAATGTATAAGGAGTCAGGACTAAGACTCACATCAATGGAGGTTGTTGGATTTGAAAGATAAAATCGTATGCATAACCGGAGGCGCCAATGGAATCGGAAGGTCACTGGTTGAAGAATTTGCAAAGCAAGGCGCAATCGTTGAATTCATGGATATGGATGGTGAAAAGGGAGAAGAGCTTGCAAGGCGGCTGAAAAGTGAAGGCTTTGAAGTCCGGTTCCATCCGGTGGATGTAGGGGATCATCTGCAAGTGAAGGAAGTATTCAAAGTGATGAAACAAGATCACGGTTCGGTGGACGTGTTAATCAATAATGCAGGGGTATCAAGGTTCATATCATTCTGGGAGATGGAGCCCGACGAATGGAACAGCATCCTCTCTACCAACTTAAGCTCTGTCTTTTACTGTTCAAGGGAAGCGGCAGCCCTGATGAAGGGGCGAGGGGGGAGTATCATAAACTTGGCTTCGACGAGGGCGTCAATGTCAGAGCCGGATACAGAAGCATATTCGGCGACCAAGGGAGGCATTGTGAGCTTAACTCATTCCATGGCCATCACCCTCGCAGAAGAAAGTATCCGGGTAAATGCGATAAGCCCAGGGTGGATTCAGACAGACGACTATGGATCACTGAGGGATAAAGACCATGCCCAGCATCCGGCAGGCAGGGTTGGCAAGCCTGGTGATATTGCAAGAGCCTGCCTGTTTCTTGCGCACCCTGACAACGATTTTATCACCGGGGAAAATCTGGTGATAGATGGCGGGATGACGCGTAAGATGATCTACGAGCATTGATATCCATCATCCCTTTCTTAAAAGAGCTAAATTGATGATGCCGACGAAACAAACAAATACCAAACTTGCAATCATTCCTTATCCCTCCCTATATCTACCAGGATATGCCGGGTAGATTTCGCCGGTTCAGGAAGTATGATAAAAATTTGTAAAGATGATTGGGTTTCTATCCGAACCCGGTCCGAGATTCCCAAGGGGAACAGCGGATCGGGTTCGGATTTTTTATTATGAAAGCTCCTAGTGTTGTCCATCTGGAACATAATCGTGATATAAGGGATATTTTAACAAAGAGTTATGATAGAATAATGTTTAGATAATATTATTTGAATATTACATAAATGATCGTCGTGAAGACTGAATCAGAGGGGGAAAAAGGATGAACCGGTTGAATTTGGTCAAGAGAGAAATGAACAAAGTGTTGGTGGGGAAAGACAAAGAAGTGGATTTGCTTCTGATTGCTTTACTTCAGGAAGGACACGTCCTGTTAGAAAGTGTGCCGGGAACAGGGAAGACCCTGCTTGCTAAAACTTTTTCCCAGTGCATAGACGGGGAGTTCAAAAGGATTCAATTTACCCCGGATGTACTGCCGAGTGATGTGACGGGCATTCAGTTCTTCAACCCCAAATCGCAGGAGTTCGAGTTAAGGACTGGCCCGGTTGTGACAAACGTGTTGCTCGCAGATGAAATCAACCGTGCCACTCCAAGGACCCAGGCAAGCCTGCTGGAAGTCATGGAAGAAAAGCAGATCACAATCGACGGGGAAACCGTCCGGCTTCAGCCTCCCTTTATCGTGGTGGCCACACAAAACCCAATCGAGAGCCAGCAGGGAACATTTCCTTTGCCTGCGGCACAATTGGATCGCTTTTTATTGAAAATTCCTTTCGCTTATCCAAACTTTGAGGAAGAAAGGATGATTCTAAAAAGATTTAAAATCTCTCAGCCTTTGAATGAGGTTGAAAAGGTCGTTACCCTGGGTGACATTCAGGCGATGACAGTAGAGGTGAAACAGGTTCATGTGGATGAAGATGTTGAAGCATATATCCTTCAGATTACGAGGGGAACACGGGAACATGAGTGGATCGAGACAGGGGCAAGCCCGAGGGCGAGTCTCGCACTCCTGAAAGCTGCACAGGGGAAGGCGTATATTGAAGACCGTGATTTCGTCACACCTCAGGATGTCATAGAAGTTGCTCCGTACGTATTACAGCACCGGATACAGTTGACAGCAGAAGCTTCTCTCACAAAGACAAATGAAGAAGTGATGAAGCAAATCGTAGAGACGGTCAGTCTCCCTGTTGAAACGAGGTAGAGAAAAGTGGAATGGAAACGTGAGGTATTGGAAGATCCGAACAATTCATTGAGTGAAATTCTCCTCATTATCGCCTCTGGTGTATGTTTTATATATCAATCTTATGCTGGGTTGGGCCTCTTTCTTCTTTGTGTTCTCTATTTCAGGGCTCATAATTGGTATCTGGGTAAGGTAGGCAAGGGAGTATTTGTTGATAACTTGCCAAAACGGGTCAGGCTTCATTGTGATGAGGAAGGATATTGGGAAATAGAGGTCGGAAATCATGGAATCCCGATTTGGGGTGCTACCTTAAAGTTGTCTTTCAAGGATATTGTCGTCCCGACTGCCCATCCGTATGAATCATATCATGGCAATATGATTGAAGTGTATATCCCCTTTTCCTTGATGAAGGGGAAAAAGGGATCGGTACGGATTCCGATCAAGGGAAACCGGAGGGGACTGTGTCGATTTACAAAGGTGCAGCTGATCATTCCCCATTTGTTCGGCAGCGGAAAAGTGATCATGGATCTGCAGGATCAGATTCCATCCGCGATGATGGTCTTTCCTGCCCCGTCCCCTGTGAAATTCCTGCAGGACCAGGACTCGAACCGATTCGGGGACGTATCGACACCTAATTCTCTCTTCTTCGACGTATTCCAACCGATGGGAACGAGGGAGTATGTGACAGGCGATCGTTTTCAGGACATCCATTGGAAAGCTTCTGCCAGGACGGGGCATTTACAGACGAAGATTTATGCCCCATCCATCAAGAAAGAATGGATGATCGCCATCAACCTTTCAGATCGCTATGCGATAACAGCCCGTTTGGAGTCTATCATCAAGCATGTTTCTTATTTAATGCATGCAGCGGTGGAGCAAAATATTACGTTTTCCCTCGTACTGAATGCGAGGAGCCTGGGGGCCACGCCGTTTTATTTCTTACCGCCGGGGACAGGCAGGAAGCATCAGCAAAAAGCCCTTGAACTGTTGGCGACACTTTCAACAGATGAATTCACCGTCCCTTTTCATATCGTGTTGCAGCATTTACATTTAAGGCAGCTTGCACCATCGGTCTTTATCGTGGCTGGGGTATTGAATTCAAAGGAAGAAGAACGATTGAGAAAAATGGCGATGAAAGAACCGGATATTTATAGATTGAACTCAGATGAAGAGCAAGGAGTCGTGACGTTATGGAATCAAACATTGCCCATTCCTTCTTAACGAAACATCACCAATTATTCATTGTTAAGCTTGGTCTTTTCCTGGGTCTGGATATATTATTTGTACTGCTTGCAGCCACTTTTTTCTCCCGGAGGGCAGAATTCGAAAGTGGATATGTGCCGCTTTTTGGTCTCGTTTATCTATGTTTGTTTCTTTGTATGATTCTATCCGTGAAATGGGGGAAGCTGAATTCAATTCTCCTTTACGGCATGTTGTTGGCGATGCTTGCCCTTGGTGTATACGCATTCGCTGTATCGTGGCTGGTCCTGTTAATTGCCTTGTTATTTATCCATTGGAGGCTCCTCTCTCATTTTCAAAGTGAAGAGGTTCAGATCGATTTGAACAGCGGAGTGGTATTTGCGTTCATCGCTGCATCGGTTGCTTCACTTGTCACCGGATCGATCAGAGATACAGGGAATGGAATCGTCATTTATTGCCTGCTCTTTCTCTTTATCGCACTGATTGGAGCTGGAACTGCAGTTCAGAGAATGATGAACAGGCAGAAAGCCGCGACTGGGGGGAGATATCTTCGAAAGACGGCTCTCATCGTCCTCGGTGTGGGGGTGTTAGGTTGGGGACTAATCTATGCAAGTCCTTTTATCAGAACCGTCTTCTATTGGTTTGTTGAAAAGCTATTCTGGGCCCTCTCATTTTTGGTTGATCCAATTTTTCAAATGCTGGTGAGTTTGAGGGACTGGTTCATGAGTATCATTTCGGGAGATACTCTGGAAGGCTTCGGTGGGAAGCTGAAACAGCCCGATGTAGAAAATGTCCAGCAAAATGCTTTTTATGAAACGGTCTCCATTCCTTGGCTGAAAGAAATCCTGCTCGGACTCTTCCTGCTTGCCGTCATCCTTTATGTGCTGAAAAAAAGAAAGGTGGAGCTGGAATCGGTCGGGGAGGAACCCTTGGCACCTATTATCTCGCCTATTCATTCTAGAGGAGGGGTAAGGGATCGGGTATCATCTCCCATCGTTTATTCAGATGCCACAAATGCCATCCGCACAGCTATGAAAAAACTTGAACGTGAAGCTGACGATGTAAGCATGGGAAGGCAACCTAATGAAACGATCAGGGCTTGGTTCAGCAGGCTGGGACTTCCTGAAGAAGAGGCTTTACTCAGTCTCTATGAAACAGTCAGATACGGAAATAAAGAACCGGACCAAGATGAAGCGGATTATTTCATCAGCAAAATCGCGGAGATCAGCAACGGGCTCAATGCAAAAAAGGAAAGTTAGTCAATCGATTATGAGCTGATGCTTTCGGAAACGAATCGCGTCAGCTTATTTATATTTATAGGGATAGGGTATGATAAGGAAGTAAAGGGGGACGTCTTTCGTGTTGTTTCAACTGAAAAAAGTGCGTTTTAAGGATATCCTCAATATTGATCAGATGAATATCTCTGAATTCAAAACGACTTGTATAGTCGGTGAGAGCGGTGCAGGTAAATCTACACTTTTGAAATTATTAAACAAAATGAATATACCGGATTCCGGAGAGATTACTTATAAAGGAACATCTCTGAAAGGGTTCGATGCTGTTCAATTGAGGAGGAAAGCTGTCATGATTTCTCAGACACCACTGTTATTCGGGGAAACGGTCGAGGAGAATCTTCAGAAGGGCCTTGTTTTCTCCAATCAACCCCAAGCGAGCAAACGTGAATTACAAGATATCCTGAATACAGTGAAGTTGGACAAACCGCTGGATGCTCCTGCAGAACCATTGTCTGGAGGTGAGAGGCAGCGGTTATCCCTTGGACGTGTATTGGTCATGAAGCCGGAAGTCTATCTCCTGGATGAACCGACCTCAGCCCTCGATGAAGAAACTGAAATCGGAGTGATGAAAAATTTCATAGAGAGAGCAAACGCTCATAACGGATCGGTCATCATGGTAACTCATTCTACAAATGTGGCAGAGCAATACGGTGAAGAGATCATCACGATGACCAAATAAACAGAGGAGGTGGCAAACGTGGAAAAAGGGATCATCGATATTGAGCTATGGCGGTTCATTGCAGCATATGGATTTGTTCTTCTGCTGTTATTGATTGTGAAGTGGAGGGGGATTTCAAGGGAGAAACAGATTATCCTTGCTTCGTTTAGGATGACCGTCCAGTTAATTATCGCTGGATATATCCTTACATATATTTTCGATCATCCGAGTCCCCTTATGACCCTTTTCATTATCCTGATCATGGAAGCCTTCGCCATCAGGAATATATTCAAACAGGTCAAATATGATATGGACAAAATATTAAAATGGATGGCTTCAATATCTTTACTGATCGGGACCCTGCTGAGTTTGTTCTACTTCAATATGGTAGTCATTCATTTCACCCCCTGGTATGAACCAAGGTATTTTATACCGATTGCCGGCATGATCGTAGGGAACGCAATGACAGGGATCACGCTTGGGATCAATACACTGCTGGGGGGATTGATCAGTCAAAGGGAGAAAATAGAAGGGGCTTTAATGTTGGGCGCCACACCAAAGGCAGCTTCTAAAGCCTATG
This sequence comes from Bacillus sp. KH172YL63, assembly GCF_011398925.1. Classification (NCBI taxonomy): domain Bacteria; kingdom Bacillati; phylum Bacillota; class Bacilli; order Caryophanales; family Bacillaceae; genus Bacillus; species Bacillus sp. KH172YL63. Next base: position 1,338,033 of record NZ_AP022842.1, read on the forward strand.
TGGATGATGCCTTTGATGCGGCGATCCTCCCGACACTGAATAATATGATTGGTATGGGGATCATCTTCCTCCCCGGTATGATGACAGGACAAATTCTTTCAGGGATCAGTCCGCTGGTTGCGATTGAATACCAGATTGCGATTCTGCTCGGGATCATAGGGAGTGTCGCCATGACTGTGATTTTTTTCATTATATTGGCCAATAAACAATTATTCACAAAAGATGCCCAGCTCAATCTGTAAAAGGCGTCGTTCCCCGTTCTAAATCATTTCTGCAGACATATGCTAGAGAAAGTAGAGTATAAAGGGGAAGGATTCTATGAAATATGAAACAGAACAGGCGCTCCGTGTAAAAAGTCTGGCCATCGATGTCATGGAAGAATTGATGAAAGCAGACAGCAACTACAGTGCACAGGAGCTGAAACAGCTTTCTGAGTTATTTTCAAGGTGCATATGTGATTTAGTGAATGTGTACACCAACACGTCTGAAGATCACGAAATGACATTGAAGGGAACGGTCATCAAAGCAAAAATAGGATACAACCTGATGAAATCAAAAAAAGAAACAGCAGGAAATGCATAGAAACATACCGTCCGACTCAAATGAGATACCCTTTCAAAGTGGAAAGGGCAGATCTCTTTTGAGTCGATTTTTTTATGATTTTACATATTTAGGTTCATAAGAGTGGCAAATTTATGAAATACTAAAAAAATCAAGCTTTACAATTGTGTATCTCTTCATTGCATGCTATTCTTTTTTATTGAACAGCTTTATAGGAACAATGGATTAATTGCTAGAAACAGTTGACGTTTCCTTCATAATCCATTACTTTTATGAAGCAATCAAAAACAAGATCATTAAGGAGTCGATTTACATGGCACAAAAAACATTTACAGTTACAGCTGAAACAGGAATTCATGCTCGTCCGGCAACTTTACTCGTTCAAACGGCAAGCAAATTCGACAGCGATGTACATCTTGAATACAAAGAAAAGAAAGTAAACTTAAAATCAATCATGGGCGTTATGTCTTTAGGTGTTGGTAAAGGTGCAGAAATCACGATCATTACTGAAGGCAGTGACGAAGAGGAAGCATTAAACAGCCTGCAAGAAACATTAAACAAAGAAGGTTTAGCTGAGTAATGTCTAATCTTCTAAAAGGAATTGCAGCATCAAATGGTATCGCGATTGCAAAAGCATATCGCTTAGTTGAACCTGACTTGAGCTTTGAGAAGAAAAGCATCGACAATGCTGAACAGGAAGTCTCGCGTTTCCAGGAAGCCATTGCGACGTCAAAATCAGAGCTTGAAGCAATCCGCGATAAAGCCAGAGTCGATTTAGGGGAAGATAAAGCTCAGATTTTCGAAGCGCATCTTCTTGTCTTAAGCGACCCGGAATTACTGACACCAATTGAAGACAAAGTGAAATCAGAAAATGTAAACGCTGAATTCGCCCTTAAAGAAACAGCTGATATGTTCGTTTCCATGTTTGAATCAATGGATAATGAATACATGAAAGAACGTGCAGCGGATATCCGTGACGTGACGAAACGTGTACTTTCACACCTGTTGGGCGTGCAGATTGCCAACCCAAGCATGGTAACCGAAGAAGTCATTGTGATCGCGGAAGACTTAACGCCTTCTGATACAGCACAATTGAATCGTGAATTCGTTAAAGGATTCACAACTGATATCGGTGGAAGAACATCCCACTCAGCGATCATGGCCCGTTCAATGGAGATTCCGGCTGTAGTAGGTACGAAATCCATTACTTCATCTGTCGAAAATGGAGATATGATTATTGTTGACGGATTAAATGGAGAAGTACATATTAACCCGACTCCAGAAGTGATCGAAGCGTATAAAAAAGAACATGCCCGTTACGAGGAGCAAAAAGCCGAGTGGGCCAAACTCGTGAATGAACCGACGGTATCAAAAGATGGGGAGCACGTTGAACTGGCTGCCAACATCGGGACGCCAAAGGATCTTGAAGGGGTCATCAATCACGGCGGAGAAGGTGTAGGACTGTACCGTACAGAATTCCTATATATGGGCCGTGACGAGCTTCCTTCAGAAGAAGAGCAATACGAAGCTTATAAAGCCGTTCTAGAAGGTATGAAAGGGAAGCCTGTAGTGGTTCGTACGCTTGATATTGGCGGAGATAAGGAACTTCCTTACTTGAATCTGCCTAAAGAAATGAATCCATTCCTGGGTTATCGTGCGATCCGTCTATGCCTGGACGAGCAAGATATCTTCCGTACCCAGCTTAGAGCGTTATTGAAGGCAAGTCCATTCGGAAATCTTAAAATCATGTTCCCGATGATCTCGAACCTTCAAGAGTTCCGCGAAGCGAAAGCCATCCTTGAAGAAGAGAAGAAAGCCCTTCTTGAAAATGGTACAAACGTAGCAGATCATATTGAAGTGGGAATCATGGTTGAGATCCCGTCAACTGCTGTCATGGCTGATGTGTTTGCCAAAGAAGTTGATTTCTTCTCTATCGGTACAAATGACCTCATTCAATATACTATGGCTGCAGACCGCATGAACGAGCGCGTTTCCTACTTATATCAACCGTATAATCCAGCCATTTTGCGCCTTGTGAAATTGGTGATTGATGCGGCTCATAAAGAAGGCAAATGGGCAGGTATGTGTGGAGAAATGGCAGGAGATGAAATTGCAGTGCCAATCCTTCTTGGACTTGGACTGGATGAGTTCTCCATGAGTGCTACCTCCATCCTCCGTGCACGTTCTCAGATCCGTCAGTTGAACCGTGCTGAGATGAAAGAACTGGCAGAAGAGGCACTCACATTAGACACAAATGATGCTGTCATCGCTGCTGTGAAAAAAGCAACATCAATGGAATAAATAAAGGTTTAGAAAGAGGAAATGAGGGTATTATATCTTTGAAGAATAAGGCACACCCTTTGGGCCTTTTCATTCTCATTTCCCCCTTTCTAAAGGATTGAAGGAACGTCACTTCCTTCAATCCTTTTTTTGTTCATTCACTCCAGGGCTTGAATGGATTGCGCCATTCCATCAGCACGCCGTAATCACATGATTCTTCATCTTTCAAATACCCTTTGATTGCCTTTAAAGGCGTTCGCCCGGTTTGCAGTAAAAAGGTAATGACTGGATCTTTATATGATCCTTTGGTCAACTCCTTCACATAGTCCTCTATTTCATACAAATGGGCGACCTTGTGGTAACTTGGGATGCGGCCGCCGCCAAGCAGCCTGTCAAGATCCAGATGTACGACGATTTCAAACATGGCGTCCATCAGTACTTTCCCGAGCTTGTACCCCCTGTAGGATGGATCGATGCAAAGGTCCACCACATACAAGGTGTTTCCATCCTCGGCATGGTTACTGATGAAGCCGCTGTCGGTCATTTCTTCCCATGTGTGTACAGGGTGATCGGGATTGAAGGAGACGATGAGCCCGGTCATGCTGCCGACAATCTTTCCGTCGATTTCCACGCACAGAGAGCCGAGTGGGAAATGTTTTATATGAGAGGTGAGCTGATCTTTACCCCACCATAAGTCAGCAGGAAAAGGAGGGGGAAATGCCCTCTTCTGGATGTTGATCAGCGCATCGAAATCAGCTTCTCTATAATTTCTGATTACTGCTTTATGTATCTGATTCTTTCTGAAAACATACTGTTCTTTCATATACATGATCAGAACCCCGCTTCTCAGAATTTACTTGTTTATTATACTTTATGAAAGCGCTTTTTTAAAGAGTTTTACTGAAATAACTTTTTATCTGTAGATTAGGTGCTTTTCGCATTGGTTGATGTTATTAATAGAGGTTAATGTGAGCATCTTCTGTAAATTGAGATTGTGGAGTGAAAATTACCATAGCAATGAATCACTACTATTCTGAAGATGAACCAGCAATTTATTGAGTGGATTTTTGGTTTTTTATCTTCGATGGTTGATTGGAGCGGAAGATGCTCGACTCCTGCGGGAACTGATGGACAGGTGAGACCCCGCAGGACGAAGTCCGAGGAGGCTCACCGCCAGCCCCGCGGAAAGCGAGCATCTGTAGCGGAAATCAACCGCATCTCGCTTGTCTATAAGCCACAATGTTTACGAAACAGTCTTAGGTTATTTACATAATGTAATGAGGAAATCCCGATAAAAAAGGATGAAGGTGAAGGAAGAAAAAATTCCTGAAGAAAAAATTTAAAAGAGTGGTTTAGCATTTTTAAATACGGGTATCATATAACTAAGCATGAAATTGGAGATTAATTTCTCACTAACACCCCCTTTTCCTTTTTTTGAACCGGCACAGTTTACTGTGTTGGTTCTTTTTTTTGCTTAATGGGGGACCGGTGAATAGGACAGGTTGGGGTGAAACATAATAATCCCATCACCATTGTGGTGAATGAACATTACGGAGGGTGAAAGAAATGGCAAAGCGAACGAAAAAACATGATCCTCAGCAGAAAAATAAAAAAGGTTTCGATTCATCGAAAATCAATGCGGAATTTGCCCATGAAATGGGAAGTGCTGCGGCCAATAAAGTCCACAAAGACAAAGCAAAAAAAGAAAAAGCATCTAAAAATAATGGTGAATACAAAGGGTGATAGGGTAGGCTTTTAGAATGAGGGAAACAAAGAAAATCCGAACAGTGATTGAAGGTTCAACCTCCAATACGTTCGGATTTTTGTTTGACATGACACGCTCCATATTTGGGTCTGTTCTCCTGTGGAAAAGAACGCTGGCAGCCCCGTAACTGTTTCAACTAAGCACTTATGAAATCTTCTATCCGGTCGAGTCCTTCTGTCAGCTGATCCATGGAGCAGGCGTAGGAAAGGCGGAAGTAGCCTTCACCTAAATCAGAAAAGGCATCGCCTGGAACGACAGCCACCTTTTTCTCCTTGGCGAGATTTAAAGAAAAGTCAAATGAACAGAGGGACAGTCTATCCGGTATCTTTACAAAGAAATAAAAAGCACCATCAGGCTTTACGATGTCTTCAAACCCCATGTCTGTCAAGCGGGTGAATACATAATCCCTTCTTTTTTTGTACGCTGCCTTCATGACATCAGCATCATTTTTACCGTCTGTAAGAGCTGCAAAAGCTGCTTTTTGAGAAATGGAAGAAGCACAGGAGACATTATACTGATGAACTTTCAGCAGGTGTCTTGAAATGGTCTCCGGTGCAAACAGCAAACCTATTCTCCAGCCGGTCATGCTGTGCGACTTTGATAAACCATTCACGATGATCGTCTGATCACGGAGAAATTGTGCAATGGAATGATGAGGTTGGTCAAAGGTCAGTTCACTGTATATCTCATCAGCCAGCACAAAAATCCCCCTGCCTCTCAGCAAATCGGCGATCTCCTTCAATTCATCCCTGGATAAGCTGACTCCGGTGGGATTGGACGGATAGGGAAGGATGATGCATTTCGTCTGGGGCGTAAGGCTTTTCTCTATGAGAGATGCATCCATCTTAAAATTATTTTTCGTAATGTCGATATGAACAGGTTTCGCACCGCAAAGATGGATGATTGGCTCATAACCTGGATAAACTGGACCGGGAAGAAGGCATTCATCCCCTTTTCCCAATATTGAGCGGAGAACCACATCGATCCCCTGGGATGCACCGTTTGTCACGATGACTTCGTCTGGATGATAGTGGACATTGTATTTTTCCGCTGCAAACTTTGCTGCGGCTTCACGCAGTTCAAGAAACCCGGCATTATGGGTGTACGTTGTGAAATTGTCATCAATGGCCCTTTTGGCTGCATCCTTAATATGCTGCGGTGTAGGGAAATCAGGCTGACCGATTGTGAGTGAGATCATGCCTTCGATGTCTGAAACCATGTTGAAAAATCTTCGTATTCCTGAAATTTGTATGTTTTTCACGCTTGAGTTGATATACTGCTCCATTATGTACACCTACTTTGATGATTTGTTACATATTTTATCACTATTCCTTGTGTTTACGAAGTGATTTTGTTTGAATGAAACGCAAAGAGGGAAAAGATAAAGAAAATAAAACAGTTAGGAAGAGCATTATGATTCGAACAAGCATTGTCATGGAAAATGGGGAAGTCAAGCATCAGGTCCCCTTATCAAAGATAAAAGAAAAGGGAGTCAAATGGTATTGGGTTGATTTTTCAGAGCCCAGTTCTAAAGATATCCGGTTACTTAAATTGTATTTTCGCTTTCATCCCCTGGCAATCGAAGACTGTCTGGATGATTTCAGTCAGCGGCCAAAGCTCGATTTTTATGATCAGTACATATTTGTGCTCCTTCATGGCATCAATAAGCAAAACCTCGAGTCATATGAAGTCAATATGTTTGTTAATGGAAGATTCATCGTTACGTTTCATAAGGAACCTGTAAAGGAACTGGATCAGCTGTGGAGTGAGATGGAAGAAAGGGGCGGCGAACTCAGCCCCTTTAAAATTATGCATGGGATTGTTGACCGTTTGGTGGATGAATATTTTCCCCTTGTCTATAAGATCGAAGACCGACTGAACAGGATGGAAGATAACACCCATGATGAAGCGGACAGGAATCTGATGGATGAACTGTTCGATATTCGCCACGATATGTCCAGGCTGAGGAGAACACTCGTCCCAATGAGGGATTTACTGTACAGGATCAGTAATTCGGGAAAATTGAATTCCTTGAAAGAAGAACAATTGTATTTCAATGACGTGTATGATCATTTAATCAAACTGGTGGAGATGCTCGAGTCTTACCGGGAGTTTTCCTCTGATATCCGTGATAATTATTTATCGATCAATTCGGATAAAATGAACAATATCATGATGACGCTGACAGTCATTACGACGATCTTCATGCCCCTTACCTTCATAGCGGGGTTATACGGGATGAATTTTGTTTACATGCCTGAACTTGATGAAAGAAACGGATATTTCATCGTCCTTGGAATAATGGGCGTGATTGCCCTTGTCATGTTCGGTTTCTTTGTAAAGATCGGCTGGCTGCGATTCGGCCCTAAAAAACGGAGGAAAAAGAGAAGGTTCCTCCGTTTGAAATAGTATCGCCTTGCAGGGTGGAACAGAACGCCGAACGATTTGTACAGCGCTCTGTTCCATCTCTTTGTCTACGGACTTATCCCTCCCCCAGCCAACCTTCTTTAACTCCTTGATTCACCCATTCCTTGATTTGGGCATAAATATCAGGGGAAATATCCTTCACCCATCTGTTTCTCTTTAATACCTGCTCTGCTTTGATTTGATGCTCCATCCACGATTTCCCTTCCGTTGATACATTTAAAAGCAGGGGCTGGATGTGATCGATGATCATGGCATAAAGAGCTTCGTTCGATTTACCCTCTTCGAATTCATCCCACAGTGAGCGGTATTCATCCCTGATTTTCGCCGGGAGCAAGCCAAAGATGCGATCTGCCGCAAATCTTTCACGTTCCTCCTTGTCTTCATAGCCCTCGGAATCAAAGGCATATGTATCCCCTGCATCGATTTCGACGATATCATGAAGCAGCAGCATTTTCAGAGCTTTGAATAAATCTGTTTCATCCTTCCTTTCATACATATCAAAAAGCGTCATGGCCATGACACAGACGTGCCATGAATGCTCACCGCTGTTTTCACGGCGACTCCCATCTGTAATATACGTTCTCCGATCAACTGATTTCAGTTGATCCACTTCTTTCAAAAAGTGCATCATTTCAGCTAACATCCGGTATCCTCCATGTTTTGGCTTATTCAATCATTATGCTTAGAAGCAGGGGATATTGCAACTCTGTTCATCCAATACGCCGCTACGCCCACATCATGAGATGGCATTTTGATGAAATCGATCCCAGAGGTAGATTTTTTTCGGAAAAAACGTTATATTGGTTGAAGACAATTTAAGAAGAATTGGAGTCTTAAGATAAACTCCGAGAGGTTCTAGCACAACCCTCTATAAAAAACTAAGGAAAACGGCATCCTTAGGTGTCGTTATTTTCTGTTAAGGCGAATGTTTGCCTGAGTTATAGAGTTCGAACAGAATCTCTTTCTTCTATACAGGTGACAAGGACCTGTTGAAAAAGAAAGGAGCACCATTTATGAACACAGAGAAAGCGTTAGTCGTATTTAGCGGAGGCCAAGATAGTACAACGTGTTTATTTTGGGCGAAGCAGCAATTTAAAGATGTAGATGCAGTGACATTCAACTATGGTCAGAGACATGTTGCAGAATTGGACTGTGCAAAGGAGATTGCAGAAGATCTCAATGTCGCTCACCATGTATTAGATATGAGTTTATTGAATCAACTGGCACCAAGTGCATTGACCAGGGACGAAGAAATCACCCAGGAAGAGGGGGAATTACCGTCCACTTTTGTTCCCGGGAGAAACCTATTGTTCCTGTCATTTGCAGGTATTCTCGCAAAGCAAATCGGGGCAAAGCATATAGTGACAGGCGTGTGCGAAACGGATTTCAGCGGTTATCCTGATTGCAGGGATATCTTCGTGAAATCATTGAATGTCAGCCTCAACCTGTCGATGGATGATCAATTTGTCATTCACACACCGCTTATGTGGATCGATAAAGCCCAAACGTGGGAAATGGCAGATCAATTGGGCGCATTTGAATACGTGCAGGAGAATACCCTTACATGCTACAACGGCATCAAAGGCAGCGGATGCGGCGAATGCCCGGCATGTGAGCTCAGACAACGTGGCCTGGACGAATATGTAAAGGATAAAAGAGGGGGAGACAAAGCATGATTCAGCAAATTTACCCGACTCCCGATCATCCTTATGAATTTGAATTGAACAAAGATATGCATTTTGCTGCAGCTCATTATATTCCCCATCCTGATGCCGGGAGCTGTCAGGAAGTGCATGGGCATACGTATTTTGCAAATATTACGATCGCAGGGGACCTCCTCGATGATTCCGGTTTTCTGATTAATTTTCAGCACATCAAGAAATTGATCCATAAGAGATTTGATCATAAAGTGCTCAATGATGATGCGGCTTTTGCTGAAAAGGGACCCATGTCATTTCCAACAACCGAAGTGATGGCAAAAGTAATCTGGGAAATCATCCAGGATCATTTGAATACTCTTCCTCATGGCCCGCAATGCCTGCAGGTGTTCTTAAGAGAAACCCCGACCAGCTATGTGATTTATAGACCGAAGGGGAAGAAATGATGAAGAAGATACCAGTATTAGAAGTGTTCGGTCCAACGATTCAGGGAGAAGGAATGGTCATCGGCCGGAAAACGATGTTTGTCAGGACCGCAGGATGTGATTACAGCTGCTCATGGTGTGATTCAGCGTTCACGTGGGACGGTTCTGCCAAAGATGATATCGTGCTTATGACTGCTGCAGAAGTGTGGGAAAGGTTGAAGGAAATCGGAGGAAGCCGATTTTCCCATGTCACGATCTCAGGAGGAAACCCAGCACTGCTGGCAGGGCTTCACGAACTGATCGCGATCTTCAAGGAAAACGGAATTGAGTCTGCCCTTGAAACCCAGGGTAGCCGCTGGCAGGACTGGTTCTATGACATCGATGACCTGACGATCTCCCCTAAACCTCCAAGCTCCGGTATGGAGACGGACTTCGGGAAGCTCGATTCCATCGTTCACAGGCTTCAGGAAAACGGATCTCAGTTCAGTTTGAAAGTCGTGGTATTTGATGAAACAGACCTGGAATATGCGACGTATGTGCATAAACGCTACCCTTCTGTTCCATTTTATATTCAGACGGGAAACCCTGCTGTATCTGAAGGAGATACAGGGAAGCTCGTTTCTTCCCTTTTAACCGACTATGAAAGACTCATTGAGAAAGTATGTGACAATGAGGATTTGAATCATGTAAGGGTACTGCCCCAATTACACACACTTGTATGGGGAAACATGCGAGGCGTATAGGAAAGAAGCGAGTGATGGTCACTCGCTTCTTTTTTTGACACTTTTTTGCCCTTCCACGTAGGACAGATCTTCCGTGTCATCGATTCCTTCTGCATTCTTTCCGATGGCAATGAGGGGAAGGTTGTACTGTGCAGGAAGAATGTGGTTGCTGATTTCCGCAAAGTCAGGCACATCCCGATTTCCGCGATGATCAAGTTCAGTCATTTGAACACCTCCTCATCTTAGTATGGTTGAGTTGGCATTTTCTATTAGTCTGATATGGTCCAGGTAATAAAAGAAGTGGGAGAGAGCTTATTTTTCCTGAAGGGTAAAGAAGTTCAGCAATTGTTCGATATAAGAAGGGAAGGCAATCAAGCTAAAGCGCATGGAAGGACGAATACAATTGAATCATACTAATGGAATTCTGCTTGAAAGTGGAACAAATGAACTGGAAATCGTGGAATTTGAAGTTCAGCATAATAAATTTGGGATCAATGTCATCAAAGTGAAAGAAATTATCCAACCGAAAACGGTCATTCCGGTCCCTCATTCCCATCCTTATGTAAAGGGGCTCATTCAATTGAGGGGGGAAGTCCTCCCGGTTGTGGATATGGCAAGGGTACTAGGGGTGAAGGAAGAAGAAACAGCGACTTCAAAATATATCGTTTCTGAATTCAACCAGCAGAAAGTCATCTTTCATGTACATAACGTCACTCAGATCCACCGTATATCATGGGATCAAATCGATAAGCCCTCAGAGGTGTATACGGGTGTGCATTCAGGGATCATCGGTGTCATAAAACAACAGGAATCGATGATTCTTTTGCTTGATTTCGAAAGCATCATGCTTGAAATCAATCCAGAGACGGGAATCCGGGTCGAACAGGTGAAGAAGCTCGGACCAAGAGAAAGAAGCAACAAGAAGATCGTTGCAGCCGAAGATTCTCCCCTGCTGAGAAAGCTGTTGAACGATACGTTAAAGGAAGCGGGATATGAAGATGTGGAGTTTTTCGAAAACGGGGCTGATGCTTTCCGCTATTTAGAATCGGTGGCGGAAGAATCCGGGGACATCAAGGATTCAGTACAGCTTGTATTGACGGATATTGAAATGCCGCAGATGGATGGACATCATCTGACGAAACGGATCAAGAGCCACCCTAAGCTTCAGGCTCTTCCAGTCATCATCTTTTCATCTCTGATCACAAATGATCTGAAGCATAAAGGGGAAATGGTGGGAGCGGAAGATCAAATCAGCAAGCCTGAAATCGCAGAGCTGATTTTGAAAATTGACCAGCATATCCTTTAGTCAAAAACCACACTCTGATTGATACCAGGGTAAGATAAAAAATCCGAACGGGTTCGATCTTCATGAATGAATGTCGAATCAACGTTCGGATTTTTTATCTTAAAGACATATTCCACGGCATATGTCCTTTACTTGGAAGAAACCGGTCCCTGTCACTTTAAGGGAAATATGCGTTAACGCACTAAAATCGATAGGCATCAAAAGAAGCTGTCTCCCAATTTTTTGAAGACTGGTTTTTGGTATTGGGGCTTTTCCGGTTTCCGGGTCCGGTCATTTCGGTCAGACAAACCGGTGTATTGTTCCAGGATTCCTTTGGCCTGTTGAAGGGGCATTTTGCATTTTGGGTTTCTTGATCGCTGATCGAGAGAACCCAGGTGAGGCAGCGCTTTAAAATCCTCTTTGGAGGGTGGGAGATGAAAAGTGTAATCTCCGCAATCGATTAATACGTCGGATTGCTGCTGGCTGAATTTAGGGTTGTTGGAAAAGTGCAGTCCCACTTTCCTGGCCTTGCCTTCCTGGATCATTTTCACAAGTGCCCGCTTTTTTAATGTATATAAGTATTTTGGGTTTCCTGCCGTTTTCGCATGTCTGTTTACAGTGAAAATAGCTTGAGAGAGGGTATTTACGGATGTGGAGATAGGGGTGGATTTACTAGTGTTTCTCAAGTTATTGGCTCCTTTCTAATATGTTCATTCCCATTATACTCCTTTTCCCTTTGATTGGAAAGGTATGAGAAGGAAGTCAAGGTAAAAGAAAAGGCCCTACCAAAACATGTTCAGGAGACAGTTTCTGGTGGGCCATATCGTTATCTTTGGGGATAAATATTGATATTCTCTGTAAGATTTTGTGGGATCGACTGATAGTTCGTGGAATTGTAGGGCTGCTGCGGGTACCCTCCAGGATAAGGATATCCTCCGTATGGCGGATAAGGCGGATAGCACGCAGGTCCGTAGCATGGCCGGTTGAAGAGAAGCGGACTAATCGCCAATCCGGCCAATCCACCAGCTAAAAAAGGCAAACCGAAGAAAAAAGGGAAAAAGCGTTGATCCCCGCCCTGGACACCCCTATATCTTGGATACGGGTAATAATATGCAGATCTATACATATAAGAAACCTCCTCTCTCTATTCCCTTTAGTGTATGGCTTCTCTGTATGCTGTGCGCCTGTCTCCCTTTTATTGGGCAACGAGGGGGCCGGGAAAAAAATTATGGATTATTCTCATAAGTATGTAGGAAAATCATGGGTAAAATAGTAAAATATAATCATGACACATTTTGTTGAAAAAGACAGAAGCCTAAAAGGATGAAGAATCCATGAAATGGACAGATATCAACAACACGATCAGTGCAGGAACAGATGTACTGGATACGGTTATGAAAGAACTGATTTTGGACAATATCCACGACATGATTTTCATTATGAAAGTGGAGGAAGGTCCAGTTTTCAGGTATGTATTTATAAATGAATCAGCCAAAAAATACACATCCATCACTGATGAAGACATGGGTCGTTTATTGAATGATGTTGTCAATCCGGAAATGGCTGAGAGGATACAGGTGAAATATTCCGACCTTGTTCATACGGGTGATAGCATCACCTACCAGGATACCTTTAGCATCAGGGATGGAAGTCAGGTGGTGAATGAATCGATCCTTACCCCCATTAAAAATCAAGATGGAGAGGTAGCGTATGTCGTTTCCATCACAAGGGACATCACTCCTGCCATAGAAGAAAAGAAAAGCCTGGTAAAAGCAAAAGAACGCTACAAATCTATTATTGAACATAATCTGGACGCGATATTCATCCTTGATTCCCGGGGGATCATCCTTGAATCGAATGGTGCAGGGAGCCTCTTGACCGGTTACACAAAGGCAGCCCTGATGAATATGAGCATTTATGATTTATTTCACGACCGAAATGAAAAGATCCTTTCGGAAACCTTAAAGAGAACGCTTATGGGGAACCCGTCCGTGATCGACAACAGCCTCCTTCTGAATGAAGCAGGGGAAGAGAAGGTCACTCAATTGAAAATGGTCCCGATTGTCGTCAATGACACATATGATGGCTGCTATATCATCGCCAAGGATATTACAAGGGATCATGAACAAAATGAAATGATCCATTACATGGCCCTACATGACCAATTGACCGGTCTTTGGAACAGGAAAGCCCTTGATGATCACATCCCACTCCTTATTCACAACATGGAAGAAAGCGGGGGTGAGCTTTCGCTGTTATACCTTGATCTGGACAGGTTCAAATTTGTGAATGATACGTTAGGGCTAAAAGGCGGTGACCGGATCCTAAAGAACATCACGGAGCGTATGGTCACCCTTACGAATGAAGATTCCCAGTTGTATCGTCAAGGAGGGGATGAATTCATCTTTCTCTTGAAGAATAGTAATTTTGAAGAAACGAAGGCAAAAGCAAAAGAAATCCTTGCATTATTTATTGATTCCTTTACCTTCGACGGACAGGAATTCTATCTGTCCCCTTCCATCGGTATCAGCCGATTCCCGGCAGATGGATATGATTCGAATTCGCTGATTCAAAAGGCTGCACAAGCCCTGTTTGAAGTGAAGGAAAAGGGAAGGGGGCATTATCGTTTTTATCAGTCTCATATGGAGTCAAGCTTCCCGAACTATATCATCATGGAATCCCACCTGCGAAGGGCGATCGAAAAGGGTGAATTGTTCATCCATTATCAGCCGCAAGTTAATTTATCCACTGGCGCCATCGACAGCTTCGAGGCGTTGATACGATGGAACAACCGAAAATTCGGGTTTGTCTCCCCCGTCCAATTCATCCCATTGGCAGAGGAGACCGGGCTGATCCACCAAATCGGAGAGTGGGTGCTGGAACAGGTGTGCAGGCAGCTCCAATTATGGCGGAATAAAGGATATAAATCCGTAAGAGTGGCGATCAATATCTCTCCAAAACAGTTTCTGCAGGAACAATTGGCAGACACGATCGGATTTTACTTGAAAACGTATAATCTCCCTGCTTCCTGCATAGAAATTGAAATTACGGAGGGAGCCATGCAGGACACCCAGCAGACTTTGAAAATGTTAAAAAGGCTCAAGCGGATCGGGGTTTATATTTCTGTGGATGACTTTGGGACCGGATATTCATCGCTCAATTATTTAAAGCGGTTCCCGATCGACATTTTAAAGATTGACCAATCTTTTGTAAGGGAAATCGGCATGAACCAGAAGGACTCAGCCATCACGAAGACGATCATTCACCTGGCCCACAGTCTCGGATTGGAAGTGATCGCAGAAGGGGTCGAAAGAGAAGGGCAGGTAACTTTCCTTAAAGAGGCGAATTGTCAGAAAGCCCAAGGCTATTTCTTCAGTAAGCCGATTTGTCCGGAGGAAATCGAACAGCAGCAATTTGTTCTTATGTGATGATTTAAAGCTTGTGAAACAGCCTGCGTCCCTTTCTCCACTAAATGTTTGACAGAGTAATGCCGATGACTTATTTTAAAGTGAGGAGAGTGAAAGATTCATAGAAGCTTTGTCTTCGGTTGAATCAGTGTTCCGAGTGCTTTATAAAGGAGAGGGATTATGAAGAAGTCAAAACGTATGGAAATCCTATTTCTCCCTACCGATAGAGGAACGGTTAAAGTGTATGTGTACGGCTTTAATACTCCTCGGTCTTTAGGTCAGGTAGTTGTTTCATATAACCATATATCGATTGAAGCAAAAGGATATTACAGAAATAAAACGATCATCAAGGCACTGGCACAACTGCATGATGCGATCGTAAACAATCCGGATAGTTAAACGTTCAGACTGATGAACAAGAATTTTTTCTTGTTTATCAGTTTTTTTATTGGAATAAATGGTTTTCTTATCCTTCAATATGATAAAATATTGAGTGAATATTCATTCATTTTCAAAGGGGAGATTGAAATGGGAGAGGAACAAGTAGTGATCGTTACTGGCGGATCAAGCGGTATGGGGAAATATATGGCAAAGAGATTTCTCGAGTCCGGTGCGAGTGTGGTCGTGACCGGAAGAAATGAGGAAAGACTTCAGTCTGTTAAAGACGAGTTCTCGTCACTTCAAGGGGATATCGAAATATTTCAAATGGACGTCAGGGAGCAGGAACATGTTCAAGCCATGGTAGAATTTACTGCTTCGAAATTTGGGAAAATCGATGTATTGATCAATAATGCGGCAGGGAACTTCATCTGTCCCGTAGAAAAACTCACGCCAAACGGCTGGAAATCTGTTATTGATATCGTGTTGAACGGGACATTCCTTTGTTCTCATGCGGTCGGTAATTATTGGATTGAGCAAAAGCAAAAAGGATCGATTATCAACATGGTTGCAACCTATGCCTGGAATGCAGGCGCAGGGGTGGCACACTCTGCGGCAGCCAAGGCGGGTGTATTATCTTTGACTAGGACCCTCGCAGTAGAATGGGGCCACAAATACGGCATACGTACCAATGCCATCGCCCCAGGTCCAATTGAACGGACAGGCGGTGCAGAAAAGCTTTGGATATCTGATGAAGCAGCGAAAAGAACGATCGACAGCGTCCCGATGAAAAGATTAGGCACACCTGAAGAAATTGCCGGACTCGCATTTTATCTGGCTTCTGAACAGGCTTCTTATATCAACGGTGAATGCATCACGATGGATGGCGGCCAGTGGCTGAATCCATTCCCGTTCTGATGATGAAAAGCATCCTTCTCTTGTCAATAGACAAGGCAAGGGTGTTTTTTAGTTCGGTACTTTCAGCTCATTTGCATATTTGTGTTATAATTATGCAAAAAACAAGTGTGAGCGTGGGGGAGTAAGAATGGATGCATTAGACGTAATTACCAATATGAATCAAGTGGTACCCTACTTTCAACCAATCTTCAGCGCGGATGAACATAAGATCATCGGATATGAAGTGTTAGGAAGATTGAGGGTCGGCGACAATCATGTAGAAAGCCTCGGACCTTTCTTTTGTGATGAAGAGATACCGGATGAGTATAAACTGGAAGTGGATGAGCATGTTACGCGCAAAGCGCTCGATCAATACATACAAGAAAAGCAGGAAGGGCTTATTTTCCTTAACCGGGATGCAAGGCTCCTGATGCTGGATCATGGAGAATCATTCCTTGAACTTCTGCAGGAATATGAGAAAAAAGGGCTGAAATTTGAGCAAACAGTGATTGAACTGTCTGAGAAGACGTTTTCAGGGGATTTTGATCAGTTGGTCCACTTGCTTCTGTATTATAAAACGTATGGAATCAAGATTGCAATCGACAATGTTGGAGGAAATAGCGGGCAATTGGATCGGCTCTCCCAATTTTCACCTGATATTTTAAAAGTGGATTTATTTCAGTTGAGGAATGATGCCGGCAACAAAGTGTATAAAGATATCCTGTACAGTCTTTCCGTGCTTGCCAGAAAGATTGGGGCATCCTTATTATTCGAGCATATCGAAATCAATTTCCAGCTTCAATTTGCCTGGATGAACGGCGGCCGATATTATCAAGGATATTACCTTCATCATCCTTCGGAATCCTTTTTGAATCCGGATGTGCTAAAAGAGAAATTGAAGGAAAAATGTCAGGACTATATCCGCTATGAAAAGAAGCATCTGGAAACCGGCTATAAGTTTGCGGAAGTGCTTCATAAGGAAATCAGTCAGCTGTTGACAACACTCAAAAAACAGCTGGGAGAATACGATGACATCCTGATGGAAGTTGCAAAGAATTTTTCGGATAAGTGTTTTCGCTTATATATTTGTGATGAAAACGGCTTTCAGATGACGAGCAATTTCCTGAAGATTGATGCCGACTGGACGGTCCAACCGACCTATAAAGGGAAGAACTGGAGCTGGCGCCCTTACTTCCTTGAGAATATCATCCGGATGCAGATCAATAAAAAAGGATTATTATCAGACATATACAGTGACATCGATTCAGGGGAATCCATCAGGACCTACTCATACCCGTTCGGAAACGGGCTCTACCTGTTCATGGACCTTTCATACGAATATTTATTCGAAGAGGATGGCCTCCTGTTTTAGAGGGGAAGCAGCTGATCATCCGCCTCCGCTTTTTTTGATGTCCAGCTCCGGCGGCTAGCCCCTGGAGGTCATTAGCTAAATGGTCCCAAGAAGGCAAAGACCGCCTTCTTATGTCCATTCATCTTATGCTGGTCGGGGCTGAACGAGCCGCCTACGCTTTTCTCTATGTCCAGCTGCAGGGGCTTGAGGCTCGAGGTCATATGCCAAGCAACCCAAAAAGGCAAAAAACGCCTTTCCGGGTTGCTCGTCATATGCTTGTCGCCTCAGAGCAAGCCCCTTCCGCTTTTCATGATGTCCAGCTCCGGCGGCTAGCCCCTCGAGGTCATAAGCTAAATGGTCTATGAAGGCAAAGCCCGCCTTCACAGTCCATTCATCTTATGCTTGTCGGGGCTGCCCAAGCCGCCTCCGCTTTTCTTGTATAGCTTGTATCGATTGGGACAAATTATGCTTAAGGACATTTGTAAGGAGGGGTCATGGATGAGTATGTTTATGATTGTGCTTACCTTGGTTGCCGTTGGGCTTGCAGGATATTCACTTGTGTATACGTTTAGGATTGCCGGACAGGAAAAACGGTTGAAGGGGGATTTTGATACAGATATCCCAGATGTCGTGAAGGAACATCCATTTATTCGAAATCCAGTGTTCCTATCGATATTAATCGGTTCCATCCTGATTATCTTTTTCATTGCTTACTGGTCGATTCGCTATTTATATTGAAGGTTGGAGGCTGCATTACGGTGCGGCTTCTTTGATTTGCAGCAAATTCTTCATAGAGTGAGCCCTTTAGGCAGGCTTTCGATGAGGATAACGGCGAAAATATTAATATAACGGCGAAATCTGAGATTTAACGGCGAAATTTTCAATATAACGGCGATATCCAGGATTTAACGGCGATATTTCAAATATAACGGCGAAATTCATTTTTCCCCCTTTCAAAAAGGATGCTGCATTTTTTTGCCGCATCCTTTTTGGGTGGATTTACCACCGGCAATTGGGTTTGACTGACAGAAATAGAGGGGATTTTACAAACAACTTAAAAAAGTTGTCAGTCAGTGTGAGGAAGAATCGAACGAATGGTAACCAACCGACAATTTTCTGTTGCTACAATGGTTTCATCCTATCAGGAAATGGAGGGAGAAATATGAAAAAAAAGAAATGGTGGCTGTTAGTGGTCATCCTGGTGCTCTTCATTCCAGTCTATGGACAAGTCAAGGAGATCAAAGCTTCTGAATTCAAGGAGGACAACCTCCTTTCTCTGGTAAGAGAAGCATCGATGTCCCAGATTTCCTTAAGTGAAGAGCCCCAGTCGAAAAAACAAATCCACAAGAAACTGTCTCATTATTTCACATCTGATTTAACAGATCACTTCATCCAAGAGAATGTATACGAGGTGGAGGGGGGATTCGTCACTTTTGGTTCGGATTTTGCCCCGTATTATGTGCCTTTTTTTCAATATGATGATACAACGAAGACCGGGTATAGCAAGGGTAAATGGTATGTTTGGGAAGAGAGGTCGGCTGAAGAGGGCCCGTATTCGACCCCTGGTGGCATAGAAGCGGTTGTGGTAACAGAGGAAGAGGGTTCCTGGAAAGTGTCAGAGATCATATACGAATTACCTGAAGACATTTTATCACCGTAATACATAAAACCGGCCGGATTCCAATGATAAGGGAATCCGGCCGGTTTTATGCGTTATAGGTTTAAAGCTTCTGATAGTGCTTCGAGGTTGAAGCCTGAAATGACCGTGTCATCCACCGTGATGGTAGGGGTAGAATAGGATTTCAATTGATTGATCAGGTGCTTTCTTGCTTTTTCATTTTCTGCTATGTTGATTTCCTTGTAGGGGATGGTATGTTCCTTCAAGAACATTTTGACTACCTCACAGGGTGGGCAATCAGGCTGTGTATACAGGGTGACTTCTTTCATGCTGTTGATTCTCCTTTCGGTTTCTTCATAAAATAATCGACAATCCCCATTGCAGATACTTGCATGTCCAGTATCAATAACTCTCGTACAGGGTGATCAGGGGCGACATCATGCCGGGTCATCCAGTTACTTGCATAATGAAACAGGGCAGAGGTGACATTTTTTACGTTTTCCTCAAACGGAAGAGAGGGGACAAAATGCTCCTTGCTGATTTCCATGAACCGCTCAAGATGCTCTTCCACTTCCGAAAGGGCATAAGTTACTTGATCTGTTTCACCGAAATGGCCGAAATATAACCGGTCCAGTCTGCATTCCTTGTACAATTGAATGGCGTGCCTCATCTGATCAGGATTGAATTGATTTGGTGAGGTGGAAGGGAAGTAAAACCTCTTCGGTCCCACGCGATATTGAATACCGGACGTATCACCCGTGAACATTCCGTTTGAGACAGAGTCTAAAATGCTGAAATGGTGATTAGCATGACCAGGGGTGTGGTAAAACGTCAATGTACAGGTTTCACTGAGGTCCAGGGACTCCCTGTCTTCCATCACCCTGATCCGTTCTTCAGGAATTGGGATGATCGGGTGGAAGAGTGCATCGAATTTATCCCCGTAAACCGCCTTGGCACCACTGATCAATCTGCTTGGGTCGACAAGGTGACGCCGTGCTTTCGGATGGACGATGACCGTGGCGTTTGGGCATTCTTGCAGGAAGAGACCCGCACCTCCTGCGTGGTCAAGATGGATGTGGGTTAAAATTATGTATTGAATATCTTCAAGATTAATGTTTAACTTAGAGAGACCTTTTTTTAGATGAGGTATAGATGGACTGGCTGATGTTTCGATAATCGTCAAGGATTTTTCCTTTATGATATAACTCCCGGTGCGTTCATGCATTGAAAGATCCATCAGGTCAACCAGGGATATGCGGGAATCTATCCGGTGAATGCTCATCGTATCAATCCTTTCGGGAAGAATATCGTTCTACCCTTTCATTATAAAGGAATTTTTGTGAAAAAAGGACAAAACATTAGAATTAACAGGATAGAATCTGGTACAATGCAAAAGCTAGAACCAAGATTAGATCAGGAAAGGAGAGACCGATTATGTCTCAGCTTCTTGGAATTATACAAAGATTAAAATCATTACAAGAACAAGGTGAACAAGGGGAAACTCAACAACGATTTTTCGAATATAACGGAAAGAAAATCTGTGAGGTAAAGTACTTGCCTAAACAGGATACTTTCGAAATCGAAGTCATGAATGAAAAAGGAAACAGTTTTCCTTTTGATAACATAGACATTACAGCCATTGAAATTTTCGAACTGCTTCAAGAGGCTCAACAAGATTGATCCATTTAAAAGGTAACCATTCGGTTATCTTTTTTAGTCTCCATTCAAACGTGAAAACATACAATTTTATTCCAGTATGTTAAAATGAATATGTTTGGATCACTTTATTTTTATTATGTAAAATGAGGGGTTATACATGATTTCATTGAGCAGCAAAGCGTTATTGGAAACGAATATTAAGGACTTTATCATTCCTTCTGAGAAGGTTGCACATGTTCAGGTAGGAAACTCCCTGGAGCATGCATTGCTATTACTCACTAAGAGTGGTTATTCTGCCATTCCTGTCCTTGACCCTGCGTTCCGTTTCAAAGGATTGATCAGTTCAAGCCTCATAACGGACTCTATTCTCGGTCTTGAACGTTTCGAGTTTGAAAAGCTTGAATCCATGAAGGTAGAAGAAGTCATGACGGCTGAAGTTCCTATCGTGTCTTTGGAGTCGGACTTTAAGAAGGCATTGGAACTATTGGTAGATCATCCTTTTCTGTGTGTCGTATCTGAAGATGGATACTTTGAAGGGATCATGACGAGACGGGTTGTCTTAAAGCAGCTTCAGCGGCAGCTTTTTAAAAAGGATTAGTCGATCCTGCTGCAGTTACATATGAAAAACATGAAGGATGGCATCAGCGTCATCCTCTTTCTTTTATCCTTTTTTACAGTGCTTTTTTCGTACTGGTCAGCAAACAGCTTCACCTATACATGTCGTAAACCACACACCATTCAACGTAAAGGCAGGGAAAAGAAAATGGAAAGTACGGGGAAGAACATACCGAAAATAACCAAAAAGCCGCTTGTATTAATTTCTGTGATGCTTGCCATGTTCATGGGGGCGATCGAGGCAACAATCGTTTCGACAGCGATGCCGGCAATTGTTGGGGATCTGGGTGGCTTTTCACTATACAGCTGGGTATTCTCTGCTTACTTATTGATGAATGCGATTACGGTATTGATATACGGTAAATTATCTGACTTATATGGAAGAAAACCAATCATCACGTTTGGCATCATGATGTTCCTGATCGGGTCTGTTGCCTGCGGCATGGCCCAATCGATGGAGCAGCTTATACTCTTTCGGTTTATACAGGGGTTTGGGGCAGGCGCGGTGTTGCCGATGGCCACGACGATCGTAGGCGACATTTATTCAAGGGAAGAGCGGGCAAAGATTCAAGGGTATCTTTCCAGTGTCTGGGGGATATCAGCCGTCAGCGGTCCGCTGGTCGGTGGTTTACTCGTTGAATATGCAAGCTGGCGATACGTATTTTGGGTCAATATTCCATTGGGGCTCCTGGCGATTGCCGGTCTGTGGCTGTATTTGCATGAAGAGATTGAGAAGAAGAAGCCTGAGATTGATGTTGGTGGTGCCGGGCTGCTGGTCGTATCACTCGCGTCCCTCCTGTTCCTCCTCGTCGAAGGAGGCCTGAGCTTTCAGTGGGTATCTTGGCAGGCGGCGTTACTCATCGGAATCTTCCTTATAGGCTCAACTGTGTTTATCATCCATGAGCGGCGCACTCCGCAGCCGATGATGCCGTTTGATCTGTGGAAAGTCAGATCGATTACTGTCGCCAATGTCGTGTCGTTGACCACCGGGGTCATTATCATCGGGATATCCAGTTTTCTCCCTGCATTTGTTCAAGGAGTCATGGAAAGGAGTGCTACCGTTGCAGGTTTTACATTGACCGCCATGTCGATCGGCTGGCCGATTTCTGCCACCATCGGGGGGAGACTGCTGTTGAAGATCGGCTACTTTAAAACTTCCCTGATAGGAGGTGTGGCGCTCATTACAGGCGGGGTTTTCTTCCTGCTGATGGACCCTTCCTCCGGTCCACTGTGGGCGGCTGTTGGCTCATTTTTTGTAGGGGTTGGAATGGGGCTCACCTCCACCTCCTTTATCGTCTCGATTCAATCCTCCGTGACCTGGGAGTCGAGGGGAATTGCGACTGCTACAAACATGTTCATGAGGAACCTGGGGACGACGATCGGTGCAGCATTGCTTGGAGGGATCCTTAACAGCAGGTTGAAGACATATTTTGAACATCACGGACAGGATTACTCCATTGATGATGTGAATATGCTGTTGAATCCAGCGGAAAGAAAATCTTTGGCCCAAGAGGAACTTCAACTTCTTCAAGGTGCATTGACAAGCTCCCTGGATTGGGTGTATGGGGCCGTATTTCTGTTTGCGGTGATCAGCTTCACTTTCATTTTATTTTTCCCTAAAGTGCTAGAAAAATAGTTGGATACCGAGCTGTATAATCAGAAGCAGTGTGAGTATGTGCAGAAGGATTCCAACTTGTTTCAAAGAGAGCTTTCCGGCAATCCTTACGGCAAGCTGGGCACCGATCAGTGCGCCTGAAGCAAATGGAAGAGCAATCATCCATTCAACATGGCCGTTTTGAAAATATATTGTAAACGCCCCGAGACAGCTCAGGAACGTTTGAAATCGGGTGAGCGCAACAGAAGTTAAATAGCTCCTGCCATGCAGTAAATGGGTGTACATGAGCATCGTGGCCTGGCCTGGGCCGAATAATCCGTCATACGTACTGATTCCATACAAATATCCGTAAATGCGGTAGCGTATTCTGCTGTCCCCTTTCGGTCTGATTCCTTTATAGACGCTTAAAAGAAGGGCGAATAGAAGGAAGAAGAAAGCCATCCATTCCAGGTGTCTGGCCGGAATCTGATCTGACAGGAGCGCCCCGGTGAGTCCACCGGCAACAGCGATGGGAAGAAGGGGCAAGCATTCCCTCAATGCTACTTTCCGTTCCTTCACTAAATACACAAAGCTTGTAAATGAACTGGTGATATTAGAAAATTTCGCGGTAGCAATCGCTGTATGGACAGGTATTCCGATCAGAAGCATGACGGGCATCCCGATGAGTCCGCCACTTCCTGCCAGCGTACCGATGAATGCCACAGTGAGTCCGGTCAATAACAATATGATTTCCATCCACTCACACCCTTTCCTTGTACCTTCAGTTTATGCGACTTCTATTAATAATGAAATTTAATATAATTTAACTTATAATATAAGAAAAACTTATGAAGGTGATGCTATGGCGTTTTCCGAATATCAATTACTTCATGTACTTGCACAGGAAATGAACATGAGAAAAGCAGCAGAAAGATTATTTGTTTCTCAACCTGCGCTGTCACAAAGACTGCAGACGATAGAGAAAGAATGGGGAACGAAACTGTTTCTCCGTTCCCAAAAAGGGTTGTCCCTCACTCCCGCCGGGGAACTTGTTGTGGGGCTTGCCGGTGAAATGCTTCAAAAAGAAGAAAGTGTGAAGGAAAGGATTCAGGCACTTGAATACGAGGTGCACGGGACATTGAAGATTGCCTGTGCGTCAATCGTTGGACAGAACTGGCTTCCGAAAGTGCTGAAACGATTTGTTGAAACGTATCCCCATGCCAAAATCTCATTAATGACTGGCTGGAGCAGTGAAATTCTTAAAGCGATTTATGAAGACGAAGTCCATATCGGGATCATCAGGGGGACACCTGATTGGAAAGGACCGAAGCATCATCTGTTTCAAGATACATTATACCTGGTGGACAGGGAAATCCAGTCGATTGAGGACGTGGTGAAGACCGATCGTCCGTTCATTCAATTCAAGAGTGATTCGAATTATTACCAGGAAATCCAGGACTGGTGGCACCGTCAATTCCAGACAACGCCGAAGCGCACGATCGTGGTCGACCAGATTGAGACATGCAAGCAGATGACGTTAAACGGAATCGGTTATGCCATACTTCCGGCCATCACGTTGGATGGAATGGAAGAAGATATTTATAAAATTCCTTTAATGGATGAACATGACTCCCTCATACATCGGGATACATGGTTACTCGGGTATGATTCCGCATTTCAGCTGAGACAGGTAACCGCATTTCTCGAAGTTGTAAACGAATTCATTCATGAAAACGCTCAAGATTGATACTTTTTGGTTGTCTTCCACCCTTTAATTTGATAAAGTAATTGCAGAAACGGATTATGAATTTTTATACATAGCGATGGAGGGAATACTGATGAAAATGATGGACGCGAATGAAATTATTTCTTTTATTCAAAATAGTACGAAATCTACACCTGTAAAGGTTTATGTGAAAGGTGATCTCGAAGGAATCGACTTCGGTTCATCTCAAACATTCCTTCAAGGAAATTCCGGAGTTGTGTTCGGGGAGTGGAGTGAGCTTTCTGCCATTCTTGAAAATAATAAAGAAGCGATCGAAGACTATGTAGTAGAGAATGATCGACGCAACTCTGCGATCCCGTTGCTTGACATGAAAGGAATCAAAGCCCGTATCGAGCCGGGTGCTGTTATCCGTGATCAAGTGGAAATCGGTGATAATGCAGTCATCATGATGGGTGCCATGATCAACATCGGGTCGGTTGTCGGAGAAGGTACGATGATCGATATGAATGTTGTACTTGGAGGACGTGCTACTGTAGGTAAGAATTGTCATATCGGTGCAGGTGCAGTCCTTGCAGGTGTCATTGAGCCGCCATCGGCGAAGCCGGTTGTCATTGAAGATGATGTTGTCATCGGTGCCAATGCAGTTGTGTTAGAGGGCGTTACAGTCGGAAAAGGTGCTGTTGTCGCAGCCGGTGCAATCGTTGTGGATGACGTTGCTCCTTATACTGTCGTTGCCGGTACGCCTGCTAAGAAATTAAAGGATATCGATGATAAGACGAAATCAAAGACGGAAATCAAACAAGAGTTACGTCAGCTTTAATAGCAGACTTACATGAAATAAGGATAACCATGGGAAAAGAACGGACGGTCGACGTCGGTTCTTTTCTTGTACACAGGTCCATTCTTACTGCCGATAAAAGGAGAATCACAATGACGATGATAGATTTCAAAGAGATCCGGAGAGATTTGCACCGGATTCCGGAGCTTGGCTTTCAAGAGATTAAAACACAGCAATATTTGTGCAATTATCTTTCAGGCCTTCCGGCAGAACGTATAGAAGTGAAAAAATGGAAAACAGGACTTTTCGTCAAGGTACATGGAACAGAGCCTAATAGAGTAATCGGATACAGGGCAGACATTGACGGCCTTCCGATCCAGGAAGATACCGGGCTTGAGTTTCCCTCGAATCATGAAGGACGTATGCATGCATGCGGACATGATTTTCATATGGCAATCGCACTTGGGGTACTGACCCACTTCGTTCATCACCCCATCAAAGATGACCTTCTCTTCATATTCCAGCCCGCGGAGGAAGGGCCGGGCGGGGCGAAGCCCATGCTTAAGAGTGACATTATGAAGGAATGGAAGCCCGATGTCATTTTCGCGCTGCATATTGCGCCTGAATATGAAGTAGGAACGGTTGCCGTCAAAGAAGGTCTCCTTTTTGCCAATACATCAGAATTGTTCATTGATTTTAAGGGGAAGGGCGGTCATGCGGCATATCCCCATCACACCAGGGATATGATCGTGACGGCTTCTTCATTTGTCACTCAAATGCAGTCTATCGTATCGAGGAATGTGGATCCCCTGGACAGTGCCGTCATCACGGTAGGTAAAATGGAGAGTGGGACGGTCCAGAATATCATTGCAGAAACAGCCAGGTTGGAAGGAACGATCCGCACCCTTTCGGCACAGTCGATGAAAAGCGTGAAAGAACGCCTGGAAGCATTAATCGAAGGGATGAAAATCAGCTACGATTGTGACATAGAAGTGGATTATGGAAGCATGTATCAACAGGTATACAATGACCCTGCCTTGACCAGTGATTTCATTTCATTCCTGCAGGATACGGACAGGAACGTGGTCATATGTAAAGAAGCTATGACAGGGGAAGATTTCGGCTATATGCTTGAAGAAATACCTGGCTTTATGTTTTGGCTTGGTGTTGATTCCCCGTATGGCCTCCATCATGCTAAGTTGAATCCGAAGGAGGAAGCGATCGACTTTGCCATCAGCCTCCTGTCTGATTATATCTCTGCATTGAAATAGCGACATGCATCACGGAAGGCTCTTCCCGATCCTTCCGTGATGTTTTTTTATTTCATATTTTCTCCCACAAAAAAAAGAAGGCATGGTCGCCTTCTTCTTCAGGGTCATTATACATTTTCTTTTTTCTCGATGTACACCTGATGAGGGAATGGGATTTCAATTCCATTCTGATCAAGTGCTTCTTTAAGGGCCTTGCGAAGCTTACGTTCCACGCCCCACTGTTCCATATTTTTCGTTCTGCACAGTACCCTTAATACGACATCGGAAGAGCCCAGTGTTTGAACGCCAAGTACATTCGGTCCTTCAACGATATTGTCGTCCTCTTGGGCAATACTGTCACACGCCTGCTGAAGAACAGCCATCGCTTTATCAATATCATCGTCATAAGAAATCCCGATATCGACAAGTGCTCTCATGTTTCCGCGGGAGTGATTGCTGATGCTGGTGATTTCTCTATTCGGTACATAATGAAGGGTGCCGTCGAATCCGCGAATGTGGGTCGTTCTTAAGCCGACCTCTTCTACAATCCCTGAGAAGCTTGCAGTAGTGACGTAATCGCCGACATCCACCTGCTTCTCAAGCAGAATGAAGAAGCCTGTGACTACATCGCTTACCAGTCCTTGAGCACCGAAACCTACAGCAAGTCCGACAATTCCGGCACCTGCCAGGATCGCAGTCACTTCAATTCCGAAAATTTGTAGAATCGTAACAAAGAACACAAAGATAAGGACATATCCTACGATATTCTTTGAAAGTCCCTGTAAGGTCTGTGCCCGGCCTTCAGAAACATCATTTCTCTGCTTATACTTGTCGAAGATTCTTTCAATTACCCTGTTCGCTGTTGCTTTTACAATAACGAAAGCGATCCAAATCGCTAGTATCTGTAGTGCACCAATCCCAATCGTAACCAATAGACCGCCCCAATTAAAGTTGGAAAGCCGATCCGTTAATGAAGCAAGATTCAGTATGTAATTCAAACAAAATCATCCTTTCCTTAGAATAATGACCCTACTAGTATACACAATACCCCGTAGGTTATGTCAAAGGGATATGTGCAAGATGTAGAATTTTCTTTCGAATGGAGGATGAAATTTCTTATATAAGGAAAAAAGACAAATCATGACAGTGAATGGTAAGTAGTGAATCAAACGAATGTGTGAAAGAAGATCGGTCAAATGGCCGATCTTCTTTTTAGGAAATATTACTATACTAAACTGAAACAGCAGAAGTATTCAAAAAAAGGGAAAAATTCAAAAAAAAGGGTAGATAAATATTTCGAAAGCCGATATATTTAGTAGTACGTTGATTTTAATGGACGGAGTGAAAGGGGAGAAAATATGGATACATTTACTAAATTGAAAGCCTTTTATTGGCCGTATAAAAGGCATTTTATCATTTCGATGATCTTCTTGATTTTTGTAACGGCTATAACCGTTGTCTATCCGATGATATTGCAAGTAACAATCGATGACGTCATTTTGCAAGGGAAGTATGACTGGATCCCGTACTTGGCCTTCGGCTTCATCGGCATCATGGCAGTGAAAGGCGTGGCCACATTCATTCAACAATACAATGGTGACCTGTTTGGCATCACCTCTGTCTACCGTCTGCGAAACGAATTGTATGAAAAGCTGCAGTTCCTTCCATTCAGTTATTATGATAATGCGAAAACAGGAGACCTGATGTCGAGGCTGACAGCGGATGTGGAAGCTTTCCGCTTTTTCCTGTCCTTTGGTTTTTCTGAACTTCTTCGCTTTTTCATGCTCGTGACGGTCAGCTTTGGGGTTATGTTTTACTATTCGCCTTCTTTGACGTTCGTCACGCTCATTTCTTTACCCTTCCTGGCAGTTGTCGTGTACAAATTCGATAAAGCTGTGCACCCGGCCTTCCGCGGAATCAGGAAGTCGTTTGGAAAACTCAATACAAATGTCCAGGAGAATATTTCCGGCATCAATACGGTGAAATCGCTTTCCAGGGAAGGTTTCCAAATTGAAAAATTCAACCGGTCCAACGGGGACTATAAAGATAAGTACCTGCACACTTCCGATGTGTGGGCAAAGTATTTCCCTCTGATGGAGTTTCTCGGGAATGTGAGTGTCGTCACCCTGCTTGCGTACGGAGGATACCTCGTCATGAATGACAATCTACAGCCCGGTGAACTGGTCGCCTTCTACAGCCTGGTCTGGTATATTATCTGGCCGATCATGAACCTTGGCTTTACGATCAATCTCTTTTCACAATCTAAGGCATCAGGGGAACGCTTATTAGAAATCCTGGAAGTGGATGAAGAGATCAACGACCGTGAAGATGTGCTTCATGCTGAGCGGCTGAAGGGGAAAGTCGAATTCAGGCATGTCAGCTTGAACTATACGGTCCATGACGAAGCGGCCCTGGAAGATATCTCGTTTGAAGTTGAGCCTGGGAAGGTCATAGGCCTGATTGGCGGAACCGGTTCCGGTAAAACGAGTATCACCCAGCTGATTACACGCTTTTACGAACCGGAGGAGGGAGAGATCCTGATAGACGGCAGGGACTTGAAAGACTACTCCTTAAAGTCACTCCGTCGAAATATTGGATTTGTTCTCCAGGAAACATTTTTATTTTCGTCGACAATCAAAGCCAATATTGCATACGGCCGGCCTGACGCATCGATGGAAGAAATCGTTGAAGCGGCCAAACGGGCACAGGCACATGAGTTTATCTCAGATTTACCTGACGGTTATGAAACACGACTCGGGGAGAGGGGGCTCGGACTATCAGGGGGCCAGAAACAGCGGATAGCGATTGCCCGGGCCATCTGTACAGACCCGTCGATCCTGATCCTTGATGATGCGACGAGTGCCGTCGATATGGAAACTGAATTCAGGATCCAACAAGACTTGAAAGAAGTCATGGCTGACCGGACAACGTTCATCATCGCCCACCGGATTTCCTCCCTGAAGCATGCAGACGAAATCATCGTGTTAGAAAACGGGAAAGTCGCGGAGCGGGGCGTTCATGAATTCCTGCTGAAAAATAACGGACCGTATCAGCGGATTTATGATATTCAATATAAAGATCAGAAAAATATCGTCCGAACATAAGGAAGGCAGGTGAAAGCATATGAGCAAAAAAACCAAAGTGAATAAAAGTGTTTTAAACAGGTTTCATTATTCTACAGATCAAGTGATCGACAAGCCGTTCAACTGGGAACAGCTATACAGGTTATTATCTTATTTAAAGCCTTATTCCAAAAGACTGCTACCATTGTCCATCATAACGGTTCTGATCACGACCGCCGTCCGATTGATCGTCCCGATCTTAATCGGGGTCTATACCCTGGATAAAGCGATCAGACAGAAGGATCAAACTTTGCTCTTTACACTGGTCGGGATCATCGCCGGCCTTTATCTCTTGAATTACGGGGCGAATGTGTTAAGAATCAGGTGGATGAATCAACTCGGTCAAGGAGTCATTTATGACTTGCGGAAGCATCTGTTCAGCCACGTTCAGTGGCTCTCACACCGCTTCTTTGATCAAAGGTCAGCAGGTTCCATCCTCGTCAGGATCATGAATGACATTAACTCCCTGCAGGAACTCTTTACAAATGGAGTCATCAATCTGTTGATGGATATCATTCTCCTGATTGGCATCATTGTGATCCTCTTTACGTTGAGTCCTGAATTGACGCTTGCAGTCATGGTCATCCTCCCGATCATGTTCTTTATCTCGACAAGTTTGCGGAAGAATATTCGGAGGTCGTGGCAAATGGTGCGCCTGAAGCAATCAAAGCTGAACTCTCACTTGAATGAAAGTATTCAAGGGATCCGGGTCACCCAGTCGTTCACCCAGGAGAAAGAAAATATGGCGTTTTTTGACGGAGTGAACACCGAGAACTTCGACAGCTGGAGAACAGCAACGAAGAAAAATGCCATGTTCCGCCCGATGGTAGAACTGACCAATGCCATCGGGACAGCCGTCCTCATCTGGTACGGTGCCCACCTTATACAGGGCGGCTCACTTGAGCTCGGTGAATTTGTTTCCTTTGCTTTCTATCTGGGGATGTTCTGGGAGCCGATATCGAGACTCGGCCAAGTGTACAATCAGCTTTTGATTGGAATGGCTTCATCGGAGCGCATCTTTGAATTCCTTGATGAACAGCCGATTGTGAACGAAAAAGCGGATGCAGTGAACTTGAAAGACATCAAGGGGCACATTCACTTTGAACAGGTGGAATTCTCTTATGATGATAAACGAAAAGCGCTGCAAAATATCTCACTTGAAATGAAAGCGGGTCAGACCGTCGCATTGGTAGGCCATACAGGCTCCGGCAAGACGACGATTGCCAACCTCATCAGCCGTTTTTATGATCCCACCGGAGGCGTCGTGAGAATTGACGGAGTCAATCTGAGGGATACAGCCGTCTCGAGCCTCAGAAGCCAAATCAGCATCGTGCTGCAGGATACATTCATCTTCTCTGGCACCATCATGGATAATATCCGGTTCGGACGCCCCGGTGCATCAGACGAAGATGTCATGAAGGCGGCAGAAGCGATCGGTGCCCATGAATTCATTCAAAAGCTGTCCAACGGCTATGATACTGAAGTGGAAGAGCGTGGGAATGTCCTGTCAGTCGGTGAAAGGCAGTTATTATCTTTTGCCCGTGCACTCCTCGCAAATCCCCGCATCATCATTCTGGATGAAGCGACGGCGTCCATCGACACAGAAACGGAAGTGAAGATTCAAAGCGCCCTGAAGAAACTGCTGAGCGGGCGTACAGCGATCATCATCGCCCATCGCCTATCGACCATCAGGGAGTCTGATAACATTTTTGTACTGGAAAATGGAAGAATCAAAGAATCTGGAAATCATGGAGAGCTGATGGAGAAGCAGGGAGATTATTATGAGCTGGTGAAATCACAGTTTAAGATGCTAGAAGCGATGTAGAGGATTAAGAGCCCCAAGTTAGTTAGGGGGCTCTTTTTTTGTTTGGAGCAGCTGTTATAGAGAAGTAGGGTGAGAAACCTTTATAAAAAACCTTTCATTACACTACCAGTCAAAAAACATTGTGAAAATCGTCACAAAATATTCATGTTCAACACTTCACAAACTAGAGTGCAGGTTTTATAATGGTCAATAAGTGATAAACAAGAGGTAAGAATGACTTTATGAAAATGTATCCATGAGTGGGGGAATATAGAATGGAATTAGATAGTGTGATTTTGAGTCGGATGCTCACATCGACGACTCTTGCCTTTCATATTATATTTGCGACGATCGGGGTAGGGGTGCCGATCATGATTTCAATAGCAGAGTTCATGGGGATCAAGCGGAACGACGCCCATTACTTGCTGCTCGCTAGAAGATGGGCGAGGGGCTTTACGATTACAGTCGCCGTGGGTGTCGTGACGGGTACGGCGATCGGACTGCAGCTTTCCATGTTATGGCCGTCATTCATGCAGGTAGCAGGACAGGTGATTGCCCTGCCGCTGTTCATGGAAACCTTTGCGTTTTTCTTTGAAGCGATCTTTTTAGGCATTTACCTGTATACGTGGGACAGGTTTAAGAATAAGTGGATTCACTGGCTCCTGACGATTCCCGTGATGATCGGATCTTCAGCTTCGGCACTGTTCATCACGATGGTGAATGCTTTCATGAATACGCCCCAAGGATTTGAGCTCGAGGCAGGAAAAGCGATTAACATCGACCCGATTGCAGCGATGTTAAACCCTGCCACACCGACGAAAGTCTTCCACGTATTAACGACAGCGTACCTGACATCGGCACTTGTTTTGGCAGCCATCACCGCATTTGCGATTCTTCGTAAAAAAGGCGGGGAATACCATAAGAAAGCATTGCGGTTATCCATGGTTTCTGCGTTGATCTTTGCCCTTGCAACCGCATTTGCAGGTGACCTGTCAGCGAAGTTCCTAGCTGAATATCAGCCTGAAAAGCTTGCAGCAGCCGAGTGGCATTTTGAAACCGAAGAGAGAGCTGATTTGATCGTATTTGGAACGCTTGATGAGAACAATGAAGTCCATCATGAAATCAGGTTACCTGGATTTCTGAGTTTCCTGGCAGGAAGTTCATTTGATACAGAGGTAACCGGTTTGAATGAATTTCCTGAAGACGAACGACCGCCACTATGGGTCCACTACATGTTTGATCTGATGGTTTCCATCGGTTTTTACAGTATATTCATTGCAGGGACGTTCATCCTCTTCTGGAAATGGAAAAAGCGAAATGAATGGAATACACCATTATTATGGGGGATCGTCGCGAGCGGTCCGCTGGCGATGCTTGCCATCGAGTTCGGTTGGATTTATGCAGAAGTCGGCAGGCAGCCATGGATCCTGCGAGGATATATGAAAGTGGCAGATGCAGCGACAAAGGCCGATGGCGTCGGTTTGACGTTTGCATTATTTGTCGGGCTTTATATCCTTCTTGGTATTCTGTGCGTTGTTGTATTGATTAAAATGTTCAAGAACAAGCCTGCAGAGGCAGAGCTTGAACAACGTTTTCCCGACATAAACAGTAAAACAGATTGATTGTATCCCTAACAGAGGGAATGGAAGATGCAGGTTGTAAAGAGGGAGGAATGGGTATGAGCTTAGAGGTTCTGGGCATTACCGTGTTGTGGATATTTCTATATGGCTATCTGATCGTCGCTTCGATTGATTTCGGAGCGGGGTTCTTCGCCTTTTATGGAAGAATGAAAGGAAAGGAGCATACGCTGAATGTGTTGATCAGCCGATATCTGTCACCCGTTTGGGAAGTGACCAATGTGTTTTTTGTGTTTTTCTTTGTGGGTTTGGTAGGTTTCTTTCCTGATACTGCTTATTATTATGGGACCGCATTATTGCTGCCGGGGAGTATCGCGATCATCCTGCTTGCGATCAGGGGGAGTTTTTATGCTTTCGGTAATTACGGTTCCAAGGATAATATTGTCTATTTGTTTTTATACGGTGCGACAGGGTTATTGATCCCGGCGTCACTATCGACCGCATTGACAATCTCCGAGGGAGGATTCCTCGAGGAGCAAGGGGATAGAGTGGTCTTCCTTGCGAAGGAACTGTTTACCAGTCCTTATTCATGGAGCGTTGTGGCCTTGTCGATCGTCTCGGTGCTATTCATCAGTGCTACCTTCTTGACGTATTATGCCAATCGGGCCGGAGATTTGGATTCAAGGGAAATTCTAAGACGGTTTTCATTGTTCTGGAGTCCTCCGACGATTCTTGCGAGCTTAGTCGTTTTTGTCTCTTTAAGGGAACATAATCCTGAACATTTCACAAGTGCCCTTGACATTTGGTGGATGTTTGGTTTATCGCTTCTATGTTTTTTCGGGGCATCACTTCTCATCTATCGGAGGAAACGTTTCGGGATGGCGTTTATCCTGGTCATGCTGCAATTCTTCTTTGCATTCTTTGGCTATGGCGCTTCCCACCTTCCTTATATACTAAAACCGTTCATTACGATCGGGGGCAGCGTGACGAACCCGACGATGGGTGTAGCGCTCGTAATCGTGTTCATCGCAGGTCTCCTGCTGTTGATCCCATCCCTGTATCTATTGATGAGGCTGTTTTTATTTGATGCGGACTATGTGAAAGGGAGAAAGTGAGCGAGGAGCTATTTTCGCAGATTGAAAAGGAGAAATGTCATTTTCTCCTTTTTTTTGTGCTAAAATATATTGTATACATAGTACGGGGGGATAAATGGTGAAAAAAGAATTTGTAGTCATAGGGTTAGGAAGATTCGGGGGAAGCATCGTCCGTTCTCTGACAGATCAAGGGATGGAAGTGATGGCCATCGATCAGGATGAAGACAAGGTGAATGAGTTTTCATCCATCGCATCCCATGCGGTAGTGGCTGATTCAACGGATGAATCGGTGTTGAAAAGCCTCGGCATCCGTAATTTTGATCATGTGATTGTCGCAATCGGGGATGATATCCAGGCGAGTATTCTCACGACACTGATGTTGAAGGAAATCGGTGTGAAGAAGATTACGGTAAAAGCTCAGAACGATTATCATGAAAAGGTTCTCCGAAAAATCGGTGCGAACCAGGTTGTTCATCCGGAACGGGATATGGGGAGAAGGATTGCCCATAATATAGTCTCCAATAACGTATTGGATTATCTTGAGCTTTCTGATGAGCACTCGATTGTGGAGATCGTGGCTAACGATCATTTGAGTGGGAATTCACTGATCGATTTAGATATCCGTGCACAATTCGGGATCAACATCGTTGCCATTAAAAGGGACAAGGATATTATTGTTTCACCACAGGCAGATGAGCAGATCCGTGAAGGAGACATCCTGATCGTGATCGGAGCTGATACGGATATCAACCGTTTTGAGAAAAAGGTATTATAATACAGAAGAAGAGGCTGACCCAAATGGGTCAGCCTCTTTTTGTTATCAAACTTCCATGATGATTGGAAGAATCATCGGACGACGTTTTGTTTTCTCATATAAGAATGGCGCCAATGTATCGGTAATCTCATTTTTGATTTCCGACCATTGTGACGTTCTTCTTTCAAGAACTTTGTTCAAGTGCTTGGAAATGAGTGTTTGAGCTTCATTAATCAAGTCACCTGATTCACGCATGTATACGAATCCTCTTGAAATGAGGTCTGGACCGGAAGCGATTTTGAAGTCCTTCATGTCGATGCTCACAACGACAATCACCAAACCTTCTTCAGACAGGATGCGGCGGTCACGAAGGACGATATTTCCGATATCCCCGATTCCGCTTCCATCGATATACACATTTCCGGACGGGATCTTCCCTGCCACCTGGGCAGAATCATTGCTTAATGCAAGTACTTCCCCATTGTCCATGATGAAGCAGTTTCCTTCCTGCACGCCACAATCGACACCAAGCTGAGCATGCATCTTCTGCATACGGAATTCACCGTGGATCGGCATGAAGAATGTAGGATTCATCAGGCGAAGCATTAACTTCATTTCCTGCTGACCACCATGACCTGATGTATGGATATCACTTAAAGGCCCATGGATGACCTCAGCGCCTGCACGATATAATAAGTTGATCGTACGGTTTACGCTGATTGTGTTGCCAGGGATTGGTGAAGATGAGAATACAACCGTGTCACCAGGCTGGATTTGAATCTGACGGTGTGTACCGTTTGCGATCCGGGATAATGCAGCCATTGGCTCACCTTGTGAACCGGTACAAAGGATTGCCACTTCATTCGCTGGTAGGCGATTGATTTGATTGTGCTCGATGAAGGTGTCCTTCGGAGCATTGATATATCCCAGTTCCTGACCGATTGTAATAGCAGCTTCCATACTTCTTCCGAATACAGCGACCTTTCTGTTGTGGAACACAGCTGCTTCTACAACCTGCTGAAGACGGTGGATATTCGAAGCGAATGTAGCGAAAATGACACGTCCGTCTACTTTACGGAAGATATCATTGATGCTTTCACCAACTTTTCGTTCAGACATTGTGAAGTTTGGCACTTCTGCATTCGTGCTGTCAGATAGAAGGCAAAGAACGCCTTCCTTACCGATTTCAGCCATCTTGGTTAAGTTCGCAGGTTCACCAACAGGCGTGAAATCAAATTTAAAGTCACCTGTATGCACAACATTACCAGGTGGTGTCTTCACGACGATTCCATAAGAATCTGGAATACTGTGAGTTGTTCTGAAGAAGGTGACAGATGTTTTGCGGAATTTAACCACATCATCCTCCTGGATGACATTCAGTTTTGCATTGCGCAATAAACCGTGCTCTTCCAGTTTGTTCTTGATCAGACCAAGGGCAAGCTTGCCGCCGTAGATAGGGATATTCAACTCGCGAAGTAAATAAGGAATTCCTCCGATATGGTCTTCGTGTCCGTGTGTAACGAAAAGACCCTTGATTTTATCCGCATTTTTCACCAGGTAGGTGTAGTCTGGGATAACGTAATCAATACCGAGTAATTCATCTTCCGGGAATTTGATTCCTGCATCGATCAGGATAATCTCATCTTGGAATTGTACGCCGTATGTGTTTTTACCGATTTCACCTAAACCGCCAAGGGCAAATACCGCGGTTTGGTCATTCTTTACAAATTTCATCGTTTACTGCTCCAACCCGAAAGAATGGTGGTTTTGTTCATACTCTAAAAAAGCGCCCTCTAGCTTTTGTACGAATTCGATGTTATACGGTTTGTCTTTTAATTTAAGGCGTACGTCACGTTCAGAATCTGCTTCCATGTAAAGCGATTGAGTGCATTCGCGAACAGGCACTTCGGCTTTACTTTCTTGATAAAATACTTTAAAAATCATTTTTCTCTCTCCTTATCCGTTTTCAAAAAATCTAACTTTCTTCTATGATAAAAAAGTTATCAACTACATAACATAAGCGGCGCCCAAGACCCGCAAGGATCAAGCTCTGCAAAAAAAGAGGGATGTTCCATGTCGGCGGGTGCTTGACGCTGGAGCTCGGGATCAGGGAGTCTTACCCCCTGATCGCTTCTTGAGATCGGAACATTCACATGTTCATCTGTTGCCCATTTACGCCCTGTGTTAAAAAAACGATTGACCGATGAATCATTTTCTTAACACAGAGAGGGTTTTTACCCTGAATGATAGCCTTTCATTTAAATAGGATGGAATCACTTACTTTATGTATGATACCAAGTATAAAGGATTCTTTCACTTAAATAAAGTTTTTGAATAATCTTCACGAAATCATGACAAAGATAGAAGAGGGACCAAGGCCCTTGGAGACATAAAGCTTACAGGCGGCATCAGTCCCTTATTCATTGCATGAATGTATGTGAATAGCGGGCTGTGGTAATTGTTTAGGCGTGTGTCACCTCAGGATCGAAGGAATTACGCGATCGTTTTTCTTTTAAGCAATTCTTTCCACTGTTTTAAAAGCTTTTTTCTCAGCTTTTTTAACATGGTGGATCACTCCTTATCAATAGTTTACCGAGATTTTCCTATGAAGTAAAGGAACAAAAATGGGCACGTCTCTGTTGTCTTACTTATATTGTACGGAATTTTTCGAATCTCTTACATGGTTAAGTTTGGTAAATCCCGTTGTAGACGTCTCATCATTGACATTTTTTTCGTAAAGGATTACCTTAATCAACGTGTAAAAGAGAAATGAAATCGAACTGTATGAAAAGGAGAAGGTTTATGTCTAAAATAGTTTTCTTCGATATAGATGGCACGCTGCTTGACCATGATAAACAGCTGCCTGATTCAACCAAGGAAGCGATTCAAACGCTTCAATCAAACGGTACGTATGTGGCGATAGCAACCGGAAGGGCGCCATTTATGTATGAGAGTTTAAGAGAAGAGCTCGGAATCGAATCGTTTGTATCATTCAATGGTCAATACGTCGTTTTCGAGAACGAAGTCATCTATACCAATCCGCTGAAATTCGAGACGCTGGAGGAAATATTGGAAGATACCCATGCAAATGCGCATCCGGTCGTTCATTTGAATCATGAAACGATGAAATCGAATGAGAAACATCATCAATATATCGAGGAAAGTATGAACAGCCTGAAGTTTCCTCACCCAGGATACGCGCCTGATTTCTATAAAGGAAGGGATATTTACCAATCGTTGCTATTCTGCACGGAGGAAGAAGAGAACTTCTATCGTGAGAAATACAATGATTTTACATTCATCCGATGGCACCAGTACTCAATGGATATCCTTCCAAGAGGAGGATCGAAGGCAGAGGGGATCAAGAAGATGATCGCAAAGCTTGGGTTTGACATGGAGGATGTGTATGCATTCGGGGACGGGCTGAATGATATTGAGATGATTCAGTCAGTTGGTACCGGAGTCGCGATGGGCAATGCTGTCCAGGAAGTGCAGAATCATGCAGATATGATCACAAGGCATGTGGATGACGATGGCATTCACCACGGATTGAAAGAACTTGGATTAATATAAACGTAAAATCCGAACGGCTACTCCTGAATGGGGATAGCCGTTCGGATTTTTTTATGGGTTTAAATTGTAAGGAGCTATCTTTCGATGGCTGTGGCATCAGGGATCGGTTGGAATGGATTGTCCTTGTTAATATGATCATAGAACATGATGCCATTCAAGTGGTCGATCTCGTGCTGGAAAACGATCGCCGGCAAACCTTTTAATCGGAGTTTCACTTCATTTCCATCTATATCCCATCCGCGCACTGTCACCCTGGCGTAGCGTGGGACAAACCCTGGGACGCTTCTATCGACTGATAGACAGCCTTCACCTGAAGTTAAGTACGCTTTCTCGACCGAATGACTGATGATCTTCGGGTTGAATAATGCATAACTGTACAGCTTGCCAGTGCTGTCTGTCACATTGACTGCCAGCATCCGTTTGGAAATGTTGATCTGCGGGGCAGCGAGTCCGATTCCGGGTCTGAGACCGTATTTACTTGCTGTTTCAGGATTTTGACTGTTAATGACGTATTCCAATAAACGTTTCAGCGTTTCCTGATCTTCCGGTGTGGGCGGGATCGGGACCTCTGAAGCGACCATTGTCAATGTGGGATGGCCTTCTCGTATGATGTCTTTCATTGTGATCATTTCATTTCCTCCTCGAGTACAATAGAAACAAGAGTAAAGAGCACAGAGCCATAAAAAGACGGTCTGTTTTTCCTTCTCTACTTTTTACGTAATGATAAACTATTATGTATGATCATAGTTTATCATTATCAAGGGAAAAAGTTAATGA
Source organism: Bacillus sp. KH172YL63 (assembly GCF_011398925.1). Taxonomy (NCBI): domain Bacteria; kingdom Bacillati; phylum Bacillota; class Bacilli; order Caryophanales; family Bacillaceae; genus Bacillus; species Bacillus sp. KH172YL63. The sequence continues at coordinate 1,377,130 of NZ_AP022842.1, forward strand.
ATGAGAATTGATATAAACAGGAATACTCATCAGCAAGCAGACATAATGATGAATATGGGAAGAATGGTTCAATCGACATATTTTTCCACAGTTGTAAATCCCTATTGTCAAAAGATGTAGACATAGATATAGTAGAAGATGGTAAATAGTTAAGGGGGATCTAGTTGTGTCGAAATTTCGTTTTGCTTTCATGTTAGGAGCGGCTATTTTTGTGCTGATGGGGTGCGTAGGTGGTTCGACACCCGAGGAGAATTTGTACAACGTTCTTGAAGAGACAGTATCAAAAGAGAATCAATTTGTGAAAGTGCAAAAGCCTCTTCAAGAGTTAGAAGAAAAGGAAAAAGAGATTTATACGAAAATCATGGATCTCGGAATGAAAGAGTTTGACCAGATAGAGAAGCTTTCCGACGAAGCGCTTGAGAACATCGAAGAGAGAAAAGAATATATCGATAAAGAGCGTGCATCCATGAAAGAGTCTAAGGAAGAGTTTGCCAAAGCAGACGAATTCGTCGATGAATTAGAAAAAGAAGAACTGAAAAAAGAAGCCAAACAGCTGAAAAAGACGATGGAAGAACGTTATCAGCTTCATGAAAAATTGACATCTTCTTATCTTGAGGCCCTGTCCCTGGATAAAGAACTTTATCATATGTTTAAAAAGAAAGATCTAACCATGGAAGAACTTGAAAAACAAATACAATCCATCAACGACCAGTATGAAAAAATCAAACAATACAATGATGGATATAATAAGAAAACAGAAGAATTCAATAAACAAAAACAGGCATTCTATTCAGAAGCTGAGCTTGATATGAAAACATCAGAATAAAAACCATAAAAAGAAGCATCGAGACCCGGTGTCCTTAATTGAAAAAGAACCCGTTCGTATCCCATACGAGCGGGTTCTTTTTGTGTCTTTCCTGAACAAATGTTTTAGTAGACAGAAAAAGAGGGAAGTGGTTTTGTGAACACCCTTCCCGGATCACAGATTGATCAACAAGACAATGGACGTCCTTACTCTATAACAGAGGAAGTAGGTTGTTTGTTTATATATAACAGGTTGATATGTGGTAGTGGTACAGTTTTTTCAACAGAGAAATGTAGCTTGCAAAATTTATGTAAAGAAACATGAATTTATAATACTTTGCCGTTGACTTCCTGAAATTTAATATTGTAAACTAATAAAGGTATTTATGAATTGTATTAGTTAATGTGAAAATATGACTAATACAGATAAGCTCGAATATAATTTCGGGTTTTCTTTCTTGGTATTTGTGGAAAACTACTATTAGTGTGTGTCTGCAAGTATTGTGGTAGGACATACTGAATTTGGGCAATCTAAACTTTGTATGTAAAAAAACCAAAATAAATGTATAAAGAAAGGATAGGTGACTTCGATGGCTTCTAAATCCAAGAAGGCACAATTCGATGCAGTAAAGACGCTCGAACAAATTGAAGACAAGTTTGAAATGTTTCAAATCTTGAACGAAGAGGGCGAAGTTGTAAACGAAGACGCTATGCCGGAGATCTCTGATGAGGATCTACAGGAATTAATGCGTCGTATGGTTTACACTCGTATTCTTGATCAACGCTCAATCTCACTTAACCGTCAAGGACGTTTAGGTTTCTATGCACCAACAGCTGGACAGGAGGCATCTCAGATTGCTTCTCATTTCGCATTGGAGAAAGAAGACTGGATCCTACCAGGTTACCGTGATGTTCCACAAATCATCTGGCACGGTCTTCCGCTTGCAAAAGCATTCTTATTCTCACGCGGACACTTCCAAGGAAACCAGGCTCCTGAAGGTGTGAATGTATTATCACCACAAATCATCATCGGTGCTCAATACATCCAAACTGCAGGTGTGGCACTTGGACTTAAGAAACGCGGTAAGAAAGCTGTTGCCATCACTTATACAGGGGACGGCGGATCTTCACAAGGTGATTTCTATGAAGGAATCAACTTTGCAGGTTCATACGCTGCTCCAGCGATTTTTGTTGTTCAAAACAACCAATTTGCGATTTCAACACCACGTGACAAGCAAACGGCTGGCCGCACAATTGCACAAAAAGCAGTTGCTGCAGGTATCCCGGGAATCCTTGTTGACGGTATGGATCCATTGGCAGTATATTCTGCAACATTGGAAGCACGTAAACGCGCAGTCAACGGTGAAGGTCCATCTCTGATCGAGACTCTTTGCTACCGATATGGTCCACATACAATGGCTGGGGATGACCCGACACGCTACCGTACTTCTGAAATGGATACTGAATGGGAAAAGAAAGATCCATTGGTACGTTTCCGTAAGTTCCTTGAAGCGAAAGGATTATGGAGTGAAGAAAAAGAAAACGAAGTAATCGAAGAAGCGAAAGAAGATATCAAAAAAGCGATCAAGGAAGCAGATTCAGCTCCGAAACAAAAGGTGACTGACTTCATCAACAATATGTTTGAAGAACTTCCTTACAACCTAAAAGAGCAATTAGAAATCTACACAGAAAAGGAGTCGAAATAAGCCATGGCGCAAATGACAATGATTCAAGCAATCACTGATGCACTGCGCACAGAACTACGCAACAACGAAGACGTATTAGTTTTTGGTGAAGACGTAGGTCTTAACGGTGGTGTATTCCGTGCAACGGAAGGACTTCAAAAAGAATTCGGTGAAGACCGTGTATTCGATACGCCACTAGCAGAATCAGGAATCGGTGGTTTAGCACTCGGTTTAGCATTAGAAGGGTACCGTCCAGTACCTGAAATCCAATTCTTCGGTTTCGTATATGAAGTAATGGATTCAATCTCTGGTCAAATGGCGCGTATGCGTTACCGTTCAGGCGGCACGTATACTTCACCTGTCACAATTCGTTCCCCATTCGGTGGTGGAGTACATACTCCTGAACTACATGCGGACAGCCTTGAAGGTTTGATGGCACAGCAACCTGGTCTTAAAGTTGTCATCCCATCAACTCCTTATGACGCAAAAGGACTATTAATTTCATCCATCCGTGATAATGACCCTGTCATTTTCCTGGAGCACATGAAATTATACCGTTCATTCCGTCAAGAGGTTCCTGAAGAGGAGTATACAATCGAAATCGGTAAAGCTGATGTAAAACGTGAAGGTACAGACCTTTCTATCATCACTTACGGTGCAATGGTACACGAATCATTAAAAGCTGCTGAAGAGCTTGAAAAAGAAGGTCACTCAGTAGAAGTAATTGATTTACGTACGGTTAGCCCGCTTGACATCGATACAATCATGGCTTCTGTTGAGAAAACGAACCGTGCGATCGTCGTTCAAGAGGCTCAAAAACAAGCTGGTATCGCTGCAACTGTCGTTGCTGAAATCAATGACCGTGCGATCCTTAGCCTTGAAGCACCAGTACTTCGTGTAGCGGCTCCAGACACTGTGTTCTCTTTCTCTCAAGCAGAGCCAATCTGGTTACCGAACCACAAAGACGTTATTGAAACGGCTAAAAAAGTACTTAATTTCTAATGGGGGAGGGGCGGTATGCCCCTTTCATTTATAAAAAGAGAAACAGAAGGGCATTTCACCCTTCTCTTTTCCAATTATAGATATAAGTAATATATAGATATACAAACATTCATCTATTTCTAATCATTATTCAATACAGGAGGTCGAGTCCATGTCATTCGAATTCAAATTACCAGATATTGGTGAAGGTATTCATGAAGGTGAAATCGTCAAGTGGTTTGTGAAAGCTGGCGACAAAGTGGAAGAAGACGATGTACTATGTGAAGTGCAAAATGATAAAGCTGTTGTTGAAATCCCATCTCCGGTAGCGGGAACGGTTGAAGAAATTCTTGTTGATGAAGGTACTGTTGCAGTTGTTGGCGATACCCTAATCAGATTCGACGCACCTGGTTACGAAGATCTTCAGTTCAAAGGCGGAGACGAAGAAAAGAAAGAAGAAAAAGCTGAAGCAAAAGCTGAAGAAAAAACTGAAGGACAAGTTCAAGCAACAGCTGAACAAGGTCAAGATGTGAAGAAAGAAGCGACTCCGGAAGCGAAAAGCGCAGAAACTGAAGTTGATTCTTCCAAACGTGTGATCGCGATGCCTTCTGTTCGTAAATACGCGAGAGAAAATGGCGTTGAAATCCGTCAGGTATCAGGTTCCGGTAAAAACGGACGCGTAGTAAAAGAAGACATCGATGCATTCTTGAGCGGAGATGCGAAGCCTGCTGCAGCGAAAGAAGAAGTAAAAACAGAAGAAAAAGCACCTGCTGCTGAGACGAAAGCGGCTGCACCGAAAGCGCCTGAAGGTGAATTCCCTGAAACGCGTGAGAAAATGAGCGGAATGCGCAAAGCGATTGCAAAAGCAATGGTTAACTCTAAGCAAACAGCTCCTCACGTGACATTGATGGATGAAATCGACGTAACGAAACTTTGGGCTCACCGTAAGAAGTTCAAAGAAGTTGCAGCTGAAAAAGGTGTTAAATTAACATTCTTACCTTACATCGTGAAAGCATTGACCAGTGCACTTCGTGAATATCCAGCTCTTAACACATCAATTGATGATGCAACGAGCGAAATCGTGCACAAGCATTACTACAACATTGGTATCGCTGCCGATACTGAAAAAGGTCTTCTTGTACCAGTTGTGAAAAATGCAGACCGTAAGTCTATGTTCTCTATCTCTAATGAGATCAATGAACTTGCAGGAAAAGCACGTGACGGTAAACTTTCTGGTGATGAAATGAAAGGTGCATCATGCACGATCACAAATATCGGATCTGCAGGCGGCCAATGGTTCACGCCAGTCATCAATCACCCAGAGGTTGCGATTCTTGGAGTTGGACGCATTGCTGAAAAACCTGTGGTTAAAAATGGTGAAATTGTAGCGGCACCTGTGTTAGCATTATCATTGAGCTTCGATCACCGTATGATTGACGGAGCTACTGCTCAACATGCACTTAACCATATCAAGCGTTTGTTGAACGATCCAGAATTATTATTAATGGAGGCGTAATACAATGGTAGTAGGAGATTTCCCAATCGAAACAGATACAATCGTAGTCGGCTCAGGTCCCGGAGGATATGTGGCTGCAATCCGTGCAGCACAACTAGGGCAAAAAGTTACAATCATTGAAAAAGAAAACATGGGTGGAGTATGCCTGAACGTTGGTTGTATCCCATCTAAAGCACTTATCACTGCTGGTCACCGTTTCCATCAGGCACAACATTCTGATGACATGGGGATCGTAGCTGAAAACGTGAAAGTGAACTTCGATAAAGTTCAAGAGTGGAAAGCTGGCGTTGTTAAGAAATTAACCGGTGGTGTAGAAGGACTTCTTAAAGGAAACAAAGCTGAAATCGTTCGTGGTGAAGCTTACCTTGTAGATGAGAATACACTTCGAGTGATGGATGAAAACTCTGCTCAAACTTACAAGTTCAAGAACTTAATTCTTGCAACTGGTTCACGTCCGATTGAAATCCCAAGCTTCAAGTTCTCAAAGCGGGTTCTTGATTCAACTGGTGCACTTGCATTAGAAGAGATCCCAGGCAAACTTGTGGTTATCGGTGGAGGCTACATCGGTACTGAGCTTGGTACTGCATATGCTAATCTTGGCTCTCAAGTCACGATCCTTGAAGGCGCCGACGATATCCTTAGCGGATTCGAAAAGCAAATGACAGCAGTCGTGAAAAAAGAACTTAAGAAAAAAAGCGTAGACGTTGTGACAAAAGCAATGGCTAAAGGCGTTGACGAAAGCGACAGCGGTGTTGTTGTAAAGTATGAAGTAAACGGTGAAGAGAAATCTGTTGAAGCTGATTACGTTCTAGTTACAGTAGGCCGCCGTCCTAACACGGATGAAATCGGTCTTGAAGAAGTCGGTGTTGAGATGACGGATCGCGGTGTCGTGAAAATCGATAAGCAGTGCCGCACGAATATCCCTAACATCTATGCGATCGGGGATATCGTAGATGGACCGCCACTTGCTCATAAAGCATCTTACGAAGGGAAAATCGCTGCTGAGGCCATCGCTGGTGAGCCTGCAGAAATCGATTACCTTGGTATTCCGGCAGTCTGCTTCACGGATCCTGAATTAGCGACAGTAGGTTATACTGAAGCTCAGGCTAAGGAAGAAGGACTTGAAATCGTCGCTGCCAAATTCCCGTTTGCAGCAAACGGACGTGCTTTAGCTCTTAATTCCAGTGATGGATTCATGAAGCTGATTACACGTAAAGAAGATGGCTTGATTATTGGCGCGCAAATCGTTGGATCTGGAGCATCTGATATGATTGCTGAATTAGGACTTGCTATCGAATCTGGTATGACAGCAGAAGATGTAGCAATGACAATCCATGCTCACCCTACATTAGGTGAGATTTCCATGGAAGCAGCAGAAGTTGCAATGGGAAGCCCAATTCATATCATTAAATAATTTACAAAAAAAAGAATGGCCCCAGGGTCATTCTTTTTTTGTTGATTAATTTTATATACCAGTAGTCTAGAAGCGGGATGACAGTAGAAGGAATGTCTGCTTTCGACATGGATTTCAGCCTTTTCAATCGTGGGAAAAAATCTAAGAATAACGTTTCATGCCAGGCTTTTACCATCCCTGCAGGTCTCTTTGAATCACACGCGCTGCTCCGAACATGATTTTCATGCAGCACATTCTGCAAGGGGTATTCCAGTCAGTTCCCCGACAGGATTGTATCCTGATATCTTCTATGAATACAAAAAAATCCGAACGCATTCGATCATCAACGTAGATTGTCGAATACATTCGGATTTTTCAATATCTGCCCAGACTATTTCATCCGTTTATCGTGCACACCATTTTATTCGTCCCAGCTTTTAATCGCGGTTGAGACGGGATGGATTATATTTTCTTTAGACAAATTTCCTTCTACTTTACATATGACCTGGTTGTTTTCTACGACAACAATTGCCGGAGAAGCAGGAGGAGATTCGGTTATTTGATTCGTTTCTTCTGTGTTTAAACTAACCACCTTCAGCTTTTTAAAGTGATCAGGGTACTGTTTCTTAAGTTCAATGATCGCATCGTAATAGGGTATTTCGTTGGAAACATTTTGATCGTCTGTAAAGTAGATCACCTGCTTATCGATGAATTGATCCTTAGCCAGAACAACTTTGCTGGAAGAAATATAATCACATGAAGTCAAAAGCAACATCGTGGAAGTAAGTAATATAAAAGTGAATATTTGCTTCATACATCATCCTCTTTTCTTAAACGATGCTATGAACGGGATATTTGTAAATGAATGCCTTTTAAATTGCTCTTAAGTCACATTCTATCACAGGGAAAAATGTAAAAGGGCCAAGTCATTAAAATGTTACAAAACTGAAAAGACATTCATAATGAAAGTAATGGGAAAAGAATATACTATGATAATACAATGATTAATCCGTGAAGAGATGGGTAAATATACTATCTACCATTCATTCTGAAATCCATCTTTAAATAAATCGTTTAAAGGATGAACTGAGCATGAAATTTTATATTGCTTTTTTGGTTCAAATGATTTTGTGGAGTGTTTTTTATATAGCTGAATGGATTTCGGATAAAGATCATCTTGAGTATAAATGGATGATGTTCGTCCTCTTCTTTTACTTGGCCTTCATTGCAGCAAAAAGAATTGTTCAATCAAGGAAGCTGACGCTGTTTGTCACGTCTTTCAGTTTAACCTGCTTCCTGGCCTTTAAGATTGTATTTGAAAATATGATGGAAATATTTTAGTTCTTTCCCAGTTTTCGCTTAGAATATGTTAAAATATTCAAAGTGAAAACGGAAAGGTGAGAGACATGAAGAGAATTCTGGCGCCGAGTTTAGCCCTCCTGTTATTGACGGCATGTACAAGTGACGCAACCAATGTCAATGAAGAAAAAAAGAAATCCAGTCACGCTGATGTGCTGAAGAGTGATGAAAAACAAGCAGAAAATAGTAAACCTGCTGAGGATGAAGAAACGGATGAGAAGAAGGAACCTGAAGAACAAACAATGATAGAGAAAACCTATAGCATAAATGAGAAAACATGGAGTATTGAACCGATAGGGGATGCCAATCCGAAAGTCGTGCTGTTGACGATTGATGATGCTCCAGATGAACATGCATTGCAGATGGCCCAAGATCTTAAGGCATTGGATGCACCCGCCGTATTCTTTGTGAACGGGCATTTTCTGGACACTGATGAGGAAAAACAAATATTAAAGCAAATACATGATATGGGGTTTACGATCGGGAATCACACATATAGTCATAGTAGTTTAAAAGATCTTTCGGAACAGGAACAAAAAGAAGAAATTTTATCCCTGAATGATCTTGTTGAATCGATTATAGGAGAACGGCCGACTTTTTTCAGGGCACCATACGGACAGAACACCGATTATAGCCGTCAGGTGGCAGTGGATGAAAAGATGTCGCTTATGAATTGGACCTATGGGTATGACTGGGAAAAGCAATATCAAAATAAAGAAGCGATCGGGGATATTATGGTGAACAGCCCATTCCTGACAAATGGGGCGAATCTTCTTATGCATGACCGTTCATGGACTACTGAAGCACTCACTGATATTGTGAAAGGACTTAGAAACAAAGGATACGAAATGTTGGACCCGATTAAAATCCAAACCATTGAATGAAGAGTGGGAGAAGAGAAAAAGCTGTACGAATGAGAGAATGTTCATTCGTGCAGCTTTTTTTGTCATCTTAATGAACATATGTGCATATGAGTCATCCTTTAATAGTATGATTGATTGAAAGAAATAAAACTTAAATATGTTATACAATTTGGGCTTGATATTTTAAATGTGTTATATTATTATAAGGACATAAGAAATAAAGCGTTTACAAAAACATCGTGAAGGAGAGGAAAAAAGATGGGAACAATTGTATGTCAATCATGCTTAGGTACGATCGATCATTATGAAGATGAGAAGGTTTCTGTTTTATTTTCTAACTGCTGTGATTGCGGCGACGATAAAGAATTAGATGATTGATGCTTCGTTCAGGGAGCAGGGGAAATAGATAAAAAGGGGTATATGATATATAAAAAAGGATGAAGAAGGTTGATGCCTTCTTCATCCTTTATTTTTTTACCTGATGGCCCGGTGCTCTTTAATGACCCTTAAATGGCGGAGGTCATAATCTTCTGGACCTTGTACAGGAAGACCTGCCTCGATGTTGGTCTTGATATAATGAATATTTTCCTGGGTGATGATCTCACCGGGGATGAAAATCGGGATACCCGGAGGATATACCATGATGAATTCTGCAATCGTCCTGCCGACAGAATCATCGATCGGGATGACTTCAGTGTGTGCGTAAAAGGCATCTCTTGGTGTAATCGAGAGAACCGGGATGTCGGGCAGCATCACTTTGACAGGCGTGATGTCTCCTTGTTTCTTCAGGCTGGTCGCCAGCTCTTTTAAAGCAGCGATCAATTGATTCCCTTCGATTTCAGTGTCTCCTGGCGTGATGATGCAAAGGATGTTATATAAATCGGACATTTCAACTTCGATATTGTGGGCTTCCCTTAGCCACTTCTCTGCGTCGAAACCGCTGATCCCAAGGTCCTTCACCGATACGATGAGCTTGGTTGGATCGTAGGCATAGGTTGCTTTCGTTCCGAGTATCTCTTCTCCAACACAGTATAAGCCGTCGATGTTGTTAATGTCTTTCCTGATTTGCTGTGAAAGCTCGATTGTCCTGGAGATGAGCGCACGTCCTTCAGTAGCCAGGCGCTTCCTTGCAACATCAAGTGAAGCGAGCAGCAAATAAGAAGTGGAAGTGGTCGTCAGCATACTCAAAATGGTCTGTACACGTTTGGGTGAAACAAGGCCTTCTTTCATGTTAAGGACTGAACTTTGAGTCATTGATCCCCCAAGCTTGTGAACGCTTGTCGCTGCTAAATCAGCGCCTGCCTGCATGGCGGACAGTGGCAGTTCATCATGGAAGTGGATATGCACCCCGTGGGCTTCATCCACAAGAACGGGTACATCATAGGAGTGAGAGATTTCAACAATCTTCTTAAGGTCTGCTGAAATACCGAAATATGTCGGATTAATGACGAGTACCCCTTTTGCATCGGGATTTTGTTCCAATGCCTTTGCAACCGCATCGGTGGTGATACCATGAGAAATCCCAAGGTCTTCATCAATGTCAGGATGGATGAAGATCGGAGTGGCTCCTGAAAATACAATCGCCGACATAACGGACTTATGCACATTTCGAGGCACGATGATCTTATCTCCTGGTCCGCAAACACTCATGACCATTGTCATGATCGCACCACTAGTACCCTGAACAGAGAAAAATGTATGATCTGCGCCGAATGCTTCAGCGGCAAGATCCTGTGCTTTTTTAATCATGCCCTTCGGCTGATGCAAATCATCCAAGGGGCCAATGTTGATCAAATCAATCGAGAGGGCATCTTCACCGATGAAATCCCTGAATTCAGGATCCATCCCTGCACCTTTCTTATGACCTGGAATATGAAATTGGACGGGATTCTTTTTACTATGTTCAATTAAGCCGGTAAATAACGGCGTTTCATTCTGTGACAATTCATTCAACACCTCTTCGAATTCATTATAAATCATACAAACAACGTGCTAAAGATTTCATTATATAGGATTCCACCCATAAATTCATAACTTTTCATTCATTATTTTTTACAAACATATGAATTATAGCACTAAACAAAAACGGTGCATAGTGTCATGAGCCCAGATGGTGTATGTTTTCAGCCCAATTATGATTGTGGAAGGTTGTTTTCGTTAACATTGTGGCTTTTAGACAGTGTTGATTTCGCTCCAGATGCTCGCTTTCCAGGGTTGGAGGTGAGCCTCCTCGGCTTCGCCTGCGGGTCTCACCTTTCCAGCGTTTCCCGCAGGAGTCGAGCATCTTCCGCTCCAATCAACCATCGAAGATAAAAACCATAAATCCTTGGATAAACTGCTTATTCACCTTTTGAATAGTGGTGATCATCGTCATTCAAATACAATGCCCTTGATTCATTGCTATGGCATCTACAGTCTCAAATTACCGAAGATGCTCACATTAACGTCAAATAATAGCACCAATCTATGCGAAAAGATCCTAGTGTAAAGAGCAGATGAATCTACACAGTATCTATATAGAAAATATACCGCAAAAGCACATACTTCCACACAATCCCCCAAACAATAAAAGGATTTCACCGTCCCCATCAAGAATAAGACAATGAATGGAGGGATTCAATTGAATTGGAATACGCGTGTAACAGAGTTATTGAACATACAATATCCGATCATACAGGGAGGGCTTGCCCACTTGGCATATGCAGAACTGGCTGCAGCTGTATCGAATGCTGGGGGCCTTGGACAGATCACTGCGATGTCACTGGACAACCCGGGGCAATTGCGTGATGAAATTAAAAAGGTGAGATCTATGACCGATCAGCCATTCGGCGTCAATTTCGCAATCGGACAGCATGGTCGTCCGTTCAGTGACTTTCTCGAAGTCGCCATTGATGAACATGTACCGGTGGTATCCGTTACGGGAGGAAATCCGACACCTTTTTTTAACCAGCTTGAAGGAAAAGATATCGCTAAACTTGTACTCGTCGCCTCGAAAAGGCAAGCCGTAAAAGCAGAAGAGCTCGGTGCCGATGCCGTTATGGTAGTGGGACAGGAAGGTGGAGGGCATCTCGGTAAGGATGATATCGGTACATTTGTCTTGATCCCGCAAGTGGTGGACGCCGTTAACATCCCAGTTATCGCATCCGGCGGTGTCGGGGATGGACGGGGGTTGATGGCTGCGCTCAGCTTCGGAGCTGAAGGGGTTGAGATGGGCACGAGGTTTATCGCAACCAAGGAATGCGTCCATGCCTCCGACGTATATAAGCGTGCCTTGATTGAAGGGGAAGAGAGTGGTACAGTAGTCATCAAACGATCTTTAGGCGCACCTGCAAGGGCCCTGGCAAATTCCTGGACCAAACAGATCCTTGAAGCGGAAACTTTGAACGCTGGCTATGAAGGATTAAAAGAATACATAAGCGGTGAAGCAAATAAGCGGTATATATACGATGGAGAAATAGATGGAGGCTTTGCGTGGGCAGGGCAGGTGATGGGATTGATCCATGACGTCCCATCCGTTAAAGATCTCGTTCAGCGGATGATCTCCCAGGGAGAAGGCATCCGCCGGCAATGGAACTGAAAACCTCATCATACAGCTAGGAGTTGTTGTACAAATGGAATATCAATACCCTTTTGATATAGACTGGTCAACCGAGGAAGTCATTGATGTCATCGCGTTTTTTGAAGCAGTCGAAAGAGCTTATGAAAAAAGCATTTCAAGGGATGACCTTATGAACCGCTACAAGCGCTTTAAAGAGATTGTACCAGGTAAAGCCCAAGAAAAGACGATATGCAATGAATTTGAAGAGTCAAGCGGCTACTCCGCTTATCGGGTCGTGAAAAAGATGAAGGACGTTCCTGAATCAGAACATATCACGATGAAGTAATCTTCCACCATTCTTTTCCCTGGATACTGATTGATCTGAAGGGGAAAAGCTCCACACCAAAAAAATCCGAACGGCCATTCGACTTTCTGTGATGAAAATCGAATGGGTTCGGATTTTTTTTGGGCCTTTCTTCTCCATTGCCCCGGCAGTTTCGTGGTTTAGTTCATTTTATAAAAGGGTAAAAGTGTTTCAAAGGCATTATTAATTTTTTCGATCAGTTCTTCACCGGAAAGATTGGTCACCTCATCACGATCAAGGTGAAGCCCGCAAAGAAGTTCAGCTTTCTTTACGTGCTGGACACGTTCACTTAATGCAATGAAGTTTTCATGTGACATAGTAGAAAAAGGTGTGGCCTCAGGTTTTGTATGATCCCCCGACCATACAAAGTGGCCAGGAATCATCGATCTGATTTCATCGGCTCTTTCTTCTACCATTTTTCCGAAAGCGGCTTTGCCAGGCGCTTCATAGATCATTGCGAACCATACAAAAAGATGGGTTTCCCACAGTCCAATCTGGAAATGCGGATGCTTTTTATATCCACGTTTATTGTTGGCGAATGCAACCCATGTATCATCGGGAGGATTGACTGAACGGCGTGCATGCTTAGCCACATGGTAAAACATTTCATCGCCTGTCATCGCGCTTAAAGACGGTGTAAAAAGACCGCCGAGATATTCCAGTTTCGGTCTAATCTGTTCCTGGATGGCAGTCATACGATTTTCAAGGCCATCGATGTTAAATACATTAAAATCTTCGGTTGTGAATCCGTTAAATGTCATGATATACCCTCCTTATTTCCACATTATCTTATCACAATGATGGACAAGCTTGAAGTCAATCGACTTATCCATGGGTGTCTGCACATTTTAGTTACAAGATAGAGGGAAACTTCATAATATGTAATAAATATTATCAGAACAATCAGACGATACGAAAATTCGGAAGGGGTGTATGGCCATGAAACAAGTAATGAATACTTCAAAAAAACGTGATGTCCAACAGCAAAGAATGAATGTTTTAAGACTGGAAATGGATTATGAACTAGCTGTCCTGTTCGAAGCGATTCAAACTGAGAATACAGAGACCCAAGCTAAATCCAAACAAAAATTAATGAGCATTCGGGAAGAGCTTATGAAGATGAAGGCCTTATAAAGCTCAATCCTGACGAATATGAAGGCTGCCGATTGAATAATCTACTTTTGAACGCGAGCTCATAGTGGTAAAGAGTTCGCTTTTTTATGGGTAAAAAAAGTGCTCCTGGTACGAATGAATCCAGCTTATGATTACTCCCCCACGCCCCCCTTTCATTCTCCCATTTCCTTAAAGGTCAATCACTTGAAAGAGCCTGGACAATCCTATAAGCTAATAAACTAAGAGTATCAATTCTTGGAGAAGTGGGAGTCAATGTGCTCCCGAACGTCCATATTATTAATGACAATACTGATTTTCGTTACACATACTGGAGGCTAAAGATTTATGACAAATTGGACTGAGTTAGATCAAAATGTGAGAGCGTGGATTGGAGAAGCCGGTGAGCGGATTCGTCAGTCATTCAAAAACGAATTGAGTATAAAAACGAAATCGAACCGGAATGATCTTGTCACGGATATGGATGAGGCGACTGAGCGCTTCTTTACTGAAAACATCCGTACCACCTACCCGGATCATCAAATATTGGGTGAAGAAGGTTATGGGGATGAATTGAAAGAGTTATCGGGTGTTACCTGGATCATCGACCCTATTGACGGGACAATGAACTTTGTTCATCAACAACGAAACTTTGCCATTTCAATCGGTATCTATGATCAGGATGAAGGTAAATTAGGATACATATATGATGTGGTGCACGACGAGCTGTACTTTGCGCATAAGGGTCACGGTGTCTACATGAATGACGTGAAACTTCCAAAGCTTGAACCTGTACCTGTCGAGGATGCAATCGTTGCTCTGAATGCGCTTTGGGTTACGGATAATAAACGCATTAATCCAGCAATCCTTTCCCCGCTCGTAAAAGATGTGAGGGGAACCCGTTCTTATGGATCCGCTGCGATAGAACTCGCATATGTTGCATCAGGCAGACTCGATGCCTATTTAACGATGAGACTTGCACCGTGGGACTTTGCAGCAGGGAAAATCATGATCGAGGAACTTGGCGGAGTCGTCTCCGACTTGGAAGGAAACCCGTTGGACCCACTGAACAAGAGCTCACTCTTCGTCGGGAAACCCGGTTTACACCAAACTATTCTGACGGATTACCTTCAGAAAACACAATAAAAGATTGCAAACAAAAAAAGATCCGAACATAATCGATGTTCCTTAACGAATATCGATTGGTTGTCCGGATCTTTTTTGTCATCACCAACTTAAGGCTCTTAGTGATTAAAGCTTTCCTTCTTGTCTGTATCTCTTCTTTGTTTTGAAACCAAAGCCCATCACAATCAGTAAACAAACGGTACTCGCACCAGCCAACAGTAAACTCTGTAAGCTGATGGAAACGGCGATCCCCATTAATGACACTGCGGCCATAATTGAAAAAAATACAAAAATCCACTTGATGTTTTCCATTTCGCTACCCCCAGAAAATAAAGGAATGATGTTTGTATAATGATTTCTTCTATTCTATATGAATTTTACCTATCATTTTTACGATGTGCAATGGGGAAAGTAAAAGAGAAGGAAAGGATGATTGGAAATATCTAGAACAGTCAGGTCTATATGAAATAATTATTAGGGCTTTTGTCGATGCTGTGATATAATGGTCTAGTTGAACTGAAAAATATTATCTTTTACTATAAAGAAATCCAATATTCAGGAGTGGAAATATGAAATTAAGAAATGACCTTAGAAATATCGCGATCATCGCTCACGTTGACCACGGTAAAACAACTTTGGTAGATGAACTTTTAAAACAATCAGGAATCTTCCGTGAAAATGAAACAGTTTCAGAACGTGCGATGGATTCAAATGATCTGGAAAGAGAACGCGGTATTACAATTTTGGCGAAAAATACAGCGATTCAATATAAAGATTCACGTATCAACATCCTTGATACACCAGGGCATGCCGACTTTGGTGGAGAAGTTGAGCGTATCATGAAAATGGTAGACGGAGTGCTGCTAGTGGTGGATGCGTACGAAGGATGTATGCCACAAACCCGTTTCGTATTGAAAAAGGCTTTGGAACAAAACCTTACTCCGATCGTCGTTGTAAACAAAATCGACAAACCTTCAGCCCGTCCGGAAGAAGTTATCGATGAAGTCCTTGAACTATTCATTGAGCTGGACGCAAATGATGAGCAGCTTGAATTCCCGGTAGTATATGCTTCTGCGATCAACGGTACTGCAAGTACAGATCCGGATCCGGCTAAACAAGACGAGAACATGCAGTGTCTTTATGATTCAATCATCGAGCACATCCCTGCACCAGTAGACAATTCAGAAGACCCGCTACAATTCCAGGTAGCTCTTCTTGATTACAATGATTATGTTGGACGTATCGGAATCGGCCGTGTATTCAGAGGGACGATGAAAGTAGGTCAACAGGTTGTCCTGATGAAGCTTGATGGCTCGATTAAACAATTCCGTGTAACAAAGATCTTCGGTTTCTTCGGATTAAAGCGTGAAGAGATTCAAGAAGCGAAAGCAGGAGACTTGATCGCGGTATCAGGAATGGAAGACATTAACGTAGGTGAAACAGTTTGTCCGGTTGAACATCAGGATCAGCTTCCGGTTCTTCGCATTGACGAACCAACTCTGCAAATGACATTCTTGGTAAATAACAGTCCATTTGCCGGCAGAGAAGGTAAATTCGTTACTGCGAGAAAAATCGAAGAGCGCCTTATGGCTCAACTTCAAACAGATGTAAGCTTACGCGTTGAACCAACGGATTCTCCTGATGCATGGACAGTTTCAGGACGCGGAGAGCTTCACCTTTCCATCCTGATTGAAAACATGCGCCGTGAAGGATATGAGCTGCAAGTGTCCAAGCCTCAGGTAATCATCAAAGATGTAGATGGTGTACAAAGTGAGCCTGTAGAGCGTGTCCAAATCGATATCCCTGAAGAATATATGGGTGGCGTAATCGAATCCCTTGGTCAACGTAAAGGTGAAATGCTGGATATGGTGAACAACGGTAACGGCCAAGTTCGTCTAATCTTCATGGTACCGGCACGTGGCTTGATCGGATATTCAACTGAATTCATGACGCTTACACGTGGTTATGGAATCATCAACCATACATTTGACAGCTATCAGCCGCTTCAAAAAGGCCGCGTTGGCGGACGTCGCCAAGGTGTTCTTGTTTCAATGGAAACAGGAAAAGCGTCTCAATATGGAATCATGCAAGTTGAAGACCGGGGAATCATCTTCGTGGAAGCTGGTACAGAAATCTACGGCGGTATGATTGTCGGGGAGCACACGAGAGAAAATGATATCACGGTAAATATCACGAAGCTGAAGCAGGCGACAAACGTCCGTTCTGCCAATAAAGATCAGACAGTCACAATCAAGAAGGCAAGAATCATGACGCTTGAGGAATCCCTTGAGTATCTGAACGATGATGAGTATTGTGAAGTGACGCCTGAATCGATCCGTCTTCGTAAGAAAATCCTTGATAAGAATGAACGTGAAAGAGCCGAAAAGAAAAATAAGGTTTCTCAATAAACTAAGTGAAGGGGGAGTAGGAAATGGATGTAACAGAGCGTTTGTCCTTTTTCGCATCCCTTTACCGTGTTGACGAAAACGCGGAAATGGGTATGTGGCTGCTTTATATAACCATAGTCGGTCTCTCGATCTTAGTGTACAAGCTTGGCTTTGCCAAGAAGCTGCCGGTGTTGAAATCCATTATGATTTACACCTTTCTTATTCTCGGCTGTACGGTCCTGACGTTTCTCGGCATCTTCCTGCCGGTCGCTGAAGGGCTGGTCGTGGCGGCAATGATCCTCGTGATCTACAAAGTCCGTCTTCATAATGAAAAGAAAAAAGGCACGTTTTCGTAACAAAAAGCTGTCGTTCCCTTTGAGGGAGCGACAGCTTTTTATGTATCGAATGTCTTTTTCTGAAGAGTTGAATAGATGGGTTGCAGTGTCAGGGCATAGAGGATATGTCCGAATGACCATAACACAATTGCCTTTCCGTCCATCAGCGACGGAACTTCCTTTATTGCAAGATAAGAAAGTGGGAAATATAGAAATACAGTCGGCAAGGTCAGGAGGAATGCAAGGATGACTGCCCCTTTCGCCGAAAGTTGAAATCTTTTCACCAGGGAAACGAATATGATCCCGATTCCGCAGGATACCAGTAAGTGCAATAAGAATTCGAACCATTCAGGGAGGGGGTTTGATCCCAATATAGGGATGAAATCCACATTCAGCAGGAGAACATACACCTTGATGCCCGTTAAAGACTGCATCCCTTTCAGAAATAAGCCTAATGCGGTGCCGGAAAGAAGGCCTGTCAGCATTCCCGTCCAAATGGTTTTAGAATTCATCTTTTACCTGTGGGGAACGGTAAAACCGAAAGTTCCCTGTCGAAACCCGTTCCGCCGTCTTTTCTTTGATCCGGTCGTGGCATGGCTCACACATGTACGTATGGATCGGTCGATTTCGCAATTTCTTTGCCTGTAAGGAATAGTCATCAATATTTTCAATAATTTCACACAGTGCACATTTTACTCTCATTTTGACACCTCTATTTCTTTCATCATATGTCTGGTCTTTTTAGTATATCATGTAGTATAGCCGAACGCTTTATTTTACTTTCATGTATGCTTTTAGAGATGGAATTTGGTATAGTATAGACAAGAAGGAACAGTATTGAATTGAGGAGCGCTTAGAGAGAATATACTGCTTCGTAAGGGGGGATAGTATGGCAAACAGAGTAGAACCCGGTTTGATTCCTGTGTTATTCGATGAACTGCAGTCAGAGCGGTTTGTAACGGTTGCTACAGTGGATTTTGAAACAAACGGGCCTAATGTCAGTGCCATATCCTGGGTATTTGCAGCTGATGAAATGACACTGTTGTTAGCCGTGGATCAACGCTCGAGAATTCTCCAAAATATAAAGGGCAACCCGCTGGTCGTGGTGAATTTGATTGCCAACGAATCAACATACTCCATCAGTGGTGAAGCCGAAGTCACAGAGGAGAAATTGGCAGGGGTCCCGTTAAAACTGTCCCTTGTTAAGATTGCGATTAATGAGGTAAGAGATGTCATGTTTTACGGATCAAAGATATCTTCTGAACCTTCATATGAAAAGACATACGATAAAAAGGCAGCGGACCGTTTGGATCGCCAAGTAATTGAAGCCATGAAAAATGCTTAGGATACTAAGCTTTTTCATGGCTTTTTCTCTTAAAAAAAGAAGACTCTTTTCGAATTGATTGTTGTT